>NC_016630.1:0-643670 GCF_000163895.2 Filifactor alocis ATCC 35896
CTTTTTCAAAATATTTTATTCTGACCGGTTTAATTTTTTTGTGGATAATCCCTCAAAAAAGTAAAAAATAGTTCAGGAGGGTAAGTTATGAACGCACAAGAATTATGGGAAGCAGTCAAGCAGGAATTTGCTGCCACAGTTTCTGCAAAAACAACAAATATATACAAAACTTTCATTGACCGATTGGAACCTATCATGATAAAAAACGATAAGTTGGTTTTGTTTGCTACAAACCAGATTATCTTAGAAATGATAGAAAGAGAATACTTAGATATTTTGAACGGTATCTTAGAAAAAAAATCAAACTCCTCTCTGTCAATTCAACTGATTCTGTCACTTGACGATTTGAATTCGGAACCGAAAGAAGAGAAAAAAGATATCTATCAAAAAAATATTACCTTGATTCCAAAGTATACTTTTGACAGCTTTGTTGTAGGAAACAACAATGTACTTGCACACTCCGCATGTGTTGCTGTCGCTAATGACCCGGCACATTCTTACAATCCGTTGTTTATTTACGGAGGAGTAGGACTTGGAAAAACTCACTTGATGCATGCCATCGGAAACCACGTGTTGTCTCAAAATAAGGATGTAAAAATTTTGTATCTTTCTTCTGAAACCTTTACAAACGAATTGATTAACTCTATTAAAGATGACACAAATGAAGAATTCCGAAATAAATATCGAAAAGATGTTGATATTCTTCTGATTGATGATATTCAATTCATTTCGGAAAAAGAAAGAACACAGGAAGAATTTTTCCATACATTCAATACATTACACGGAGCGGATAAACAAATTATTATTTCAAGCGATCGTGCACCGAAAGAAATTCCGATGCTTGCTGATCGTCTGCGCTCAAGATTTGAAATGGGACTGATTGTAGATATTCAACCGCCGGATTATGAAACAAGGATTGCTATTTTAAGAAAAAAAGCACAAGAAGAAAAACATCATGTTCCCGATCTCGTATTTGAATATATCGCAAAAAATATCAAATCGAATATTCGTGAGTTGGAAGGTGCTTTGACAAGAATTTTTGCTTACTCCGATCTTACAAAACGTGAAATTACACCGGAACTTTCTCAAGAAGCATTAAAAAATATTTTTCAAAGTAAACAACATGTTGAAATCACTCCGACATTTATCAAAGAAAAAGTTGCGGAATCCTTCTCGATTCAGGTAGATGATTTTTCTTCAAAAGGTCGTAAGCGAGAGATTGCTTATCCGCGACAAATCGCAATGTACCTCTGTCGTGAATTGACAGGCTTGTCACTTCCTAAAATCGGAACGGAATTCGGAGGAAGAGACCATACTACCGTAATGCACGCATGTGATAAGATTACAAGTGATATCAAAATAGATGAAAAAACAAAAGAACTGATTGAAAATCTAAAAAAAGATATTCAAAATGCATAATTCATGAGATAACTTTTTTGTTATTTAAATAACAAAGTGAGAGAAAAAGAAAGATTGTTTTCTAAAAAAATTTTTATTTTTTTCTTTCTTTGTTATTTTTTTTATTGCTTGAAATTCCAATATTTTATTAAAAGTACATTTTTTCCGTTGTGATTTGATTATCCACATTTTATTTTTATGTTCTGTTTTTTATCCACATACTTTTTCAAAAATCCAACTCCTATAAAACAATTATTTGTGTGAGTTATCCACATATTCACACTCTCTACTATTACTACTATAATCTGTTATTATTTATATTTAGACAGAACTTCATCACAATTCGCTCTACAAAAAATTAAGTAACACAGATTTCTTTTTTTTGTGTATAATACTAAATAAAGAATTCACTGAATAAAAGGAGATTGTATGATGAAATTTACCGTAAACCAAAGAGAGTTTTCTGATGCACTGGCAATTGCATCAAAAGCAATTATTAGTAAAACTCCTCTTGATATTTTAAAAGGATTTTATTTAGAAGCGTATGAAAATGAATTGACTATCACAGGAAACAATTTGGAGATTGGAATTAGAACCTCCATTGATGCTGCTGTTGAAACAGAAGGAAAATCAGTTATTGATGCGAAAATTCTGTCAGATATTATTCGAAAATTACCTAATGAAGAAGTGACTGTTTCTATCAAAGACGGAAATGTTTTGTTACAATGTCAAAAACTGAAATTTACCATCAAAGAGATGTTGGATAACGGTTTTCCGACAGTTGACGAGTTGGAAGAGGCAGTTTATCAAAATATTCATCCTGCGATTTTGGAAGAGATGATTAAGAAAACACATTTTGCTGTTACAACAGATGAAACAAAACCTGTTTTTATGGGAGAGTTGGTAGAACTGGAAGATAATCAAATGAATGTGATTGCATTGGACGGATTCCGTTTGGCATACAAAAAATGTGAACTGAAATCTTCTGTCGGTTCACGAAGTATGATTATTCCGGGAAAAACAATGGTTGAAATTATGAGACTTTGTCAAACGATGGAAGAAGATGTGAAAATCGGAATCGAAGACAGACATGCCAGTTTCTTATTCGGAAGAACTCTTGTAAATACACAGTTGATTCAAGGGGAATTTTCAAAATACGAAGAAATTATTCCGAAAGAATTTTCTACTAAAATTAAAGTAAACCGTCAAAAATTTATTGATGCATTGGATCGTGCTACCCTGGTTTCTAAGAATTATTTGGTAAAACTTCGTATCCAAAATGATGAGCTTCTTATTACCGCACATGACAATGAAGTCGGAAATTTGGAAGAAATTTTGGATGTGGAATTAGAAGGAAAAAATTTGGAAATTGCATTTAATATCCGATTTTTCTTAGATTCTTTGAAAGTAATGGAAGATGAATACATTTACATGAACTTCAATACGAATGTGAGTCCTTGTATTATTAAACCGGAATTCGAAACAGACTATACTTACTTGGTATTACCGGTTCGTATTTAACAATAGCTTATCTTCAAAAACTTTTTTTCACATATGTTTTATCATCTCAAATCTATGATGATAAAAACAGAAGGAATCATAATTGACAGAAAATAAATATGTGATACAATGATATGGACAGGTTAATTATTGTGTTACATAAAAAATAGGAGGAATTTTGAGATGAAATGTTTAATTACTGAATTAGTACATCCATCAGGAGTGGATATTCTAAAACAACATTATGATGTAACTTTGGCTTACGGAAAAAGCTTAGATGAAGTAAAAGCGATGGTAAAGGATTATGAAATCTTAATCGTTCGTTCTGATACACCGGTTCAAAAAGATATGATTGATGCCGGAGTAAAATTAAAAGCAATCGGAATGGCAGGAATCGGTCTTAACCATATTGATACAAAATATGCAGAAGAAAAAGGTATCAAAGTATTCAATGTAAAAGATGGAAGTATTGATTCCGTTGCAGAATTGGCATTGACATTGATGCTTACCGTTATGAGAAAAGTAAACCCTGCAAACAATGCGGTAAAACAAGGTAAATGGGATAAAATGGGATTCACAGGAAACCTACTGACAGAAAAAACAGTTGGTATCTTAGCTGTCGGAAGAATCGGAAGTCGTGTTGCACAACTTTGTCAAGGATTCGGATGTAATGTAATCGGATATGACCCATATCTTCCGCAAGAAGTAGCTGATAAAATCGGTGTGAAATTGATGAGCTTGGACGAAGTGTTAAAGACAGCTGATATTTTATCTATTCATATGCCTTTGACACCTGAAACAAAACACATGATTGGCAAAAAACAATTGGATATGATGAAAGAAGGAAGTTTCTTATTCAACCTTGGAAGAGGTGGACTTGTGGATGAAGATGCACTATATGATGCATTAAAATCAGGACACCTTGCAGGAGCAGGACTTGATGTTGTGGAAGTAGAACCACCTGCACCTGATCATAAATTATTTGAATTAGATAATTGCATCATTACTTGCCATATCGGAGCAGGTTCTTATGAAGCTCAAGAAAAAATTGCAAAATCTTTAGCAAATCAAATTATTGAATATTTATCAAAATAAATCTTTGATTTGATGGTTTAGTAAGAATATCAGACTGATGTGAGAGTTACTTTGTGACTTCTCACATCAGTTTTTTTATATTTTTGATATATAATTGACAGAAAGTGTTTTTATAATTGAGAGATGGAAATTCAGAAACGATATAAAATCTTTATTTTGTATGATTTATTATTTCTATCTGTTTTAAAACAAATAGATTTTCACAGTATATTATAATCAAAAATATACTTACATCTATACTGTAAAATTCTTTCCGATATGAATGATTCCTATCACTAAATTTTGCAAATAAAAAAGTAAAATAAAGCATATTTTTATGAACGGTTTGTGATATAATTGGCTTGTCAAATTATTTATCTTCCTATGAGAAAGAAGGGGAATTATGTTATTTCATTTGGGCTTAGATGTAGGATCAACAACAGTAAAACTAGTCTTAATGGATGATACCGGAGAAGTACTATATGAAGTATACAGAAGACACAAGTCTGATGTCGTTGAAACAGTTAAGAATATCTTGAAAGAGGTATATGATAAATTCGGTAATTTGGATATCACGATTGCCGTTACGGGCAGCGGAGGTATGTTTGTCGAAAAATATTTCGGGATACACTTTGTGCAGGAGGTTATTGCAGGAACAAAGGCGATAAGAGAATATATTCCCGAAACGGATGTTGCGATTGAGCTTGGGGGAGAAGATTCAAAAATAACTTATTTGTCGGGAAATATCGAACAGAGAATGAATTCAATCTGTGCGGGAGGAACCGGCGCTTTTATCGATCAGATGGCTTCTTTGATGGAATTGGATGCCGGAACATTGAATGAAAGAGCAAAGAACTATCATAAGATTTATCCGATTGCTTCCAGATGTGGGGTGTTTGCAAAGACAGATATTCAAGCTCTTATGAACCAAGGAGCATCGAAGGAGGACATTTCAGCCTCTGTTTTTCAATCTGTTGTGAATCAGACAATTTCTAATTTGGCATGCGGAAGACCGATAAAAGGAAACATTGCGTTGCTTGGAGGTCCTCTTCATTTTTTAAGCGAGTTAAGAGTGAGATTTGAAGAGACAATCGGACAGGATAAAAACACTTTTATTGTTCCGGATAATTCACAGCTTTATGTGGCTTTAGGCGCTTGTTTGGCATCAAAATTCTGTGAAAAGACAACTTTTTTTGAATTGATGAAAAAGATAAACGGAGAAATCCTGTTGGAGATAGATGAAAGTCAAACATTAGATCCTCTCTTTACTTCACAGGAAGAAATAGACTCTTTCAGAGATAGTCATAAGGATGTGAAAGTTCAAAAGAACAGTATTGAGACTTATCGTGGTCCCTGTTATTTGGGAATTGATGCCGGATCGACAACTTCAAAATTAGTGTTGTTGGATGATGATTCCAAGATTCTGTATTCTCACTATTCAAATAATAACGGTAATCCGCTTGAGATAGCGATTGAAGTTCTGAAGGATATTTATGATAAGTTGCCGGAAGGTGCTTGGATTGCATCATCCGGTATCACAGGCTATGGGGAAGATTTTTTAAGAGCGGCGATAGGGATTGATGTCGGTGAAGTTGAAACGATTGCCCACTATACAGCAGCAAAATATTTTGAACCGGATGTCGATTTTATTTTGGATATCGGCGGACAAGATATGAAGGCGATGCACATTACGGATGGAATCATCGACTCCATTCAGTTGAATGAAGCGTGTTCTTCCGGTTGCGGTTCTTTTATTGAAACATTTGCCAAGTCTCTAGGTATGACGGTTGAAGATTTTCAAAATGCTGCACTGCGAGCAGAAAGACCGGTTGATTTGGGTTCAAGATGTACGGTTTTTATGAATTCTAAGGTGAAGCAGGCACAAAAAGAGGGAGCAAGTTCGAAAGATATTGCTGCAGGATTGTGTTATTCCGTCATCAAAAATGCTCTTCAAAAGGTCATTAAGTTGAGAGATCCAAGTAAACTGGGCAACAAGGTAGTTGTTCAAGGAGGTACTTTTTACGGTGACGGAATTCTAAGAGCTTTTGAAAAAATTTCCGGCAAAAAAGCGATAAGACCTTCCATATCCGGTCTTATGGGTGCTTTCGGTATGGCTTTGATTGCAAAGAAGAGACAGAATGAAACATCGACCTTATTTACTTTGGAGCAGTTGAAGCATTTTTCTTACAAGCAAAAGAATGCAAGATGTGGGCTTTGCCCTAACAATTGTGCCTTAACCATTAATATTTTTTCTGACGGTTCCAGATATGTAACCGGAAATAGATGTGAGAGAGGCGCAGGAGTGAAAAAGCAGACCAAGACATTACCTAACCTCTATGATTACAAATATAAGAGGGTGTTCGATTATGAGCCTCTTCCAATTGAACTTGCACCGATGGGAAGAGTCGGATTGCCGAGAGTTTTGAATATGTATGAAAACTATCCCTTCTGGTTCCGATTTTTTACAGACTTAGGTTTCTCGGTTGTCTTATCTGAAGATACGACAAGAAAGACTTATGAAAAAGGAATCGCATCCATCACTTCGGAAACGTGTTGTTATCCTGCAAAAATAGTTCATGGGCATATTGAATCTTTGGTAGAACAGGGTGTGGACCTTATTTTTTATCCTTCTGTTTTTTATGAGAAGAAGGAGTATGAAAAAAGTCAAAACCATCTGAATTGTCCTGTTGTAGCAGGATATCCGGAAGTGATTAAAAACAATGTGGATTCTATAGAAGAAAAAGGAATTGAATATCTGAATCCGTTTCTTTCTTTTGACTCACGAAAGGGAATGACAAAAAGATTGTTTGAAGTGTTCGGAAAGAAAGGAATCAGCAAAGAGAGAATTAAAACAGCAGTCTCTTCCGCTTATGAAGAACTCGAAAGATACCGAGAGGATGTAGCAAAAGAAGGAAGACGAGCTTTGGAATATATTGAAGAAAACAATACAAAGGCGATTGTCTTGGCAGGGAGACCTTACCATATCGACCCTGAGATTAATCACGGAATACCCGGTTTGATTACTTCACTCGGTTATGCGGTGATTTCAGAGGATTCTCTTGTAAAAAACTATGATATTTCACAAGAGCTTAGAGTTTTGGACCAATGGGTTTATCACTCAAGACTCTATCGGGCGGCGGAATTTGTCGGAAAGAGAAAAGACCTTGAAATGGTACAGTTAAATTCCTTTGGGTGCGGACTGGATGCGGTAACGACAGATCAGGTCAATGAAATCCTAAATGCCAACGGAAAAATATATACCGTGATTAAAATCGATGAGGTTTCGAATTTAGGTGCAATCAAAATCAGACTGAGATCATTGATGCAGGCGTTGGAAGATAGGAAGTTTGTTCCGAAAGAAGAATATCTTTTGGATAACTGTCATGTACCGTTTACCAAAGAAATGAAACGTGATTACACCATACTTTGTCCACAGATGGCAAAAGATCATTTTGAAATTTTAGAGGGAGCGTTGAAAAGCGAAGGATATCAAATCGAGTTTTTGCCGAATGTCAATTCACAGGTAATAGAAGAGGGATTGAAGTATGTCAACAATGATGCTTGTTACCCTTCCATTATTGTAGTTGGTCAAATGATGGATGCAATCTCTTCCGGAAAGTACAATGTCAACAAATTAGCTCTTCTTATGACTCAAACAGGAGGAGCCTGCAGAGCTTCCAACTATGTCGGTTTCATCAGAAGAGCATTGAAAGACAGAGGTCTGGAGCAGATACCTGTCATTGCAATTTCAGCACAGGGAATCGAAAAAAATCCTGGCTTTAAGATTTCGTTAGATTTGTTGAAAAAAGGACTCGGTGGGATTCTTCTTGGAGACCTGTTGATGAGATTGAGAAATGCCGTGAAACCTTATGAAAAAAAAGAAGGTGAAACAGACCGATTAAAATCTTACTATATTGAAAAATCTAAAAAATTTATTACAAATCCTGACATCATTCACTATAAGAAACTTGTGAATGAAATCGTTGATGCATTTGAAAAAATTGAGGTTTACGATAAAAAGTTAATTAAAGTTGGAATCGTCGGAGAAATACTTGTCAAATATTTGCCGGAGGCCAATAACAATTTACAAGATATCCTGGAAGAAGAAGGATGTGAGGTTGTTATGCCTGACTTGACCGATTTTCTGATGTATTGTCTGAGAAATTCTGTTCATAAGGGCGAGTTTTTCTCAAAATCCAAGATGTCGGCGATGTACGGACAGTTGGGAGTAGACCTAATCGAACATCTTAGAAAACCGATCAGAAAAAGATTGAAAGAGTCACGTTTTCATGAACCTGAGTACATTGAAAACTTGGAAAAAATGGCAAAACCTATTGTATCGCTCGGAAATCAATACGGAGAAGGTTGGCTATTGACATCGGAGATGATAGAGCTGATTCAACAAGGAGTGAGCAGTATTGTCTGTATCCAACCTTTCGGTTGTCTTCCAAACCATATTACCGGCAAGGGAGTTATCAAAAGAATCAGAAAAGATTATCCGAATGTTACCATCACCCCGATAGATTATGATCCGGGAGCTTCCGAGGTCAACCAAATCAACAGAATCAAATTGATGTTATCAAGTGTAAAAGAGAACTGTATGGATGAGTGATGAGAGACTTAACCATATCTCATAAGATGAAAAAGATTCCGATGTTTTGAATATAAAAATTAAGATTCCAACCAAGGATTAATTAAAATGACAGTAGAAATTTGATAATTTATACTGTGTCTATATGTTCAAATTATGTTCAGTGTCATATCACAAACTTAAGCAAACACTCTCTTTTTTGTCAGATGGATGAAAAAGAGAGTGTTTTTATGGTTTCATATTACATAGTAATTACGATATAGTATCATTTTAACGTAAAGTATGCTATTCATCGTTTTTATTGATAGAATGACTGTAAATATTATGTTTCAGTTATGATGTATGAAATCGAAAGTGATAAGGAGTGTGAACAATCATGAGGAATTACAAAAGGATTTTTGTGATGTTTGGAATGACGGTACTGTTGTTTTCAGGTGTTTGTAATGCAAGTTCGGTAGAATACCGGCTTATGGTAGACGGAAAACAGATTAAAACGGATGTAGAGCCTCAATTGATTCGAAATTCTACCTATGTTCCAGTCCGTTTTTTTGGGAACGGTGTGGGTGCAAGTGTTCAATTTAATAAGCCGAATATCACCATTCACAAAGGAGATACTACGGTTACCTGTGCGATAGGCAGCAGTGTCTATACAAGGAACGGAGAAAAATTTTCTACAAAAGAGAAACCTTACCTTTTTCAAAATCGAGTGTTTGTTCCTCTTCGTATCGTAGGAGAATTACTTCATTGTGAAGTGAACAGTTCTGTAAAATACAGTATGACAGACGAAGATAAAACCATTCATCATTTGGAGCTTCGTCAAACAACAGGTAAAGATGTGACTGTGACCGCAAAAAATCTTGAGAAAGAAATCAAAGTATCTCCCGATGGAAATTGGGGAATTTTGACCGATAAAATTGAAGATACAAAAAATAACAATGTATATGCATTCTATATTAAAAATATGAAAACACAGGAGATAAAACAGGTATACAGCTCAAATGTGTTTGCGACCGAAGATGCGGAGTGGATGAAGGACAATACAGTTCTGTTCGGTGGAATAGATAATACGAATGAAGATTACGCAAGAGTATTGATGATGTACAATCCAAAAAAAGATAAGATACAAGAACTGTTTCCTGCAAGCAGATACCGTTATTCTATGAAGAAACACAAAATTATCTATACCCATCAAACAGAAAATGAAAGAATGCGATTAGAATTGGGAACTCCTTATCTTTATGATGTTGCAACAAAGAAAAAAACTAAAATTACTCCTGAACAGTATGAAAAATGGGACGAGGAATACTGGCAGGAAAAATCCGTTGCTTCAAACAGTAAAAAATAATAAGTATCTTTTCTGTCGTTTTTACGAATACGAGAACTTTATGAAATCGTTATAACGGCATCTAAAAAATGTCCTGAAGTTCTATTTGTCAAAGTTTGGAATACCATACTTGATTTTGTGAATCAAATTGAGCTCTGTGAATAAAATGAGATGAGGAATTACAAGAAAAAATAGAGATAATACTGATTTATTGAAAATAGAGAATATGATGATAATAGAATCCTTAGCAAAAGTTTTGTGGGGATTCTATTTTTTATTTTGATAATATTATTTAATTGATACTATTTATTGAAATGGTAAATAATAAGAGATATAATAGAACCATAGAACAGTTTATTTGAATGATATGAGACGGGTGAATAGAATGAAAAATGTATTGATTAGCGCAAACAACATCTATAAAACATATTCGTTGGACTCAATAGAGGTTCATGCTCTGTCAAATGTCAGTTTTGAAATATATGACGGAGAGTTTTTGGTTATTTTAGGTCCTTCCGGTTCAGGAAAAAGTACCATGCTGAATATCATCGGAGGAATGGACACTTTGACGAAGGGAACTCTTTTCTTTGAAGATACTGCAATACACGATGCCAATGAAAAATATTTGACCGTCTATCGAAGAGAAAATATCGGATTTGTATTTCAATTCTACAATTTGATGTCCAATTTAACCGCACTGGAAAATGTGGAATTGAGCGCAGAAATTGCCAAAAATCCGTTTTCTGCAAAAGAAATGTTGCGTTCCGTAGGTTTGGAAGATAGACTCTATCATTTTCCGATGCAGTTGTCCGGTGGAGAACAGCAACGCGTCGCGCTTGCGCGTGCATTATGCAAAAATCCGAAACTTCTGCTGTGTGATGAACCTACCGGAGCGTTGGATTCCAAAACCAGCGTTGAAATACTGAAGGTTTTGAAATCGTTTCACACCGATTATGGCAAAACGGTGATTATTATCACGCACAATGCCGCCATTGCGGATATGGCGGACCGTGTATTTTTTATTAAAGACGGCACCATCACCCACATCCAAGAAAACCCTTCTCCGATTCCCGTCGAACAGTTGGTGTTCTAAATAACAGTCATCTTTCTTAGGAGGTGATACCATGATTCTATACAAAAAATTAAAAAGAGATTTGATAGGGAAAAAAGAATCCAATTTTGCGGTAATTGTCTTAATTGCGATCGGTATTACCGTTTTTTCCGCATTCGATATGCTCGGTGCCAATTTGGTCGATGCACAACAGAGTTTCTATCGTTCCTGTAACTTTGCAGACGGATTTATTGACATCCAATCCATTCCTTATCAAAAAATCAAATCTTTGAAACAAATTGAAGGAATTTTTCAAATTGAAGGGCATATTGCAGAAACGTTTCGTATGAATTTTTCGCGTAGTCGCGATGATATTTATATCAGGTTGATGTCCTATGACGATTCGGTCAATCAGGTCAATCAGTTTTTATTACAAGACGGCACATACCCTAAAACCGGAAAAAATGAGATTCTGCTTGACAGTAACTTTGCAGAATACAACCATTTGTCTGTCGGTGATACCATCTACGTCGTGTACAACGGAACGGAAAATCCGTTCACTGTCAGCGGAACAGGTGCAAGTCCGGAATTTATTTATGCACTGAAAGATGTTCGAGATATTGTTCCTGATTACAGTACCTACGGAATCGGAATTACATCATTGAGAACGATGGAAAAAATGACATCTCTCAATCAATCATACAACAATATCGTGTTTACCTTGAAAGAAGGATATGAATTTACCGATGTATCCGAAGTCCTCAAGAGTTTATTGAAACATTATTCTGTATCTTCCATTATCTCAAGGGAACATCAAACAAGTCACACTGTTGTAGATGATGAAATTAAAGAGTGTAATACAACAAGCCGTATTTTGCCGTCTCTGTTTCTTTTGATTTCTTCCATGATTCAGATTATGATGCTGGAACGGTTGGTACAGTCCCAACGAACACAAATCGGTATTATGAAAGCATTCGGTTATTCAGAACGACAAATCCAATTTCATTACATCATGTTTGCTGTGATCCTTGGAATTGTCGGATCTGTACTCGGAATTTTGCTTTCCGTTCCCATCCTGTATTCTTTCGTGGATATGTATGGTAATTTTTTTAATTTTCCGTACATTTCAAAAGCATTATCAATGCAGGTTTTTGGTATCAGTCTCTTGACAGGAACTCTTTTTTCCGTTTTTGCAGGGTACCTCGGAGCAAAAAAAATTTTATCGCTCTCTCCCTTAGATGCATTCAAGGCGGAAGAGCCGCATTATGTTCAAAAAAAGACCTTTTTAGATTCTTTTACCTTTTTGTTTCATACATTCGGTAAGATGTCGCTTCGCAATATCTCTCGTAACAGAAAGCGCAGTTTTTTTATTCTTATCGGAATTACACTCTCTTTTGCACTGACTTCAGTGATGTTTATGATGTACAGCCTATGGAATACCGTCATTACGGATAAATATAGCTACAATGAAATCTATACCGGAAAAATGGAGTTTCAGCGTGTTGTAAACAAATCGGATGCGATGTTGGAACTAAAAAAGAGACAGGAAGTTTCGGAGATTGAATCGTTGTTGGAAGTTCCTGTATCGTTTCAATATAAAAATCATATCAAAGAGGTAAATATTATCGGTGTGGAACAACATTCCGATTTGTATCATATTGTAGATGTTCACAACCATGAAGTTCCGATACAGAACGAAGAAGTCTTTCTTTCACACAAGCTTGCAGAAGTCTTGCAGGTGCAAGTAGGAGATATGGTATATGTGGAAAGCTCTTTCATGAAAAAGAGAAAAAAAGTTCCGGTACAAGTGACAAAAATCATTCCGCAAAGTGTTGGAGTCAACGCCTATATGAGTCAAAATACATTGGAAAAGTTGCTGAATCAAAAAAATATTGCAACCTCGCTTATTTTTCATGCAAGCCAAGAATCTGTGGAACAACTCAGAAAAGATTATGATGAGAGCAATATTGTATCGAATGTTGTTCACACCGGTGTCAGAAAACAAAAAATGTTGGATTTTATGGCTCATTTTCAATTTATGATGTATACCTTTTCCAGTCTTGGAGTGATTATGTGTTTCATCGTTATCTACAATTCCTACATTATCAGTATTGCCGAAAGAAATCGAGAACTGTCATCCCTTCTTGTGCTTGGTATGAGTCGTAAGGAAGTTGCTCAAATCATTGCATTGGAACAGCAAATCATTGCATTCTTCGGGGTGCTTTTCGGACTTCCGTTGACAAAGGTGTTGTTGAAGTATGTTTCCGTTGCTCTGTCAGATGACAATTTCAGTATTCCGACAACCATAATACCTTCCAAATTTGCAATCTCACTGTTGTGTATTGTCGTATCCATGGTACTTGCACAGTACTCCGGAAGGAAAAAAATCAATGAGTTGGTGATTGTGGAAGTATTGAAAGAACGTGAATAATATGAACATATCATAACAATTGTTATAAAAATAAATTTGAAAAATGTACCTTACTCTCGTCTTACTTGAAGTGACGATGTTAGATTGATGTAAGAGAGCAATCCTGTGGATTTATCATTTCAATCAATATGATAGCAGGAAAGTGAAACAGAACATCGTACAAAAATGAGATGGGAATACTTTTTATAAATAGGGAATACTATCAAACAAGAGGTGTAAAAGATGAAGAAGAAATACAAACTTATAGTAACAAGCATCATTTTAGTTGTCATACTTGGAATTTCGGTCATACACCTTACCGATAAATTGACCGTCAATACCGAGCAAGTTGAAAAGACAGACTTTCAGGATACCATTGAAGAAAACGGTTCTGTGGTAAGTGCAGATAAAGTGACACTGTCTGCTGAGCTGAACGGAGTTGTTTTGTCCGTTGTAAAAGAAAATACACCTGTCACACAGGGACAGGCAATCCTTACTATTGATTCCTCACAGATAGAACACCAAATTGCACAACTTCGAGGAAATTTACAGAGCATTCAAGGACAAAAAGAGATGAGTATGCCGTCGGTGTATCAGTCGCAAATCGAAGCGCAGAAGCTGGAAATCGAAAGTACAAAAGTTGCAATGCAAGATTTGGAAAAAAACATTCAGGATGCCAAACTGTTGTATGAAGCCGGTTCCATTTCAAAATCCGAATTGGATAACTTGGAGCTGTCGTACAAACAGCTCCAAATCAAGAAAAATGCACAGGAAAAACAACTGAATCTCATCTATGAACAGAGTAAACCGAAAGCAGGAACCGACAAAATGTATGACGGTCAACAAAAGTCCGTTTCCGAAAATATGAAATTGTTGGAAAATCAGAAACAAAAAGCGGTACTTCGTTCTCCTATCAACGGCGTTGTTTCGGAAATTTTGGTAAAATCCGGAGAACTGGCTCAACTTCAGTCACCCGTCGTTACCATCATTAACAAAGATCGCTTGCAAATCGAAAGTTATGTATTGACAGACGATGTCATTTATCTTCATGTCGGTGACAAAGTGAACATTCGTCAGGAAACCAACAGTGAAGACCTCTCCGGTACCGGTGTTATTTCAGAAATCAGTGCTTATGCAACAGAGCAACGCTCCGGTCTCGGATTAGACGAAAAAAAGGTGAAAGTTACCGTCTCCATTCAAGACAAGGGAACATTGAATATTTCTGCAAACTATGATGTCCTGCTTGACTTTGTTCTAAAAGAGATGCATGATGTTATCACTATACCGAAATCCGCAATGTTCCATTCCAAAGACGGAAAAGATGCGGTATTTGTTGTTAAGAACGGAAAAGCAGTCATTCAGGAAGTGAGCATTGCATACGAAAGCAATTCCAAATATGTGATTGAAGAGGGACTGGAAGAAGGAGATGAAGTCATCAAAGATCCGAATATAGAAGGACTGAAAGAAAATATTGCAGTCAAGTCAGAGAAGAAAAAGAATTAAAAATGGTCATTTTTCTTTTTAATTTCTACAAAATGTGATGAAAATTTAATAGATTGTGTTTTGAAAAATGTGTCTGAAAAAGCAAATTGTTTTTTTAGACACATTTTTTGTATCATACTGACGATAGACACTCCAAAACATCAGTCACAGAATTAAAATTATGATAAAACTTTTTTCTAATATATATACTATTCTTCAATAAAATAGCCACTTTTTTAAAATGACAAATTTTTTGGCAAAAAATATGAGATAAATAAAATATTCCGTCAAAATAACGATGGATTTTCAGTAGAATCGTAGTATCATGATACTTAACAGACTATTTTCAGAAAATACCATAAAATAAAGAAATAATTGATTGACAATTATGCAATAGTATTCTATGCTTTAAGTAAGGTATATTTTCGGTATAGAATACATACCTTATTTAGGAACTTACATACTGTATAGAAAGGAGATATTGTCATGACACCAAAAACATAAGTTAAGAGAGTTTTATGTTAAGCAAGTTGGTATATTGATATTGTAATGAAACTAAGGAGGTTTTTATGAATACTACATGGAAAAGAAAAAGTTTGTCGGCAGTTCTAATTGTTACATTATTGTTCTCGTTTATTTCTCCTCATCAAGTTTTGGCAACAGATATAACAACGAGTATGACAACTATGTACAATGGTGAGAGAGTAGAAATAACAGCGATAGATAGTCAAACAATATCTATTAAATCTAATTCTGAAAACGGAACAATCAAAATTTTGAATGATAACTATGCTACCAGAGAAATATCAATCAATAGCAGTAAAGAAGGTTCTTTTAAATTAATTTACGATAAAATAAACGGGACAATCTATTCAACCAAAACAGGGAAAACGATAGCCGTTCCTTATAGTTCTCCCTATGTTGGTCAAAGAAAAACTGTTCGTATCTCCTATAAAGAAATTAAAGATGAAGTAGAAAATGCTGGATCTGCAATAGCTATTGCCGCTGTTATTGCACTTTATTTTAGTGGAGGTACTGTTGAATTGCTACAAACGATTGCTACTCTTTTAGGTGGTATTATAGGAATCAATCACTTTGTAGCAGAAGGCGACCCTAATCATGGCATAAAAATTACTTGCATATATAAAGAGTGGAAGGTTACAAAAGGCGGACAAAAATATACATTGCGTGATTGGAAAGTAGAAAAATTCGGTACCTATTAGATAAGAAAGTAAATATTATGAAAAAACAAAGAAAAAATTTAATAAATGTAGAGGTGTTTTGTATGGTGTTGATGCAAACTTACGACATTCCACATCACCTTCGTGTTTTAAAATGGATAAATAGTATTCCAAAGCCTTTTATGATCCTATTTGTAATACTATCTGTTCCAATTTATGTCTATGGTATCTACACTTTTATCAAACAGAAAAATAAACGGAATTTGATATTCTCAATTCTTTTATTTTTGATATTTATGGCTCATGCTGTTGATTTTTTCTACCATCTTTTGTAAAAATAAGACAATATCATCCTATTGATTTGGGAAGATGACAATCAAAAAACAATTCTATTACGAATTGAAATGAAATATAATTTATCAAAAAGAACAGGTGTATCTCATCTGTTCTTTTTTGTAATCATACGAATGATTGGTTCAAGGAAAAATAAAAATAAGATAAAAAAAGTGTCAAATTTTTAATTTTATATTTTGTGAATATAAAAATATAGTAATTATGACAAGTTAGTAAATACATAGCAAATTTGTATTATTTTATAAAATATGATATAATTACGCTGTAAAAAATAGAAAATAAGCCTAAATAAATCTATCATTTTGATGGAGTACGGAAAAGTTATTTCTTATGTCATTGTTTATTTGATGAGAGGAATCCGTTTCTATCAAAAGTTCAGTTCAAAGCGTATTTTGTATGATATTGTGAAACGAAACGGAAAACAGAAGAGGAACAACGAATGAAAGAACAAAGAATTAAAATTGATACTGAATTTATCAAATTGGATCAGTTGCTGAAATTATCGAATCAAGTTTCTACCGGAGGAGAAGCGAAAGTTTGTATTTTATCAGAAGAAGTTAAGGTAAACGGTGAGATTGAAACTCGTCGCGGAAAAAAGATTCGTTCAGGCGACAAGGTGGAAATAAACGGAGAATTGATTGTTGTAGAGTAGGGTTTGTATGAAGATTCATCAACTGACATTAAAAAATTTCAGAAATTACGAACAGTTGGAACTGCTTTTCAAAGAAGGTGCCAATGTTTTTGTGGGACAAAACGGACAGGGAAAGACGAATGTATTGGAAGCAATTTCTCTCTTTTCGGTCGGGCGTTCCTTTCGTACGGTAAGAGATTTGGATATGGTTGCATTTGGACAGGACGCTGCAACGGTATCTGCAATAGTTGAAAATCTTCACGGACGGTACACGATTGATATGAAACTTGGAAAATCAATCAAAAAAGCTGTCAAAATAAACTCTGTTCCGATTGAAAAGTTACAAGATTTGTTTGGCGTATTGAATATCGTCGTGTTTTCTCCTGATGACTTGAAATTGGTCAAAGACGGACCGAAGGAGAGAAGGCTGTTTTTGGATCGTGAAATCTCACAACTAAAGCCACGATATTATCGGATTCTGTCGGAATATTACAAGGTGTTGAATCAAAGAAATACTTTGTTGAAACAGGAAGTTGACGAGGTGTTGCTTGAGATTTATACACAGCAGATTGCAAAGTCCGGATTTCAGATTCATAAGATGAGAGAGGAATTTATTGAGCATATAAGAGAGTTTGCACAGGAGATTCATTCCAAAATTTCTTCTAAAAAAGAAGTGCTTGAAATTGAGTATGAACCGAATGTGTATGCAATATCGGAAGAAGAATACTTCCGTTATTTGATGGATGGAAAAGAACACGATTTTATTCGAAAACACTCTACAAGAGGAATTCATAAAGATGATGTAGCACTTGTCATCAACGAGATGGATATTCGTCATTTCGGTTCGCAAGGACAAAAGAGAAGTGCTGCTATTTCTCTGAAATTATCTGAAATTCAGATGATTTATCAAGATACAGGGGAGTATCCGATTGTGCTGTTGGATGATATTTTCAGCGAATTGGATTACTCCAGACAACGGATGTTGTTGGATTATGTGACAAATACTCAAGTGTTTGTGACAACTGCGGAAAAATTTTTGGATAACGGCAAAATTTATGCTGTAGAAAACGGTAAGATTAGTGTTGAGGAAGGGTAGGAGGCAACGAGATGTCTGAAACAGAAAATAAGAATGTTCAGTATGGAGCTGATCAGATTCAAGTGTTGGAAGGCTTGGAACCGGTTCGTAAGCGTCCCGGAATGTATATCGGTTCTACCGGTGCAAAAGGATTACACCATTTGGTGTACGAGGTTGTAGACAATGCAATTGATGAGGCTCTTGCAGGGTTTTGTAAGACGATTTATGTAGCAATTGAAGAAGGAAATGCGATTCGTGTCATTGATGACGGAAGAGGGATTCCGACAGAGGTGCATCCGAAAACAGGAAAATCTACCGTAGAAACCGTATTGACCGTATTGCATGCGGGCGGTAAGTTCGGAACGGGAGGATATAAAGTTTCCGGTGGACTTCACGGAGTCGGGGTCTCTGTTGTAAACGCACTTTCCACTTTTTTTAGAGTGACCGTAAAAAGAGGCGGCAAAATCTATGTTCAGGAGTTCAGCAAAGGAATTTCCGAAACGGAGTTGCAAGAAGTCGGTGTGACGGAAGAAACAGGAACAATGGTTGAATTTCAACCGGATGCGGAAATTTTCGACGAGTTGGAATATCGCTATGAAACTTTGGAATACCGATTGCGTGAGCTTGCTTTTCTAAACAAAGGAATTTCTATTGTATTAGAAGATAAGAGAGCCGGACAGGAGCAGAAAAAAGAGTTCTCTTATCTTGGAGGACTCAAGGAATTTGTTGTTTTTTTGAACAAAAATAAGACTCCGCTGCACAAAGATGTGATTCATTTTGAAAAACAGATTGATGAATATTATTTGGAAATAGCAATTCAATATACAGATGCTTATATCGAGAATATCTATTCTTTTGCGAATAATATCAACACCATAGAAGGCGGAATGCATTTGATTGGGTTTAAGACCGCTTTGACGCGTACCATCAATGATTATTTAAAAAAATCCAACAAAAATAAAGAAGAGTCTCTGTCGGGAGAAGATGTTAGAGAAGGTTTGACGGCAATTATCTCTATCAAATTGCCGGAACCGCAGTATGAAGGACAGACTAAAACAAAACTTGGGAATCCGCAAGTTCGTTCTGTAGTAGATTCGTTCTTGGCAGAATATTTCGGAGCCTATTTGGAAGAAAACCCTCAAGTTGCCAAAATTATTATTGAAAAGGCAATGAATGCAAGAAGTGCAAGAGAGGCGGCAAAAAGAGCGAGAGATTTAACCAGAAGAAAGGGAGTATTGGATTCCACTTCCCTTCCGGGTAAGCTGGCAGACTGTAGTGAAAGAGATCCGGCGTTGTCTGAGATTTATATTGTCGAAGGGGATTCTGCGGGAGGTTCCGCAAAACAGGGACGAGATAGAAAAACACAGGCAATTTTACCGCTTCGAGGTAAGATATTAAATGTTGAAAAATCAAGATTGGATCGTATTTTGACGTCAGAAGAAATTAAAAATATGATTACTGCATTCGGTTGTTCCATCGGAGAAGAATTTGATGAATCCAAACTTCGTTATCACAAAATTGTCATTATGACCGATGCCGATGTCGACGGGGCGCATATTCGTACGCTACTTCTTACATTCATGTTCCGTTATATGAAGCCGTTGATTGAAAACGGATATGTCTATATTGCACAACCGCCGTTGTTCAAGATACATCGCGGAAAAAAAGAGGTTTATGCCTATAACGAAAAGGAACTTCCTGCTATTTTGCAAGAGTTTGGAGAAGGACATAAACCGGGTATTCAACGATATAAAGGTCTTGGAGAAATGAATCCGGAACAACTTTGGGAAACAACGATGAATCCCGATACACGCACCTTGCTTAGAGTAACGGTAGAGGATTTTTCGGGAGCGGACGATACTTTCTCCATGTTGATGGGAGATAAGGTAGAACCGAGAAGAGAATTTATTCATAACAATGCGCAGTATGTGAAGAATTTGGATATTTAGAAAGGAGGGTTATGATGAGTCAAGAAGAGATGAGAGATAAGATTATTGAGGTAGATTTGAAGCATGAAATGGAGCAATCCTATATTGAATATGCGATGAGTGTTATCGTCGGTCGCGCACTTCCTGATGTAAGAGACGGTTTGAAACCTGTTCACAGAAGAATTCTATACAGTATGGGACAAAATAATTTGACACCGGATAAACCTTACCGAAAATCCGCTACCATTGTAGGGGATGTACTGGGAAAATACCATCCGCACGGAGATACGGCGGTATATGATGCCTTGGTTAAGATGGCACAGGATTTTTCGATGAGATATCCTTTGGTAGACGGACACGGAAACTTCGGTTCGATTGACGGAGACAGTGCGGCTGCGATGCGTTATACCGAATCGAGAATGGAAAAATTGTCGATGGAAATGCTTCGTGATTTAAACAAAGAGACCGTCGATATGGTTCCGAACTATGATGAAAATGAGTGGGAACCGAGTGTTTTGCCGGCACGATATCCGAATTTGTTAGTCAACGGTTCCAACGGGATTGCAGTAGGGATGGCAACTTCCATTCCTCCTCACAATCTGGGAGAAGTTATCGATGCGGTGGTAGAGTTGATTGACAATGAAGATGCGACCTTGGAAGACATCCTGAAACACATCAAGGGACCGGATTTTCCGACAGGAGCTCACATTATGGGAAATTCTTCCATGTTGCAAGCATATCGAACAGGAAGAGGAAAAGTTGTTCAACGAGCAAAAACTTCCTTTGAAGAAATGTCAGGCGGAAAAACGAGAATTGTCGTGACGGAAATTCCATATCAGGTGAATAAGGCACGATTGGTGGAAAAAATTGCAGAGTTGATGAAAGACAAGAGAATTGACGGAATCACCCATATCGGAGATGAAAGTAACCGAAAAGGAATGCGAATTGTCATTGAATTGAGAAGAGATGTGAATCCTGATATTGTATTGAATCAGCTGTTTAAGTTTTCTCCGTTGCAACAGGTGTTTTCCATCATTATGCTGGCATTGGTCAACAACATTCCGAAAGTGCTGACATTGGAGCAGATGTTGCGATTGTATCTCAAACATCAGGAAGAAGTTGTCACAAGAAGAACACAGTTTGATTTGAAAAAAGCACAGGATAGAATTCATTTGGTAGAAGGCTTGTTGAAGGCGATTGACCATATTGATGAAGTCATTGCGATTATCCGTTCTTCCTATTCCGATGCGATGGAACGATTGATGGAACGCTTTGATTTTTCCGAGATTCAGGCAAAAGCTATTTTGGATATGCAGTTGAGAAGATTGCAAGGTTTGGAAAAAGAAAAATTGGAAGACGAACAAAAAGACTTGCAACAAAAAATAGACTATTATCAGGAAATCTTGTCAGATCGTTCACTGCTTCTTTCCATCATCAAAGAAGAAATTTTGGAAATCAAGGCGAAATACGGCAACGAAAGAAGAACGACATTCTTGGCGTCCTATGAAGATATTGATATCAAAGACATGATACCTGATGATGAGGTAACGGTTACTTTGACACATTTGGGATATATCAAAAGAGTTGGAATCGATACCTATAAGACACAGAAGAGAGGCGGAAAAGGGATTGCATCCATGTCTACCAGAGATGAAGATTTTGTGGACAAACTGCTTTTGACAAGCAACCATAGCAAAGTGATTTTCTTTACCAATATGGGAAGAATTTATCGTTTGAATACCTATGAAATTCCGGAAAGTTCCAGAACGGCAAAGGGAACCAATATTGTAAATATCTTGCCTTTGGAAGACGGAGAAAAAGTCAATACCATGCTTTCGATTCGTGAAGAACAGGCATCATCCGGATTTGTGGTAATGTGTACTCGCAAAGGAATTATGAAAAAGACACCGTTGGAAGAATTCCAACGAAGCAACCGAAACGGTTTGATTGCAATTTCACTCAAAGAAGACGACGAGCTGATCGGTGTGGAACTGACAGACGGAAATTGCAACATTATCTGTGTTGCCCGTAACGGAAAAGCAATCATGTTCGATGAGAGCGATATCAGAAGTATGGGACGTACTGCACAGGGAGTTCGCGCAATGAACTTGGAAGAAGGAGACGAAATCGTTTCTATGATGATTGCAGATCCCGAAAAAGATGTGTTGATTATTTCAGAGCGGGGATACGGAAAGAGAACACCGATTGCGGAATACAACCTTCAAACAAGAGGAGGAAAAGGTTCCCGAACCTATAAGATTACTGAAAAGACAGGGCGATTGGTAGGCGGAAAAGTGGTATCCAACGATGATGAAATTATGATTGTCAATATAGACGGAACCTTGATTCGTATGGAAGTCAAAGGCATTTCCGTACTGAGTCGTGTTACCAGCGGAGTTCGTCTGATGAAGACGGCAGAAAATCAGGATATTGCTTCGTTTGAAAAAATCGAAATCAGTGAAGAAGAGGAATAAGTGTCCGATTGATAAGCCTGCTGTGCAAATAGCGGAAAAAGGAAGGACTTCCTTTCATAGACAGAGTTTTGTGTCGTTAAATAGGATTGATGAAAAAATATTAAAAAAATGATTGAAAAGTATTTTTGTGGGTACTATTCAAGTATGATTATATTTAAAATACGGAACGGAGGGCAATTATGTTTACCAGAAGAAGAGAATCACACTTATTGCAAACGGTAGGAGCAACTGTAATCGGTATGAGTGCAGGAGTTATACTTGGAATGTTAATTGCACCGAAACAAGGAAAAGAAATCAGGGCATGCATTACCGATAAGACAAGAGGATTGGTGGACGGCGCAAAAGACTTGGGAAAAAATTTGAAAGAAGCAATTCAAGCGGATGATGAAGAAATCTTCTATTATGATGATGACGATAAGCTTGTTTTTTCGAAGAATTTTATGGAAAAGGAAGAGGAATAAATAAGTGAAAGAAAAAGCTCTCATTACAAAATAGAATGTTTGATGAGAGTTTTTCCCTTTACATAAGTAAGGAGGATTCTGTATGTGGGAAATAGGAGTTTTATTAGCCGGGATAGGATTTTTAATTTTATGCATTTTCGGAGCGGTAACGCTTAGGGATTTTGGATATGCAGCAAAAAGAATAAGTCATATTCTGGATGAAAATGAAAAAAGCATTAAGGAAATTACAGATTCTGTAGCAGACATTACAGATTCTGTGGACAATGTTTTTACAACATCCGAAAAAGTAATCAAAGCATTGACAACATTCGGTGCAATTAGGAGCGTTAAGAAAAAATAAAAAGAGGGAGAGGTTGATTTGATATGTCAGTTATCGTTGAAAAAAAATACAGTGAAGAGAACAATCAAACCGAGATGGTTGTATCAGGTGAAATAGATATCTATGGTTCCGAGAAGTTCAGAGAAGAGATTCAAGCCTTGGTAAAGCAATATCCGGATAAAGATTTATCCATTGATATGACCAATTTGGACTATATTGATTCGACAGGTTTGGGAGTTTTGATCGGTGCGCTGAAAGTGTTGAAAGCCAATCAAAAGAAAATTTCACTACACGGTTTGAAACCGAGTGTATATAAGGTATTTACGATTACAAGTTTGACGCAACTTTTTGAGGTAAAGGAAGCATAATATAGAAAGGCGGAGTTTTCATTGGTTCAAGATAAAATAATAAAAAAAGACTGTATTACAATGGATTTGCCTACAAATCCGGAATATGTTTCAGTGGCGAGGCTAACCGTTTCTGCTATCTCTAATACAATCGGATTCAATGTAGAAGAAATAGAAGATATCAAAATCGCTCTTTCCGAAGCATGTGCAAATGCGATTCGCCATTCTCAAAAAGATACATTCTCTTTACATTTTGAGGTGGAAGACGGGAAGTTGACCATTCAAGTGAGCGATCAGGGAGTCGGATTTGATGCAAAAGAAGTAAAAGAGCCGGTCGTAGAAGAAATGAAAGAGAGCGGACTGGGATTCTTCATTATCGAAAGTTTGATGGATGAAGTAAAAATTGACAGTGAGGTAGGAAAAGGAACAAAGATTCGGATGTCAAAATTTTTGGAGGATAATAAATAAATGAATAAGGAAAATGGAAAGAGCAATAAAAAAACTGCACAATCTTTTGCTGAAAATCCTAAATTCCTTGGAAAAACTGAAAAAGAATTATTCCTTTTGTACAATGAAGACAAACAAAACAGAGAACTTAGAAATGAATTGATTCAAAAAAATCTCTATATTGCAGAAATTTTATCCAAAAAATATCTGAATAAAGGGATAGAGTATGATGATATTTTTCAAGTGGCATCCTTAGGTCTTATTTTGGCAATCGAACGATATGATGTTACAAAAGGGTTCAAATTTTCTAGTTTTGCAACTCCAACCATCATTGGAGAAATCAAAAAATACTTTCGTGATAAAGGGTGGTCGATTCGTGTTCCGAGAAAAATTCAGGAACTGTCTAAAAAAGTAACTCAGGCAAGAGAATATCTACAAAACGAAAAAGGTGCCATTCCTGAAGTGAAAGATATTGCAGAATATCTGGAGATTTCGGAAGAAGAAGTGATGGAAGTGATGGAAGCATCACAGGTGTATCACTTAAAATCTCTCGATGTTACCTATGAAAACGGTGGAGAAGACAAGGAAGTATCTCTGATTGATGTATTGGGAGATGAGGATAAAAGCTTTTCCGAAATTGAAAACAGAGATTTTTTTGAGAAAATGTTCCAAAAATTGGATGATGTGGAACGAGAGATTATCATAGGTCGTTTTTTTAAGCAAAAAACACAGATGAAAATAGCGGAAGAATTGAATATTTCTCAAATGACTGTTTCGAGAATCGAAAAGAAAGTGCTTTCTAAAATCAAAAAAGAATATGAAAGAACGATGAGTGAAGGATAAGAAAAAACAGAACTTGTCTGTCGATATCACCGCTTGCCGGAATCAGAATGAGTATCGTGAAAAAAGATGAATTGTAAGGATTTGAAAAACTTTTGTAAAAGGTTTGTTGTCGTCGAATCCTACAAGCTTTTGATTCGGTAAAAAATTGTATCCGATTAGATATCAAAACAAGTCAGGGAATCGAAAGATGCAAGAGCGTGCGTTGTTCAAAATGGGATGCACTCAAATTGAGAATAAGAGATTACGTCAGGATGTCTGCAAAGTCATTCTGAAAGATAACAATTAGGAATATATTGTAAAAAATTTTTAATAAAAAAATTCCAAGAAAAATAATACTGTGTTACAATGAAAGAAGAGCGTAGTATTTGTGTTGGACATGATATCATAGCGGTAAGGAAGAGGGGGTTCATATGGCGGATTACGAAAATAAAGAAAAAAATTTAGATGAATACAAAGGCAATGTTATTCATAAATTAGAAAAAAGAGACAAAAAATATACTCCCGTGATTGAATCTAAGTTGAAAAAAAGAATTGTTGAGATGCCATCTGCAGTTTATTCAGCCAGTGGAATCAATATTTTTGGGAAAAGAATCAAATCTTTACTTTTTTCGACTGACTTATCAATTATCAAAAACAACAATGCAGACGGAATTATTGCAGTATATCCGTTTACTCCTCAGATATCAATCAGTCATGCCATTATTTCCGCTTCAGCCACACCGGTGTTTTGCGGTGTTGGAGGAGGAGTGACCTCAGGACAGCGCTCGATTGATATTGCGATGAGCTGTGAATTGAACGGAGCCTATGGTGTGGTATTGAATGCACCGGCAACCAACGCACTATTGATGGAAATGAGAAAAAGATTGGATATTCCGATTGTTGTGACGATTATTTCGGAAAAAGAAGACTTTGAGAAACGAATCAAGTCGGGAGCTGCAATTTTTAATGTATCGGGTGGTGTAAACACAGCGAAAATTGTTCGAAAAATAAGAGAAAATCACCCTTATTTCCCAATTATTGCAACAGGAGGAAATACAGAAGAAAGCATTTTGGAAACCATTGAGGCGGGAGCAAATGTCATTTCTTATACTCCACCTTCCACAGCAGAGATCTTCGCACAGATTATGAAGAATTACAGAGATACCATGTACTAAAAAAGAGGTAGCAACGAAATGAGGATGGCAGATTGCGTAATATCCTTCGGTTGCTACCTCTGTTTGTGTGCAGAACAAACGGTAAACGTTTGTATGCTAATGCGGTTATTTGTTTGAATTACCCTTATCTGATCATATCGAACGGATATCCATAACTTTATTCTCTCAGAATGCAGGGGGGAGCATGTTCTTTCACTCCAAGAAAGTTGAGATGGAGGAACGGTTTTTCAAATTTGAAGTTATGACAATGTATTAGGTTTTAGCATCATACCGAAACCCGATTACATTTCCGTAAATTTGAAACAGTTCTCTTTAGCCTTGTCATCACAGAAACAAGTAGAATCAGAGAAACAAAGTCATTGAACTGCGAAAGGAAACTTAATATTACGGCTGGGGGCAAGTGAAACGGATAATGGTATAAGAAAGTAAGAAAGGAAAAAATATGAAGAAGAGTAAGATGAAATCAGGATTGCTTTTGATACTTGCAACGATACTGTTTGTACAAGTGTTTGTAGTGGACTACAGTTTGGCAAAACCGAAAAAGCAGACGAAAACAGAGGAATTAAAAGGGATGGTAATCGGGCTTGATCCGGGACATCAAAAGAAAGGCGACAACAAAAAAGAACCGGTTTCTCCAAACTCCAAGAGGATGAAACCGAAGGTATCTTCCGGAACGGCAGGGGTTGTTACAAAAGTCTCCGAATATGAATTGAATCTTGCGGTAGCGAAGAAAATGAAAGCAAAACTGGAATCAATGGGTGCAACCGTTGTGATGTCAAGAGAGACGCATGATGTGAATATCAGCAATATTGAGCGTGCAAAACTCATGAACGATGCAGAGTGTGATATTGTGATCAGAATTCATGCAGACGGTTCGGATAAGAGCAGTGTAAACGGATATTCCATTTTGATTCCATCCGGAAAAGATACCACATCCATTCAAAAAAAGAGCAAGAGTTTTGCGACCTTGCTTGATAACAGTATGAAAAATCAGGTCAAAGGAATTCGTTCCAGAGGACTTGTGGAACGCTCCGACTTGACAGGATTCAACTGGTCCACCGTTCCGGTTATTCTACTGGAAATGGGATTTATGAGCAATCCGAGTGACGATAAAACAATGCAAACCAAAGAATATCAGGAACAGTTGATACAATCCCTTGCAAATGCTTGTATCCAATATCAAAAGGCGAACAAGAAATAAGGTGCATGATATGATGGATTATACAGAACATCGAAACATGATGAAATCAACCTTTCATATCCCAAAAGAAGAAAGGTCGGATAAGAGAAACGGAATTAAAGAACCTGAGCTTGTCAAACGAATTGCTGATGTGAAAGAGAAGATAGTTCTTCCATTTGATGGGCTCAAGCATTTGTCTGAAAAAAATTTGTGGGAGATTTCAGAGTCTCGAAAAAGTCGAAGAGTCTATACGGAAGAAAACCTCTCTTTGTCAGAACTTTCCTATCTTTTGGCACTGACACAAAAAATAGGGGAGAGAGGGGAGCATTTTCGCGTTGTTCCGTCCGGCGGTTCCCGTCATGCATACGAAACCTATCTTGCCATTCAGAGAGTAGACGGGTTGAAACAGGGGATTTATCATTATCATTCGAAAGAACATGCGTTGGAACTGGTGGAAGAGATTGACAACTTACAGGAACCACTTTTGAAAGTTGCGGAACGACAAGTCTTTTTGGCAAAGGGAGCTGTTGTTTTCTTTTGGACATGCATCCCTTATCGGGGAGAGTGGAGATATATGGAAGACTCGCACAAATCCATGCTTTTG
This sequence comes from Filifactor alocis ATCC 35896, assembly GCF_000163895.2. Taxonomy (NCBI): domain Bacteria; kingdom Bacillati; phylum Bacillota; class Clostridia; order Peptostreptococcales; family Filifactoraceae; genus Filifactor; species Filifactor alocis. Next base: position 27,829 of record NC_016630.1, read on the forward strand.
GATGCGGGGCACATCGGACAGGCACTGTATCTGGCGGTAGAGGCAATCGACCTTGGAGTCTGTACTGTTGCCGGCTATCATCAGGAAGAGGCGGATGCTTTGGTTGGTGTGGACGGAACAGAGGAGTATACGGTATATCTGGCATCTGTCGGAAAATGTAAGTAATTTCAATCGCTGATTAAAATTAAAAGCAGAATCTGTTTTTTTTGATGCCATTCGCGTGTTTCTTTGTCATAAGCTACAGGAGTCTATCGTTTAAGAAAGTGTTTCGTATTAAAAGTAAAAGGAAACGGATTCGAGGGATGGAATGGACAGTTATCACATGGGTTGATAGCGAAAAATTTGAGCTGACAGTCAAAAGTATAAAACAAAACCAACAGTGCATTCTGATACGCAGGAGATAACTCATTCTATGAATTTATTCGGATATAAGTACACTTTGTATCGAAAGAGAGAAGAAACAGTTTGAAGTATTGAAAGCATTTGAAATAAGTGATAAAATTTAACGGTATATCGTTTTTATAGTACAATGAGCAAATTTGGGAACAAAAAACGAAAGTTTCATGAAATAAGTCTTACAAATGTTGAAATTTGCTTATTTTATAGAAGGTGGACATTACGCCCACAACAACGGAAAAGGGGAATTTTTTATGAAAATGTCAAGAATGTATTTGCCTACATTGAGGGAAGTACCATCTGATGCTGAAGTAATCAGCCATCAATTGCTTCTTCGTGCGGGCTTGATTCGAAAATTGGTATCAGGCGTGTATTCTTATCTTCCACTTGGAAAAAGAGTACTTGCAAAGATTGAGCGTGTCATTCGAGAAGAAATGGATGCTGCAAACAGTCAGGAAGTGTTGATGTCTGCGATTCAACCGTCCGAATTGTGGAAAGAATCCGGTCGTTGGGAAAATTTCGGGCCTGAGATGTTCCGTCTGTACGATCGTAACGAAAGAGAGTTTTGTCTTGGACCGACACATGAGGAAATCTTCACTTCTTTGGTAAGAGATGAGCTTAAGTCTTACAAACAGTTACCGCTCAGTTTGTACCAAATTCAAACAAAATATCGTGATGAAAAAAGACCGAGATTCGGTGTGATTCGTGCAAGAGAATTCATTATGAAAGATGCCTACACATTTGACAGAGATCCCGATGGCATGAAACAGTCTTACCAAGAAATGTGGGAGGCCTATACCAAAATTTTTGACCGTCTGCACATGAAATATCGTGTAGTAGAGGGAGATTCCGGTGCAATGGGAGGTTCCGATTCTCACGAATTTACCGCAATGGCAGAATCCGGAGAAAGCACGGTCATGTATGCGGAAGGTTGCGACTATGCGGCAACTGATGAAAAAGCGGAATGTATTTTTGAACTTCCTGTACAGGATACAGAGAAAAAAGAACTCGAAAAAGTTTCTACTCCAAATGTCGGAACGATTGAAGACTTGGAGAACTTCTTTCAAGTTTCCGCAGATCGTTTTGCCAAAACATTACTCCTTACAGTAAAGGGAGAGCCGATTGCAGTCATGATTCCGGGACACAGAGAACTGAATTTGATTAAATTGCTCAAGGTTGTTGACGCAGCGGAACATGAAATAGAAATGGCGGAAGAAGAAACGGTAAAAGAGATTACAGGAGCTCGTGTAGGGTTTGCAGGTCCGATCGGTTTGAAAAAAGACATTCCTCTATACATTGATAAGAGAGTAACAGAAATGACCAATATCATTGTCGGAGCGAACGAATCCGACTTCCACTATAAAAATGCAAACTATGGAAAAGATTTTGAAGGAACCGTTGTGGATGATTTGATTTTGACACAGGAAGGGGATATTTGTCCTCAAGACAGAAGGTTGAGATTGAAATCAGACCGCGGAATTGAAGTAGGAAATATCTTCCAACTCGGAACAAAATACAGCGACAGCTTGAATTTGACTTATTTAGATCAAGACGGAAAGAGCAAAAAAGTTTGGATGGGCTCTCATGGAATCGGTGTAAGCAGAACCATGGCAGCCATTATCGAACAAAATTATGACGAAAAAGGAATTATTTGGCCGTTGGTGGTTGCTCCGTACCATATTTTGATTACAGTAGTCAATGCGAAGAAAGAAGACCAAATGCAGTTGGGAGAACAACTGTATCAAGAGTACACCAAATTGGGATATGAAGTGTTGTTTGACGATAGAAACGAAAGAGCCGGAGTAAAGTTCAATGATGCGGATTTGATTGGAATTCCGATTAGAATCAATGTAGGAAGACGCGCGGAAGAAGGAATTGTAGAGTTTTCACTTCGCCGCGGAGGAGAAAAAGAAGAAATTCCGGTTTCGGAAATTGCACAAAAAGTGAAAGATGAATTTGCATATCAAGGATTATAAGATGGACATCTATCGTTATTGGGAAGTCTGTGCCAACCAACAGATGGACGAAAAAAAAGATAGGAAAACCGATTGTTCTTTGACAAAAGTAATAAATAAAAAGCCATGTAGTTGTGTTGTAGTACATGGTTTTCTTATATCGACTTTTTCGGTTGGAGCTTTATGACAGAAAATGGAAAGAACTTTTTGAAGAAACTACTTTATGACTTAAAAAAACTACTTTATCGACCTGTCTTTATGGAAGGAATCAAAATAGATGACAGGATTCATTTCATGACGGATAGTAAGTGAGATGATCGAGAACGACGAAAACGGACAACGGTAGGAAAAAGAAGTGTAGATGGTTGAATTGGAAAGGAGTGTTACCATGGTATTGGAAGAAAAATTATTGCTCGGAACAACTGTGGCAAAAGACAAGACAGAACAACTGAGAGAAAAAGTAGAGGAATTGCACAAACAAGGTATCAAACCGAAACTTGTGATGATGAGAGTAGGGGATAAGGCAGATGATTTGGCATATCAACGAAGCGCTTTGAGCAGAATGGAGAAAGTAAATATCTTATCGGAAGTTCAGGAATTTCCAAACGATGTAACAGAAGAAGTATTTTTGAGACAACTGGAAGAAAACAATCAAAATGATGAAGTGCACGGTATTTTAATTTTCCTTCCCCTTCCGAAACACTTGGACTTAAAAAAAGTAAAGGAGTGTATTTCTCCCGACAAAGATATTGACGCCATCAGCCCTATCAATATTGCAAGATTGATGAATGCAGAAGAATGTTTCGTGCCTTGTACCCCAAAAGCAGTGATGGAACTGTTGTCCTACTATAACATTCCGTTGCAAGGCAAACATGTTGTTGTCATCGGAAGATCCATGGTTATCGGCAAACCGGTGAGCATGTTGTTGTTGAACGAAAATGCAACCGTTACCATGACACATTCCAAAACAACAAACTTACAGGAACTGACAAAGCGTGCGGATATTATCGTATGTGCGCTTGGAAAATCAAAATTTTTGACAGAAGAGTATGTTTCCCCGCACAGTATCGTAATTGATGTAGGAATCAATGTAGATGAGACGGGAGCTTTGACAGGGGATGCGGACACAGAGCAAATTTTGCCGATTGTCAAGGCAATTACGCCCGTACCGAGAGGAGTCGGCTCCGTGACGACAGTCATGCTTGCAAAACAGGTGATAGAGAGCGCTGAAAGAGGACTGCAACAAAAGTAAGAGTCCGCGATTTCATCATATGGAAGTTGAAAATTACAAAAAGAAATAGTACAATAGAAGTCACAGTAATTACTGTGACTTTTTTGATAGCAATGCTGTCAGAAAAAACCAAGACAATTCAATATGGAAGTGCCTGAATCATTGTACTTTTGGAGATAAGAGAAAGCTATTTTCCATACTGTGATTTGTGATACTGATACGAAAACCGATGGTCAATATCCATTCAGTATGATGCAACATATCATAAGAACGATTATTCATAGAGTTTTTCATAGGTTTTTTGTATAACAACCTAATAAACTTGCCAAAACTTCAAATTTGAAAAATATCCCTGAATCTCTTCGTTCTAAAAATTTTTGAAACACGGATGAAATCGGTTAGGGCAAATAAGCAATTCAAATGACGATAGGATAACAAACACAGAAATTGCATTGCTATCGTTAAGCGATGTGAATTCTTCTATTTTGTTGATGGAATGATAGAAGAGGTATGTTGTATCGGAAATAGAGATGGAGGTTTCTTTTTGTCAAAAGAAAACAGAGAAAGGCAGAGTAGGAAAAGTGCGTTAAGTGCCATAGGATGGGATGTTGCCTATGGACGAAAAGAGAATTTTCTTGCGGTACTTTTTTGCATCCACTGTTTTTTTGTTTTGGAACAGATTGACAAAAAGAGAGGAGTTTTTGAAATGAAAAAAAGTAAATTTTCGACACAACAACTGGTAATGGGAGGATTGTTGCTTGCGCTTGCAGTCATTGTAAGTTACCAAAATATTTACCTTTATCCCCCGCACAGCGGAAGAATCACCCTTCGATTTATTCCGATTATCTATGGAGGAATTTTACTCGGACCTCAGGTAGGATTGTTGATGGGGGCACTACAAGATCCGTTGACTTATTTTTTGACACCGGGTTCTCCGGGAACCTATTTTCCGGGATTTATGCTAACCTCAATGTTGATGGGATTTTTTCCGGGATTCATCATTAAGTCAATCAGGGATGCAAAGATGTGGAATGTTACCCTTGTAGCTTTTGTGTCTTACATCATTACTATGGGATTGGACTCTTTGTGGTTGTCCATTTTGATGGGCAAAGCCTATCTATATTTCTTGACAACAAGAGCTATTCCGAATTTGGTACAGGTGGCAATTACAGTAGCCGTATTGATGGTGCTTGTAAAAAGAGTAAAAATCAAAGATTTTCGAAATGAATAAGAGTAGAACATAAATAGGAAAAACAAAAGTTTTGTCAAGTAGAACCGAGAAATTTTGATTGCAAATAAAGAACATCAAACAATAGCATCGTCTCTTTTTATTAGATACAAATGGTTAGATACAAAAAGGAACGAGTTATTGTTTGATGGAAATGAAGGATATCAGAAAAGAAATAGTTATGTTAGAAGAAAGACGATATATACTTAGATTTTTGACTTATCATAATGTGGTAAGCTCATAAAAATTCAGTTCAAACGGCATCTCTGTGGAGAGGGGATAAGGGCTGAACAGTTTTTTCTATTACCTGATATCGAAGAAGAGTTATTTAACCATTCATTTCAGAAACAGGAGGGTTTTCCATGCATAACAGCTCAAATTTGCTTGCTCACTATGATAGAGAAAATCAAAAAGAACAACTTTTAACAAATCATTTATTAAATACAGCAACCATCGCATCCGATATCGGAAAAGAAATCGGAATGGGAAATCTATGCTTTCTTTTGGGAGTACTTCATGATAGCGGAAAAGCTGATATACAATTTCAAACAATGTTGAAAAATATGCCTGGCAGCAAGAATATTAGAGTAATACACTCGACTGCGGGGGCATATTTTTTATTTGAAACAAAATACAACAGAAATCTTGAGGATAGGAAGGAATCCAAAAGTTACAATGAGTTTATTGAAGTTTGTATGTATGTGATAGAAGCGCATCATGGATTGTTTGATATCGTTGGAAAACGCGATGAAGATGGTTTCTCCGGTATGGATTATGTAAACAAAATTTTTGAAAGAGTGGAACATTATCAGGCGGACAGTAGGTATGACAAGGAGAAACTGAAACATTTTATTGACAATGAAGTAGCGTTGATTGTCAAAAGTGAATTGGGGTTTGATTCGATAGAAGAATTGATTGATTCTGCATTTCAGGAATATCATCACATCATGGAACAATTCACGAAAAATTATGTGCCCTTTGAGAGCGAAAGTGAAAAAAACAGAAAGAGGAATAAAAATCATAAACTGAAAGAACGAAGATTTTTTGATATGATGTTGGTTCGATTATTGTTGTCGATAATAAAAACAGCTGATGTGGAAGACACCATCAATGCGTATGACTTTTTGATACAGAGGAGAACAGAAGAAGAGATACGATGTTTGAAAAGACACTATATTGAGAGAATTGAAGGGGAATACAAAAAATATCATAGAAATAACAATGCTACGAAGCCTATCAACCAAATGAGAAATCAGATTGCAGATACTTTGTTGGTGAAAGGACAGCAGGATAATGCAGGAATCTATCGTTTAGAAGTTCCGACCGGTGCCGGAAAAACGAAGGCTGTATTGAGATACGCATTGCACCAAATGGACGACAAATCCAAGAACAGATTTGTTTATATTACAGCATTTTTGTCAGTTCTGGAACAAAATGCCGGAGAAATCAAAGCGGTGATAGGGGAAGATGGGGTGTTGGAACACCATTCCAATGTAGATTTGTTCCATGGAACAGATAAGTACAGTAAAGGGAGTTTCGATGAGAAAGAGGATATAGAATATGTTCAGAGGTCTTTTATCGTTGATTCATGGGACAGTCCGGTTGTTCTAACGACAATGGTTCAATTTTTTAGTACGCTGTTCAAGGGAAAATCTGCAAATTTAAGGCGGTTTTCATCTCTTATCAACAGTGTTATCGTCATTGATGAAGTTCAGTCACTACCGATTGAAGTAATGTATTTTTTTAATTTAACAATGAATTTTTTGAGAAATGTAATGAATTGTACCGTGGTACTTTGTACGGCAACGCAACCGATTTATGATGATAAGAGTATCAGACATAAACTCCAATATGGCAGCTTAAGCGAAGAAAACAAAAACGCCGATTTGGTTCTATTATCACAAGAAGATAGAAAATGCTTTGACAGGTATTCGGTGAAGAAGTTTAAGGATAGAACTGTTGACAGTTTGGAGAACAGCCATACTTCCATTGAAGAAGTTTCACAATTTGTGTTTGAAAACAGAGACAAATCAATCTTGATTGTAGTAAATACAAAAGCTGCCGCGGGTAGCATTGTTCGGAGTATAGATGCTTTGAACATACCTGAGAGTGATGTATACTACCTCACTACGAACCTCTGTCCGGCACATCGGAAGAACATCATATCAGAAATAAAAGAACGGCTCTCATTGGGCGACAAAATAATCTGTGTCAGTACACAGTTGATAGAGGCAGGAGTTGATGTTGATTTTGAACTTGTTATGAGATCCTATGCGGGTTTAGATTCGATTGTTCAGGTCGCAGGTCGGTGTAACAGAGAAGGAAAATTACCAAATGGCGGAGAAGTCATCTTGTTCAATCCGGATGAAGGCATTGAACATACCAAAAGAATTCTTGGAATTGCCGATAAAAAGAAAATTACGGAAGAGATTCTTGCACAAAGACATGGAGAAATACAGTTGGGCAGTTTGGTTGAAGAATTCTACACAAGTTATTATTTCAATGAGGCGGATAGTAGCAACAGAATGGAATATCGTCTAAAAAATGATGAATCTTCCCTATTCGATTTGTTCATAAAGGGTGGAGGAATTGTAAAGAGCGATATCAAAAATGAAACGGGGTCTTTGAGAGGACGACTAAGAGAGGTAGCAGATAAATTTCAGCTCATTTCAGATGATACGGAGGGTGTTTTTGTTTTTTATGAAGATGGGATTGAGGATTTGAATGATTTGTTAAGGATTGCGGAACAGAGGATGATTTCTTCACAAGATTGGTTGAAAATAAAACAGCTCATCAGAAAATTGCAACCCTACTCTATCAACATTTATCAGAGCAACAAGTTGAATGAATTTGTGGACAGCTATCTTAACGGATCCATCAAGGTATTACAAAATGATCACTACAATGAAAGATTCGGAGCAAGTGAAGAAATTGATTCTCTTATCATATAAAAATTGGGCTTACGCCCAATCTTTACTGCATTACATTTTTACAATATTTCAATCCACACAATCCAATTGTGATATGGAACATTATAACAAAAAATACAATAAAAAAAAAGAAAGATCAAAAGTTTTCTTTTTCTACTTGACAAATTATTATTATATTTTTACAATGAAGATAAGAAAGGAGGTTATCATGTCAAAAAAGTTGGAAATGGAAAAGTCAAAACATTTTTATATGCGTATCACAGGAGACTATGCCTTATGGGCGGATCCTGCAACAAAAGGCGGTGGTGAGAGAATCAGTTATCAAGTGCCGACAGCACAGGCAATTCAAGGAATCTGTGATGCAGTTTATTTTAAACCGACAATTCGTAATGTTGTCGATGCAATCAAGGTCGTAAATCCGGTAAGATTTCATAGTATGGGATACAGAGCATTGTATGGGGATTTATCTGCGGGTTTGAACTATGTCACGGTTCTGGAAAATGTAGAATATTTGGTGCAATATCACTTCGAATGGAACTTGTATAGACAGGATCTTTCCCGGGACAGAATTATGAAAAAACATGAGACCATTACAGAACGAAGTTTAAGAAAAGGAGGAAGGAGAGATGTATTTTTAGGTGCAAGAGAGTTTCTCGGTTATGTCGAGCAGATTACGGAACAAGAGTATCTGACGGAAAAAACCTTTTATTACGGAAGCGACTTTGATTTGGGCAATATCTTCCACTCTTTCATCTACTCAAATGATGAAACAGAACCTTTGAAATCACTTTTTACACATACAATCATGAGAGATGGAATCATTCAAATCAAACCTCAGGAAGAATGTGAAATTACAAATATCCTTTCCTCTTATACCATCAAAGCACATAAAGGGGTAGTAAGTGTGGACGAGGAATTGAAAGAGTATGGGGAAGGCGGTGAGTCCATATGAGCGTTTTGACCAATTTACTGAGATGTTATGAATACTCTGAAAAAGAAGGTTTGGTAGGAGAGTACAATGGCAATGACGCTGTTCTATTACCGCTGTATCATCAAAGCATAACATCGAAAAAAAATAATGTTTTGAAAGTAACTTTGGATGAAGAAGGACAATTATTAAATGCAGAGTTTGCTGTTGACGGTGAAGTGTATTTGTTTCCAATCACCGAAGATTCCGTTGCACGTTCAAGTGGTGTTGCTCCTCATCCTCTTGAAGATAAAATGCAGTATTGTATTTCAAAAATTGCGGATAAGAAGAAGATTGAAGCTTACCGGAAAGAATTTGATAATTTTTATGATTATGCTGAGCATCCGAAAGTAAAATTATTTTTGAATGCTGTTAAACTCTTTTTGTCGAATGAGAAGAACTATGCTCTGATATTATCCAAATTGCCACTTAAAGATATTGTGGAAACGGGAAAAGGAAAGATAAAATATACCAGTGAGAAGAATAAAAAAACAGAGTATGATTTCAAAGATACTTTTGTATGTTTTGAAGTAAGGTGTCATAACGGCAGCTATTTGAAAGTGAATACTTTTTCTGAAATGCAAGAAGAATTTGTTAGCTATATTGATGATAGGTATGAACGAGAAGGAACCCTTAGTATTTGTAACATCAGCGGGACGAAAGAGACCATTACAGAGAAACACAGAGGGTTGATGGGGACTGCTAAGGTAATTTCGGTCAGCAATAATAAAGAAACCTATTTCGGAAGATTTCATAATGGCAGCGATATTATCAGAGTTGGCAGAAAGAGTTCAGAAAAGATTCATTTGATGCTGAAATTCTTGTTGGAGAATCGCAATAGTCATATCCATTTGGCAGATACATTATTTTTGGTGAACTGGTTTTCGGGAGATATCAAAAATACCATGGCGTTTGATTTGACCGGCAGTGACATGGATGACGATATGGAAGAGGAAGGAAAAAATCCTGTTTCAGAATCCAACAAAGAGATTAGCAGAGCATTTATAAGAGGGACAGGAAAGCTGAATCCGGAAGAACAGTATTATATAATGCTTGTAGATAAGTCAAGTAACGGTAGGATGTCTATCAGATACTATAAAGAAATGCCGAACTCCCAGTTGATTGAAAATCTTCAATCATGGCAGAAAAAATATATTTGGGAACAGTGGAAGCAAGCAAAAGAAACTTATGTTGAATATGTACCGAGTTTACATTATATTCTTTTGGCATCGTATGGAATTGAACGAAATAAAATATTGGTAATAGATGACGGAAAATTTAAGAAAGATCAATTTCAAAATTTGGTGACCGCTTTAGTGGAAGGCAAAAGCGTTCCGTCCAATATCAAAAATGCCTTGGCTCAAAATATCAGAAACAGGCAAAAATACAGTGAAAAATGGAGATTTATGTTATTGGTAAGTTTGGCAATCCTTAGCGAAGGAAGAAAGGAGTATCAAGAAATGAGAGAAGAGAGTCATCAAACGAGATCGTATCTGTATGGACGACTTCTTGCTATTTATGAGGGATTGGAGGAGGCGGTTTTGCGCGATCAACAACGCAGTTCACTCGCTTCATCAGACGATTCAAGCAAAAAATCGAAGATTAGAGCGACGAATGCATTAAGGTATTGGAATTCTTTTGTAAACAAGCCGGATACCACGATGAAAACATTGGAATTGGCTACAAAATACTGTGCAAGTTATATATTGTCTTCAAACAAACCGGATTATTTAGTTGGAGTTCTCATCAAGACAGAAAAAGCCAAAAGTGAGATTTTTGAACTTCTTGATACACAAGAAAACAGAAAATATAAAACTAATACACAGTTGGATAACGATTTTATTTTTGGATACTATGCTCAGAAAAAAGATTTGTATACAAAGAAGGAGAATGATGATGAATAAGGTAGATTTTATAATGACTTTTACAGTACAAAATGCAAATGTCAACGGAGATCCTTTGTCAGGAAACAGACCGAGAATGGATTCAAACGGATTGGGAGAAGTATCGGATGTATGTTTGAAAAGAAAGATAAGAAATAGACTTCAAGATAACGGGAATGCAATATTTGTTCAATCAAGAGAAAGAACAGAAGACGGATACACTTCTCTTGAAAAAAGATATGCAGCTCATTTTAAAAAAACGATGTCTGATGAAGAGGTTGAAAAAGGATTTCATGAAAAATGGATTGATGTGAGAGCCTTTGGGCAGGTAATTACTTATGATAAGCGTTCCATCGGTATCAGAGGGCCGATATCTATCGGAATCGCAAAGTCTTTGGAGCCTATCACTATTGAGGATATGCAAATTACAAAAAGTGTGAATGGAATGGAACAAAAAAATCCGAATGATAGAGCACCTGACACCTTGGGGATGAAACATTTTGTTGAATTCGGGACTTATGTCGTACATGGAGCTGTCAATTCCTATTTTGCTGAAAAAACAGGATTCAATGAAAAGGATTTGGAAGAGTTCAAAGCAGCACTGAAAACAATTTTTGTGAATGATGCATCTTCAGCAAGACCCGACGGTTCTATAGAAGTAAAACAAATCTTTTGGTTTGAACATTCCTGCAAGGTTGGGGACGTGTCCAGCGCAAAGATAAAATCTCTATTAAAATGGGATAAAGAAGACAAAGAACATCGTTGCTATGAAGACTATCATATTCATATTGATGAGAATGCATTGAAAGAATATGAAAAGCTGGGATTGAAACTGACAGTGATAGAAGGACTGTAAACATGTATAATGAAGATGATTATCTCATGTTAAGTGGGATTCAGCATTACTATTTTTGTAAACGACAATGGGCACTGATTCATATTGAGCAACAGTGGGCTGAGAATCAAAGCACAATGGAAGGGAACTATCTTCATGAAAAAGCGGATATGCCGTTTTTAAAAGAAAAACGAAGAGGTTTTTTGATGAGTCGTGCGGTTCCTGTGTCATCCAAAAGATTAGGACTTAGTGGAGTGATAGATGTGATAGAATTTCAAAAATCTGATCATGGGATAAAGCTAAATCGCCACAAGGGGACATGGTTTCCGGAGATTATTGAATATAAACGAGGAAAAGAGAAACCGGATGAAAGAGACATCGTTCAGCTTTGTGCCCAAGTAATTTGTTTGGAAGAAAAATGGGACATAAAGATAGATAAGTCATACCTCTATTACTTTAAAACGAATAAACGGCTTGAAGTTTCAATAACAGATGAGCTTAGAAAAAAAGTGATTGAGATTTCAAATGATATGCATCATTTGTATCATCAACAAAAGATTCCCCCGGCAGAATTTTTTAAAAATTGTCAATTATGTTCGTTATACGATATTTGTATGCCAAGGATTACAAAAAGGAAGGCATCGGTTGAACATTATTTATATGAGGATGAAACATGAAAAAATTACTGAATACGTTGTATGTAACAAAAGAACAAGCCTATTTATCAAAAGACGGTCAAAATGTTGTGATTACCGAAGATGGAGTACAAATCGGCAGATATCCGATTCATATTTTGAACGATATTATCTGCTTCAGCTATCTTGGAGTCAGTCCGGCTCTGATGAGGCTCTGTTCAGAAAATAATATAGGAATTTCCTTTTTAACACCACAAGGTCAGTTTTGTGGCAGAGTCATCGGAAAAGAAAACGGGAATGTTTTGCTAAGAAGAGAACAGTATCGAATGGCAGATTCTGAAACATCAGTAGGTTTTGTTCGAAATATTATTTATGCAAAAGGTTTGAACTCAAAACGAATTTTGAGAAGATGTCTTTTAGATCACAAAGATAAGGTAAATTCTAAAAAATTTGAAGAAAATATAGCAAAAATAGATGGCTGTCTTGCAAAAATAAAAGAATCTGACGAGAAAGATACCATCAGAGGCTATGAGGGAATCGTTGCAAAAACATATTTTGATTGTTTTGATGAGCTTATTTTACAACAAAAGTCAGACTTTTATTTTAACGAGAGAAGTAAAAGGCCTCCCGAAGACAATGTAAATTCTATGTTATCTTTGTTATATACTCTATTGGCACATGATGTCGGTTCTGCGCTTTCAGCAGTTGGTATCGACAGTTACGTAGGATTTATGCATACGGACAGACCGGGACGCATGTCAATGGCACTTGATATGATGGAAGAATTAAGAGGCTTTATGGTCGATCGCACAGTTCTGACGATGATTAACTTAAAGATTGTGAAAGAAAATGATTTTGAGAAAAAAGAGAGCGGTGCAGTGTTAATCAAAGACTCCGGCAGGAAAAAAATAATCGAATATTGGCAGAAGAGAAAGCAAACAGAAATCGTTCATCCGTACCTCAAAGAAAAAGTGAAGATTGGGTTATTGCCACATGTACAATCCATGTTGTTAAACAGATATATCAGAGGTGATCTTGAGTCATATCCGCCATTTATCATAAAGGAGTAGCAAATGTTAGTGATTATTGCTTATGATGTTGAAACTTCTACACAAGAAGGAAGAACAAGGTTGAGAAAAGTTGCAAAACTTTGTGTGAATTATGGGCAAAGAGTCCAGAATTCAGTGTTTGAGTGTAGTGTTGATCCGGCACAATTGGTCAAAATCAAACATCAACTTGAGAAAATGATTGATCCCGATTCAGATAATATAAGAATATATCATATGGGAAAAAATTGGGAAAGAAAGATAGAAACCTTAGGGAAAAGTGAATCCTATAATCCTGATAGCGGGGTTCTGTTTGTTTAGAATGCATCAGTGTAATGAATAAGATTATTTAGAGAACCTGTGTTACACATTTTTTGATATAGGATTCAAGTAAAAAGTAATAGAAAAAGAGTTTTTTTTCACTATTGATTGAATCAAAATTGTTGTTAAAAATATATAGCCGTAATAAATGATACAATATATTGCGGTCGCGTCCCACAGGGGCGCGTGGATTGAAATATAACCTCACCGAATCCATCAATCAAAGAGGATTGGTCGCGTCCCACAGGGGCGCGTGGATTGAAATGTTTGAATCTGCTATGAAAAGCCTAACTGATTGCAGTCGCGTCCCACAGGGGCGCGTGGATTGAAATTTTTTTACATTTTTTACATTTTACATATACTTTTTGTCGCGTCCCACAGGGGCGCGTGGATTGAAATCACCAATGCAACTCCTCGATGTTTAAGTCTATCCCGTAGTCGCGTCCCACAGGGGCGCGTGGATTGAAATAAATAAAATTGATACTCTAAAATCGCTTGAGATTGGGTCGCGTCCCACAGGGGCGCGTGGATTGAAATTTGAGACGATTGAAAACCTAAACGGACAGCCTGCATGTCGCGTCCCACAGGGGCGCGTGGATTGAAATGTTTTCTGTTCCAGTAATCTTATATCCAAATTTCCGTCGCGTCCCACAGGGGCGCGTGGATTGAAATCAGATCAATCAGCTATTTTGACAAAATAGTATATGGGTCGCGTCCCACAGGGGCGCGTGGATTGAAATTTTTATTGCACCTCTCTTCCAGTGTATCAAGTCTGTCGCGTCCCACAGGGGCGCGTGGATTGAAATCAATTTATGAATTCTATCGGGATTCGGAAAATCAAAGTCGCGTCCCACAGGGGCGCGTGGATTGAAATCGGTAATATTCAAAGAAACACCCTGAAATGTATGTCGCGTCCCACAGGGGCGCGTGGATTGAAATTTTATATCTATCCTGATCGTCTACTCTCGAGTGGTCGCGTCCCACAGGGGCGCGTGGATTGAAATGTTCATAAATCACCTCTTAATATAAAATATGAGCAACGTCGCGTCCCACAGGGGCGCGTGGATTGAAATCTGTTAAAACAATTGATTCTTCAATATTTCCATCGGTCGCGTCCCACAGGGGCGCGTGGATTGAAATAATAACATTGTCTTCGATATCCGCCAACGTAATATCGTCGCGTCCCACAGGGGCGCGTGGATTGAAATCAAATTGACCGTATCATTGCGGGATTTGGTGGAATTGTCGCGTCCCACAGGGGCGCGTGGATTGAAATTACCATAGAGTTCGGATACTGTGAGAGTGAGAGGTCGCGTCCCACAGGGGCGCGTGGATTGAAATTTTTAGCGGATAACATATTGACTTCTTCATACATCTGCCGTCGCGTCCCACAGGGGCGCGTGGATTGAAATTTACAATCATACTTGCGTTATCAGGCATATACGTCGCGTCCCACAGGGGCGCGTGGATTGAAATTTAATCATCGCTAAATTCCATAACTCTACTGTAGGTCGCGTCCCACAGGGGCGCGTGGATTGAAATCATACACCAAAAAGGTTTTGCCGTCTAAAATATATAGTCGCGTCCCACAGGGGCGCGTGGATTGAAATCGGAGTACTGTCCTGCTTTACCTGCTTGGCCTAAGTCGCGTCCCACAGGGGCGCGTGGATTGAAATGCTTATCAACAATCAAGAGGTGGACGAAGAGGTGGCGGTGGACGTCGCGTCCCACAGGGGCGCGTGGATTGAAATAAATCCTCTCCGTTTCCCAGCAACTGAAAAAGCTTGTCGCGTCCCACAGGGGCGCGTGGATTGAAATTTTGCCTCTGCTAAAGTTACTGGCATAATAAATCATCCGTCGCGTCCCACAGGGGCGCGTGGATTGAAATGTTGCGTCTTGCAAGTTCGTTGATAGCTTCCTCGTGTCGCGTCCCACAGGGGCGCGTGGATTGAAATACTTATTGCTGTTTTATCCATTGTGTCTGATTTTTGAGTCGCGTCCCACAGGGGCGCGTGGATTGAAATTGTTGATATGTCAGATGTCGGAAGTAATACAACAAAGTCGCGTCCCACAGGGGCGCGTGGATTGAAATAGCAAATTCTTAGCCGGAACGTATATTAATATGGCAACGTCGCGTCCCACAGGGGCGCGTGGATTGAAATGCAATACACCCATGAAAGTTTTGTTGCCGGAACGGTATGTCGCGTCCCATAGGGGCGCGTGGGTTGAAATTTTTTTACAAAACGTATTAAATCTATCACTTTCGTCGCGTCCCATAGGGGCGCGTGGGTTGAAATATTTGTTTTTATGTCATTTGTAGTTTTAACATTAAGTCGCGTCCCACAGGGGCGCGTGGATTGAAATCGTTCGTGCAACGGCTAAAGGGTTTGCGGTCGGTGTCGCGTCCCACAGGGGCGCGTGGATTGAAATTTCTCTTACAATTTCCAGTTCAGATTTTGGAATTTGTCGCGTCCCACAGGGGCGCGTGGATTGAAATTTATGAAAGATAGAAAAAGGGGTTTTGAAAAAATGTGTCATGTCCCATAGGGGCACGTGGATTTGAAATATCATTAACTATGATGTAAAATATTGTTTATGAATAAAAGCACAGGGAAGAAGATGAGATGTTTGGTTAGAATATGGTATTTTTTGGGCCTACCTTCCAAAAAGAAAGAGAGTTGTGATTGATGAGAAAAACAGAATTTCGATGTAATAAGTATTCGCCGGGCGTATTGTATATGATGGTAATAGTAGGAGTTGCAACGGGGCTGTTGCTTTTTTACGGATTTCTTGTTGTTTCGGGCATCAACAAAGGTCCGTACGATGGACCGATATACTTCCAAGACAACCCAAGACATGCAATTTATTTGATATTCTCTTTGATTCCGATTGCGATGGGATTGCCGGCATGGATTGCCAAAAAATATTGGAGCAGTAAAGAGGAAGAAGGACAGCTTGAACTGTATGATGAGTATGCTGTGTTGTATTGGAAAAACAAAGAATTCAAAATTGAAAAGGGAGAATTACAGATAAAGATTCCGGAGCCACAAGCTATTTGGTATTCCACCTATCTATTGCAATTTCCGGGACACAGAATTGTATTGGTCAACTCCTTGAAAGAAGGCAAAGAAAAGAGAAGAGGGGCTTGTTCTTTGGATATTGCAATATCTGAACTTTCGCCTTACAAAAAATTAAAAAAAAGAAAGCAGAAAGACAGAGCTGTTTTCAATTTTCATGGAATCCGTATTGTGTTTGGGATAACTACTCCTGCTGTCTTTGCGGATTCTCCTTACTATGTAGATTATCAAAATATCGTGACAATTCCAAATGCACCGTTTGTGACCTGTATGGTGAGAGAGAGAGCAAATCCTGTTCATGTTGTCGCAGATGTGCAAATAGACATCAAACTGTTGCAAGACGATAGCTTAGAGGAAAAGCACTTGAGCCGACAAGCAATTTTGAGAATGGTAGAACTGGACAAGCAGATTGAGATAGATTGAATAGGAAAATCATATTTGATTGCAAGGGATGATGCGCTATGAGAAAAATAATGACAAAAGCAATTTGTATCAAGAATATCACAACATTCAGTTTTATGACACTCACATCTTTTCTTGTGTTAGGAGTCTTTGTTGTGAAATTGATAGAAGATATTCAAAAAGGGAAAGAGCTTTTTATCCCGGGAGTAGCAGTTTTGTTTGCAGGAGCGATAGTTGTTATGGTATTCAGCATCATACAAATTGTAAAGCATATCAGGATGTTAACCAAACTTTAGGATATGGAGTATGAGTTTGGTTTATATGACTTTGGCTTATAATGGTGTGGAATGATATAGTAAAACAGAATCATATTCTGAAAGAAAGCTTGATAGGTTTTCTTTCAAGAACCTAACGATAGGAGAGAAGGAGAAAAGGATGGAATTATCAAAAGAGTGGTTGGAACAATATGAACAAGTGAAAGATTTGTTGGTATCACCGGTGAATTTTTCCGAACTTTTTAAAAGTGATGAAGTAGAGGGAAAAAATCTTTTTTTGTTAAATATGGGTACGGTAAACTTTACGACAGATGAGATTTTGGCAAGAGATCCTCTTGTTTGGCTCAAAAGAGAAGAAGAGCCATACTTTACCAAAGTACCGATGGGAACATATCCTCTTGAAACTTTAGTGGTAGAATTGGAAGAAGATCATTACAGATATATAGCCAGCAGAGTGAGATTCCATGAGAAGGATTCCGTTGTCTATCGTCAAGCATTGGAAGGTACTGAAAATTTGGAAGGTATCGACAGTGACAGTTTCTTCGGTTTCAATGTGGATGCAGGCCTTGCAACTATCGTTGATACCAACACAAGAGATGCCTATTGTGATTTTGTGGACGCTTGGGAAAAAGAACATCCGGAAGGAAATATGTATGATGATTTTTTTGCAGAGGAATTTAGAAAAAGCTATCTTGAGCATCCTGAATTTCAAAGAGACGGCGGAGACTGGATTAACTTTAAAATTCCAAATACAGAATATACTGTACCGATGATTCAATCAGGGTTTGGAGACGGAAAGTATCCTGTCTATTTCGGTTATGATGAATCAGGAGAGCTCTGTGATGTGGTGATGGAATATATTTATGTTGGAGCTGAAGAAACAGACGAAGAAGAATAGTTTGTCAACATAAAGTGGTAGAGAGGAAGTAAGCGAATGCAGGCGATACTTCCTCTTTGATTTTTTGGATAGAACCGATGTGTTGAATCTGATGTTTGACTGAAACAGAAAGAAATAAAAAGGAAAAGTAGTCAAGACGACGATGACTCAAAAGAGTGTTCTGAAACTCCCGTTTTTGGAAAATATGATTTGCTTACTTCCAAAGATTGGAATACAATATTATCATATTGGTAAGAGGAGAAGATAGTATGGTTTTTGACGGACAAAATGATGTTGCAATTTTCAAAATAGGATACATGGAAGATCATACCGGAAAATTTGATGAAAGACTTGAAAAGTGTGGAATAACTGTTCATTATGAAACAGAACCTCCTCGGGGCGACGGTATTTATTCTGTTATTCTAAGTGGGAATCAAAAACTTCCGTTTTGGATATATGATCGGGATATTATTTTGGTAGGAGAAGACTTCATGATAGTAGAAAGTGTTCAGTATGATACATTTGAACCGATTTCAACTGTTATGATTGACATCAAAAAAGCAAGATATGCAGATTTCAAAGAATGGTATCCGGATATTTGTGTTACAAAGGATGGAATAGAGTTGGACAATCGATTCCACAAAGTGAAAAAAATGATTTTAAAGAACACCTGTGATTTAGAGTGGATAGACTTATCGACTGGAATTGGAACAACAAAGTGAGAAAATCAAATGGAATATGGTAAGAATGTCAGGACACTTCAAATAAAGAGCAAGACAATCACTTGATTGTTAGAGTAAGATATTAGTAGCAAATAACGGTTTATGTTCTATTTCTTCTGATGTTCCGGTTCATCCATAACCAATCGATATCATTTCAGTTTCTATTGTGAAACAGCAACACAGTTTCGTATGGAACACATTTGCAGAGAATAAGAAAGAGATAGTTTAAGTTGACAAAGGAGTTTCAAAAAGGCAAAAACAGATTACGTGAGATTGGATTATGGTCAAACGAAAAGGTTTGGGAGGATGAAATGAATTTAATCGCAAGCATTGGTAAGAGTGCAGAAAACAAAACAGTAGGAAGAATCGGAGGGAATCTACCTTGTTTATTTCTTGATAGAGAAAGTGAAATAGAAGGATATCGGTTCTATATGATGTTTCAAAATCCGGACAATCATGAAGAATACTTTTCTATCTTTGTGCCGGAAGATTATGGTGTTATGATTGACAACAATACCTATCCCAATTGTTCGGTAAAGGTCTTTTCTCATCGTTTTTCAAAAGAGAGTGACAACACAAACTATACCTTGAAGGGTATCAAGAAATCATTTCTTACCGGATATTCTGAGGTGGATGACAATACCTTTGATTTTTTCACAAAATCGAGATTCCCTCAATTGATACAGGAGGAATCGTATGATACGGAGAAATTAGAGAAAGAGGGATATGAGTTTTTTGTTCAAATAGATGAGGATTATTACACAGAAGATTTGATAAATGAGAATTATATCTTCGGTTACGGAGCATTGTACTTGTATCGACATTCTGAAAATGGAACTGTGATTGCTGGTTTTTGGCAATATTCATAATCATAATGTTGCAACATTACAATCTGTACAAAAGATATGTTCGACAGAGAATAAAAGGATAGTGATGTCTGAGAATACTTTGGGAATATCATGTATGGTTCTATCGGAGAGGGTAGATTTCTGCCAAAAATGTTTATCAATTGATGAGATGGAACAAAATCATGACAATATAAAAATAAATTTACTTGTAATAGAGATTTGTATGAGTAGAAACATTAAAAAAGATGATTTGAAATAAGGAGGAAAGTATGGGAATTTTTAAAAATCCGTTTGGGAAGAAGAACAAAAAACCGGAACAGAAAGGACAACTGGTTTTGTCAATGCCGATGTTTCAAGGTGACAGTTCGTATTCAGCAGATAAAGTGATACAGGATTTACAATCTTATTGGGGGCTGAAAGTGGATGAGATAGAACATAGTGATACGACAATATCATTCAACATTGATGGGGAGGTTATTGTGATTGGATTGATACCTGCACCGATACCGGATGAGGAATTTGAATCCATGTACAGCTACTCCTATCTTTGGGAAGATGCAGAACAAGAAATCAAAGAGCATACACAACATGCAATCGTATCTATATTGGGCAGCAGCACATCTGCACTCAAACGGTATTCCATCTTGTCCAAAGTCAATGCCTCTATTTTAAGAACTTCCGAAACTGCAATAGGGGTATATCAAGGAGCATCGACATTACTGCTTCCAAAAGATTTTTATATCGACCTTGCAGATTTGTTATTAGAAGATTTATTACCGGTTCAACTTTGGGTTTATATCGGAATCATCAACAACAATGACAAAACCGGTCTGTATACCTACGGAATGAAAGAATTTGGAAAGTCTGAGATAGAAATCATCGATACTTCGATGGAATCTGATGACGCATACGTTTTTTTATTGACAGTCCTTCAATATATCATAGAACAGGATGTGACATTGGAACATGGAGAAACGATAGGACTTACCGAGGACCAAAAAATCAAAATTACAGAATCAAAAGCAATTTATTTGGACGGCAATTCCTTAAAACTGGAGTTGTAGGATAGAGCAGGAAAACAATAAAGTAAGAAAAAACAATGGGAAGAGATTACTCCTTTCTGACATCATGATGTAACAGAAATCAATAGAAAGAAGTCACATTACTACAGAGTGGTGATAAAGGATGTCATAAAATTTAATGGAAAAAGAGATGTCAGTCAAGTAATTTGTGATATCTGCAAATTCCGATACGGCATATAGGGGGCAAGCAATATGACAGAGCTGATAGATGGAATATTTGGGGGATACCATGGAGATACGAAATGAAATAGAGAGAGTCATCAAAGAACATACACTGGATAGAAAAAGATGTTTTGAGTGTTCCAAGATGAGTTATCATTCTATTATCAAATCAATAGAACAAAAATTCACGAGAACAAATAACATTCATTGGTCTAATATGGGGCAAGGATTCAAACGGAACTTTCTGTGTCAAATAATTGATGTATCAGAAGACTCTATGTGGGTTCAACAGTTGCCGAAGATCATATCATCTCATGACGATATGGTATATGTACTATTTGAAGATGTCATCCATTTTCAGCCGAAATACTGGATATACGAAATGGGTATTTCGGAGTTGATTTGTATCATTGGAAATGTGAATGGGCTCAATGATTTTTATATTGTATCCAAAAAATTGGATTGGTTAATCAGTGAAAATCATGAAGACATCGTATCATTTGTAGGGGATACACTTGATATTTCCTGCTTTGAATAGACTAAATTTGTGATGACACAAACAATATGGATGGATATGGTTGAACGATAGGTTATCAGATAACAACTTGACGTTGACATGGGTAATAAAATAAATTATTGTATAGAAAGAAATAATAAAATCAATATTAGGGAGGTAGTTAAAATGGGATTGATTGCAAACTATCAATATTTGAGTGATGAAAATTTAAAAGAATTAAAAGAGTTTTCCGGCAGTGAAGATGACCTTATGGAACAAGTGGAAGAGTGGAATGAAGAAGCAGATATTTTGCTTGACATTGACAAAATGTGGGATGTTCTTCACTTTGTATTGACAGGGGTGGACAGTAGCGAGCCGATAGAAAATGACCCTTTGAGCGAAGCTGTTGTTGGAGTATCCGTTATGGAAGGAATCGAAAACTTTATCGCTTACACCGATAAGTCAAAAGTTGCAGACGTTCTATCCGCTTTGGAGGACTTTGACATAGAGTCTGCGATGGATGAATTCAGCATGGAAGATTGTAAAAAAGCAGACCTTTATCCTAATATTTGGGACTATGAAGAAGAGGAAGATGAGATTAAGGAAGAAATTACAGATTATTTTGAAGCGATGATAAATTTCTATCGAAAAATTTTGGAAACAAACGGCAATGTACTGGTTACCATTTATTAGAAACGATAGAACAAAAGAAAAAAACTATCGTTATCACCGAACAGGGAAAAGAACAAATAAGATTGTTTGAATAAGCAGTTTCCCGATTTAGAGATTGTATTCTTTGTGGCAATATGAAAATAAAAATCAAATTACTTAAACAAAAAAGTAGTATTGTAGCTACTTTTTTGCGTCTATAACCATTCAGTTGACTTTCTATTTGGTATGCATTAAAATATGTGGGTGAACTCACATATTTATTTTTTGGAGTAGATAATATGAATGACCAATCTTTCAGTGCGTATTTGCGGTCATTAAGAAAAAATCAAACTCCGATTTTGACTCAAGAGCAATTAGCTAAAGCAATTAATCGGAGCAGCATGATTGTCAATTAGTATGAAAAACGGGAAAATGTTCGTCAGTAAGGCGCGTTGTTGAAAAAATTATTTTCATATTAACCCGTACACCTGAGCAAGAAAATAAATTGTACACCCTGTCATCAGAAATATGCAAAAAGACACCTTGTCATATGGAATCTTCTTTTTTTGAATGTAGATCAATAAGAGTTATATTGGTATCTTCTGTCGAGGATTCATTCTAAATTGACCTATCAGAACGGATTGGTAAGAATAATGAGTAAAAAGACCAAAGAACAAATCAGTTTCAATATGCGCCGTGTCAAAAACAAAGATTCTGAAATTGAATTACTTCTTCGCAGAGAACTCCGGTCTCGTAATTTGTACTATAGAAAGAATGTGAAGACTATTTTCGGAAAGCCTGACATTGCATTTATAGGAAAGAAAATTGCAGTGTTTGTCGATAGCGAGTTTTGGCACGGCTACAACTGGGCTGAAAAAAAGAAAGAAATCAAGAGCAATCAAGAATTTTGGATTTCTAAAATCGAAAGAAATATGCAGCGCGATGTGGAAGTTAACGAACACCTACAATCGCAAGGATGGCTCGTCCTTAGATTCTGGGGGAATGACATTAAAAAAAACGTGACTACTTGTGCCGATATCGTTGAATCTGCATTTAGGGAGAGATGATTTATGCTGTTTACAACAATTGATTTATGTGCTGGAATTGGCGGCATTCGGAAAGGTTTTGAATTGACAGGCCATTTTAAAAACTTGGTGGCTGCAGAAATCGATCGTTATGCTTGCTTAACATATCAGCATTTATACGGCGAAGATGCTGATAATGACTTGACAAGTGAAGAATTCAAAACCGCATTAGAGGGGCTGCACTATGATGTTCTGCTTGCAGGATTTCCTTGCCAAACATTCAGTCGAGCAGGATTGGAAGAAGGCTTTAACAATGAACAGAATGGTGTTGTTTTTAATCATATTGCAGAAATCATCCAACGGACACGTCCAAGAGCTATATTTCTTGAAAATGTAGATAATCTTGTTCGACACGATAAAGGAAATACTTTTCGTGTCATAATACATACTTTGGAAGAACTCTTAAACTACAAGGTTATAGGGGTCACTTATAATGATATCGGTGAACTCATTTATAATGGGAAAGATTTTATTAGAAATTCTCGTAATTTCGGTATTCCTCAAAATCGTCCACGTACGTACATTATGGCATTTAATCGTCAACTCTATGGTGCGGATACACTCCTTGGAATTGGAAATTTACTTCCTACAGAAAAAAACAGGTATTTGTATGAAGATTTGAATTCGCTTCTTGAGTTCCGAGCCGAGCCAAAATACTATATGTCTTCGGGTTATTTTAACACACTCGTTCGTCACAGAGAGCGAGAGCGTAAAAAGGGAAACGGATTCGGATACCGTGTTGTTAATGAGCCTGGTATTGAACACCCTGTAGCGAATACAATAATGGCTACTGGTGGTTCCGGAAAGGAACGTAATTTGATTTATGATCCCCAGGAAGGTATTGCGGGAATGACTATACCTCCCAAAAGAACAGCATTAAATAATAGAGGTATTCGAGTTATGACACCTCGAGAATGGGGTAAATTACAAGGTTTTATTAATTATGCATTTCTTGATGAAGAAGGTGTTGATCATTTTTCATTTCCGTCTGAAGTTTCCGTTGCACAGCAATACAAACAGTTTGGAAATTCGGTTACTATTCCGGTGATAGAAACCATGGCGGAATTTATGGTTGATTGTTTCACAGTTCTTGGGGATATTCCAAAAAAATAATAAAAAATCTTGTTTATTAATGCTATTATATTTTATTCTCTTCTCTTTTTTAGACGCGTACACTATGTCTATATTTTAAAATAGTGTTTAATATTAAAGGATATTTTAAATGTGCAATAGTTACTATATTTTTAAAATATTATTTATATTTAAAAAATATATTGATGAATATATAGAAAAATTGTTATTATATATAACAGAATTACACATTTTTGTATGTCTTATTACATTTTAGAAATAGATTTATATTTTTCATACGGAGGGCACATTATGGCAAAGAATGAAACCAAACGTGAACGTTTTGTAAGACTTGCAGAAGTTCGTACAAATAAAATTATTGATATGCTGAAACTTCTCGGAAATTGTTCCAACACAGTGAACTATGAATATACTGACGCAGATGTTAAAAAAATTTTTGCTGCTATCGAACGTGAACTTAAAAACACAAAGGCAAAATACAATGGTAGTGATTCTGTTAATGAAGAAAGATTCACACTAGAATAGATAAAGAGGTGACTGTGAATGACACACATTAGTTGGCGTTTTCCTCCTCTCTCAGGTGGAACCCGGCAAGGATATACTAATAATGATATTGAAGTTTTCAAGGGGCAGGAACTTTTTGATAATCTCACAAGAGAGATTTGTCAGAACTCCCTTGACGCACATCTTGAGACTACTGATGCTCCCGTAAAAGTTGTATTTGAATTCAGACAAATTAATATGGCTCAATACGATGTTTTTTCTGAATACGGAGAATGTCTTAAGGGCTGTCGCAACTATTGGGGTGATGAAATGGATGCCAAGCTGTCTCGTTTTGTCACCGGAGCCGAAACGACTCTACAGCAGGAAACCATTCCCGTATTGATTGCAAGTGACTACCATACCAAAGGATTAAGCGGAAGCCATAGCGGAAAGCTGTCATCTTCGTGGGAAGCCTTGACCGGATCGGATGGTATTTCCGTTAAAAGTGACGAAAACAGTGCGGGTTCATACGGAATCGGGAAAAATGCACCTTTTGCATGCTCTTCGCTTAGTATGGTTTTCTATAACACACTTGCCGAAGACAATGAAAGTGCTTTTATCGGTGTTGCTCGTCTTGCCACTCTTCTGAACTCTGACGGAAAACCCACACAGCGTGTCGGAAAATATCAGAATAACGATGAGGAAAACGAAATATGGAAACCCATCTTTGATACCGACACTAATGCATTCCGTGACTGCTTTACCCGTACCGAAAGAGGAACGGATGTAATTATTGTCGGTTTTACACAGTCAAAAGATTGGGTAAAGAATATAACAAATGCTGTTCTCAAGAATTTTTTTGTTGCTATCAGTGAAGGTAGACTCATTGTGGAATTAAAAGATTCTACCGAACATCACATGATTAATGCAGATACTCTGTCACGTCTTTTCTTTGATTTGTCAAACAACCAAGAGATGATTGCCACAACGCAGCTATATAAGGCGTTTACCACACCTGATTGCAAGGAATTTCTTGAAGTATTAGAACCGGATGATGTAGAGGTCTATATTAAGTCTGATAGCAGTTATAAACGTACTATTGCCAATTTCAGAGCAACAGGAATGCTTGTCGGTACATACTTCAAGAGGATTTTCCAGCATTATGCGGCGGTTGTAATCGTTCGTGGTCAGAAACTCGGAGAACTATTAAAGGATACCGAACCACCCAGACATAACAAATGGGATTACAAACAAATTGAATCTTCTGACAAAGAAAAGCGAACGCTTGCAAAACGATCCATACAGGAAATTGATACTTTTGTACTGAACCTTTTGAAGGATCAATTCGAAATTGTCACCGAGGATACTATAGATGCGGCAGGTATTGGTGAATATATTCCTGACGATATTGATGGTCTTGGCGCTCATTCTGAAGGTGAAGACATCCTGAAAGTCAAAATCAAAATTGGTAAAATCATAACAAATCGCACACAACGAGGTACTGCCACACAGAGTGCGGTGCAAGAAGAAGGAGCTGAGCAAGAAGGGGATGTACGCAACCATACTCATAATCCCAATCCGATGCCTCCGAAGCCTCGTCCTCCGAAGCCTGTTACTCCTGACCCGGATGATCCGAATCCACAGCCTGGTGCTACTCCCGGAAATGGTATAAAGACTGTAAATACTCCTAATCTTACGGCACAGAGAGCGTTCCCTATCAGTTGTTCTCAAGGACTCTATAAGATTGTAATTAAGCCTGCCGAAACTTATGAAAATCTATATGTAGAGTGCTTCGCGGTAGGTGAGGACAGTCGTTCTGATATCCTTGAAATGGAATCCTTTACCTATAACGGGAAGCGTATAAAAATTGCCGGTGGAAAGGCTGGACCTGTGAAGGTTGAGGTTGATACCACAGCAATGTTCTTCGTAAAATTTGTAAAGAAGGAAAAAATGAAACTCAGTGTTCATTTAACGGAGGTGGTTAAGAAATGAAAGAAATCAAGGACGAATTTCCGAATCCTGTGTTAGCATTGGGACGTGATGATTATATTGAAGGTTGTAGTTTCTGTACTGCATTTGATGAAAATGAAATTATTGTAGACAGTGAAAATATAGTTATCCCAATGAAGTATTCTCTTGTTTGCAACGGATTACAGACTTTGATTGATTCCGGAGATGCTGTGGTAGTAATCAGTGTCAAAAGTAGTGCAGCATCATATAGCAAGCTTTTCAAATTTCCGGTAGGGTCTACAGAAATGCCGATATTTGTGCCGAAATTTTCCGTAGTTACTAAAATGGATATTATCGGCTCTGTTATTGCTACTCATAATATCGATAATTTCCGCTGTGATGGTGAATTTAATGATATGTACTTCGGAGGTGTCAGCTTTGAGATTCGCAAAGGAGATATTTTGGCAACAGAGGATAGGCGTTCAATTTATGTAGATGACACAGAACTTGAAAAGCCCATTTCTTCTATCTTCGATATCAGTAGACATGATAATCAGGAATCAGATGTCGTTCCCAATTTTGAGGATGAGAAGATTCAGATTTTTCTCAAAAATGAATTATATGATTTGTATTACAAATTCAAAGATTTTAATAATGGTGTTTTGAGAAGATATGCAGCAGGAGTAATTGTTTACCCGGTTTTAGTTGAAGCTGTCGGATATGTAATTAGTCACTACCAGAACGGTGGCGAGTCAGATGACGGAACCGGATACAGTGGTAAGCGCTGGTTTAGAGCAATAGATCATAAAGCAGATGCAAAAGGAATCGACCTGCGTAGTTATGAAGGTTATCCAACTACACTTGCAAACGATATGCTCGGAGATATTGCTCTCGATGCTCTTAAGAGTTTTAAGGATACTTTAGACAGTGAAATGAATAGCGGTGAAACACAAATGATAGGAGGTGTTGATTAATGCTTTTAGGATATTTTACAGAAGAAGCCTATGAAAAACTCCTCCACGAGATCCCGCAAAATGCTGACAATTACTCTTCCAACGAAGACTGGCTGCCTACTTATTTCGGTAGTTCCGATGGATATTTCAAAACATCATCTGTAGATGTCGGAAGGTTTAAGCCTTCATATACTTCTGGAAAAAAAGATGATGCTCAAAAATCTCAGGAGGATTTGGTTAACACAAGGCTCATATATGAAGCTTTCCGTAACCTTACACCCTTGCAAGCATCAAATAAGTATATGTGGACATATCTTTGTCATGTTATTCCTGAATATAGAGGTTATATTCAAGATCGTTGGATGCAGGAAGAACGCTCAAATACCATTAAAAACAGGTACTTTGTTACAACTCCCGGTAGTCTTCTAAATGATAATGCGTTGTCTCGTCTTTGGTGGTATGGATATCTCACTTATGATTGCAACGGAAGTAACCACTATGCTTTAACCGAAATTCTTTTTACAAATCAGACAATATGTACCGATGTCATGGATACCTTCAATCGTATGAATTTTGACCGTATACGTGGTGTGCTGACGGCAATTAAAGATTTTAAAGAAGAACTATCAAACAACGAGGGAATTACTGACTATTTCCGTGAATGCAAAAAGTATTTGAATCATTACGCAGCAGTTACAACTTTGGAATTTCTTGATAGTGATGAAATCCATAATCTTGCATTCAACTATATGATGAAGCTGCGTGAGGAAAAACTAAACGGAACATTTACTAATGCAAAGAACAAGAGAAAGAAAAAGAAATGACACATTATTTAGATTGCATATGGTGTTATTCTGCATTCTATGGTGAACAGATTCGTATTTCGGTACAATTACATGAGGAGGGCAATAGCTATGCTGCGTTTTTACTTTTGTTTAATATTTTTGAACTTCTCTGTAAGTTATTAAAGGAATCTGATGATGAAAATGTAGTATCGGATATAAAATGGATGCTTGAGAATGCTCTAATAACTTCAGAAGAAGAGGTGTTTCTTAACAGTCAAGATGGTATTCGAAAAATCCGTAATATTATGACACACAGAAATCTGTATGAATACTATTTTGAGGATGATGGAATTGTTTATTCGTTTGCAGATTTCGAGACTTGGGATATAGCATACACAAAGTATGCTCCTCGCATAATTGAGATAATGTACAATGCAATTGTAAATAAAGACTGAACCGCTAATAATGCCTACCCTGAAAATATGGGGATGGCACTACTTACATATATTTAACAATCCCGTCTATCCATTCGTTCAGTGAGAGTTTCTGTCAAGTTTTTTCGCTGAATATTCTTGATAACAACCGCAATGGTAGAGCAAACACCATACAGTTAAGAAAGAAATAAATAAATATCGGTTATGTACTTTTACTAAAAAAGAGAGAAAGATAATTTGATTCGCCAGGAGAAAACAACCACACAAGAGTAGAACTGCTCATTTGTTGGTCGTTTTCTATTTAAAGGCATCATTGCACAAAATCTTCTTATTTTTTTAAAATTTTTTGTTGTAAAAGCAGACAACAAGAGAGTGTCTTTTTTGCAAATAAAAGGAGTCATTTTAATGGGATGATTGGTTGGACTGACTGATCATCGTTGTTTCAATTTCGTTTGTACAAGCAATGCTATTAACTATTAGAACTGACAGGTTGAATGCTTTGAACTATATGATTCTCCAAATTATTTTTCAGCAATTGTACATTTTGCATACCCGGCATTTTAAACGGAGAATAGTATAACAATACATTTGGTTTGTATCACGAGTGCCTTATGCCGGAGTTACACCATTTCACACTACAAATAACAGCAAATCAAATTGATTGTAGAACGCTTTGAATTATGGCACTTTGCAGAAATTTGAAAAAATGTAGGAATATGGTATAATGGTATTACTTATCAGAGCAAAATGCAAAGTATGAGGTTGAATGTTCAGAGTGTGATAAGGTAATTACACAAATTTATTTTTAATGAGAGGAACTTTTTGAAGGTTATTTTTTTACAGTATCAAAAAAGGAGGAAACACCATGAAGAAAAGACTGGTTTCTACAATGATAATGGTCCTGATTGCAAGTATTATATGTTGCACAACGGCATTTGCCTATGGAAAGAAGTCAACTGATACAAAGCAGGTAAATATCTATGAAACAATGGAAATTCAACTGAATAAGTCTGATGATAAGATAAGAGACAAGATTGTGTTCACTAATTTGGATGGAAAGGTATTACCTTACTTTTTGAATCAAAAAAGCCCTAATACCTATTTGATTTTGCCGCTCTATGGCGAAAATGAAGAAATTAAAATGAAGATTAACTTGAATCCGAAGGACTATACGCTGAAGAACACAAAGGAAGTTTTTTATTTAGATAACGAACAAAACGCAAAAGAGTTGCAGACCCATCTTTCACAGTACTACCGTACGATGGATTACGGATTAAAAGACGGAATGCTTGCTATAGAGGAGGAAGCTGGTGCGGCGACACCTGCTAAAGAGAAACGTGATTATAGTGAAACAAATCATCAAGTGGAAGGCGTAGAAGAAGGTCATGTGATAAAAACGGACGGACAATACATCTATTATATTTCTGATGATTCCGTTATGATTACAAAGGCGGAAAAAGGAAAGTTATCTATCCAAAAAACACTTGTTTTACCGGAGAATGTGATTCCGATGGAGTTGTATGTCGATCAAAAAAAATTGATTGTCATAGGCGACTTTTATAATCCGAATTACTATGACCCTCATATAGACTCTGTGACACCTTATGGAGGAACAGTGACATTGGTATATGATGTGACCAATATCGAACAGCCGAAAAAAATAAGAGAGTTGGTGCAACAAGGATATTATCTATCTTCCAGAAAAAATGGTAAAGTGGTTCATGTGGTAACACAAAATGCACCGTTTGTAAGTATGCCGATGGCGGAAGATACAAAATCTCCTCAAAGGGATATAGGAATTTTGAAGGAAGAATTGAATGGTACAAAAGCACCTCATAATGTTGCGAGATACGATAAGATAATCGTATTTCCGGGAAACTATACTTCTAATATGGTCACTATGACAAGTTTTGATGTGGCAACCAACCGGAGTGCAGAACAAATCTCCTATATCGGCAATGGAGAAGAACTGTATTTATCTCAAAATGATTTGGTCATCTCTTATACAGGATATCCTCGTACGGAGGAGACTTTGGCAAAGGATTCTGCTAAAAAATCTAACATTCAGCCAAAAGGATATCCGTTTTATTGGGAACCATATACGTTTTTAAATCGTTTCCGATTGCAAGGAACAAAAGCAACTTATATCGGTTCAAATCGAATCAAGGGAACATTGTTGAATCAGTTTGCATTGGATGAACACGATGGATTTTTGCGTGTTGCCTTCACATCAGAACGCAACGGAGGCAACGGGATTGCCGTTTTTGATTCAAAGATGAATTTGGTAAGTTCGTTGAACGGTTTGGCAAGGGGAGAGAGAATTTATTCTGTTCGTTTTATGCAGGATAGAGCTTATCTTGTCACATTTAAGGAAGTCGATCCGTTTTTTGTCATAGATTTGAAAAAAGCAACAGCTCCGAAGGTAATGGGATATCTTAAATTACCGGGATACAGCACCTATCTTCATCCGATTGACCAAAACCATGTATTGGGATTTGGATATTCTGTGAAGCAGGAGAGAAACAGAATTGTAAATGATGGAGTGAAAGTGGCAATTTTTGATGTGACAAATGTTTCAAAACCGGTTGTATGTTCCGAACAGCTGATAGGAAAGCAGGGAACTTACAGTGACCTTGGATATACACATAAAGCGTTGTTATATCATCCGACCAAAAAATATTTAGGTTTTCCGATTACAGTAGCAACGCCGGATTTACGAAAATCAAGTATAGGATCAGTAGATTTTCAGGGAGCATATTTTTACCAAATTTCTCCGAAGTATGAATTGAAGAAAAAAGGACAAATTTCTCATGTAACGAAAGAATTGACATTCGGAGGTTACAATTACAATATATCAGGAATGGTTTATATCGATGATGTCATCTATGCTATTTCTCATGATAAAGTAAGTTCGCATGAAGATGGTGCTTTGCGTCAAATTGATGAAAAGTATTGGGAAAGACTGCCTCAAAAGAATCCCACGGTAGGATCGATTGCGGTAGACTAAACGATAAGAACAAACAACTTTCTGTAAGAGAGTGATACAACTTGATAGGAAAAGTGAAGGGAGAGGGAGACCTCTCTCTTTTTTTGCTTGTATGATCTGTTTTGTATCATATGCCAATGTCAAAAAAGAGTGTTTTTTACATTTCAATTGATAGCCTTTTGATTGATAGCTTTTCTACGGGAGATTTGATGAGCAGGATTTTTTAACAGGAGTGAGAGTTTGTGAACGGCATCACTTGACAAAAGATATTTTTATAGGCTATACTGAGTAGCCTATCTTTTTTGAAAAGAAGTAGGAATCTACAACTTGCTTTGTAGAAAGAAATGTTTTCTTGGTAACCCATTTCTATAAAAAAACAAGAGGAGGAAACAGAATGAAATGGAATGTGAAACTTTTGGTGTGGAACGCAATGATTGCGGCATTGTATGCGGTGCTTACGATAAGTTTGGAACCGATTAGCTATGGTGCGGTACAATTTCGACTTTCGGAAGTGATGACCTTATTGGCATTTGCAAATCCGATGTTTGTGCCGGGATTGGTGTTGGGTTGCGTGATTGCAAATCTCTTCAGTCCGCTTGGTGCGATTGATGTGTTCGTAGGTTCTTTTGCGACATTCCTTGCAATTTATCCTATGAGATATTGTAAGAATGTGTATTGGGCATCTTTGTTGCCGACAATTGCAAACGGAATCATCATCGGAATAGAGCTTACTGTATTGTATCAAATTCCGATTTATATGAGTATGGCATCCGTTGCTGCAGGAGAGTTTGTGGTGGTATCCGTAATTGGAACACAACTGTACCGTATTTTTGTGCAACGAAAGTGGAATCAATCCCACGCATCTTAATTTTGAACATAATAGATGGTTGAAAACAGGAAAAGCTGTGTTATTTTTTGATAAAATAGCATAGTTTTTTTGTTTTTATGGTATACTTTTGACAGTACAGGATTTGTGATGGGAAACAAGTAGAAATAAAAAATAGATATAAGGTGAAAAAGATGAATACAATGTTACGAAAAAAAATGGCACTGATTGCCATGCTTATCATAGGGACGGCTTTTGTGGTTACTCGATGCAGTGTGAATCGCGGAAATTCTTTTCACAAGATACATGCACACTATGACAAAATTACTTCCATTGAGATAAAAGCGCCGAAGGGAACTGTTGTGCAAGTGGATAACAAAGGGCTTGTCAATCAGGTTAAAAAGTATTGCAAACCGACAGACAAGATGTCAAGTTATCGGGAAGATTTTGAAAAAAATACAACAGGAACGCCGATTACCATTTCATTTTATCAAGAGGATAAGTTGTTGTTTGAAGAAAAGCTCTATCGCTTGAAGGAATCCGTTTTGGACAAGCAGGAAGTCGGAAAAGCCCGTTGTATCTATATTCAAGCAGTGCCGTGTGCTGTCAAGATAGACGATGAATGGATTGCAATCAACGGCTCTGATGCACAAGTAGAAAAATATATCGGAGAACTTTGGAGTGAAAACAAATAGACAAAACAGTGGAATAGATAGAGAGGAGATTATCATGGAAAAGAAAAGACTGTTCAGCGGAGTGCAACCCTCCGGAAGAATTACCTTAGGAAATTATTTGGGCGCATTGTCCAATTGGACAACATTGCAGGATGAATATGAATGTATTTTTTCGATTGTGGATATGCATGCCATTACGGTACCGCAAAATCCGAAGGAGTTGAGAGAAAATGCGTTGTTGTTGTTGGCACAATACCTTGCGATTGGAATTGATCCGCAAAAAAGCACGATTTTTATCCAATCTCATGTACCGGAACATGCCGAATTGAGCTGGGTGCTTTCCACAATGACCTATATGGGCGAACTGAACAGAATGACACAGTACAAAGAAAAATCTCAAAAGAACAGCGATAATTTGAATGCAGGGCTATTCACTTATCCTGTTCTGATGGCGGCGGATATTTTGCTTTACTGCACAGACTTGGTGCCGGTAGGAGCGGATCAAAAGCAGCATTTGGAGTTGGCAAGAGATTTGGCAAACCGATTCAACCACAGATATTCGGATACCTTCCCTGTACCGGAAGGATTTTTTCCGAAAGTTGCGGCAAGGGTGATGAGCTTGCAGGAGCCGAACAAAAAAATGAGCAAGTCCGATGCCAACGAAAACGGATTCATTTCTCTGTTAGACGAGCATGATGTGATTATCAAAAAAATAAAACGAGCCGTGACAGACTCTGTCGGAATTGTGCAATACAACGACGAACAGGCGGGAATCAAGAACTTGTTGGAAATTTACAGCAAAATGACAGGAGAAAGCATTGAATCAATCGTTGCAAAATATGGCGGAAAAGGATACGGAGACTTCAAACAGGATACCGCAGAAATCGTAGCGGAAGGACTTCGACCGGTTCGAGAAAAAACAAAAGAATTGTTAAGCGACAAAGCTTATTTGGAATCCGTTTATCGTGAAGGAGCAGAAAAAGCGGAGGCGATTGCAAGAAAAACATTGAGAAAAGTTCATAAGAAAATAGGATTTTTGCCAAGAGGATAGGAGTAAGTCATGGGTTATATCGTGTTATTTGTCGTGTTGTTGATAGCCGATCAAGGGAGCAAGTACTGGGCAAGAACCGTATTGTATCAACAATCGAGTATCCAAGTGATTCCCCATGTGTTGCGATTCAGCTATGTAGAGAATCGAGGGGCGGCATTTGGAATGTTGCAAGGACAAAAATTCTTTTTTGTGATAATGACATTCTTGTTGATTGGTCTGTTTTTTGTTTATCTCAAAAAGGTACATGCAAACAAGTGGATGACATTGACAGCAACCGTTATCATTGCAGGAGCGATCGGAAACCTGATTGATCGCATGTTGCTTGGTTATGTGGTTGATTTTATCGATTTTCATATTATTTGGAGATATGTGTTCAATGTTGCGGACATCTATGTAGTGGGTGGAACTCTGTTGACGGCACTTCAAGTTTTGTTACAGGACGAAAAGGACAAGGATACTTCCTTATCGGAATAGTACAGATGAAAACAAGTTAGGAATTAGTAGCGTTGCTTACAATATCCGAAAAATGATTGAAGAATAATACAGTTGACGAAAAAGGAGGAATCGCATGGGATATATTACAAACTTGAATGAGCTGTCCCTGTTGATATGTGAACAATATATGCCGGATGTCAAAGTGGCAGTGGATATTACCTTAGGGAACGGCTTGGATGTCCAAAAGTTTCTTCCCTATATTCAGGAAAAATTGATTGCCATCGATATCCAGCAACAAGCGATTGATGTATCGAAAGAAAGGTTGCAAAAAGTACTTTCCGAAGAAGAGTACAGCAAGATAGAATTTGTTACGGATAACCATGTCAATATCGATCGGCATGTGGATAGAGTGGACTTTGTGTTTGGGAATTTGGGATATCTTCCCAATTCCGACCATAAAATTATGACGAAGTCGAACACTACACTGATTTGTTTGGACAAAGCATTGAAACTGTTGAATCCCAACGGATTGTTGTCCATCATCAGTTATTTGGGACAAGACAGAGGGCAGGAGCATCGCAGTTTGTGTGCTTTTTTTGAAAGCTTGGATTCCAAGCAATACAAGGTAATTCATATCAATCCTTTGAATCAGGATGAGATGGCGCCGACCTTGTTTTTGTGTCAAAAACTGTATGATGAACCGTCACAGGAAAGAGGAGTTTTTTGATAGAGATAGAATTGTTTGAATAAGAAGAAGTTTAGGAGAGGTACGGTCTGAAAAAGAAATTTCAAAAGAGGGAGTGAGTATATGCAACCGAAGGATAACCAAAAAGTGCTTGCACTGATGTTGTTACTATTTACTTGTGTTGCTTGGGGAGGTTCTTATGTCAGCATCCAAATTTGTTTGGATGCGATGGGTCCTGTTTATCTTCCGTTCTTTCGATATTTACTTTCAGCAGTGCTTCTTTTTGTTGTATTGAAAGGAAAAGGAATGTCCTTACGACTCGAAGCATCTGATTGGGTAAAAGTAGGATTGACGGCATTGTTCAGTATTACAGTCTATTTTTATTTTGAAAACAGTGCCATTAAAAAAATCGGAGCCAATGAGGCTGCAATTTTGGTGGCAATGTTACCGATTGTGGCATTGATTGGAAATCGTATCTTTTTGAAACAAAAACTGTTGCGTCGCAATGTCATCAGTGCGGTTATTTCGATTGTAGGAATCTATTTTGTGATTGGAGGAGTACAGTTCGGACAGAACAAATTAGGATATTTCTACATTTTTTTATCCAATTTAAGTTGGTCTGCTTACTTAATCAATACCAAGCCTCTCCTAAAAAAATATGACGGTTTGGTACTGACTTTCTATCAATGTCTGATTGGAAGTCTTGCTTTCCTTCCTGCCTTACCGATGGACTACTTCTATATTGACAAGATAACTACCGGTATCATACTTCACTTTTTGTTTTTAGCACTGATTTGTTCGGCAGTATGTACAGTCTGCTATACCTTTGCAATCAAACATTGCGGAGTTGGAATTTCAGCACTGTGCTTGAACTTTATCCCTGTTGCCACATTCTTCTTCAGTTTTTTGATTTTACGAGAAGTGATGAGACCGATTCAGTTGATAGGAGCATTTGTTGCGATTTCAGGACTGATGTTGATGAAAGAAGACCAAGCAATTGATGGATAGAGGAATGACTGATAAAAAGGGACTAAAAATTTAGTTTATTATGCGATTCATTTGTTCTCTTTGTATCGTGACAAGTATCATTTACGTTTTGAGAGATTGTTTCACATCATACCGAAACATGATCATTTTATCGTAATGCAATAGGATGAAACAAGATACAATTACAGAACGAGAAGGATATGAGATGACAGGTAGGAAGTTGTCATCGAATCAAAAGGAATAGGAGGTGTTGGAATATGATACAATTTAGCGGATATGGACTGATTATTGTAGTATTGGATTATTTTGGAGGAATATTTCTTCTCAGTCAGCTGACACCTTATTTGTTTAAGACCTTCAAAGAGCAGTATATTACTCTCTTGTTATTTCACATTATAATTACAGTCATCAATTTCTGTTTGGCAAAGTACTTGAACCGCGAAGAAGTAAACCATACCGTCTTTGAGCTGAGATTGGAATATGCGGTACTTGCCACCGGATTACTACTCCTTCCAATCGTTATTATGATGGGAAAGGGCATTGTCTATTAAAGGTAGGATGATTTGGAGTTCTTTATGATGATAAAAGCAATGGATTACAATGGGAGGAATCAGATATGAGCTTTGATTTGTTTGTGTTTGAGAGAAGAGAGAATATCAAAACTTCTTTGGATGTATTTTCTTATCAGGAAGAGTTTACAGAGTATCGCGAGGATAAAGATTATGATTCTTTGACCGGTTGTTCGGATATTATTTCTCGTTGGGCGAAAAAAATCTTTGAAAAATTTCCACCGATGAACGGCGAATATGCGCCTCCTGATGAAATTGCTTATGCATCGGAAGAATCGGAGAATCATTTGACGGATTACAGTTTGGGAGAGCATGGCGTATATTGTGCATTTTCATACAAAGTTTCGGATGAGGCACTGGAATATGTAAAGAGTATCGCAGATGAATACATGGTGGGAGTGTATGATATCCAAAGCAATGATGCGATTTTCGGCAAAGGCATCGAAATATTGAAGTATCGAACGGAACATCATGACGATACCGTATGTGACTGGGACAATATAGAACAATCCATTGATACCCTTGACAGTACAGAAAGAGGAACAAGCAATAGAGAAAATGCCTTCATCACAGTGTGGTTTGATTCGGACGAAACGAATTACAATTATATTCAATGCACACCGAACTATGTCTCTCATGGATTGTTTGGAAGACTGTTTCAAAAAAACAAATCTGACCATGTATCCGGCTATTTTTTTGAAATTACTGAGAATAACAGCTTATATCGCACCTTTGTTGAGGATAAGGATGACCTGAAAAAACTGATGAAAGCATGGTGTGTCGAAAGAAAAGACATAGATGTCGGCAACTATGAAAAAATTCTTGATTTATAGTGTCCATCGCATGTTCCAAGATAGACTTGCAAGATAGACATGGTATGCTTACAAAAACGGTATGCTTATGAAAAAGACAATAATGTGATGCATATAAAAAAGAGAATAAAAGATATTGTCATTAGAAAAAAGCAGATTTGTTATAATATTTTTCATCCGTGAGCCATCTAAAAATAGAAACCTTAGGTTTTGTTGTGTTTGTGATAAAAAATGGGTAAAGATATCAATAAAGAAGGGGGATTGATGACAATGACATTCAAAGAATGGATTCACAAATTTCATCCCGAATGTGAG
Source organism: Filifactor alocis ATCC 35896 (assembly GCF_000163895.2). NCBI lineage: Bacteria > Bacillati > Bacillota > Clostridia > Peptostreptococcales > Filifactoraceae > Filifactor > Filifactor alocis. The sequence goes on from NC_016630.1 coordinate 65,970, forward strand.
GGTGATATGATGGAAGAGCAACTGATGGAAGAGTATGCGACTTGGCAAAAAACACACAGCGACTCCATGTGTTCCTTCTGTGCGACAGGAGAAATGCCGGAATCGTCCGACTTAGATGGAATTTTATAACATGTAATATTGTATAAGAAAAATTGTAATGAATTGGTGTCGAATGGTTTGTTTCGGTAGCAATTCATTTTTTTATTCCTCAGTCAATAGAGCACATGAACTGTTAGATTTTCCATGTTATTAGATATGAACTTTTGTCATGTGCTCCTGTTTTTGATAAATAAACAGTATGGTATCATCATGATATTCAACATTTGCTAACTGTTTTCAACGGATTAACGTAGTAGAGAAAAAATATGATTATCATCATAAAAACTTGCAAAAGGGTAAAAAAAATAATATAATATGCAAGATAAAGATTATCATTTTCTTGTGATATTAAATATTAAAAGTAGGAAGGATGTTCTTTATGTATAAAATGAGTATTGATTTTTCAATTCAACATCAGGATAGATAAGGAGATTTTTTATGAGAAGAAATTATATTTTTTCAAAAACAATGGCGGTTTTGTTATCGGGGATTATAACAGTGTCTGCCTTGCCGTTGTACAGTTTTGCGGATACGATAAATGTATCAAATACTTTTACCGATGTACAAAAAGGGAATTGGGAAGAAAACGGAATTATGAGTTTGGTTCACAAAGGCGTAATATCCGGATATCCGGATGGAACATTCAAACCGAATCAAATCACTAAAAGGGGAGAATTTGTATCTTTGCTAAATAAGATATTCGGACTAAAAAATTCTTCTGAAATAAAATTTACAGATGTTCCAAAAGAATTGTGGTGCTACGACGCCATTTGTGTAGCAGTTGGTGAGGGATACATAGCCGGATATCCGGATGGAACATTTAAACCGAATGCACCTATTACTCGTGAGGAATCAGCTGTATTGCTTGCCAAAATATTGGAAAAAAAGGGTGAAAAAATAGAAGGCAACATCGTTTTACCAAAAGATGAAATTTCTCCTTGGGCAAAAGAGGCAGTTGCTTTTGTGATGTCAAAAAAATTGATGTCCGGATATCCGGATGGGACATTCAAACCGACCCGACAAATTACAAGAGCAGAGTCTGCTGTGTTAATGAATCAAACTGATGAATATATCAAAGGAATTTTTTCAGATAAGAATGACGCAACCAATCAAAAAGAAGAGCCGAAAAAAGAAAATCATTCAAATCAGAAGGATAAGGGAGATTCTTCAGGCGGAGGAAGCGGTTCTATACAACCAAAAGAGACTCTGTCTATGTATCATCTTGAAAATAATTATTATGTTTTCAATGTGAAACCGGAAATGACAAAAGCAGAAATTCATAGCCTTTTGAAGAAACAATATCCTACATTGAAACAATATTATATCGGAAAGATTTTTAAGGACAATACAAAAGTCTTTTTGTATCTGGAAGATGGTGTTTTGAATTGTCCGTCATTGGCAGAAGTTCCGGAAGGAATCAGCGGAATCTATGTAGGTAAAGATGGAGAGTTCATTGGATATGAGGAAGGAAAAGAAAAGGGAAGAGTGTCTCTTTTTGTAGGAGAGGTGAAATTAGATACTCCGTTTGAAACAACGGAAACAGTGCTGGGGTTGAAAGGAAATGAAATCAGCGGAGGATTGGATTTACAAGCGAATACGAGAAAAATTGACGGTTTGAATTTTCATTTAGAAAAAACAGAAAAGAAAAGCATGGTCTATCAGTCTGCGATTGCTCAATCTTCATCTGTTAAATCAGAAATCTCTAATCTTGAAATTACAAACAACACCTTTGATTTCGGAAACAGTACCGTTTCTGCAAAAAATGCGATTATCATCACATCTAAAGTGGGTTCAGGATATTTGAAAATCAATCACAATACCATCAAAGGGTGGGGTGCGGAAAACAACAGCACTTTTTACAGCAATTATGCGATTGCAATTAAGACACAGACAGAAGACGGTACACTTACTGAGATAAAAAATAATGAAATTTCGGATTACGGATATAACGGGATTTCAGTCAGTGCCGGAAAGAGAGCAAGTGTTTCTATTGAGAATAATAATTTGAACAATCTCGGACAAAATGGAATCGGAGCAGCTTTATTTGGAAAAGGAGAAGAAGTTTCTATCAAAAACAACACCATTTCTCGCTATGGTTCCAAAAAGATTATGGTAAAGAAAAGCTTTTTAAGTTCAGAGACAGTAGAGTCTGATGCGCATGAAGAGGGCTTGACAGTAGGATATATCGGAGTAGTTCGCGGTGTAAAATTCAACGGCAAGTATTATAGCAATCAACAAAAATTCTTACAAGATTTGTCCCGTTTGAACAATATTGAAGAAAAAGAAAGCAATGACAAGAACGAAGGAGTTTTGAATTGTACACCAATCAAACTGAGTCATGATTATAACTTTAGAAATCCGATAGAAGAAATTAATAAATCGTATTCAAGACTTCAAGATGCTGAGCTAATTATTGTAAAAGATGATGATGAAGACTTGATTTTGCCAAATGAACAAATCAAAGAAAAGACGGTAAAATCATTAAGAATTGTGGGTGAGGGAAGCGGAAAGGTAATTTTGAATCAAACTCTTTCTATTACGGATGATTTGACAATCGATTTACCGAACTGTAATCTACAAAACAACGCAAAAGTGGACAAAGAAAAAGTGCATATTATCAGAATCAGAGATAATGATTACTCCAATTTTGTAATAAAACCTGAAATGACAACTATTCCGCTTAAAACAGTATCTTCTTTAGCAATTCAAATTTTGGATATTCAGGATAAAGAAGGAAAGAAAGTAGCAAAAGAGCAGTCTAACTTGACAAATAATATCAAAGTGTTTGTAAATGATGAAACATCGCCCGATTTTACAGTCAACGATGAACAAGACACAGTTATTTTGAACAAGAGCTTACTGGATCAGATATTGCGATTTGCGACAGTTAAGATAGAGTATCAAGATAACAAAAATAATGTTTCCGGCGTCAAAAAATCGTTTGATGTGAAAGTGGAAAACAGTTCTACTCTGAAAGCGGAATTTGAAAAAGGAGCAGAGCCGAGCATTATAGAAAGTTTTGCGCCTGAGGAAGGCTTAAGAATAAAAATAACAGAAGTAAAAAATGCAAGCGGAGAGAGTGTTCAACCATCTGAATTAAACCTAAAAGATGGCGTTTCTCTTAAAATTTCGTACCGTGAGGCAAAATCACAAGATCTTGAAATTGATGGAGATACCATTACACTAAAAAAAGAATTTTTGGATACAGTTTCGGTACCGCTGTTTGCATTGACACAAGATGTTATCATTTCCGTTACAGACTTGCAACAGAAAGTGTTGGATGCAAAAGCAACTTTGAAAATTAAAGTTTTGAATCATTCCGGCGGAGAAGTAACTCCGATCAGCACCTTGACATTTACACAAGGAAAAGCACCTGAAAGCGGAATGACATTCAAAATAACAAGCTTACGAAATGCCAAAGGAGAAGAATTAAGCAAAAATGAAATCGATTTAGAAAATTGTGTTGACATTGAGCCTTTCCCGGTAGATTGGAAAGATGACAGTCTTGAAAAACTGGAAGACGGTCGTATTCGATTCAACAGAAAGTACCTGTCGATTGACAAAGAGCAAAACACAATTACAATCAAAAAGGAATACTTGAACAAATTGGTTGTTAACGACAAAGATACGGAATTTGGAACAAAACAGATTATTGTAAAATATAGAGATAAAAGAGTAGGAATTGATTTTAGAAGCGATAAATTTTTGATTCATATCAAAAAAGCATTGAAACCGTTGAGCAATGATACAAGCATTGTGTCAAGCGAGTATACGATTCAAGGAGATAAAATCACTTCCGGAAACAGTTCTATTACGAAGAACACAACAGTATCGGAATTGATGAAACATATTCATAAAGGAAATGAAAGACAAGTGTTGAGAGTGTATGATAAAAAATATATTCTGAACGGGAAATTGGATAAAAATCATATCTATGATTATCGCAAATCTTATGAAAATATGGTAAGCGGAGATTATTTGGCAGTTACTGCAGAAGATGGAATTGCCGTCAAAGTTTATGAAATTTTGTTTGAGGGTTCAGCAAATCAATCTCTGATTTCTGTCAAAGACAGTAATGTAATATTGAATTTGGGAGCTACCTTTATAGAAGTTACGGAAAAGGTTACAACATCAGAACAATTGAAAGCTGCTTTGGAAGTGGTGCAAGGAGCAAGTCTTCAGGTATTAGATAAGCAGGGTAATTCTGTTTCTGAAATAAAAGACGGTTATCAACTCGTTGCACAAAAAGAAAATCAAAGAGAAGAAAGAATCATCAAATTAAATTATTCTAAAAAAACATATCGAGCTTTGATTATTGCAAATAGTGATTACGGTAACGAAAAATTGAATTTGGTGGGACCGAAAAACGATAAAGTGTTGATGAAAAAAGTTTTTGAAAATCAAGAAATTTCTTCCAATCCGTTTGAAAAAATTACAGTAGAAGAAAATGTAGACAAAGCACAATTTTTGGCAAAAATAAAAGAAGCCTTTGAAGGTGCAAACAGCAATGATGTCAGCTATCTATACTATTCCGGACACGGAAACAATATAGATGGAGTAAGTTACATCTGTACTACTGATTTGAAAGAGAACAAGGAAGAACAAAAACAAGCGTGGATTAGTGTAAATGAACTCAGAGAAGCATTAGATGATGTACCCGGAATGAAGGTATTGATATTCGATTCTTGTAACGCAGGGGGATTTATCGGCAAAAAGGTGGATGCGATTACGACACCTACACCAAACTCCTCCAAAAATGCAAAGGAATTTAATGAAAATATCGAAAAAGTATTTGTAAAACAAGAAGAAAAATCAATTCATTATTTGACATCGAATGACTACAAGGTGTTGACAGCAAGTTCGGAAGACGAATATTCATTTGAAGATAAGAAAGAAAAAGTGGGAAAATTCACCAAGGTATTGTCTCAGGTTGCCGGAATCTATGGAAATGTAGTAGGTGATACGGATAATGATGGTAAAGTTTCTTTAGAAGAGGCATATCGATATCTTGAGGACAATGTTGTGTATACCTCACATATTCAAGCCTTTCCGCGAAATGACAGTTATACATTGTTTGAAGTCGGTGCAAATGCGAAACCGATCAGCAGTGATACTTCCGTTCAATCTACAAAACAAGCCGGAGAAGATGAGCTATTAATTATTATTCGTGGAAAACAGCGATTGATTCAATCGAAAATATTCCAAATTACAGAGAGAGTTACAGTAGAGGAATTTTTGAGTAAAATTGTAAAAGGTCATCCAAATCAACAACTAAGGGTTGTGAAAAAAGAGCTTCAAGGAATGATAGAAAAAAAGGGAACCGATTTACTGGAAAAATTGGATTTCTTAGAGGTGACGGCAGAAGACGGAACAAAAGCAAATTATATCATTACCGTGCAAAAAGCGACCGGCTCCGATGTTTTAGATATCAGCTCAAAGAAAGATGAAAAAGAGATTGCATATTATACAATTATTTATAATGCAAAATTGATAAAAAGCAGTTTGAAAAAACTTACAGAAGAGACGACTGTAGAAGAATTCTTATCCAATATCGTAAAAGGAGATGCGAAACAGACACTTTCTGTGATAGATAAAAACAAACAATCGAAAATCGACTCGGATAAACTGGCTTCAGGGGATAAATTGTTGGTTAGAGCAGAAAGCGGAAAAACGGCAGAATATACGATTATCTTGGATAAAAAACCTTTGGAGTTGGTATTCAAAGACAATGCCTTCAAGGTTGAGCATGGTGAGGGAGCTTTCGGCACAAAAATTGTATCTGACAAAAAAGAATTAGATACGAATGTAACAGTAGAAGAATTCCTGAATTTAATTGTGAATAAGGATAAATTCAAGAGTATAAAATTGAATAGCGGAAATGCCGATGAACCGAAGAAAAAAGACGAAAAACTGGAACAGGGAGATTATTTGCTTGTTGCAACGGGTGGTTATCCTAAGAGATATACTTTGATGGTTAAAAAGGCAGGAACACCGACTCTTCCGGAAGAACCGAAACCGCCGCAAGAAGAGAAAAATGAACCTGACTTTGGAGAGGATTTTGCAATTTCAAAAAATCAGTATGGTTTAGGAAGAATTGTTTCAAAAGATACAAAGATTGTGGACACGATGACAGTACAGGAATTTTTATCAAAAATGAAAAATAAGGATAAATTCCAAAAAGTTGTTGTGAAGAGCGGATGGGATGAAAAATCATCAGACAAGCCTTTGAAAAACGGAGATAGATTGTTTGTAGAGATGAAATCTTCAAATTCCGGAGGGTTGAGTGTAACACCTCCTCCACAAATATACACAATTGTAGTGGAAAAAGCTTCTGTTGAACCTCCTCAAGAAGAAATCAAAGAACCTGACTTTGGCGGGGTATACAAAATAGGAGTGCTTAATAAAAGTGAAATTATCTCCGGAACAAAAGAATTGACCACAGATACGACAGTAGAAGAATTTATCGCAAGTATCAAAAATTCTTCCGATTATGACAGTATTGTGATTAAAGAAGCTTATGAAGAGCATGTCAAAGAAAATAATAAAAAAATCGAAAGTGATGATAAATTGGTGTTAAAAAAGGGAACGCAGGAAAAATTGTATTATTTGAGAAATGTAACAAGCAGCGGTGGCGGTATTGTCATTCCCGGTATTCCTACACCCAATCCTCCGATTATAACACCACCTATTGTGACACCTCCGGAAAATAGCAAGTTGGATGATATTGGTTAGTATTATTGTAATGATAGTTTGATTATGTTGAAATCCTCTTTTTTAAGAAAAATAACTCTTAGAAAAGAGGATTTTATTGTATAGAGAAAACCTCCTAATTACTTTAGCGTTAGGAGGTTGAGGTTTTTTGTAGATTATTTAGTAGTCAATATCTTCCAAAATACCATTCAATTTGGCAATGGCAATGCCGTAGTTGGTAATTGGAATCTGTGAATGGACTGCCTGTTCTACACGACTCATCACATGTTTTTTGTTAAACATACAAGCACCGCAGTGAATGATGATATCGTAGGGGCTTAAATCGTTTGGAAAATCATTTCCGGAAACAATATCAATCTTCAAATCGGGATGTATTTTTTTTCGTAGCAGTCGGGGCAATTTTACTCGACCGATGTCTTCTTTGAGCGGTCTGTGGGAGCATGCCTCTGCAATCAAAACACGCGAGTGTTCATTTAAGGAATCCAATATTTGTGAACCGCGAATGAATTCCTCAATATCTCCTTTGTGCCTGGAAAACAGTACGGAGAAGGAGGTCAGTAAACTCTCTTCCGGTTTTTTGGGAAATACTTGTGCGAACAGTTGGGAATCCGTAATAATCAACTTGGGAGGTTTATTTAGGGATTCGAGGGCTTGGTCATACTGTTCGAATGTCGTTGAAATCACAATACATTGATGGTCCAGCAAATCACGAATGGTCTGTACTTGCGGTAAAATGAGGCGTCCTTTTGGGGCTTGGATGTCTTGGGGCATTACCAGCAGTACGGTATCAAGCGGTTTGACAAGGTGACCGCAGATGGATTCTTCTTTCTCTAAGGTAGTACTGATTGTTTGAAGTTCTTTCAGTAAAGTGTCGATATTTTCTTTGTGTAATGCACTGACACAAATCGGTTTCTTTCCGAATTCTGTTTCGATTACAAGAGCTAAGTTGCTACTGTCTACAATGTCGGATTTGTTCAGTACAAAAACAGTTGGGATGTTTTTGTCATGCAAATAGGTAATCCATTGTCTTTCTTCTTCAAAGGAACTGTCACCGAACAAAAAGATGGCAATGTCGGTTTGTTCTACGACCTGTTTGGTCAGCTCGATTCGTTCGGTTCCCAATATGCTGTTATCATCAAATCCTGCGGTATCAATCAAAAGGCATGGTCCTATCGGATGCAGCTCAATGGCTTTTTTGACAGGATCGGTGGTCGTTCCTTTCTGTTCAGATACCAGTGATACGGTTTGATGGGCAATGGCATTGATGAGCGAAGACTTTCCGACGTTTGTTTTTCCGAAAAAGGAAATGTGAATACGGTTTGCGTTTGGAGTTGTCTGCAATTGATTTCCTCCTTATCTTAGAATCTGAAATCACGGGAGCCGTGTTCCATTTGAAGGATATATTCTTCTGAGCGTCTCTTTACATTGGCATCCAAAATATGCGCCAATTCTTTTTGGATAAGCTGTTCTCCAAGTTTTTTCGTTTCGGGAGATGCATAGTCAAGAAGATACTCGGTCAATGTCATAAGTGAGTTTGGTTGACAGACATTTCCGATTTGACCTGATTTTGCAAGAGCCATGAAACGATCTCCTGTACGCCCTGCTCGGTAGCAAGCAGTACAGAAACTTGGGACATATCCGGAGTTCATCAGCCAATAGATGATTTCATCAAGGGTACGCTTGTCACTGGTATCGAACTGTGCAGAGTTGTCTTCCAATAATTCTTTTTCGGCATAGCCACCGACACTGGTGGAAGAACCGCCACTGATTTGGGAAACTCCGATTTCCAACACTTCTTCACGAGAGGATGCAGATTCTCTTGTGGAAATAATCATTCCTGTATACGGTGTGGAAATACGAATCAATGCAACAATTTTTTTGAACAGGGAATCAACAATTGCTTCCGGGAATTCGCTGACATCGATATCATCTGCCGGACGAATACGAGGAACGCTGATGGTGTGAGGTCCGACACCGAATTTTGCCTCTAAGTGCTCTGCGTGCATAATCAATCCGACAAAGTCATAGCGATATTTGTAAAGTCCGAACAATACACCGATACCGACATCGTCAATATCTCCTTCCATTGCACGATCCATCGCTTCTGTATGATATGCGTAGTCATGTTTCGGACCGGTTGGATGAAGTTGCTCGTAGGTTTCTTTATGGTAGGTTTCTTGGAATAGGATATAGGTACCGATTCCTGCTTGTTCCAGTTTTTTGTAGTTTTCTACAGAAGTTGCGGCAATGTTGACATTGACACGACGGATGGCACCGTTTTTGTGGTGAATATTATAGATGGTGTCGATACTTTCCAAAATATATTCGATTGGAGAGTGAAGCGGATCTTCTCCTGATTCCAATGCAAGGCGTTTGTGTCCCATATCTTGCAGTGCGATTACTTCTTTTCTGATTTCTTCTTGTGTCAATTTTTTGCGACGAATATGTTTGTTCTTTTGATGGTATGGGCAGTATACACATCCGTTGACACAGTAGTTGGATAAATAAAGCGGTGCAAACAGCACAATTCTTCTGCCATAGATACGCTCTTTGATTTGTTTTGCAAGTTCAAACATTTCAGCAAGGATTTGTTCGTCTTCACATTCCAGCAAAAGCGCTGCCTCACGGTGTGTTAAGCCTTGTTGTTTTTTTCCTTTTTCCAATACTTTACGCATTAACTCCAAGTTGTCTTTATTTTTTTGTGCATATTCAATGGTATCCAAAATTTCTTGGTCGTTGATAAATTCTTCTGCACGGCTAGATGCAGGATTGTATCTTGTCATAATGATTCCCCTTTCATCAATAAATATAAGCTTTGTTGTTTTATTTCATTGAGTTTGTGTTCGAAAGATGTTGTGAGGTTACCTCGGTATTTTGCCAAGGGAACGAATCGTTGTTTCCAGTTCTTGTCGTTCTTCTTCGATATTGTTTACCTTAATTGCAGTTGGATAGATGTCGTACAGTTGAACATATTCCGGCGGAGTCACTTTTCGCATAATGACATTGGCACCGCAAGAGAATATGTTGTTTTTTTGTTTGGTATCCAGTACACCGAGTGAAGTGGTTGCCGGCAGGTTCGCCTTCGGTAAGAGAATGCGAGCAATGGCAACTGCTTTTTTGGTCAGTTCGGTATTTCCCGCTGAACAATCTCTGAGTTCCGTCTCCGGATGTGGGATAAAAGGTCCGATTCCTGCCATATCACATTGCAAATCGTAGAGAAGAAAAAGGTCTTCCGCAATGGTGTGTAGGGTTTGAGTCGGTAGACCGATCATAAAACCGCTACCGGCGTCATATCCTAATTTCTTGATATCTCTCAAACATTGTGTTCGAGCGGCAAGGGTTCCACAAGGGTGGAGGTTGCCATAGAGCGAGGTATCAGCCGTTTCATGTTTTAGGAGATAGCGATCCGCTCCGCAATCTTTGAGATAAGCAAGTTCTTCAAACGATTTTTCACCGCAGCTTAATGTAATAAACATATCGACTTGTTTTTTGATTTCCTTGACGATAAATCCAAGTTTTTCTACCGTAAAATAAGCATCTTCTCCGGATTGCAGGACGGCAGTAAGGTATCCCGCTTTTCGTGCGTGGATGGCTGTTTGTATCACTTCTTCTTCTGTCATGCGATAGCGTTTGGCAGAAGAGTTAGTCGCATTCAACCCGCAATATTTGCATTTTCGTCTACAGTAATTGGAAAATTCCACAATCGCACGAATATCGATATACTTACCGTGATGAAAATGATTGATTCTGTCGGCATAGTCGAATACCGGAGAAAAGTCCTCTAATTCCAGTAAGGTAAGGATATTTTCAACAGAGATATCGTCAATGAGTTTTTGGATTGCCGGATGTGTGTTCAATCCATTACTCCTTTGATTTGGTATAAGAAGTCTTGACATTGACACCCTCGAGCATTCCTAATTTACCCGACAAGCTGCTGATTACATTGGTAGGCGCATCGACAATGACGCTGATTAAGGAAACTCCTCTGGTTCTGTAAGGAATCCCCATTCTACCCACAACATAACTTCCGTATTCATGGAGAATATCATTAAGAGCATTTGTTTTTGTTAAGTCCTCTACAATAATCCCAATCAGTGCTAAGCGATTTTCTTCCATTTTATTAACCCCCTTTATTTCATAAAAAAAACCGTATGAAAGAAGATATACTCTGCTGTCATACGGTGTCGTACTTTTGGTTTTTTGATATTGTTTGCAAACGAATTCTTGATAAAAGATGTGAAAGGATAGAATCAAATTGATTTTGATAAAGTTTGTCATAGTTGTTCAGATAAAGATGTTTTTCCAAAGTTTTCTAAAAGGTTGTTTCAAAAACTTCTTATCTGAAATGATACTTATTTTCTCACATCAACCAACACAACTTTTGTTGTGGTAATTTTTGCAAACAAAAAACACCGCCTTGATACTATGGAACGAATCCATACTATTGAGTACGATACCGGTAAGTCAGGACATCTTTCTTTCAGAAAAGAACGATACATTCTTATCTTTCAGTCAGACATGATAGATGATACCATATCCCACAGATTCCATTGTGTGAACTTCGTTTGCACGCTGCTCTCACTTAAGAACCATGGATACATGAGTATTATATCATAGTGGAATATAATACGCAACTTGTAACAGTACGGGAAGAAATTTTTGTGTTCTGTTTACAGAAGGATTATTTCAAAAACACAATCAACAAAAATTTTCTTTTGCTGATACTCTCTGCATTACTTTGCTACCCAAAAATTTCAAAAAAAAACATCCTCTTCAACATTGGAAGAGGATGAGATATGTTTAGAAGTATTACATTAGCATTCGTTAGAAGGATTTAATACATTGACCGGTACCGATTTTGTTGCAGTTACTTTTTTGAGTACGACAAGTGTAATAAACATCAGTACAAAAGAAAGAGGTAACATAATAACGGCACTCTTTACAAATCCGGCAATCACATAGTTGACAAATGATACAACGGCAACTGTCATTGCATAAGGCATCTGCGTATTGACATGGTTGATGTGGTTACATTGAGCTCCCGCCGATGACATGATTGTCGTATCGGAGATAGGGGAACAGTGATCTCCGCAAACAGCACCTGCCATACAAGCGGAAATGGAAATAATCATCATGGTTTTGTCATGTCCGGCAAAAACAGATACTACAATCGGAATCAAAATACCGAACGTTCCCCAGGAAGTACCTGTTGCAAAAGCAAGTGCACAACCTACAACAAATACAAGTGCAGGAACTAAATTCATAAAGTGTCCGGCAGTATTTTTCATCACTTCCGACACGAATACAGTAGCACCGAGGCTGTCTGTCATAGATTTTAATGTCCAAGCAAAGGTTAGAATCAAAATGGCAGATACCATTGATTTGAATCCTTCCGGAATACATTCCATACATTCATGGAAAGAAAGCACTCGACGAGCGATATAGAACAGGATGATAAGAACCAATGCAATCATACTTCCCAAAGACAATCCGAAGGAAGCATCACTACCTGAAAAAGCACTGATAAAGTCCACGCCGGTGAAAAATCCGCCGGAATAAAGCATACCTGCTGCACAGAAGAAGATTAAAATCAAAACAGGTATCACAAGGTCATTGACATTTCCTTTGCCTGAAATTTCATGTGAAGCGATATTTTCGTAGGGACGATCCGGAGTCGTATAGATATCTCCGTTTTTGGCATTTTCCTCATGTGTTTTCATCGGACCGAAGTCAAAACCCATCCATGTGATGGCAAACATCATAAAGATGGTCAAAAATGCATAAAAGTTGTAAGGAATCGCTTGGATAAAAATTTGGAACCCGTCAGCACCTGGAACAAAACCCGTTACAGCTGCAGCCCAAGAAGAAATCGGTGCAATAATACAGATAGGTGCAGCGGTAGAATCAATCAAGTAAGCCAGTTTCGCACGAGAAAGTTTATACTTGTCCGAAATCGGCTTCATCACACTTCCTACGGTAAGGCAGTTGAAGTAGTCATCAATAAATACAATCAGTCCCAATATAATGGTCAAAAACTGTGCGCCTTTACGAGAGGAGATTCTTTTTTCTGTCCATTCTCCGAAAGAAGAAGATCCACCCGTTGCATTCATCAGATTGACAATTGCACCCAAAACGACCAAAAAGACCAAAATACCGACATTATATTTATCTGACAGAACATTGATAATTCCCTCCGTCAGAATATGATTCATTGCACCTTCAATAGAAAAGTTGGCATAAAACAGTCCTCCGATAAAAATTCCGATAAAGAGAGAACTGTAAACTTCTTTTGTCAATAATGCAAGTGCGATTGCTACAATAGGAGGTATTAATGCCCAAAAAGTTGCATATAGAGCTGGGGGCACCTGTTTATCTTCCGCAAAAACCATCGAAGGAAATAAAATAAACAGTGAAAACAATACCATGAACATACGTGAATTTTTTGCGTTAAAACAGATCATAATAAACGCTCCTTTCTAAAAATTTGAGATGTTATTGTTTGATTTCCGTTTTCGCCATCATAAGGAATAGGACATTCTGTTAGAAATAAAACAATACAAACTATTATATTTTCAAAATGAATATAATTTCAACAGTATACCATTGAAAGACAATTCAGTCAATTCAAATAAGCAGTATGTTACAATATTGTAAAAAATATTTTTGTGTTTTACCTTTGAACGAAGAATCAAAGGGTATTTTCTGAACAGACATCCTGATAACTTGCAACAAAAGGCTTATTTATTTGGCAAATAATAAAAGATTGACCAAATAATATTGAAATTTCATCAATTGGAAGGAATGGACAATTCGGATAATGAGATTGGAATGCTCCATAAATTATGGTATGATATTATTTATCAAAAAGATAAGAAATGATATCATAAATCTGAGATTTTTGTTGAGGAATGGAATATAATATAAGTGAATGTATGATAGGTTCTTGATAAAAAGAAAAACCGTTTGCAATGATTGGTTCGCTAACAAGTTTAGAGAAAGGACGATGAGAAGATGAAGCGAAAAATTTATGATGATATAATCTATCTACTATTCTTTTGCGGATTGGTATTTGGCGGTGGAGTCAAATTGGTTTTGTATGGTTTGGGCTCTTTGTTCGGAAATTTTGATATAGAACTTCAGAGTAGATTCTTTTTTCATGAAGGCTTTCTTGTTTTTCAACAAGATGCATTTTGGGTTGTGTATGCTCTGATATTGATTCCTTTGGTTATCATCAGAGTGTTTCAAAGTGCTTTTGAAGACAAGGTGGAATCTGTGAATCGGACAGTACCGTATGGAAAATTGTCTGACGGCTTAAGAACTGTAACATGGATCGTGAGCTGTTTTTTGGTGGACAGCATTCTCAAATTCTTTACTCCGTTCGTTGTATTTCTTGTGGCAAGAGATATGGATTCTATCAAAAGGCTATTGCTATTTGATGACGGACTGTTCAGTATCTATATCAAATTGTGGGCGATATTGTTACCGATAGTTCTATTTGTCATTCTTCCACGATACCGCAAAAGCTGTCAATGAGTTGTTAAGACAAGAAACAGAGAGTGATGAGTTATCAATCAAGAGATAGAGAATAAAAAAGTCCTGTAAGGGGAATGTTGGATTTCACTTTGCAGGGCTTTTGTTGGTAGTGTGTTTTTGTTGTGAGGGAAGTGTGTGCAATAGTTTTCTTACTTATCAAGTTCAATCGGATTCTTGTAGTATGCCACATTCATCTGAAAAAGGCGTTCTACAGTTATTTCAACATAGTGTTAATCTTTTTCCAAAGATATCAATGCATCAAATTCACCGGTAGAAAAAATGTGTTAAGAATGGTATCATAGTGGAAAATACACAAAGAGTTAAGTTGTGATAGAAGGAGATACCCAAAATATGAAAAATTTTGAAGAGATGTCACCAAAAGAAATTATCACCTGTGCAATGATAGAGATTGCTGAATGTATGAAACATGACGGTTTTTGTTACAACAAAAATAAATTGGAAATTCGCAAAGAGTTTGATTTTATGGTTTCTATTTCTCCTCAAATGAATCGTAACAATCGAACCGGTATTGCTACACAAGCTTTATTACAATGCTCTATTTTTGATAAGGAAGGCAAAGAATGTTTTTGGAGTAAAGGATTGGCTGTTTCAAATAAGAAACAAGATTCTTTCTGTTGGTTTGATTTTTATGGAATAGAGTCATATGAGCAATCAGTAAAGGAAATAAAAGAGATAATATCACAACATTTTTTACCTTTTATACGACGAATGGAGGATAATCCGATGGCGGTTGTACAAGAGGTTGCCGAGAAAGGTTTTTGTGTGTTTTCAGATGAACCTGTATACGATGCCAGATTTGTAGTTCCAACTGCCTTTTTGTTGAGATACGGAACTCATGAACAATTAACTCTGTCATTTCAAAACTATATAGACAGACATCAATTACCTTATGTTAAGACAAATATGCAAAAAGCAGTTGCTTTACTGAAAGAGAACAAAGAGGTAAAGAATAATGGTGAAAAATATTATGCAGAATTTGTTGTTAAACATGATATAGAATTGAAATTCTAAATTTGGAGATGTTATGCTGAGATATGATATGTTAAAAAACAAAAAGACACATTGGAGAAATGACAGATAAATGCTTGGGATGAGAACGTTTTTTATTGTTAAAAAATTATTTATTATTTTATTGCTTTATATTGAACAAACTGTAAAAATATGGTAGGATGAATACATCAGATAGTATCTTTATTATTAGGACAGTTTTGATATAAGATAATAGCAATGGAGAAAACCGAGCAGGCAACTGAATAGGGTGTTTCTAGACATAGAATCAATTACCCCAAAGGGGGTGTTGCAGTTTTGAAGGACAGATTGCCCCTGAAAAGGAGTAGCTGTCTTGTTTTTTGTTTGGAGGAGATTATGGCAAAATATGTATTTGTAACAGGAGGGGTAGTGTCATCTCTTGGAAAAGGGATTACGGCAGCATCTCTGGGCAGATTGCTCAAAGCAAGAGGCTTGAAAGTATCTATCCAAAAATTTGATCCATATCTGAATTTTGATCCCGGTACGATGAGTCCGTATCAACATGGGGAAGTTTTCGTAACGGAAGATGGCGGAGAAACGGATTTGGATTTAGGTCATTATGAAAGATTTATCGACGAAAATCTTTCTATCAATTCAAGCGTTACATCCGGGAAAATTTATTACAGTGTCATCAGTAAGGAGAGAAAAGGAGAATACTTGGGAGGAACAGTCCAAGTGATTCCGCATATTACCAATGAAATCAAGGAGAGAATTCAGCGAGTTGCAAAACATAACGAGCTGGATGTTGTCATTACCGAAATCGGTGGAACTGTAGGAGATATTGAATCTCAACCGTTCCTTGAGGCGATTCGTCAAATGAAGTATGAAGTTGGGGAAGAAAATGTTTGCTATATTCATGTGACACTTGTTCCGTACTTAAGACGAGCAGGCGAGCTCAAGACCAAACCGACGCAACACAGTGTCAAAGAACTCCGTTCTATCGGAATTCAACCTGATATTGTCGTTTGCAGGACAGAAGAAGAATTGACAGAAGATATGAAAGATAAGATTGCATTGTTCTGTAATTTGAAACCGAATCATGTGGTTCAAAATATGGATGCAGAAACCTTATATTCCGTTCCGTTGATGTTACAAAAAGAAAAATTGGATCGTTTGGTGATTGACCGTCTCGGACTGGATGCCAAAGAGGCTGATTTGACCGAATGGATTGCTATGGTGGAGAGAGAAAAGAGTTTGACCGAAGAGTGTACCATTGCATTGGTGGGAAAATATGTCGAGCTGAAGGATGCCTATCTTTCGGTAGTGGAGGCACTCTACCACGCAGGATTGGCAAACGGAATTAAGGTAAATGTGGATTGGATTAACGCAGAAGAAATCGAATCTTATACAGACCGACAAATTCAAGAACTGTTTCAGAAGACAGACGGAATCTTGGTTCCGGGAGGATTTGGAGATCGAGGAATCGAAGGAAAGATTTTGGCAGCAAAATATGCAAGAGAAAACAATATCCCTTATTTCGGAATTTGTTTGGGAATGCAGTTGGCAGTGATTGAATTTGCAAGACATGTTGGCGGAATTGAAGATGCGCATAGTGCAGAACTCAGTATAACAACAAATCCGGTTATCAATTTGATGCCGGAGCAGGAAGATATTGAAGAAAAAGGCGGCACCATGCGTTTAGGGGTGTATCCTTGCAAGGTGTTGGAAGGTACCAAAGCGATGGAGGCTTATGGAAGCAATTTGATTTATGAGCGTCACAGACATCGCTATGAATTCAATAATATTTACAGACAGCAATTAGAAAACAAAGGGCTTGTGATTTCAGGGGTGTCGCCTGATGACCGCCTGGTAGAAATTGTAGAAATTCCGACTCACAAATGGTATGTTGCTTGTCAATTCCATCCGGAATTTAAATCAAGACCGACAAAATCACATCCGTTGTTCCATGATTTTATTCAAGCGACAATGGATAAGTAACGGAATGATATTATTCTGAAATAGTAACAAAGGTAGTATTTTTGAGAGATAACAGACAGCCTTAGCGAAAAATGGGGGCATTTTGTGATAAGGCTGCACTTCGAGAGAATGGGGCGTTTTCTTAGGTGCTGTCAAGGTTTCTCAAGATGATAATATACAAAATAAGTAGTAATTTTATGGGAGGTTTTTTGTATGAATCAATTGTATACGGATATTATACAAATTAGACAGAATGTATTTGCAGAAATCACAAGAATTGCGTATTCAGATGAAGATTTAATTGAAGCATTAGAGAATGCACCGATGAAAATTTTGCCGGGAGAAGTATCTGAACGACGTCAAAGTATTTTTAAGGAAAGAGCAATTGTTGGGGAAAGATTGCGTCTTACTTTGGGATTACCGGTTAGAAAAGCATCTGAATTCAGAAGACTTTCAGAAGGTATTAAAGCAATTGACGAAACAGAACGCGTGTATGAAGCACCGCTTGTAAATGTAATTCCGTTTGCTTGTAATGCTTGTCCTACAAAAGCTTTGGAAGTAACTTCCACTTGTAGACAGTGTATGGCGCATCCATGTATTCAAGTTTGTCCGGTCGGAGCAATTACAATGGGCGAAACACAAACTCACATCGATAAAGAAAAATGTATCAAATGCGGAAAATGTAAAGAAGCTTGTCCGTACAATGCAATTATACAATATGACAGACCTTGTGCAGAGGCATGTGGTGTGAATGCAATCGGCAGTGATGAATACGGAAGAGCATTGATTGATCACGATAAATGCGTATCTTGCGGTCAATGTATGGCACACTGTCCATTTGGAGCAATTGCAGACAAGGCACAAATCTATCAATTGGTAAAATCTATCCGAAATAAAAAACAAAAACATATCGCAATTGTTGCACCGGCGTTCGTTAGCCAATTCGGAGATAAAATTACACCTGCACAAGTATTTGAAGGAATCAAAATGTTGGGATTCGATGATGTTGTAGAAGTTGGTTTGGGAGCAGATATTGCAACAATCAACGAAGCAAAAGAATTCTTACATGTTGTACCGAATGAACTGCCATACTTGGCAACAAGCTGTTGTCCTGCTTGGGTATCTATGGTAAACAAAATGTTCCCGGAAGTAGTGCCGCAAGTATCTGATGCATTGTCTCCAATGAAATTTACGGTACAACATATCAGAAAAACAGATCCGGATGTAAAAATCATATTCGTAGGACCTTGTGTTGCCAAAAAATTGGAAGCACTCGGAGAAGAAATGAAATCTTATGTGGATTTTGTTATCACATTTGAAGAGTTGATGGGAATGTTTGTTGGAAAAGGTATTGATTTGGCTGCTATCGAAACAGACAATGTAATCAATGACTCATCTGCAATCGGAAGAGGTTTTGCACAAGCCGGAGGAGTTGCCGGAGCGGTGCAAGCATATATCAAAGAAATCGAACCGGAAAGAGAATTGATGTTAGAAGCGGCAGACGGATTGCATGATTGTGTGAAATTGGCACGTCTTGCAAAAGCAGGAAAGAAAAACGGATATTTAATTGAAGGAATGGGATGTCCGGGTGGATGTATCGCAGGTGCAGGAACATTAGCTCCATACAACAAAGCACAAAAAGCATTGAACAACTTTATGAAAGCTGCAGAATATCAATCACCTACTCAAAATCCATTGCTTGATAAATAAGCATCCTATTTTGAACATGATATCAAAATAGAATAGCATGACAGAAGATGAAATCATAAAAACTGTGGTTTCATCTTTTTTTGTTCAAAAAAGATAGGTGATTTGAGAATTTTGGTATAAAATGGAAAATATAGAGAAACAGAGAAAGGAAGGTACCGAAATGAAAAAAGCATATATCTTTGATTTAGACGGAACCTTAGTGGATTCGATTCCCACCATTTCGCATTTTGCAAACCAAGCATTGATACAGTACGGATGTAAGCCGGTGGAAGAAGATTTATATAAACTGTTTTTGGGAGAAGGTTCGGTTAAATTAGTACACCGTTTGTTGGACTCACAGGGAAAAGATATAGAAGAAAATTTTGAAAAAGTACACACCATGTATAACAAAACATATGATGAAGATTATCTCTATCTATGCAAACCGTATGAAGGAATTACAGAACTGATAGACGAATTGAAAAGACGGAAGTATATCATTGCCGTGCTATCCAACAAACCGCACAGTACCACTGTAAAAATTATTGAGGCATTGTTTGGCAAAGGAACATTTACCAAAATTTATGGGCAGAGAGAAGGAATTCCGTTGAAACCGGATGCACAAGCCTTACATTCGATATTGGATGAGTTGGAGTTATCGAAAGAAGAATGTGTCTATATCGGCGACACGAAGACGGATATGTTGACAGGAAAAAATGCAAATGTATTTACTGTCGGAGTATTGTGGGGATTTCGAGATCGAGACGAATTGGAACAATATCAGGCGGATGTCATCATTTCATCACCGGAAGAGCTGTTGACAATAGAGTAGACAAATTTTTGGTCATATCAATACAACAAATCGAAGGAATGATATCAGAAAGGAACATCAAACAATGTTTTTATTTGTATTAGAAATTATGGGAAGTATTGCATTTGCCATTTCGGGTGCAATGGTAGCAATCAAAAAAGAATTTGACCTGCTTGGAGTCATTGTACTGGGGATTACCACCTCTATCGGAGGAGGTATTATTCGTGATGTGATTTTGGGAATTACGCCACCCAAAACATTTCAAAATTCAATTTATGCAAAAGTTTCTATCGTATCTTCCGTCATCGTATTCCTTTTTGTATATATCAATCGAAGTAATATGATGAAACGGGAAATTAAAGTGCTGTATGAAAAACTACTTTTGATATCCGATACAATAGGATTGGGAGTATTTACAGTGGTTGGAATTAACATCGCATACAGTCAGTTGGAAGAGCCGAATACATTCCTATTCATTTTTGTAGGAGTTCTGACCGGAGTAGGAGGGGGACTGTGCAGAGATATGATGGCGGGAAACAAGCCGTATATCTTTGTGAAACATATCTACGCCAGTGCATCTATCGCCGGTGCGCTTACGACGGTATATCTTTGGGAAGTCACCAATAAAAATATTGCGATGATGTGTGGAATAGCAGTTGTTTCCATCATACGATTTCTTGCAGCACATTTTGAGTGGAATCTACCTAAGATAAAGAGAACAGAAGAGAACAATAATAGAATGATGATTCAGAAGTGAAAAAACTAACTTCTAAAAAAAGGCATTCAAAATTAAGTATTCAAGTTGGTATTGCTTTGGTATATTTTAAAATAGTGTTTATACTAATATTCCTTAGGATTATGGAACAATTAAGATAAAAATACTGATGAAAGGTAGAAAATGCATAAAATTATAAAAAAAGACACAGAAGAAATAAAAGAAATAAAAAATAATGCTTGTAATTCCAATGTATTAGAAAGTTTTTATCAACACTTTTTGTCCTATAGGCCTTTGTTACCGAAAAATAGGCGCTGATGTTCTGAAACAAAAAACAAGAGATGGTCTTATAAAACCATCTCTAAAAAAACGTTCCCGATTTTCATTAAACTTAGAATTATTTGCTATTTATAGGTGTATTTTCTGGATTAATGATAAACGGCTTCCACACATCAGGCTCTGACTTCTGTTTATATCTTGCATATAGCCAAAATCCTATGCCTATGACAGCATATCCCAATAATGTAAGCCAAGCTCCTACCTCCATAGCCATTACAGAAGCAATCAAAATCCAAATGCAAAACAAAACTCCGACAGTAGCAACAATATTCGCATGCTTAACGTAAAATGGTCTTTCCCAGTTAGGTTGTTTTTTTCTCAACTTCAAAAAGCTCAACACAACCATCAAGTAAACCAATCCTGCTGCAATTCCATATATTGTATAAATATAATTTACCCAAGTTTCTGGTGCAAAAACGGTGAAATAAACCGATGTTACACCTACAAGAATATTCGCTATATGGGGCTGACCATTTTTATTTATCTTTGCAAATACAATGGGAAACTGTCTTTGCTTCGCAGCTCCATATAATGTACGTGAAGCCGAAAGCCAAAAACCTGACAAGGTAGTTAAGCAAGTTCCTGTTCCCATAACCACGAGGACTACTCCTAACCAGTGTTTTCCTATGATATCTGCAACCCTTGGATCTACAACATCAGTTTCAGCTACCCATTGCTGACTAACAATCCCTCCTACTCCAATTACCGCAAGACAATAGATCAAAACTGTCAGAAACAAAGAACCAATAAAAGCTACTACAAGCCTTTTTCTTGGAAAATTCGTTTCTTCCGATAATTGGGGAATCAAATCAAATCCTACAAACTTCATGACCAAAAGCCCTACCGCAGCACTATATCCACTGAAACCTTTTGGAAATATAGGTTTCAGTGTATTTATGCTCCATTGCTCACTCCCGATGAATGTTATTGAAGCTAAAATAGAAATGACCAGTGTGGACCAAAATAATACATTTTGAATTCTTGCTAAAAACTTGATTTCAAAATTCGTCAAGATAAACCAAACTAAAAGAATCACTGCCGCAATAATTTTAACCTGCAAAAATGTTACCGGAAACAAGTATCCCAACATACTCGCTATCCCATAAGATACAGTAGGCATTGCCATAATGTACAAAAGCATTACACACCAAAAACACAGCCAACCCGAATTCCATCCGAAGGAATTCGATATCCAAATATTAGCTCCTCCGGCATAAGGCAACATACCTGTCAACTCAGCATAAATCAAACACAAGGATAAAACAAGTATGGCACAAGTAATCAAAGCTACCGAAGAACCTACACCGCTCAGTTCAAACCATAATTTAATCTCTACCATCCATGCTGCGATCATTCCTCCCGCAGCCATTGCAATAACCTGAAATAGTCCTAATTCTTTCTTGAATTTATTTTCGCTCATGACATTCTCCTATTCCTAATTTAGACAAATTAAGTTTTTTTGTTTAAGTTTATCAAATCAAAACCCTTTGATTGTACCAATCAAATTTATTTTCGATTTGACTTTTCCAAAAACTTTCTTATCCACACCAAAGAGCAGCTTTTAAATTCAACCTCAAACTTCGCATATAATAAAGTGAAAAAAAGCTTAAAATATCAATCAAAATCAAAAATAAAACAGCATGAAACCGTCCTATTTGGTATCATTGAATTACAAGAAAAACAACACACAGAGAAGGATTATGCTATAAACAATGACATAACACAAACTATCCAAAAATGGAACGGGATTTCCCAATAGGTACAACCATTTTTTTAACGCTTTTCCATTTTCTCAGCCTTAAGAACATCCAATGTCTACAAGAAAGGAAGAAACCCTGTTCTATTGGTGCTACTATTCTAATTATGAGACATCCTTCTAACCTTGATGTTCCATCTGGAAAAGAAATAACAGTAATTACGTATAACCCTTCAAGTTCAAATAAACTACTTTCCTATAGCTTTTCTTTTATCAGTTTGATTATATCCTTTGCTTCCATTACATAGGTATAAATAATATTCATAATTTTCAGTTCTGTGTCATGCAATTGCATATCTGGAGCTGCACAGGCATCATCTATCGTAATGACTTGATATCCTGCATCAGCCAAACCTCTTACCGTAGAGGCTACACACTGATCCGTTACAATTCCACACACTACCACTGTTGTAATTCCCATATTTTGTAGTAATTGTAAATAGTTTGTTCCTGTCGTAACACTATCTGTTGTCTTGTTTACAACAATTTCATTTTTTTGAGGTGTTAATTCCTTAACCATCTCCGCAGCATAACTATCTACATGAAGAAGCATACCATTCCATCCTTCAGTCTTCTGAACAGGGGAACGATCCTCCCCATCTTCACGCAAACAAGCTATTCTTCCAAAGCTGACAGGCAAACCGTTCTCTCTAAAAAAATCCAAAATCTTTCTCGAATTTGGTATTACAACCTTCTCCAATCTGTCATAGTGGGGTTCCCACCGTTCCCAATCCCCTGCTTCTTTAAATCCAAGTGCTTCTCCAAAATCCCTTAAACAAAATTCATTTTGAAGATCGACAATAAGTAACATTGTTTTTTTTGGTTCAATAACATAGTCAGGAAACTCTTCAACCCCATCATAATAGAAAGATAAAAATTTACGATTAAGTTTCATACTACTCCGCCTCCTTACAATTCCAAAACATGGATACCTATCACAAATAACACACCATCGTGAATACACAGTTTTTTGAAAATACAGAATATTATGTGTTCTTAAATTTCAAAATATAGAATACTGTGTATTCTTATAAATATTTATACCATATTAATGGTGTAATTGTCAATATTTTTGCATATCCGCTTAATATATTTCTCTAGGATTGTCAAACATATGTGACAAAACCACCCGGTAAAAGTTTAAGCTACAGTCTTAAAATAATTCTCTACCATTTCATTCGGTGTTCTAAATTTTAATACTCTTCTTGCTATGTTATTGGTTCTGATACTATACCTCTTAAATGATTTGTACATCTCTTCTTCACTCTTGAATCTTCTTCTTCTGTAGAATAGTTCGTTGTCTATCTTATGACTTCTTTCTACTACTCCGTTTTGCCATGGGGAATACGGTCTTGTTCTTAATATATTCTATTCCTAACTTTTTCATAACTTTTTCAAATAGTGACTTCTTTTGTTCTCTTTCATTACAAAACTCTCTTCCGTTATCTGTCTGTATTGGATCTATACTAAAAAAGCATCCATAGTAAATGAAACATTAAAGAACACATTGAACAGATTGAAGGAACCACAAAAAATATTTAGAAGCATAACAAGTGATAACGGCTTAGAGTTTGCGAAATTATGTGAACTTGAAAAAACATATATAGGAAACATCTATTACTGTCATCCCAATAATCCTCAAGAAAGAGGAACAAATGAAAAGCACAATAGCCTAATCAGAAGATTTCTACCGAAAGGAAAATCATTAAATGATTATGAAGAAGAACACTATATAAAGATAATGAATTGGATGAACAATTTGCCAAGAAAAATCCTAAATTACCGCACTCCTATAGAAGTTTTTATAGAAGAACTAAATAACTTAGGACTTTTAGATGATAATGAGGAATTAGTTCAATTTGATATTGCAATTTAAGTTAAGAAATTAAGCAATCAAACAATTAAAAAATATATTGATACCGGAGATTATAAGGATAAAGCAGGAGCATATGGCATACAGAGTGGAGCATATGATTTTGTAGATTATATTGTAGGTGATTCGGAAAATGTAATCGGATTACCCACAAAGAAGGTACTTAATGCGATGGGACAAGTTGAACATTTGTTGTCAGAGTTGGATTAAACATCATCCTTTACGGTAATAGGGGAGTAGGTTATGTCAGATTTAAGAATGAGAGATATTTCTTTAGATGAGAAACCAAGAGAAAAAATGATGAAGTTGGGCGTTTCCGCTTTGTCTAATGTAGAATTATTGGCAATTATTTTGGACACAGGTTCATCTGACAAATCGGTATTGGATTTATCACAGGAAGTTTTATCTTTGTCGAAAGGGCTTTCCGGAATACGAAGTCTTTCCATAAACGATTTTCTCTCAATTAAAGGAATAGGTCCTGCAAAGACAGGTAGGATCTTAGCTTCATTGGAGCTAAGCAGTAGGATAGCAAAACAAGAATCCGAAGATTTGTTTCAGATTGATAGTGCGGTTTCTGTTGCAAATCTGTTTATGGAAGAATTGAGATACTTAAAGAGAGAGGTGTTCAAAGTTTTGTTCTTGGACACAAAGAACAAAATCATCTGTGATAGAGATATTTCCGTAGGCTCTCTTAATGCATCCATTGTTCATCCTAGAGAAGTGTTTAAGGAGGCACTTTTGTATAGTTCAAATAAAATATTTTTGATTCACAATCATCCTTCCGGAGATACGGAGCCAAGTAGAGAAGATATTTTGATTACCGAGCGTTTGAAAAAAGCAGGAGAGTTGTTAGGTGTGGAAGTGTTGGATCATATTATTATCGGAAACGGAAAATACAGTAGTTTAAGAGAGTGTGGATACTTATAAATGGAACGAATAAAAGAAATAATTTTAAAGAAAATAATTAGGAACAAAAAAACATACTATATCATGGGGTTACTCTTGATAACATTGTTTTTGTTAAACTCAATTAACGGAAATTTCGGTTCGGAAAACAGGGTTCTTTCGTTCTATGCAACATCTTCAAAACTAATAACTTCAAGCAGTAATAAAATAAAGTTTGTTTTGGGTTCTAAGGGAAAAAGCTCTGAAGAAGAAATTGAATTGTTGAAAGCAAAGAATGAAGAATTGAAATCGCAATTGATTGAAAATATGATTACAAAGTCAGATTTGGAAGAGCTGAAGAATTTGAAATCAAGTTTGAATTATGTTTCAAACAATGAAAATTCAGAGTATATTTCGACATCGATTGTTTATAAAAATGATGGAAATTTTTTCACTTCCTTTGTTATAGATGCAGGTAAAAATTTCGGTGTTCAAAAAGACAGCATTGTGATTGGGCAAAACGGATTAGTGGGAATTATTTTTGAAGTCAATGAAAAATATTCCAAAGGAATGTCTATTTTGGATTCGGATATTTCCGTTAGTTTCCAAGCGTTGCGAAACAAGGAGGTAGCAGGAATTGCAAGTCAAAACATCATTATGAATATAAATGATGATTTTTCGGGATACTTAAAGGGATATTTATTTGATAAGGAAGCAAGTGTTTTTACCGGAGATATTCTGGTAACTTCCGGGTTAGGACTCTATCCTGCCGGAATCCAAATCGGAGAGGTAGAAGGAGTGGTTGAAGACAAATCAAATCTTTTACAATATATCAAAATTAAACCTTATGTTAATTTTAAGACAATTGACAAGGTAATTGTAATCAACCCGAGAGTGTTGCATTAGGGGATGGAGAAGTTATGAAGAATGTAATATATATATTATTTGGATTTTTTATATTGCTATTGGAACTGATTTTGTTCAATAGGGTATCTTTATTTGTAATCAGTGCCAATATTCTTATTATTTACATTGCAACACTATCTATTTTTACAAGTTTGGATAGAGTATTATTTGTATCTTTGTTTCTTGGATTGGGAAAAGACTTTGTTTTTGAAAGAATATTTGGATTAAATGCGATGATTCTTATTATATTAGGAATTCTGTTCGGGAATTTAAAAGGGAGTATTTATAAAGAAAAATGGACAATTCCTATTTTTTTATCAGGTATTTCATCTGTTATTTATATGCTTATCTATTCATTATTCTATAGAATGTATTTGGGAAGAGCTTATTCTTTTTTGTATTCCATTAAAATGTTAGGAGCATTTCTTTTTGTTGAAATTGTAGTCAGTTTAGTAATATACTATCCTCTTCGTAAGATAGTGCAAATTGTGGAAGATAGATGGTGAAACTATGAAATATAATATGCAGAGTAGGTTTTATGCTTTTTTTGTTGCGGTTGTGGTCATGTTCAGTTTGATTTTTTTGAAAATAACATATTTGACAATTTTTTCCGGAGATTTGTTTAGTAGAAGAGAGGCCAGTTTCGTTTACAAAAAAATTGAAGTGAAAGCTCCAAGAGGAGAGATTAGAGATCGTTATGGACGCCTGTTGGCCGGAAATAGACCCAGCTTTAATGTACAATTATCCAGAAATAACAGCTTGTCTCAAGAGGAGCAAAACAATGCTATCCTAAAAATAATTTCTATTTTGAAACAAAACAACGAAAAAATTGTAGATGAATTTCCAATCAAGATAGATGCAAACAACTACTACTATTTTACTTACGATGAAGAGCTTCGAAAGTGGAAAGAAAAGAACAATATTGATCCAAATGCCAGTGCAAAAGAATCTTTTACACTGATTGCAAACTTGTTAGTGGAGCAGGGAGTTATCAGGATAGATAAGGATACCACATCAAAAGAAATTCAACAGAAGATGATTGCCGCGGGATATTATCCTCCCATTTCTATTCAACAAGAAATGAAATTTTCACACCAAGTTAAAAAAGAAGAGTGGATACAAAAAAATTTTCCGAAAGAATATAAACAATATCTGAACAAACCGGCAAAAGAAATTTTTCAGTTACTAAGAGAAAAAAATAAAATTTCGTCTTCCATGGACGACAGAACAGCACGAGATATGTTGAATGTACTCAATATCTTGAAAATGCAAAGTTATCAATATCAACCGGTTGGAATATCGTTTGATATTAAAAATAATACAGTCATTCAATTAGAGGAAGCATCCCAAGATATCCCGATGGTATCGGTCGTAGTAGAACCGGTAAGGTACTATCCTCACGGAAATTTTGCTTCTCATATTTTGGGATATCTCGGTAAAATATCAGATAATGAAATACAAGAGTATGTAAGAGATAAGAAATATAATCCTTCTGATATCATTGGGAAGACAGGAATTGAAAAAACATTTGAGGAACAACTTCGCGGCAAGGCGGGATATCAAGAAGTTCAAGTAGATTCCAGGAATCGTATGGTTGGAAATTTAGGGTTTCAGAATGCTGAACCCGGAGATACGATCTACCTGACATTGGACTACAAGCTCCAAAAAACAGTAGAAGATACTCTCAAAAAAACATTGGGTTGTATCCAAAACGGCTCCGATTATCAAAGTGATTGGGGAAATATCCGAATGCGAGAGAACAAAAAGGTGTTTTATAAGGCACAGTCCGGAGCAACAATTGTGATGGATGTAAATACCGGAAAAATATTAGCAATGGCAAGTTATCCGGATTATGATCCCAATAAATTTGTACACGGAATTTCTCAGGAAGATTATGAGCTTTTGATGCCGAAAAACTTAAACGATCCGATGTCACCTAAACCGCTTTTCAACATTGCGACAATGATGTCAGTGCAACCGGGTTCCACATTTAAGATGATTACCGGTTTGGCAGCTTTAGAAAATGGTTTGAGTCCTTATTACAGAATTCAGGATAAAGGTTCGATAAAAATAGGAAATCACTCTTTCGGGTGTTGGATTTGGAACAGTAGCGGACATTCTCAAACGCATGGAATGGAAAATTTAATGGATGCAATTCAGGATTCTTGCAACTACTATTTCTATTGTTTGAGTGTAGGATATGACTATTCTGTGGACAAACCTCTACCTATTTCTATGAATTCACAAAAAATATTGGATTATGCAACCAAATTCGGTTTGAACGAAAAGACCGGGATTGAAATAGAAGAAACGAAAGGTTCTGTACCGACAGTTGGAATGGAGAGAGAAAAAAAAGTTATTGCATTAAAAAATTTTTTGAAAGAATTTTTGGCGGATAAGTTTGAAGATATTGATTCCAATTCCGGTGAATATATAACTCGAATTAATACCATTATTTCATGGGCAGACGAAAATCCATCACGTGGAGAATTGATACGAAGATTGAGGGAAATAAAAGTAAAAGAAAAAGAACTGAATAATGTAACAGATCGTATCAAATATGATTATTTCATTTCTATGGGGGGATGGAAAGAGGGAGATGCATTCAATTTGGCGATTGGACAGGGCGCCCACTCTTATACCCCTTTGCAACTGACAAGATATGTTGCTTCTATTGCGAATAAGGGAAATCTCAATAAAGTCAGCTTAATTGATAAGAGAGAAAACTATGAAAAGACCGATATTATCCGGCATGAGTTGGAGACGGAAGTAATCCAATTGAAGAATAATAAAAATTTAGAGTATTTAGTGCAAGGTATGAAAAATGCTTCCGATGAAGGAACATCCAAAAACACTTTCAATCGTTTTCCGATTATGGTTGCATCTAAGACAGGTACAGCGCAGAGAGCAGGAAAGATACCGACTGTTGATGAAAAAAAATATTATTTGTCTCATCTATCTTCGTACGGAGTTAACTACTCAGATGTTATGAGAGTTGCAGAAGAATTAGAAAAAAATTCAAAAACAAAATTACAGGATTATCAATACATCGTTCAAGCGATTTTAAAGTTAAACAAGAATTTGAAAAAAGCTGATTTGGATCAATACAAAGATTCTTATGACGAATTTGCATGGTTTGTTTCCTTTGCACCGGCAGAAAAACCTGAAATTGCAGTCATATCTGTTATTGTGCAAGGTGGACACGGGGGGTACGCCGCACCTATGGCACGAGACATCTATGCTCAATATTTTGAATTGACTCCGTATGGAACAAAACCACAAGAAACCATTCAAAAGAAAATACAATTTTTAGATGAATTAAATTGATTTCATCTATAAGTAATGATACAATGAGGGAGATTGTAATTTGATTTTTAGTGAATCAAGTATGATTAGGTGTTTACAAAAAGTGAAGGAGTATTGCTTTGCAAAGAGAAAAAGTAGAGATTAAAGGTTCAAAGGATGGATTTTATGCTGTTTTTGAACCGGGATTAACATTAGTACATGCAATTTCATTATTACAAGAAAAGTTACAACAGGATCATGATTTTTTTGAAAATTCATATTTTACTCATTTGACAAGTGATACTTTGAGTGAAAATGATAAATTGATTATCGCAAGATTTATGGAAGAACATTATGGAATTCGATTTGATAAATCTACCTTTCATACAGAAGAAGATAATACAAAAAAAGATGAAACTTTAGAAGAAGAAATTAATCGAAGAGTACAGGAGATACTAAAAACTCAAACTAAGAACACAACCTTTAATTTAAATAAAAATGCTATTGTGGACGATAAAAATCAAATGAAAACGTTCTTTGTCTACGAAACATTGCGTTCGGGAGGAGATATACAATTTGATGGTCATGTTGTAGTGATTGGAGATGTCAATCCGGGAGGTAGAGTGACAGCAAGCGGAAACATCATCATTTTGGGATATTTAAGAGGTATCGCACATGCCGGAGCAAAAGGAGACAAGAATTGTTTTGTTGTTGCAGAACGATTAGCGCCAATTCAACTTAGGATTGCAAACGCAATTGCGATTGCATCGGAAAATAACAAGTTGATTGAAGAACCGTTGATTGCGAAAATTTTAAATGATACCATTGTGATAGAGTCGGTTCTGTCACATAGATAATAAAAGGAGGATATATTTATGGCAGAAGTGATTGTAATTACTTCCGGAAAAGGTGGAGTGGGCAAAACAACAACCACGGCGAATCTTGGAACATCTTTGAGTTTGAATGGAAATAAGGTGGTTATCATCGATGCTGATATCGGATTGAGAAACTTGGATGTTGTTATGGGGCTTGAAAATAGGATTGTATATGACTTGGTAGATGTAATAGAAGAACGATGCAAGTTAAAACAAGCTATGATTAAAGATAAAAGATTCGAAAATTTATTTTTGATTCCTGCCGCTCAAACGAGAGACAAAGATGCAGTGAATCCGGAACAGATGAAAAAAATTTGTGATGAATTGAGAGAAGAATTTGATTATATCTTGGTAGATTGTCCTGCCGGAATTGAAAACGGATTCAAAAATGCAATTGCCGGAGCGGACCGTGCATTGATTGTAACGACACCGGAAGTTTCTGCGGTAAGAGATGCGGATAGAATTATCGGGTTATTGGATGCAAATAATATTTCAGATCACAGATTGGTAGTGAATCGCTTTAAGCCAAATATGGTAGAGCGTGGAGATATGATGGATATTGAGGACATTTTAGAAATTCTTGCAATTGATTTAATCGGAGTTGTTCCGGAAGATGACAGTATTGTCGTTTCTACAAATACCGGAGAACCTGCAGCAAATGATCAAGCTTCAGTAGCAGGAAAGGCTTATCGAAATATTGCGAAAAGGGTACAGGGAGAAGAAGTTGAATTTTTAACTTTTTCTACAAATGATACATTTTTGACAAGATTGAAAAAACTGTTTACAGGGAAGTAGAGGTATGTATAATGGGAGTATTTAGTTTTTTTAGAACGGAAAAAAAATCCAAAAACATTGCCAAAGATCGTTTGAAACTGGTTTTGATTCATGATAAAAGCGGAGGATATTCACCACAGATATTAGAAAAATTACAAGCGGAAATTTTATCTGTAATCACAAATTATTTGGAAGTAGATGAAGAGCAAGTAGAAATTAAAATCATTAAAACGAAGAAAAATACAGAGGACGACATGGTTTCTTCACTTGTTGCAAACGTTCCGATTAAGAAGATAAAATAAGAACAGAGTTGAAACAATCATAGAAGGTATTAATGTGAATATAAAAGAAAGAACTAAAAATTTTGAATATGGACTTACTATCACTGTAGTACTCCTATTTTTGATAGGAATCGTTCTGTTGATGAGTGCGACTCATTATAGTGAATACAAAGCATTAGGAGATTATAAAAAAGTAATTATTCAAACAATTACTTTTTTGATAGGGATAGGAATCTTGTGTTTTAATAATATTTTTGATTATACGAGAGTAAGGAAGTATTGTAAGAAAATATATGTATTCTGTATTTTTCTGTTGCTTATTGTATGGATTCCAAAAATCGGAAGTCCTCAATTCGGTGCACATTCATGGGTTAATATATTCGGAGTATTCAACCTTCAGACTTCAGAGATAGTAAAACCGTTGTTTATTTTATGCTATGCTACTTATTTGGAAGATAAAAAGGGTCATATACAGGATTTTGGAGACTTGGGAAAGGCAATTTTGTTTGCAGTACCAATTGTTGGTCTGGTATTGATACAGCCGGATTTAGGTGGAGCGATTGTTTTTTTGAGTATTATGTTCGGGATGTTATTCATCTCAGGTATGGATGTGAAGTTGATTTTATATGCAGGCGCTATTTTTGTTTTATGTTTTCCTCTTGTCTATAAATTCGGATTACGACCACATCAAGTAGAGCGATTGGATGCATATTTTACACTTTTATTTCATCCGTCGAACCTTTCTGAAATCTATAAAAACAATTTGCAGGTAGCACAGTCAATGACTGCGATAGGTTCAGGCGGAGCACTTGGAAAAGGATGGTTGCGAGGTACTTACAGTCAATACGGATTTATTTTCGTGTCGGAAAGCGACTTTATCTTTTCTGTTGCAGGAGAAGAATTCGGATTTGTCGGAATGAGCATCATTATTTGTTTATACATTTATTTTCTCTTAAGATTATTAACGATTTCTATTCTGTCAAAAGATTTTTACGGGAAATTGATAGGAATAGGAGTATTTTCATTGTTTTTTTATCAGGTTGTCCAAAATATCGGAATGACGATAGGTATTATTCCGGTTACAGGGTTACCTTTACCATTTGTCAGTTATGGAGGGAGCTCTATGATATCTTCCATGATGTGTGTAGCATTATCATTAAATGTTGCTAAGAACAAAAGAAAGTTTGATATTTAGTTTGTTAGAATTAAAAAATTGGAGAAGAGACCTCTCCATTTTTTTATGGTAGTTTCGGTACAGAATACATGTTACCGATGTAATAACATCACATGTGTTTTGAAAATCGATGTAATATAGAAAGAAAAAGGAGAAATAAATGATGGATACATTTGTAAGTAAAGAAGGAATGGTTTGTTTCGGATTCAAAGACGTAGAAGAAAAGCTTGCAGAAGAGTGGAAAGGAAAGCTTGGAGAATCTTTTATTCCACTTACATTCATTTCTGTAGGACAGGAAGCTCTTAGTTATGGAACAGGACATAATTTTGTCATCAATACAATGATGGTAAAAACCAGAGTAGACGAATTGAAAATTGACATGAGCAAAATGGAAAAAGATATTAAAGATGCATTGGACATCAGATAGTATCATTGTCTATCGTGTTGTATAAAAAGCACTTATTTATTTTGAGAAAAATAAAGAGTGCTTTTTTGATTGGAAATAACATTCGTTTCATAATTTTTTTAATTGATGCGAAAAGTTAATTAAATTGCAATGGTAAATTGCAATAGATGATAATTTGAAAGAAAAGCTCCCTTTTGATATTGTTATATCTGAAATAATCGCTATATGGTATTGGACTCATTAAAAACCATGAACAGCACAACTTAAGATAATGAAACATGGTAAGTGAAAGAGATAATGGTATAAGATATTTTATACAATCATATTATCTGAGAATCTTGAAATTTTATCTCTTTTATACTTTACAAACCCATATGAGATATATTATAATCATTAATAGAAAAGAATAATCATTAACAATAATAAGTAATTATTTCTATTGTTTTATTTTTTTCAAAAAATATTACTAATATTATTATAAAATAAAAGGAGAGATTTAAAATGGCTAAGATTAGTTTAGTTTATTGGAGTGGAACAGGAAATACACAAGCAATGGCAGATTATGTAGTAGAAGGTGTAAAATCAGCCGGAGCAGAAGTGGATGTATTTGAAGTAACAGAAGCAAATGCTGACGATGTTTTGAAAAGTGATGTTATTCTTTTAGGATGTCCTTCTATGGGAAGCGAAGTATTGGAAGAAGAAAGCATGGAGCCTTTTATGGAAGAAATCGAAGGCGGACTTTCCGGCAAAAAAGTAGGATTATTCGGATCTTACGGATGGGGAGACGGTCAATGGATGAGAGATTGGCAAGAAAGAGTAGAAGGTGCAGGAGCATCTATGATTTGTGATGGAATTATTGTAAACGGAGAACCATCCGATGACAGTGTTATCGATGAATTAAAATCAATGGGAAGCAATGCTGCTTTAGCATAATATTATGATGAAGAGTAATTTGTTTGACTTTGTGCAATGTATGCGTCAAATGGAGGATTATGAATATCTATTATCTTTATTGGCACATCACTGTGGACCTACAATTGAAAGAGTAAAAGTATCTTCTTTATTAAATATCCGAAATTCAAAAAACAGATTGCTGTCAGAAGTATGGGAGAACAGAAAAGAAGAATTGTTGCAGTTTTTTGGCGTGTCCTCTTTTTCTCTCAAAAAGGATGATTCTGGGGAAATTGTTTTGATTTATCATGAAGATTTGTTAAAAGAACAGTTGTGTAAGAAAGAACATATTGAATTCTTGTCACGATTCGGTTATCAAAATGATTGGGATTATCTACAGTATTTGGAGTTTTTGAAGAAAAGATATACGAATTTATGTCCTCATGAAATAGGAGTCTTTTTGGGATATCCTATTTATGATGTCATGCAGTTTATCTCATGTCCAAATAAAGAATGTCGTTTTGTTGGATATTGGAAAGTGTATGAAAATGAAGAAGTTGCAAAAGAAATCTTTCGTTCGTATGATGAAGCGAAACAAATTTCTTGTTTGAAAACAGTGGAAAAGATATTCCCTGAAAGTGCATTGAAGAGGAAGATATATAAAAGTTTGATGAATTCTACCCTATCATGAAATGAGGGTGATGTTATCTTCTCTTAAAATAGAAAAAGAGCCGCTATTAAAAAATTTTGGTAGCAGTTCTTTTTTTGTTTTATCATAGTATTTATAAGAAACATAGTAAACATTTTTGATGAAAGGAAATTTAGGTATCGTTTGTATTCTATACTTTTGTATTGTATTCTACCATAATAAAATAGCAGAATGTAGTTACAACTTTTCATTGTTTTTGAGAGTAAATTATGGAGAGCAAGCGCGGGAATAACTTGAAGTTAGAAAATATTTGTTCGTATTTTTTTGATATCATGATAGGCGAAGTGACTCATTTATAAGTTGCTTTGTATCAAACTTGTAATTACAGAGTTATTTATGTTAGTGTTGGAAGTATCTTTTATCAGTTGAGGTATTAAAAGAAAAGGGTAATAGATATGCATGATATTATCAATGTAAAAATTTCACAAATTGAAATTGAATAGTATCTGATTACTATGAATAAAGCAAGTATCTCACAAGATAGAATATATGGTTGAAATATCAAGTGAAATATGCTATGATATTCACAGTAAAATGGCTGGGAAAGAGATTAGTAAAAAGGATGTATTGAGTACAGAAAGAAGGAGAAAATGAGAGCCTTTCTTGAGAAACCTTTTGAATTCACTCTGGAGCTGAGAGAATGAAAACGGAGTAGTTCCTTCGCAAGAAAAAGCGTTATAATATCAATGAGTATGAGTCCTTATGGATGTTAGGGTGGTACCGCAGATGAAATTTGCCCCTACAGACATAGAGGATTTTTTTATTGCCAAAAGGAACAAAATCTTCGGTACCATTTGAAATCAAAATCTTATAAACAGATGAAATACTTACTTTTTTATAATTAATGGAGGGATAAGGCATGAAAGAACGCTTGGAAGCGATTAGAAAAAATGCACAGCTTGCAATTGAGCAAGCAAAGGATGTCAATTTGCTGGAACAGGTACGGGTTCAATTTTTAGGAAAAAAACAAGAGTTAGCTTCTCTTTTGAAAGAAATGGGGAAATTATCTCCGGAAGAAAGACCTACTATGGGAAAGATTGTCAATGAAGTTCGTGATGAAATAGAGACGGCAATCAGAGAAAAAAAAGAACATTTGGAAAATATTGCATTGGAACAAAAATTGAATCGTGAAATGATTGATGTGACGATTCCGGTAAAAACAAATTTTGTAGGGAAACCACATCCGATTACAAAAGTAATCAATGAAATTGAAACCATCTTTATGAATATGGGATTTTCCATTAAAGAAGGACCTGAGGTGGAAACGGTAGAAAATAACTTCGATAAATTAAATGCACCGAAGAACCATCCGTCCAGAGATATCTCCGATACATTTTATATCTCCGATACACTATTGCTTAGAACACAGACATCTCCTGTTCAAATTCGAACGATGTTGGAAGAAGGGCTTCCGATTCGAATGATATCTCCGGGAAGATGTTTTCGTTCCGATACTCCGGACGCGACACATTCTCCGATGTTTCATCAGGTAGAGGGTTTGGTGATTGGAAAAAATATTACTTTTGCGAATTTGAAACATACGTTAGAAGAGTTTGCAATCAAATTTTTTGGAGAAGATACCAAAACAAAATTCAGACCACATAATTTTCCGTTTACAGAACCGAGTGCTGAGGTAGATGTGTCATGTTTCAAATGTCATGGCGAAGGTTGTTCTATTTGTAAAGGAGAAGGCTTCATTGAAATTTTAGGAGCCGGAATGGTACATCCGAATGTATTGGAAAACTGCGGAATTGATTCTGATGTATATAGCGGATTCGCTTTCGGATTGGGTGTAGAGCGTGTTGCGATGTTGAAGTATGAAATTGATGATATTCGCTTAATGTATGAGAATGATATGAGATTTTTGGAACAATTCTAATAAAAAAGATAGATAGGAGCTGGAACAATGATATTACCTTTGAAATGGTTACGAGATTATATAGAAATGGATATTTCAGCAGAAAAATTTGCTGATCAAATGACATTGACAGGAACAAAATCAGAAAGAGTAGAACATATAGGAGAAGCTATAAGTGATGTAGTTGTAGGAAAAATTACTGAAATCACGAAACATCCGGATGCTGATAAATTGATTGTTACTCAGGTTGATGTAGGAGAAGAAGTAAAACAAATTGTTACAGGAGCAAATAACATTAAAGTTGGAGATTATGTTCCTGTAGCGATGCATGGAGCAAAACTTCCTGATGGTACCAAAATCAAACGAGGAAAAATGAGAGGTGTAGTATCTGACGGAATGTTATGCTCTGCAGGAGAGCTTGGAATAGATAGTAAATTTTTGTCGGAAGAACAAAAAAACGGACTGTATATTTTGGAAGGAGAGCCGGCATTAGGGCAAGATATTCGTGATGTGTTAGATTTGAAAGATGCTATTATAGAGTTTGAATTGACGGCAAACCGTCCGGATTGTAATTCTATTATCGGAATAGCCTATGAGGCAAAAGCGACATTAGATAAAGAAGTGACAATTCCTACTTTAAAAGTAAAAGAAGAAGGAGCAAATATTGGAGTAGATGTAAAATGTGAAAATAACAATCTTTGTGGTCGCTATATGGCAAGAGAAATCACAGATGTTAAAATAGCACCGTCTCCATACTATATTCAAAGAAGATTGATTGAATCCGGGATTCGACCAATCAATAATATTGTAGATTTAACAAATTATGTTATGTTAGAGTACGGACAACCGATGCATGCATTCGATTATGATAAATTGGAAGGACATACCATTTATATCAAACAAGCAAGCGATGGACAAAGTTGTATTACATTGGATGAAGAAGAAAGAAAATTAGATTCTTCTATGATTACGATTTGTGATTCTAACAAAGTCATTGCATTGGGTGGAGTGATGGGAGCAAGCTGTTCTCAAATTGATGAGAGCACCACACATATTGTGTTGGAGAGTGCACATTTTGATGCAGATACCATCAGAGCAACTTCCAAAAAATTGGGACTTCGAACAGATGCATCAGCCAGATTTGAAAAAGGAATCGATAGGTATCGATGTGAAAAAGCATTGAACCGATTCTGTCAATTAGTAGAAGAATTAGAGATAGGTACGGTATGTAAAGGTTTTGTGGATACAGCAACTGAATTAGATGATAAATCTACTGTTACCTTTTCAAAGAATAGAGTGAATGAGGTAATCGGAATTGAGTTTTCATCAGAAGAGATTTGTTCCATCTTATCGAAATTGAATTTTGAATCTAAAATCGAAGGAGATATGATTACCACGGTTGCACCTGAATATCGTACTGATATCGAAAAAATAGCTGATATCATAGAAGAAATTTCGCGTATTTACGGATTCAACAATGTAGTATCGGCGCCGATTGTCGGAGAAATTATCCCTGCTACAAAAAGTGAGAGCAGACTTTATGAAGACAGTATGAAAGCATTTGCTATGAAAAATGGACTGACAGAAATTTTGACTTATTCATTCGTGAGTCCTATCGGAGTAGAAAAAGCTAAACTGTCTGAAACGAAAGAAAATGATTTTGTAAAGTTGTTAAATCCTTTAGGGGAAGAAACTTCAGTTATGAGAACAAGTCTAATACCGAATATGCTTGAAGTGATTTCAATGAATGCTGCAAGAAAAAATGAATTTTTTGCAGGATTTGAATTTGGAAATATTTTCTGTTTAAAACAATCCAATCCTTTAGAGCAAAAATCTTTTGTGGCAGGTGTTTATGGTAAAGAAGAAGATTTTTTTAGCTTAAAAGGAAGAATAGAGGGCATTTTGAATGGTTTGAGATATCAGTCAAGAGTATATCTTCCAAACAAAGAACATCCAACCTTCCATCCGGGAAGATGTGCAGATATTTTCATCGGAGAAGAGAAAGTAGGAATTTTGGGTGAAGTTCATCCAAAAGCGGCATCCGCTTTCAATATTAAAAAGAAAGTATATTTGTGCGAATTAGATATTCCGTTTTTGATGAGCTTGTTTGATAATATGATGAAATATCGTCAAATTCCAAAATTCCCTGCAATGAAAAGAGATATTGCTTTGGTTGTAGATAAGAATCAATATGTATCGGAAATAGAACAAATTATTTGGAAGAACGGAAAATCCTTGATTGAAAAAATAGAACTGTTCGATATTTATGAAGGAGATCAAATCGAAAAAGATAAAAAATCTGTTGCGTACTCCGTTGTATATCGCAAAAAAGAAGCAACTTTGACAGATGAAGAAGTGAATCGTATACAAGAAAAGATTTTAAAAGAGTTGGAAGAAAAACTCCATGCAGTATTGAGATAGTTTTATGTAAAATAAAAAAACAGTTCGAAAAGAACTGTTTGAAAAATACCCTCTTTACCGAAAGTACGGCAGAGAGGGTATTTTGATGTGTTGACCTATAGGTACAACGGAAAGTAAGTAGAAGTGTTTTTTGAAGAATAATCATTTCTATTAAAAACTTCTTATAATGTAGACATAGTGTATGATACTGCAAAATAATATAATACAAAGTTGCAATTTCAAACAACAGTTTTGTTAAAGCGGCAATCTGGCGATTTGATGATTAAAACAGAAAAAAATAGATGTATTTTTTTGAAATTACAGTTGTAATCATAAAACTGTTACTTTGGCAAAAAACTTTTGCCGAGATATTTTACAATCTCTTCTGTCGGAGAATCCGGTGTGATAAGAATTTCTTTTTCTGTTTCCTCGAAAAAAACAACAACAGAACAATCACGATTTCTAAAGACTTTTCGTACTGTTTCTTCTAAAATTTTTCTTATTTTCACCTTATTCTTTTTAGGTTTTTCATAGCTTTTGATAAAGTAATATCCTCTTAGGCCGATTACTTTTGTGTAGTTATTTTCTTCCATTGACAATACCTTTTCTTTCATCATAAAAATTTTATCGATTTGTAAGCTATCATAACCAGATTTTATGTTTCCGTCAAGAGAAAGAGAACAAAATACATAAAAAACTCAAAATTTGAATGTTTTAATATCAATTATTCCAAAAATCATTTATAATAGTGAGAGTAAAAGATTTGTTGCATAAAAATATTCCTATTATAGATTGAAATAGGGGATTTGTATAGACAAAGAGAGGTGTATCATTGTGGGAGAATTGATAGATTGGAAAAAACTACTATTACCCTATGAATGTGCAGTAGAAGAACTGAAAGTGAAATTTAAGAATATCCGGAAAGAATTGAGAGCGAACGGTCAATATAGCCCGATTGAGTTTGTTACGGGAAGAGTAAAAAAAGTAACTTCTATTTTGGAAAAAGTCAAGAGAATGGATATTGAAGTAGAAGAAATTGAAGATAAGATAGAGGATATTGCCGGAATTCGTATCATGTGTCAAATGGTGGAAGATATTTATCTTTTGGTAAAATATATCGAAGAAAGACAGGATATGCAGATTGTATATGTCAAAGACTATATCAAGTCACCGAAAGAAAGCGGTTATCGAAGTTATCACATTATTATTAAATATCCGATTCAAACGGTATATGGATACAAAGAAATTTTGGCAGAAATACAAATAAGAACTTTGGCAATGAATTTTTGGGCAACGGTAGAACATTCCTTGAATTACAAGTATGATAAATATGTTCCTGTGGAAATCAGACAACGATTGACCAAAGCAGCAGATGCCGCTGCTCGTTTGGATGAGGAAATGGCATTTATTCGGGAAGAAATTGTCAGTGCGCAAGTTGCTTTTGAACATAAGTCTTTGGTAGTAGCAGAAATTACATTGTGTATCCAAAAAATAGAACAGCTGGGATATACAGAAGAAGCACTCTATTATCAAAAGAGATTGGATGTAACCAATGACGATAAAGAAACAGAAGGGTTGTTGAACCTAAAAACAGAAGTAAATTTATTTTTAATAAAATTGATGGAAGAAACCAAGTAGCATGAAGATAGAAGGGAGTAGAGATGTCAGTTTTTGCAATTGGAGACTTGCATATGTCTACTGTTCAAAAAAAGACCATGGATCAATTCGGATGGTTTCATCATGTAGATAGAATTTTAGAAGATTGGAACAATAAGATTACAGAAGACGATATTGTATTGCTGGTAGGAGATATCTCTTGGGCATTGCGATTGGAAGAAGTGGAACCTGACATCAAGATCTTGTCAAAATTACCCGGGCATAAATTTATGATACGAGGGAATCACGACTATTGGTGGAGCAGTGTGAGTAAGATGAGCAAAAAATTTCCTCAGATTCATTTTTTGCATAACAATCATTTTGTAATAGGAGATTATGTTATTTTTGGCACAAGAGGTTGGATTTGTCCAAATGATACTCAATTTACAGAAACAGATGAAAAGATATATGAAAGGGAATTGAAGCGATTAAAGAATTCTGTGAACAGTGCATCGGAAACAGTGATTCAAAATAAAAAGAAACTATTGATGTTACATTACCCTCCTATGAATGATAAAAAAGAGCCGTCGGGATTTACTGATATCATTGAGGAAGCGAAGATAGACGTTGTATGTTACGGGCATCTACATGGAGAAGAATTTCACAAAATGGGATTTGAAGGTATCAAAAATCACACAGAATATCACTTGGTAAGTTGCGATTATTTGGATTTTAAAGTGAAGAAAATATTGGATGGTTGATAAAACAAAAAGACACTTTGAAAAACTGAAGTGCTTATATGAGTAGAATGATTTAAGAAAGAAGGATAACTTTGGGTGTAGTAGAAAAGTATTTTTTATCTCCTACTGATGATTGGGAAATACACTATTACTGTGCATTTCCGCAAGAGAAAATAAAAGCGATTGTTGAAATTTCACATGGAATGTATGAAAATGTGGATGCATATCAATCGTTAATGGAGTTTTTGTGTAATAATGGGTATGCTGTTTATTTTTTGGAACATCGGGGACATGGAGATTCAGCATCACATGGATTGGGCAATTTGGGAGAATCAGATATTTATTTGAAGATGATTCGAGATATTCGGGCATTGAATGTCATAATAAGGAAGCAATTTCCATATAGCAAAATTTATCTTTTGGGAAATTCTTTGAGTGCTTTCTTGGTACAGCGATATATCCAAATTTATCCTAACACAATATCAGGAATGATACAGTGTGCAGCGGGTGGGAAAGATCAGGTTCCTCATGTTAAATTAGGAAAAAACATCGCATATAGTTTGAAGAAAATGGGATTTTCACAGAAAAAAAGTCCACTGTTATTTGAACATCAACAATCATTTTTGGATTCGATGGAAAATAGTAAATGGCTGCTTTTTTCTGTCAAAAATGCTATTTCAAAGGAAAAGTTGTTAAGCATTTTTTCAAAAAAAGATGAGAAAGCATATACAGTAAATGCTTATTATTGGATTTATCGTGGAATTTGCGAAAATTTTAATCGCAAAGCGATGAAGCCCGTGAATAAAGAGTTGCCAATCTTACTATTGTCCGGAAATCGAGATCCTATCGGAAGTTTTGGAGAAGGGATTTTACATTTGGTGCGCTGGTATCAAAGTTTTGGTATGAACTCAGTTCAATATAAGATATATGAAGAAATAGGACATAATATTTTACGTTCATCTAAGAGAGAAGAAGTGTATCAAGATATTGTAGATTGGTTAGAAACAGTATATTAGATCGTAATTTAAAAAATTAATCAGGTGAATATTGTAATATCACTCTTAAAATGTTAGTTTCTGGCGTAGCAATCTTCCATTGCTACGCTATTTTTATGTATATAAGAGTAACATAATCTTTTTGTTGTTATAATAATATTAACAATGATATAATCAATATAAGTAGAAAATATTTTTATACTAAGATTTGATAAAGTAAATGACAAATTGTCTATATTATCAACCGTATTTTAATTTACAATGTAAGGTTTGGATTTGTCAAAAATTTCAAATAGAGTTGTTATCTGCATTTTATCAATATTTTTCTATCTGTTAAGAATTAAGAGTGACGGGAAAGTTCACAGGAATAAGAGATTAAGTGATTTCAAAACAAACATGTATAAATCTAAGAGGAGCTTAATATGAATAACGAAAGAAAAACATAACAAAACAAAAAAAGAGAGAGGCAACAATTAAATAGAATAGAGATGAATTACAGTCAACCGATTACTCAAGTGGAATGGTTAGATTACAGGGAAAAAATAAAGAGTCTATCGTATCTGAGTTGTAGGAAATCATACATATAAAAATGAAAAGAGAGTATGATTTAACTAATTATATAGGAGGGGAATTATGAAGAATAAAATTGAATTTTCAGCAGATGGTAGAGAGATATGTCGTTTTTTGACAGTAGTTTTTATTTTAACTCTGATTATAGGAATTGCTACAGCGTATGGATATTATATAGGTTCAAATATACGAATG
This sequence comes from Filifactor alocis ATCC 35896, assembly GCF_000163895.2. Lineage (NCBI taxonomy): Bacteria > Bacillati > Bacillota > Clostridia > Peptostreptococcales > Filifactoraceae > Filifactor > Filifactor alocis. Next base: position 109,003 of record NC_016630.1, read on the forward strand.
GCAGGCTATGTTATGATGTTGATACCGGCTTTATCCGTTATTCTTACCGTTAAGTGGGACAAAACAAAAGTATACCCTAAAAAAATATTTGATTTTTATCAAGTAACAGCATTTTTAATTTTTCTGTATGTGGTAATATCGATTTTTATGGGAATTGATTTACCTTCTGATTTAGGTATTGTCGGGTGGCTTTTCAATGGAGAATCACTTGTTGGAAATATTTTTCCAATTATAGTAGGATTAACAAATTTCTTTTTGATTTTTTTCATATACGAAAACAATCAGATGGAAGAAAATAAAGAGTTAATGAAGTTATGGAAACTTTCCGATTTTAATTTCAAGAAAATAATACAATATACATGTTATTTCATTGTTCTGAAAAATATAATCATGATAGTTGTGGGAATTTTGTACGTAAATATAGACTTTGTGTTGTATATACTTGACTATAAATTTTGGTTGGCAGAAGTAATTGTGATACCAATGGTTTTTTTGTATGTACCTTTCTTTTTTGGAGAAGAGTACGGTTGGCGTTTTTTTCTTCAGCCTCGTTTGCAGAAAAAGTTTGGGAAAATAAAAGGTGTGATACTTCTTGGAGTGATATGGGGAATATGGCATTTACCACTGGTTTTATTTTATTATTCCACACCGGAAAATTTCTTTTATGCTGTTACACACCAAATTATGTGTTGTATCTTTCTAAGTATTGTTTTTGCATATTTTTACGAAAAATCAGGCAGTCTATGGTGTGTTGTATCATTTCATTCTATAAATAATGCAATTGCGGGCATTGTGGCTGTGAAGCAAGGTGGAATTAAAGAGTTGTATTCCGGAGATTGGATGGATTTAGGAGTATCTTTCGCAGTTTTTGCATTTATAGCCATATTTTTTTTGAAAACGGATGTATTTACTGAGAAGAAGTTAAATTAAAAAGGAAAGATGTTTAGTGAATAAAATACTTGTTATTGTTGTTATGTTGTATCATAACATAGATAGATATTGGAGGATGGAATAGATAAGTCAATTTGAAAGTACAGTAAGAGTTCAATAATATATTCTGTAAAAGAAAACACCTCTTTTTTCATTGATGAAGAAGGAGGTGTTTTATAAAATAGTGGAAAATTTTTGAACTACATCAGCTTACATTATTTCTTATCTGCCGAAATAATAGGACTGTTTATTTATGTGTTACTTATGCTATATTTTTGATTCTATGAACTTTTTGTCCTTTTGATAAGAATGACATAAATGCTCCCAACAACAGATAGCAATAATAAGTAATTCCCCTAGTTAAGAGAAGTGCTCCGGCGAGTGTCTCTTTGGTGTAAATTCTTGAAAAAATGCGCAAAAATCCTGTTTCGGCAACTCCGATACCTCCAGGTAGAGGAAGTGATTCGAAGGTCATGATAAATACACCTTGGTAGGCAATCATTTTGATAAGACTGATATTTTCAACTCCAAATGCTTTTCCTATCCAATATGAAATAGAATAAAAGAGTGTGATTTGAAGAAGTATGATTGGTATGATTTCAAGAAAGATTTTAGGATTTTTTGCAATCCAGTCTGCACTTGTTTGATAGGAAACTAATGTTTTTTTGATAGTTTTTTCCAGTTTATCAACTTTTTTGTACTCATAGGATTTTAAGATGAGTACGATTCTGTCCATAATGTTATAGACAATATTTGCTGCAAAAATAAGCAGAAAGAAGATAGTTGCTAACAGAAATTGTATTAGCATTCCCACCTTGAATAAAGTGAGCATAATGCCGCTTTCTCCCAAAATATATCTGATATTTCCCAAGGTGAAGATAAATATGACAGCAATGACGCCGATATGATACATACTGTTATAAAGTAACATAATAAGAGAACTCTCAGAGACGGCGATTCCGTCTTTTTTCATATAGTAGATTTCGGATGGTTGTCCACCTGATGATCCAGGAGTAATAGATGAAAAATAGTAGTCAATCAGGCTGTATCGGAAGCATTGAACGACTGTTGCTTTGTATCCGAAAGCGTGCAAAAGTCTTTTCGTTGTGATGCTTTGACATAAGAAAAATAAAAACATTGTAAAAATGGCAATTAAAATATATTGTTGTTGTACATTTCTTATGATTTTGGGAATTTCATATAGTTCTTTCATCCCAAAGGAGTGATAGAATGTCAGAAGCAAAACAAAAAAAATCAGGATAATATTTTTTAGATACTTTTTATATTTTATGTCCAATTTGTATCACCGCATTTCTTGAAATATTCGTTTAGGGCTGAAATAGTGTTTTCAGGTGCTTTGGAAGAGCTATTCATCTTGTGGTTGGAATCGTGAAGGCATATGACTCCGCCTTTTTGTTTTTCTTTTTGCATTGCATCATAAATATCCTTCCAATCTTTATTTTCGTTCCAATCTCCTACGATACACGTCCATAGTTTCAAAGGCATATTCCATCTTTTGGAAATAAGTATCATGGATAGATTTACCCATCCGTGGGGTGGCCGATAGTAGGATGGTTTGATACCATGGTTTTCCAAGATTTGTTTGGATTTTTGCATATCTTTCTTTGTTTTCCATATTCCCCATAAAAACGGATGGGTATGATGGTAGCAATGAAGTCCGACATCATGACCTTCCTGATGTATTTTTTTGAGAATATCAGGGTATTTTTCAACTTTTTCAGCAATGACAAAGAAAATAGCCTTTGTATGGTGTTGTTTGAGAATATCTAAAATTTGTTCTGTATAAATAGGGTTAGGTCCATCATCAAAGGTCAGTTGCAACTCATTTTTTTGATAACGTTCTTTGTAGATGAACTTGTAATATACTGTTGGAAGGATGGAGTAACCACTCCATAAAAATGCCGGAATTAAGATTGTTTTTATTAACATTTTTGAACACTCTCTTCTAAAATGGTTTCTTCTAATACATTAGAATCAATACCGTTTTTTATCTTTCGGATATTGTATTTCATATCTTCTAAAAGATCGTCGTTCTCAACAATTTCCAAAATAAGATCAATATCTTTTTGACAGCGTTTCATTTTGGAAGGCAAAACATACCCGATTTCTTTATTGGAAATATATTCCGCATTGTGTACTTCTTGTTCAAGAAACGGTTTGAATACAATCATGGGAGTTTCGTTATAAATTGCTTCGAATGTAGTGATTCCGCCGGCTTTCGTAAGTAAAATATCTGAATTTTGCATCAGGTAATCTATGTTGTTTACATATCCCAGAATATTTAATGTGGGAAATTTATCAATTAATTTATGGTAGAGTTTTTTATTTTTGCCCGTTACAATCGTTACCTCAACATCAGGTAAGGAGGCTAATTTTTCGTAAAATTTCATTTTTTTAGGAAGGAGACCTAACCCGCCACCCATTACCAGAATGTTTTTTTTGTTATTTTTGTTTTTGCTTATTTCGAAATCAAATTTGTTTGATATGGGAATTCCTCCGATTTTGATTTTGTTAACATCTATTCCCAATTTTTGTAATTCTTTTTTTGTCACTTCATCGGCGATAATATATTTATCTGTGTTGAAATTAACCCATCCGTTGTGTGGTTTTACATCGGTAATCCATGTAATCAGAGGAATTTGGGAGCCTGTTTTCTCTTTATACAATGACATGAGCTGAGATGTGAAAGAATAAGTAGAAATCACAATATCAGGATTTTTGATTTCGATGAATCTTGAAAAATCATCAAGTAGAATTTTTGACATTATTTTTGTCAATGCCGGATTTTGATTGTTTTTGGTTATTTTTTTGTAAGCTAAATTGTATAGCAGGTTTCCTGATTCTACGATTATATTGTAACATTTGTAAAACAATTCGGTTTTATCATCGAATTTAATTTCGTATATGTCAACACATTCGACATCAGCAAGATAAAAGTCTTTTTTTAGTTGTTCTTCGATGGCTTTTGCACATTGAAAGTGTCCCATTCCACATTTTGCTGTTAGTGTCAATACTTTCATTTTATTCACCACTTTCTCTTTTGATAGAATGCTGTCACATCTACTACCTATTATATACAATATTCTTTGTAAAAACATTATAAAAAGTGTGTGATTTAATCATAAAAATCATATAAAGCTGTAGTTTTGTAGGATTTTTATAGGTAGATGTTTGAAATAAAGTGGTGTATTATATTTGTTGTTGAAAGGGTATAAAACGAAAAATAGGGTAAGAAATGAATTGACATACTATTAAATAACAGTAGTTGTGAGTAAAGTGTATTTACCGTATTGAGATAATTGGTGATATTGATGAAATAGATAGTAGTTCGATAAAATTTGTACAAGAATGATGGAGTGAAGTTTGTGGATTTGTTTTATACTAAAATTAAAGAGGGGGGAATATCATGAATATGATGCAATCTTTCAATAGGACGATAGATTATATTGAGACAGTTTTGGATGATCAAGTAGATGAAAAGAAGATATTATATCTATCCGGATACTCTTATCCGATGTTCAGCAGATTATTTTCTGTTTTGACAGGAAGCTCCTTGTCGGAATATATCAGAAATAGGCGGTTAACGGAATCGGCAATTGAATTAAGAAATTGTGATAACAAAATAACCGATATTGCATTCAAGTATGGTTATGACTCTTTGGATTCATTTGGAGCTGCATTCAAAAAGTTTCATGGTTTTACCCCTTCTCAGGTAAGGCACGGTAAACCGTTTCAATTGGTTTCTCGTGTTCAATTAACACTGACAATAAAAGGAGGAAGAAGTATGAACGTTTCCATTCAAAAAAAGGCGGGATTTTTTGTTGCGGGTATTGTTGCAAAAGAGATTGAATCGTCATTATGTGAAGAAGTATGGGCAAAATTATTTGAAAACTACAGTCATGAGGAATTATCTAAATTAGGAACCGGAGAGAGTGTAGGTGTTTGTTATGATATGAGTAATCCTAATAAGATAAATTATATGGCAGGGTATATTGTTTCTGAACTTGTGAAAGCGAAAGGTATGGGATTAGATATTTTGGAGGTAGAGGAAACGGAATATGCGGTCTTAGAGTTGGAAGGGAAAGTGCCGGACTGTATTCATAACGGTTGGAAGTATGCTATGGAAGTATTTTTCCCGGAACACGGTTATCGTCATTCGGGGAAACCGGATTTTGAATACTATTATGAAGGAGATATGGATAGTTCTGATTATAAGATGGAACTTTGGATACCGATTGTAAAAGAATAGAGCAAGCAAAAAGCATTTTGTTGAGAAATATTCTAACAAAATGCTTTTTTGTAAGTTATGAACCCTATTTTAAGGTTGGTTATTTAATTACCATATTTAATATTTTTCCCGGAACATAAATAGTTTTTATGACTTTTTTATCTCCGATAAAGTTTTTGATATTTTCTTCTGTTTCTACAATTTTGAGAAGTTCTTCTTGAGTAATATCTTTTGAAACGGTTACTTTACCACGAATTTTACCGTTGATTTGAATAGGAATTTCAACAACAGTATCTATCGTTTTGGATTCATCCCATGTTGGCCAATCGGTATGGTCCATATCTTTTTCAAATTGTTGCAGTTCCCAAATTTCGCAACAAATATGAGGTGCAATCGGATAAAGTAATGTGATAAAATCTTGAAGTTCTTTTCTTGTGATAAATTCATCATCATAGAATTGGTTAACGGCTGTCATCATAGCAGCGATTGCCGTATTGAATTTTACGTTTTCGAAGTCTTCAGAAACTTTTTTGATTGTTTTGTGCATTAATGAAATATGTTTTTTGTCATATTCATTTTGTTCAGTTACCATTTCCTGTAGTTTCCATACACGTTCCAAGAATCTTTTACATCCTTTTACACTGCTGTCAGACCAAACGGCAGGGCGTTCATAATCCCCGATAAACATAATGTAAGTTCTCAATGTATCGGCGCCGTAGTTATCGATAATTTCGTTCGGATTGATAACATTACCACGAGATTTGGACATTTTTTCACCGTCAGGACCTAAAATTAAACCTTGAGCGGTACGCTTTTTGTATGGTTCCGGATAGGATACTGCATCGATATCATGTAGGAATTGATGCCAGAATCTGGAATAGATAAGATGGCGACTCACATGTTCCATACCACCGTTATACCAGTCTACAGGTCCCCAATAATCCAAGGCTTCTTGGGATGCAAGTGCATCATTGTTGTGAGGATCCATATATCTTAGGAAGTACCAAGAGGAACCTGCCCATTGTGGCATGGTATCCGTTTCACGTTTAGCAGGTTTTCCGCAAACTGGACAGGTTACCTTTACCCAGTCTTCGATATTTGCAAGTGGAGATTCACCAGTGTTGGTAGGTCGATATTCTTCAACATCGGGAAGAGTGACAGGTAACTGTTCTTCCGGAACAGGAACCATTCCACAGTGTTCACAATGAATAATAGGAATCGGTTCTCCCCAATATCTTTGACGATTGAACGCCCAGTTTTTCATTTTGTAGTTTGTTTTTGCTTCACCTAATTTATTTTCCTCAATATGACGGATGATTGCCGGAATCGCTTCTTCTACAGTCAAGCCGTCGAATTTGTCAGAATTTACAAGGATGTCTTGTGGTGAAGTTTTGTATACTTCATTTTGAACATCTCCGCCTTTTACGACTTCTACGATTGGAATATTGAATTTCTTTGCAAATTCCCAGTCTCTGCTGTCATGAGCAGGCACAGCCATAATTGCGCCGGTTCCGTATCCCATCATTACATAGTCGGAAATCCAAATAGGAATTTCTTTTTTTGTTAGAGGGTTGATTACGGTCAATCCTTTGATTTCAACTCCTGTTTTATCTTTTGCAAGTTGAACTCTTTCGAATTCGGTTTTTCTGGTAGCTTGTTCTTGATAATCTTTGATTTCATCCAAGTTTTGCAGCTTAGCTTCATATTTTTTGAGATAAGGATGTTCAGGAGCCATAACCATAAAGGTAACACCGAATATGGTATCCGGCCGAGTTGTGTAAATTCTTAAGAAATCTTCTGTACCCGAGATAGGGAAGTTGACTTCTGCACCATTGCTTCTCCCAATCCAATTTTCTTGTTCTAATTTGATTCGAGGTAAGAAGTCTAACTCTTCCAATCCATCTAATAATTTGTCTGCATATTCTCTGATTTTTAGAAACCAAACATCTTTTTCCATCTGAACAACATCATGTCCGCAACGATCACAAACACCGTTTTGAGATTCTTCATTTGCCAAAACCACCTTACAATTGTTACAGAAATTTACATAAGTGGTGTCTTTGTATGCAAGCTTGTGTTTGAACATTTGTAAAAAAATCCATTGTGTCCATTTGTAATAGTTTGGGTCGGTTGTATCAATAGTTCGTTCCCAATCAAAAGAATAACCTGCGGACTTTAATTGATCGGTAAATACTTCAATATTACGATCAGTAACAGTTCGCGGATGTTCTCCGGTCTGCATAGCATAGTTTTCTGTCGGAAGTCCGAATGCATCCCAACCGATAGGGAACAACACATTATATCCTTCCAGTCTTCTTTTTCTGGAAATTACTTCAAGAGAAGTATAGGCTCTGATATGTCCGACATGAAGTCCTGCACCTGATGGATATGGAAACTCAATCAAGTTAAAATATTTCTTTTTATTGTGGTCGATTTCAGAGCGGAATGTGTGGTTCTTTTCCCAATGGGATTGCCATTTTTTTTCAATTTGATTTGGATTGTATTCTCTCATAAACTCACTCCTTTAGATAATTTAAATAGCTTATTTTACAATATTTAACAGAGAATCATGAGTTCTATAAAAATTATGTTCTTCAAGAGATGGTATCAATAGAAATCTTACATTTTTCAGAAACAACTCTTTTAATGCAATAAAAAAATCTTCCTCTCTAAACGATAGAGACGAAGATTCGCGGTACCACTCTAATTGATAAAAAATTGATTTTTTATCCTCTTGAAGGATTTAACGCATTCCTTACGTCTGATTTTTCAGAAACTCCAAGACAAGTTCAAAAAGTTGATTTTATCGTTTTTCAGCAAGCAACGACTCTCTGTAAAAATTTTCTTTTTTACTACTTCTTTTCTTCGTTAAATATTTTATAATGTAGTTATATTATCAAAAAATATGAGATAACGCAACCACCAAACAAAATATTTCACAAATTATCAAAAAATATTTGACAAATGAAAATATGCGTATTATACTGTAAAAAATTAAAAAAACATATGTGCTAAAAGTCGTTTTTTTGTTATTTTTTTATAATAAAAGAACGGAAATTTAGTTTCGTGATTTCAAAAAAAGACAGCATTAACCTAATTTTTGAATAAATTTTTAAGGGTTTGCAAAATTTTTTTGCCCTTTTTCAGATTTTGCAAAATTATGAAAATGCTACAGATATCCTGATATTTCAATCTAAAATGTGTTTTTGCAACAGTTTTGAGAATTGTTTTGATGGAGTACATATCATAAAATAATTCAGTTTTATGATAATATGATAAAAGGAAATAATTTGGATTTGTGTATGTTCACAGTAGAATACACAATACTTGTTATTGAAAAAACATTCACAGGAGGCAAATTATGAAAAGAATTGTAGTGGCACTTGGTGGAAACGCATTAGGAAACAGTCCTGAAGAACAAATGCAGAAAGTAAAACATACTGCAAAACCTATTGTTGATTTGATTGCTGAGGGAAATGAAGTGATTGTTGCACATGGAAACGGCCCTCAAGTAGGTATGATAAACCTTGCGATGGATACGGCATCTAACAGTGAAGCAAAAACTGCAAAAATGCCGTTTCCGGAATGTGGAGCGATGAGTCAAGGATATATTGGATATCATCTTCAAAATGCAATTCGTGAAGAGTTAATTAACAGAGGAATGAATAAACCTGTTGCAACTATCATCACTCAAGTTATTGTTGATAAAAATGATGCAGCTTTTGAAAATCCTACAAAACCGATTGGTGCTTTCTATACCAAAGAAGAAGCGGAAAAAATGTCGAGTGAAAGAGGAGAAACTTTCAAAGAAGATGCCGGACGTGGATACAGAAGAGTTGTACCATCTCCACTTCCAATTGATATTGCAGAAAAAGAGACAATACAAGCCTTGATAGATGCAAATCAAGTAGTGATTACAGTAGGTGGAGGGGGAATCCCTGTCTATGAGGATGGAAATAAGTTAGTAGGTGTTCCGGCTGTAATTGATAAAGACTTTGCATCTTCCAAGTTGGCAGAAATTGTGGATGCAGATTATTTAATCATTCTGACAGCAGTAGAGAAGGTAGCAGTGAATTTCGGGAAAGAAAATGAAGAGTGGCTATCTGAATTGAGTATGAGTCAAGCGGAACAGTATATCAAAGAAGGACATTTCGCGGCAGGCTCTATGCTTCCGAAAGTAAAGGCTGCAATGGCTTTTGCTCAATCCAAAGAAGGAAGAAAAGCATTGATTACTTCGTTAGAAAAAGCTGCGGATGGAATCCAAGGAAAAACAGGAACAATTATTGTAAAATAGCATAGTAAGATTACTATATTTTTGAAAAGAGTAGGTGATAAAGATCATCCTACTCTTTTTTTGTATAGAAAGGTTTGAATGTAATAGGAAAGTTTGAACTGTTTCTGTTTGGATTTGGTTTTGGTTTTGGTTTTGGTTTATTAAAGAAGGGGATTGTTATGTGTAAAAATCATTATTAGTATGCTTAAGATAGAAAATTTTTATTTTTGATGTCGAATGAAATATTAAAATTGCATCAGTAGAAAAGAGGGTAGATAGGTAAGTCTAAAAGTATTTGTTAGGAATGTAATATGAGTCTTGATAATCAAGACAGGAAAAAGAAGCTTCACAATGTAAAGAAAGCAGCTCTTAATACTAAAACTTGGTAGAATTGTAATAAATTCAGATTAAAAATATCCCAGCAACTTCTTTCTTATCAAAGTTATGATAATAGTGTGTAATTGCTTATCCAAAATTAGAACTTGAACTATGAATTACAATTTGAATCAGTGATGATGTTAGGGACTTAAATACACATCGGTATAAATTGAAAACCTATAATCGAGTTATAGCAGACATTCTATAAGTGTCACATATGCCTGACAACGAGAGAAAAGTTTTACAAAAATATAGTTTTTGCAGTTGACATTATCATTTAATTGGCATATAATAATAAATTTTATCGTTTGACAATGTATGTATATTATGATATATTGATAGCGGATATATATAAAGAAATTGGATTCAAATAACTTGGATTGTAAGGAAGGTGGTAAATGTGGTGAACAATCATACACTGGACGAAATTAAGCGTGGATTAGAAAAATATTTAGGTAGAGACGTTGTGGTTAGAGCAAATCGTGGAAGAAAAAAATTCGTAAAAAAAGAAGGCGTCTTGGAGTGTACTTATCCCAATGTTTTTGTTGTTTCTTATGAAGGAAATGATAACCACGTAACAAGAGTTTCTTATAGTTATGCTGATATATTGACATCTACAGTGCAATTGACTTTGATGCGACACGAAGATTCTGAAAAACAAAAATATGCATAATATAAAATGGAATGAAAGTAGACTATTTTGTTTGAAGTAGTGTTACTTTCATTTTTTACATAAAATTTAGTTTGTGTTATTTCGCAGAAATTAGTATAATGAGGATAATGTGACTAATAATGATTAGTGAGATGAGGAGAGCAAGCAAGTGAAACAGTTGAGTCTCGATGTTTGTGGGAAAATAAATCTTTCGTTGGATGTGACGGGAAAAAGAGACGACGGATACCATTTTGTATCTATGATTATGCAAACGGTCAGTTTAAAAGATTCGTTATGTATTAAGAAGAGAGAAGATGATTTCTTTTTTTTAAATATAGGAAATTCGTCTATTCCATCCGGAGAAGATAATATCATTTATAAGGCTGTTTCATTGTACCATCAAATGACACGGACAGGATTGGGATATGAGATTACATTGGACAAGAAGATTCCCGTTGAAGCAGGAATGGCGGGCGGAAGCGCGGATGCTGCAGGGGTTTTATATGCACTTAATGAAATGAATCATTGCAAATTATCTCGTGAAGAATTACTGAAACTTTCTGTGCGATTGGGTGCGGATGTTCCATATATGTTGCTTGGAGGAACTTATTTGGCAACCGGAATCGGAGAACATCTTCAAAAACTGCCTGATGTATCTTATCATATACTGGTTGTGAAACCGAATAAAGGAGTCAGTACGAAGTCAGTTTACCAAAATTTAGACATAAATCACTTAAAAAACAGACCGAATAATGATAAAATGATAGAATGTATTCATTCTAAGAAATATGATGAAATCTATCCGTTTATGGGAAATGTTTTGTATGAATCTGCCAAAAAGTTTGTACCTGAGATGGAACGGATTATTTTTGATATGGAATCTAAGTTTTCATGTTCCAAAGCGATGATGACCGGGAGCGGTTCCACTGTTTATGGGATATTTGAAAATTTGGAAGATAGAAGCAGGGCGAATAAATATTTTTTAGAACATTACACTGAAGTATATGAGGTAGAAACAACAAATTATTCCATCTCTATTAGATAGACAAAGGAGTTTGATAGACAATGGTTAAACAAAATATTGCGATTTTGTTTGGAGGAAAGTCGGAGGAGCATGAGGTTTCCTGCAGATCTGCAAAGTATATCTTTGAGAATGTGGACAGGGACAAATATCGTCCGTTTTTGATTGGTATTGATAAATTAGGGAACTATTATTATATGAAGGAGTGTAACATAGAACATTTAATTGATTGCACATGGACAGATTTTATTGAAACAAATGAAGTTTGTTTTTCAAAAGGGGACGAACGATTCACTTTGCAGTTGCAAGGTGAAAAAATTGTATTTGATGTGGTATTTCCTGCGTTGCATGGACCTAACGGAGAAGACGGAAAATTACAAGGTTTAATGGAATTTGTAAATATTCCGTATGTTGGATGCAATTCGATCTCTTCGGCAATTTGTATGGATAAGGAGATTACGAAACGCTTAGTTGGAATAGAGGGTGTTCGGCAGGTGCCGTATGTGATATTGTATGAAGGGGTTGTCGCAGAAGAAAAACTTCTGGAAATGGAGGAAATTGGATATCCTTTGTTTGTGAAACCGGCCAATATGGGGTCAAGTGTAGGTGTTTCCAAGGCTGAAAACCAACAGGAACTGTTGCAGGCAATTCGGGTAGCAAGCAAATATGATGATAAGGTTATTGTAGAAAAGGGAATTGATGCATTGGAACTGGAAATAGCCGCGTTAGGTGACGGAAAAGATGCATATTTCTCTACGGTGGGTTGTATTAAACCGAGGGATATATTTTATGACTATGACTCTAAGTATTTGACAAATGATGCTGATTTTTATATTCCGGCACCGATTTCGTTTGAAAAAGAAACAGAACTAAGAGAAATGGCACGCAAGGCATATACGGCGATGCTGTGTGAGGGACTTTCCAGAATTGATTTCTTTATGGATAAAGAAACACAAGAGATTTATTTTAATGAAATCAATACGATGCCGGGCTTTACAGCCATTAGCCTGTATCCTCAATTGATGGATTATGATGGAGTAGGGGCAAAAGAGTTGATTGGAAGATTGATTGATTATGCATGGAGAAGATACGAAAAAAATAAGTAAGGGAAGAAGGAAGTTATACTTGCAAGATGCATTGATTAAAATAAAAACAACACAATTTCTCTCAAATCAGAAGGAACCGGAAGTAATGGAATTTGTAACACAAGGAAAAGCGGTGTGCAAAAAAAATTCTGTTTATTTGGAATACAAAGAGAGTGAATTATCCGGTTTACAAGGGACAACAACAATATTGAAATTTGTAGATAGCGGAGAAATCAAATTAAAAAGATTTGGAAACCAGACTTCGGATATGGTTTTTGCAAAGGGAAAGCGATTCAAGACAAAGTATAGAACAGAATATGGCACAATGTCTATGGAAATTTTAACGAAGGATATTTCTGTTGATATTTTAGAAAATCCATTTGATGTTCGTGCTGTAATACAGTATGATATTTCTGTGAAGGATTTTTTTGAAGGAAGAAACGAAATGATAATTCAAGCAAAGAAAATTTGATAATGTTTGGTGATGAGAAATGAATTTAAAAAATAAGGTGCTTGAGACAATAAGACAAAACAACTTGATTCAACCCAAAGAAAAGGTGATTGTTGCTTTTTCCGGAGGCCCGGATTCGGTATGTTTACTTCATTTGTTACATGAATTAAAGGCGGAATTGGATATTAAACTGTACGCATTTCATTTGAACCATCAAATCAGAGGTTTAGATGCTCACAGGGATGCATGGTATTGTTTGAGTCTCTGTGATGAATATGATATTCCGTTTTTTGTAGATTCTACGGATGTTCCCGGCTACGCACAAAATATGAAGATGTCATTGGAAGAAGCTGCTCGTGATGTGAGATACAAAAAATTATTTTATCTGAAATCTATTTTGAATGCGGATAAAATAGCGGTTGCACACAATATGGACGATCAGGTGGAAACGGTGCTGATGCGGATGATGAGAGGGACAGGATTGTATGGTTTAAAAGGAATGGAACAGCTATTGTCCAACGGAATTATTCGTCCTTTATTATCCGTTCAAAAGAAAGAAATTATAGAAGAATTGGAACAAAACGGAATTCATTGGCAAGTAGATACAACAAATCAAGAAGACAACTATACGAGAAACAAGATTCGTTTGAGTATGATTCTGTTGATGGAGGAGTGTTATCCGACAGCGAAAGAAAATATTTTTAGGATGTCGGCATCGATTCGAGAAGATAGCCAATACATTGAACAAAATGCAATGAGTTTTTTTGAAGAAAATCATACCTTGATAAATTCCAATACTGTAAAATTGGAGTTGGATGATTTTTTTGATATGGATTTGGCAATTCAGAAAAGAAGTGTTCGTTATTCTATCAATGTTGTGTTGCATTCTTTGAAGGGGATTGAAACGGTTCATTTGGATAGTGTGATTCAATTGGCAAAACGCTATGGAGATGCTCAAATCAATTTGCCTAAGAATTTGACTGTTTATAAAAAACAAAGTGCATTATATTTTTCGACAGAGGAGTTGAAGGAAGATATATTGAGTTTTTTTTATGAATTAGAACAAAATGAAACAATTGATATTTCAGAAATTTCTACTGAGATTGAAACAAAGGTGCTATTAAAAGACAAGAATTTCATGTTGTCTACAGGAGCCTATAAAAAGGCCTTTGACTTTGATAAAGTTTCGGGCAGACTTTTTGTTCGAAGCAGAGAAGCGGGCGATAGAATCAAACCTATGGGGTTGGAAGGAACGAAGAAGATAAAAAATATTTTTATTGATGCAAAAGTTCCTTTGGCTGAAAGAAATCGCATTCCGATTATATGTGATGAAGCAGGGAATATCTTGTGGGTTGTAGGTCATTGCATCAGTGAGGAATTCAAAATTGACGAAACAACAAAAAAAGTCATTTTGATTACAGTAAAACAGGAAAATGATTAAGACAGGGAGGATATTGTATTGAAAAAATTTTTGCAAGGAACGATGTTCTACATTGCACTAATATTTGTGATTATGTCATTAGTGTTTATTCAAAGTAATTCTACCTCAAAAGTAGAAAAAATCCCGTTTTCAGAATTCTATACAAGTATATTGGAACACAAGGTATCCGAGGTAGAGATACAGGACAATGGGATGATTCAAGGGAAGATGGCCGGTTCAGATAAAGTATTTACTACTTATGCCGGATATTTAGCAAAAACAGATGGTTTGACAAAAGAAATTTTGGAACAAACACAACAAGGTGTTTTAAAATCTAAGGTAAAAGAACCGACACAAACGCACTGGATTTTAGATTTGCTTCCTATGGTTATGCTGATTTTGATTATAGTGGCATTTTGGTTTATTTTTGTTCAACAAGCACAGGGTGGCGGTTCCAAAGTAATGGGATTTGGAAAGTCTCGCGCTAAATTGCACAAAGAAGATGAAAATATCAAGATTACATTTAATGATGTTGCCGGATTACAAGAGGAGAAAGAAGAGTTAAAAGAAATAGTAGATTTCTTGAGAAGTCCTCAGAAATATTGGAATCTCGGTGCGAGAATTCCGAAAGGAATTTTGATGGTAGGTCCTCCGGGAACAGGAAAAACTTATTTGAGCAAGGCTGTAGCGGGAGAGGCAGGTGTGCCGTTTTATTCTATCTCCGGTTCCGATTTTGTGGAAATGTTTGTGGGAGTCGGTGCATCCAGAGTAAGAGATTTATTTGAACAAGCGAAAAAAACTGCTCCTTGTATTATTTTTATTGATGAGATTGACGCAGTAGGGAGAAAGCGTGGTGCCGGACTTGGCGGAGGTCACGATGAAAGAGAACAAACTTTGAATCAATTATTAGTTGAAATGGATGGATTTAGAGTGAATGAAAGTATTATTGTAATGGCTGCTACAAATAGGCCTGATATTTTAGATCCGGCATTGTTAAGACCGGGAAGATTCGACAGACAGGTTATGGTAGGCTCGCCGGATGTAAAAGGAAGAGAAGAAATTCTTAAAGTTCATTCCAGAAAGAAACCATTGGCTGAAGATGTTGATTTGAAGGTAATTGCAAGAGGAACAGCAGGATTTACTGCAGCGGATATTGAGAATCTGATGAATGAAGCTGCACTTCTGACCGCCAGAAATAACGGAACGAAAATTAAAATGCAGACCATTGAGGAGGCAATTGTAAAAACGATTGTCGGTCTTGCTAAAAAGTCCAGAATTATTACAGAAGATGAGAAAAAATTGACTGCATATCATGAGGCTGGACATGCTATTTTAGCAACAGTTCAAAAATTCTGCGATCCTGTTCATCAGGTTACTATTATTCCACGAGGAATGGCGGGCGGATTCACTATGAGCAGACCGCAAGAAGATAGGTATTATACTACGAAACAAGAGTTGAAAGAAAAAATGGTAGAGTTGCTTGGAGGTCGTGTTGCAGAAGAACTTATTTTGGAAGATGTGTCTACCGGAGCAAGTAATGACTTGGAAAGAGTAGCTAAAATAGCAAGAGCTATGGTAACCACTTATGCAATGACAGACAAACTGGGAGCAATGGCATACGGAGATTCTTCGGATGAAGTGTTCCTCGGAAAGGATTTTACTACAAAACCGAATTATTCGGAGGAAGTTGCTTCGCAAATTGATCATGAAATTAAGATTATTGTAGATGAAGCTTATGCAACAGCGAGAAAACTATTGCAAGAAAACATAGATCGTTTACACAATGTGGCGCAAGCATTGATGGTGTATGAAACATTAGATTCAGAACAATTTAAGAAAGCGTTTAATGGAGAGTTGGATTTGAATGAAGATGTTGAAGAATCTATCAGTGAAGGAGCGGATACTTTTTTTGATGGTGAAAAATCAGATGATGCAAAGGTTAGTGATGAAAATAGTGATATTTCTGAAACTCCTATCAACGGGGAGTCGGGAGTTGTTGTAGATGTTACTACTTCTGTCGATGCTTCCGAACAAAAGTAATTTTTATATTCTGTTTTTATTTCACAAAAAGACAACTTAGAATGATAAAGACAATAATAACTTATCATTTTTTGAACCGACTTCAACTGTGTAGATTTTAGTTTAACAGTCGGAGTCGATTTGTTTCGGTAGGGGAAATATCATAAAAAAGAAAAGATAGGCATACGTATGAGATGTGCCTATCTTTTTTAATATTATTATAAATTTTGAAATGAAATTTTAGTGACATCCGCCGCCGCAGCTTGAACAGGAAGATTGAGGTTTGATATCCGGTTCAATGTAGATTCCTGAATTTGTACCGTCGCTGAAATGTTTGATTTCAAATCCTCCAAATTCATCAATCAATTTTTGTTCTGCTCTTAAAGTGAAACCGTCAATTTCAACAGAATAGTCTCCTTCTTTTGCAGGATCGATTGCTAAGTTGAATTGTGGACCGCTACAAGAAAATCCAGCAACAAATACTCGGATGTCCGTTGCTTCAATTCCTTTTGATGTTAATAATTCTTTTAAAGCATCTGCTGCTTCTTTATTCATTCTAATACTCATGTTATTTCCTCCTTGTGACTGTATAAAAACATAGCTGTGTGAGAATCTAATCACACAAATTTATTCTATTATATTGCGTCTGATTTGTAAATGAAATTGGGATAAATATTTTTAGTGAAGATATAATTCATGGTATACTAATCATTAAGAGATTCATATGATTGTATTGAAGATAAGGATTTGAGGATATAAATTAGACAAAAAGAAAGGATGAGTTATGATGGAAGTCATGAAAAAAAGAGATGAAACACCTGAATATTTGAAATGGGATATCAGTAGACTTTATAAGAAAGAATCGGACTATGAAGAAGATTTGAAAAAGTGTGAACAGATGTCTGTTGATATCGAAAAAAAGTATAAAAATAAAATTGTGTCGCCGGATACAGCAATCTGTGCAATCAGAGAATATAATGAGTTTTTAGAATTAAATGATGTCATTTCGCACTATGCAACATTATCTGTATCAGTAGATATGACAGATGCTCAACATCAAAAAAGAGAAAGTTATTATTATAGCAAAGCTGCAGAGATACAAACTCGTTTGAAATTTTTAGAAAAAGAAATTGTTTCTTTGGATGCACAAATTTTGGAGAAAGTAAAAGAGAAAGCTCCTGAATATCGTGTGTATATTGAGGATATTATGCTTAAGAAGGAATATATGTTGGATGATTCGGTAGAAGAAGCTCTGGCTACCTTGTCACCCGTGTTGCATAGCAGTATAAAGGGTTATGAGACTACAAAAATTGCAGATATTGAATTTGAATCATTTGTTGTAAGAGGAAAAGAATATCCGAACAGTTATGTATTATACGAAAACATGTATCAGTACAATCCTGATTTTGAAATAAGAAGGAAATCGTTTCAGAGTTTTTCAAACGGGTTGAAAAAATATCAGAACACAACAGCTTTTTATTATCAAAATCATATTCAAAAAGAAAAAATTATTTCTGCAATGAGGGGATTTTCTTCTGTGTTTGACTATCTTTTATTGGACCAAAAAGTAACGAAGGAAATGTACCATCGTCAAATTGATTTGATTATGAAGGAACTTGCTCCTTATATGCAAAAATATGCAGCATTATTGAAGAAAATTTATCACTTAGATAAGATAACCTTTGCGGATTTGAAAATTCCTGTAGATAAAGAGATTGTACCGCGCATTACCATAGAAGAATCAAAAAAATATGTGAGAGAGGCACTTTCTGTTTTAGGAGAAGAATATGTTGATTTGATTATGTCTTCCTATGAGGAAAGATGGGTAGATTTTGCTCAAAATATCGGAAAATCTACCGGAGGATTTTGTGCTACACCATATGGAAAACATTCTTTCATTCTATTGTCTTGGACAGGTCTTTTGAGTGAAGTATTTACTTTGGTACACGAATTAGGGCATGCGGGACACTTTACTTTAAACCAAAGAGAAAACAGCTATCTAAATCAAGAACCGTCATTATATTTTGTTGAAGCACCTTCTACGATGAATGAATTACTGTTAACAAATTATTTGTTAAAAGATGTGGGAGTCGATAAGAGAATGAAACGATGGGTATTATCCAATATGATTTCAAATACTTACTTCCATAATTTTGTAACACATCTATTGGAGGCTGCCTACCAAAGAGAAGTCTATAAAAGAGTAGATAGAGGTGAGTCTCTTCAAGCAGAAGATTTGTCTATGATTAAAAAGAATGTTTTGCAAGAATTTTGGGGAGAGGATGTAGAAATTACTGACGGCGCTGAATTGACATGGATGAGACAGCCGCATTATTATATGGGACTATATTCTTATACCTATAGTGCAGGGCTTACCATCGGTACACAAATGAGTAATAGAATTAAGGAAGAAGGATTTTCTGCAGCGCAGGATTGGATTAAAGTATTGAAAGCAGGCGGAACAAAAAATCCTGTAGAGTTGGCTCAGATGGCAGGAATTGATATTACAACAGACAAACCGTTATTAGATACAATTCATTTTATCGGTTCTGCAATTAAAGAAATCATTCAATTGACGGAAGAATTGGAGAAAAATTAGAATTTTTACACCCACATAAGAATGTATTGTTTTCTGAGAGTAGTTACGATAAAGCGATAGTATAATTCAAAACATGGAATCTATTTCAGTATGCATAAAGTACAATATATTAAATAGGAATTCTTGGAATCATAAAGAAGAGTGTATCTTTATAAAAGAACATTAACACTGGTTTGAGAAAAATTTTTTGTAAAAGATATAGAATGGATGCAATACTGCATAAAAACCTTCACACTTTTGAAATTTCGTGTGGGTGGTTTTTATTACGAGTTTAGTCAATTGAGCACATGAAATGAGGTGACCCCAAAAAGTTAGACAAAAAAATATCATCCGCTGTTAAAATATAGTTGTTCAAGCTTTATTATAAATAGGCGGATGATATTGATACAAACTAAATGAAATAGTTTGTATCACATGGAATAGATGTGTGAATACAATTTTTATCTTTTAGGATAGATGAATAGCGGTTGTTTATTCTTGGAGATATTCTATCAAATGCTCTTCTGACTTTAAGTCGGAAAGAGAAATTAAATCTTGAACCATTGTATTTCTTAAAGTAATGAATTCTTCTTCTTTACTATGTTCATAAGAATATTTCAATGCTTCCAATATTACAAGCAAGTCATGTTTTGAAATGTTTTCAATTGATATCTTGTTAAATGTTTCCATTTTGTTCACCCCGTTTGTCAATTTATTATGAATGATGCATTCATTTTCGTACTGGATAGATTCAAAGTTTTGTTCTTTACAAAAATAAAATCGAAACAAATTAAATGTATTTAGGTTTTTGTCTCGACACAGTTTATTTTACTATATCTTGATTTTATATGCAAGATTCGAAAAGTTTAATTGCAAAATAGATGGAGCAGTATTTCTTTGGAAACGGACAAGAGGTTGTCAATGTTTACCATGTGATTTTTTTTGAAATACCGAGAAGGCGATATAACAGGTGAAATAACAGTATTATTTTTATTTGTAGTTCCGCTTATAGTATCGAATTTTAGAATCAGAATATCGTCCTTGAAGGAGATGTCGAGTCCATCACAAAAGCTTATAAGAGGGATTTTGTTTTCAGTTTTCTCTATTAAGAACATGATGCTTGCAGTGTTTTTTGAAAAATTGTAATTTGACAGATACATATTGCAACCGAATGCAGGGAAATAAAAAGCCATGGATTTTTTCCAATTTTCAAACGCTGACTTTAACTTGAGCAGAGACAACAGTTCGCTTCTATTATGGCGCAGAACAGGGGCATCTTCAGTCCACTGAAATTCTTCAGATATTTCGTTTTTTGAAGTCCATTCGTGGACATCAATTTGTTCTACACGACGAATTTGAAAGTGATTTTCTATGGTACTTCTTCTATAGTCCGGAAGATTCAATATATGTCGAAAAGAAGAAATTGCCGGGGATAAATCATGAGCTTTATCGTACGGAATTTGGTTTGGAAGCAGTAATTTTTTTTGTTTATATTTCAAAAAAGGGAATTCAAAAATGTTTCCATGAAAGGTATAAATATTCTTTTTTGTGGAAAGCTCATCGGAAATGTTTTCTATGAGTTCTCTTTCATTGTCGTTATCAATACAGTATTGTAACAGTACCGTTTCTTTTTGTTCTTTTTTTATGAGTCCACACACTATGATTTTGTGACGATTTGGGAAAAGTCCGTTTGTTTCAATATCTAAAAAAATATCATCTTCTGAAAGTGATCCTGTGTGTGGAAGAACCATTTTGAATAATTTCATTGTGAATCAGTCCTTTTATTTTTTATAGTTAGGATTATATTGTTGAAAAATATTTTCAATCATATTGTATCATATTTTTGGAATAATAGTTATTGAAAACAAGTCTGTTTTGCGGTTGTTTACAGAATAACTTTTTGTGTAAAAATAAAAAAGCATTGAGTATTCTTGGCAAAGATATTAGAATAAAGGAAATTGTATTTTATAAAAAATGTATCACCTGATTAGAAATGAGGATGGGAATGTTAGTTAGAGAATCGCTTTTTGAGTTGAAGGAAAAAGAGTATGCGGATTTTCAAAGTAGATTGGTTCCGAATATTTCAAGAGAACATTTTATTGGAGTAAGAATACCTAAAATTCGTTCTTTAGCAAAAAAGTATTTGAAAGAAACCGATGAATTGAATATAGTGTTTTTGAAACAGTTACCACATTTATATTATGATGAAAATATTTTTCATAGCATAGTACTATCCGAATATCCGGAGTATGACGGGTGTATCGAACTTGTAAAAGAGTTTCTTCCGTTTATTGACAATTGGGCAGTTTGTGATGCGTTGTCTCCGAAATCATTTGCTGCTCATAAACATGAATGGAATGAGGATTTGTGTCAGTGGTTAAATTCTGAAGATGTATACACTTGTAGGTTTGGTGTCAGAATGTTGATGAATCATTATTTAGGTGAGGATTTTGATGTATCTTATTTGGAAGCTGTTGCAAAGATAAAATCGGAAGACTACTATGTGAAGATGGCTATCGCATGGTTTCTCTCCATGGCGTTGGTAAAACGTTGGAATGAAACAAGTAGATATTTACGGAAAAATACATTGGATAAGTGGACACATAATAAAACAATTCAAAAGGCAAGAGAGAGTTATCAACTAAAGAAGGAGCAAAAAGAGTATTTGCTAACTTTGAAACGACAGTAGGAAATTTTTTGTTCATTGTAAATGTGATATACAAAAATTACTATCCTGCTTTAGTTGGATAGTAATTCAGAAACAAAATTAGAGAATGAGGAATCTTTTTTCTGTTACGATGTACTGCATTTTGATGTCATGATTCTCTTTCGGGATATCCGGATAGATTTGTTCTTCAAATGCAAGAGCAACGATTTTAGCGTTTTTAGATAACGTGGGAAGGAAACAATCGTAATATCCACCGCCATACCCCATGCGATATCCATGAATATCAAAAGCAGCTCCGGGAACGATAACAAAATCAATGTCAGTAGGAGAAGCGATATTGTTGTCTTGCAGAATTGGAGAAAGAATTCCATAGAAATCCTTTTCTAAGTCTCTGTCAGGATCTTCAACTCTGCCGCACAAAAGTTTTTTTTCGTCGGGAAGAGTGATGGGTGCATATACTTCTTTGTTGTCTTGTAATGCACGGGATAGCAGTTGAAAGGTGTCCACTTCTGATTGAAAACTGAGATACATGAAAATTTTTTTGCTGTCTTGATAAATTTCGGAATTAATCAGATGTTGGAGTATTTGATTAGAAAAAGAAATTCTTTCTTCTGATGAAAGAGAGTTTCTTTTTTTGATTGCAAATTGACGAAATTCTTTTTTTGTCATAACACAGTTCTCCTAATATTTGTAATAAATTCACTTAAATAATCTAAACTTCTGGTATATAATGATTATAGTGTAGAGGATATCTTTTTTCAATTATAACAGTGAATACTGTTTTAAAATATGGAAATAGTGTATACTTATGAAAAAGATAATAACATACACCGGCATCAGAAAAGAGTGAATTTTTTATGATAACTTTAATCAGTGATTAATATAAAACAGGAAATGATGTGTAAACATGATTTTGTAATGAACTTTGATACTTGTTTTGCAGAATATGACAAAAGAGAGGGTACAAAATATGAAAATGACAAAATTTAAATTAATGTTATATACAATGGTTATTATTTTAATGACTAATATTTTAACGGTTCGATATCAGTTATCAGATTATGTAGAATCGAATCCGAATGGAAAAGATATGTTGAATTTGATGGAACTGAAAAATGTTGTTGAGGACGAATTTTATACAGATATAGACGAAGAAGAGCTGATTGTCGGGATGAAGAAAGGATTATTTCAGGGTTTAAATGATCCTTATTCTGAGTTTTACACAAAGGAAGAAATGAATGAATTGAAAGAACAGACAACAGGTGAACTGATTGGTATAGGGGTCATTGTCGGAATTAAAGATGATAATATTGTGGTCATTTCTCCTATTAAGGATTCTCCGGCGATGAGAGTAGGTTTAAAAGCGGGAGATATTATTTCTAAGGTGAATGGTAAGGAATATAAGGCGAATGAATTATCGGATGCTGTGAAAGAAATAAAAGTGCCGTTATCGGAAAAGAAATCTTCTCTCTTAGGAAAAGTAGATTACGGTAAAGTCAAAATAGAAGTTCTTCGGGAAGGAAAAGAGAGAGAGTTTGAAATACAAAGGGAAGAGATTTCTTTGCAAACGGTAGAGTATAAGCAACTGGAAAATAAGATTGGTTACATTGCTATTTCACAATTTGCAGATGGTACTGCAAAAGATTTTGTTAAGGAATTGGAAACTTCGAAAAAGAATGATGACCGTGCTTTGATTATTGATTTGAGAAATAATCCGGGCGGATTATTGAATGAGGTACAAGATGTGGCTGACAGCATTATGGGTGAAGCAACGATTGTCTATACACAAGACAGAAACGGTAAGAAGCAGTATATTAAATCGCGAGATGGTGGAGAGTTGAATATTCCTCTTGTTGTACTGATTAATGAAGGTTCTGCATCTGCTTCGGAAGTGCTTTCAGGCGCAGTAAGAGATAATGAAATAGGTACATTGGTGGGAGAAAAAACTTTTGGGAAAGCACTGGTGCAAACAGTAAGACAATTATCTGACGGTTCGGGATTCAAATTAACGGTACAACAATATTTTACTCCAAGAGGAGAAAATATTAATCATAAAGGGATTGTGCCGGATGTGGAAGTGAAATTGGATGAGAATCAACTTTTGAAAAATCAAGTGGATACACAATTACAAAAAGCAATCGAAATCATTCAGACAAAATTAAATCAAAAATAAAAAATCAGAAAAAATTTGGATTTGAGAAAGTGGTTAAAACAAAGAGTTTTTATCACTTTCTTTTTTTTAGAATTTTTTTCATAAAATTAGGGTAGAAATAAAGAGGCATTGTATAAAAAATCAAGAAGTATGAATTCGGTGTGATATTTTTCTTTTTTGATAAACTTTTCCCATTTTGAGGGGCAATGTGATATAATATTTGTAGAGATTGCAATGGATGGTAATAGGATGAAAAGAGAGAGGTTTTTTGTTTGAGAGAAAAGAAAATCAGCTTAAGATTAGAAAATATTTGTGATATGGTACCGAAAACCAGCAAAAAGATTTTGGATGTTGGAACGGACCATGGATATGTGCCTATTCATCTTGTAAAAAATAAGAGAGTTATTTCCGCCATTGCAGCAGACATCAGTGGTTCTTCTTTGCAAAAAGCAAAGGATGAGATAAAAAAAAATAATTTATCAGATGTAATTTTTGTTAGAGAAGGAAATGGATTGCAAGTAATCACAGATAAAGATGAAGTAGATACGGTAGTGATTGCAGGAATGGGTGGCGTGTTGATTTCTGATATTTTAGAAGAAGCAAGTCATCTTTCTCGTAAAGAGGAGATGTTTTTTGTTTTACAACCTGTTCAAGGAGTAGAAGAGTTAAGAAATTATTTGAGTGCGCATCATTATGAGATGAAACGAGAAAAACTTTTTAAATGGAGCGGGAAATTTTATCAGGTATTTTTGTGCAAAATTTCTAAAAATATGCAGCCTTCATCAGATGAGTACTATTATGAACTTAGTCAAGAATTGACAAAAAATCCGGATAGAGAGTTATTGGAGTATATAGAAATACAAGAAGCTATTTTGCAGAATATCAAACACTCTTTATTACAACTTCAACATAAATTTGAATTAAATTTAGAACAACAGAATAAGTTAGAATCAGTAAAAGAAAAAATATTATTTTATGAAAGGGTGAAATCGAATGCTTCTCAAGGATTTGGCAAACAGTTTGGATAGAATTACAGAAAAGGATTCTCAATATGCTTGGGACAATTCCGGATTGTTGGTAGGGGATTTATCAAAAAAAATCCGAAAAGTGCTTGTGACATTGGAAATTACACCGGATGTTCTACAGGAGGCAGAAGAAAAGGATATAGATTTAATTGTGAGTCATCACCCAATTATTTTTTCCGGAAAGAAAAAGTTGGTAGTCGGAAGTGATACATTTGATGTTGTATATGAGTTGATTCGATTGGGGATTGCGGCATATGCAACACATACAAATTTCGATATGTTGCATAATGGATTAAATGATTATTTTTTAGATGTGTGGGGCGTGCAAGACAGAGAGATTTTGTCGGATGAAGAAGGTAAGCCTATTGGCAGGGTGTTTTCTGTGTATGGAGATAATACAATATTGGACATTGCAAAACACATAAAGGATATTTTTAAACTTCCCGAGATTAGGATTATCGGAGATAAATTTAAAAAGGTAACAAAAGTCGGAGTAGTTACCGGAAGTGGAATAGATGTTTTATTTGGGTCAGATTACAAAGAAATTGATTTGTTTATTACGGGAGATGTGAAGTATCATCAGGCACATGATATTCTTCAAAAGGGTAAGAATGTAATTGATGCAGGACACTTTGGAACAGAAAATATTTTTCCTGACGCATTTCTTTCGTTAGTGAAAAATAAGATTACAGAGATTGAGTTTATCAAATCAGAGATGGATGTAAACCCGTTTCAGTATTTAGAATAGAGGTAGGTTATGAGGACTTTAATGAGAATTGACAAGGGATATACGATATTGCAAAGAGTCAAAGAACATTATGAAGAAGAGAAAATACTTCCTGAATTGGAAGAATTGAAAGAAAAAGTTCAAGATCTGGAAGAGTTTGAAAAAAGAATTCGGTTAGAAATAGATTGTTTGAGAAATGAGTTGAAAAGTCAAGAAGTTAGTCTGGTGGAAGCAGACAGAGAAATTGTTACTGTGGTAGAAAATATCTATCAGTGTTCTGATTTTACCGATAAAAACAAATTACGACTTCGAGAGGAAGAGTTAAAACAATCAAAGGTAAATATCAAAACGATGATGGTAGAGAAGTTTACAATGATAGATATTAAGTTGGAAGAATTAAAAAATTTGAAAAATAGAAAACAAATTTTGATGTTGGAAATGAGACCATACATTAAATTGATTGGTACAAAAGAACAAAAAATTATGGAAGATATCAAAAAGATAGAGAAGAAGATTCGTATTCTAAGAAAAGGAATTGATAATGATAAGTTGAAAGCTTATGACAAAAAAAGAGTATCTATGGGAAAGGTATTTCATCCTATTCTTGACGGAAAATGTTCTTTTTGTGGAGAAACCTTGGTTGTGACAGACGTTGAAGACGGAATTTTGGAATGTCCGAATTGTTCGCGGATTTTGTTTTTAGAGGAAGACGGAGAATAGAATAATTGTAGTGATGACAAATAGAACGAAAGAAATTGCGTTCTATTTGTCAAATGGGGGAATATACTCATGGAAAAAATAGTAATCTATACAGATGGGGGTTCAAGAGGAAATCCGGGTCCGTCCGCAATTGGTTACAAAATAATACAGCCTTCCACAGGAGAATTTTTGTGTATTGGAGAAGAGATAGGTGAAACAACAAATAATATCGCAGAGTACACAGCGTTGTGTGAATCTCTGAGGGTATGTCTTTGTAATCATGTGAAATCTGTAGAAGTATATATGGACAGCGAATTGGTGGTAAAACAAATTATTGGAAACTATAGGGTAAAGAATATCAACTTAAAACCTTTATATGAGCAAGCTAAAAATTATATTTCTCAGTTATCTGACTTCTCCATCCATCATATTTTAAGAGGAAAAAACAAAGAAGCGGATAGATTGGTGAATTTAGCTTTGGACAATAAAGCAAGAATTCAAGAAGGAAATCTGTTTAATTTAAATGTTTCAAAAAGAGAAGATGTGAAAGAAATTTCGGAAATGAAAGGATATCTTCATCAAAAGCATCTGTTTCAAGACTTTTTGATGAAAGAATTGAAATTAAGTTATCTTTCTGTTTCTGTGAAAGACAAGCAAGTTATGATTTGGGTTTCTGCACAGGAGTTTGGTGTGATATTAGAGAATAGAATAGCTATAATAAATAAAGCAAAGGAGTTTGGGTATGAGCAAGTTGTACTCAATTTAAAATCGTATGATGAATAACAGTGAGAAAATAAGTTGCATTGCAGTATGCTTATTTGGAATGGAGTCATCCGTTTCATATGAGTTGAAAATGATGGGAATTGAATTAGGGAAAGTTAGAGATGGTAGAGTAGGCTTTTATGCTACCGCATATGAGATAGCTAAAGCAAATATTTTTTTGAGAACAGCTGAACGAGTTTTGATTCATGTGGGCAGTTTCAAGGCGCAAACTTTTGAGGAACTGTATCAGGGAATCAAAAAACTGCCGTTTGAAAATTATTTATCTGTTGAATGTCAATTTCCTATTGCGAAAGCAAAAAGTTTGAAGAGCAAGTTGTTCACTATTCCGGATGTTCAATCTGTTTCAAAAAAAGCAGTGGTTGATAGACTGAGACAAGCATATCCGAATATAAAAAAATTTGAAGAAAAAGGAGAAGTATATCCGATTCATATTTTTTTAATGAAAGATGATGTAGAGGTTACAATTGATACTACAGGACCGGCATTGCATAAAAGAGGATATCGTGAAAGATCCGGAACTGCTCCGCTTAGAGAGACGATAGCTGCTTGTATGGTTATGTTGACTCCTTGGAAAAAAGATAGGATTTTATTGGATCCAATGTGCGGTTCAGGTACTATTTTGATTGAAGCTGCAATGATTGGAGCGAATATTCAACCCGGTGTCAACCGTAATTTTATTGGAGAAAAATTTCACTTTTTACCAAAAGAAGATTGGATGAGAGCAAGACAAGATGCCATTGAAGGAGAAAATATGGATGTAGAGATGGCTCTTTACGGAAGTGATATTGATGAACAAGTGATTGAGTTGGCAAAAGAAAATGCCGCTTTAGCAGGAGTAGAAGAGTATATTACTTTTTCGTTACAAGACATGTCAGAAGTGAGAAGACCGGAAGAGTATGGTTTTTTGATTACCAATCCTCCTTATGGAGAGAGAATTGGTGAGAAAGAAGAATTAGAGAAGACCTATTGTGATTTGGGGAAAACAATTTCAACATTAAAAAATTGGTCAGCGTTCCTTATTACAAACTATGAAAATACTGAGAAATGTATTGGAAAAAAAGCGACCAAAAAAAGAAAACTGTACAATGGAATGCTAAAGACAGTATATTATCAATTTCTGGGTCCAAAACCACCCAAAAAACAAAGTTAGACTTTGTGCATATCAGATAGAGAAGGATAGAATATGATTAAAGAAGTGATTGTAGTAGAAGGAAAAGATGATATTACTGCGGTAAAGAGAGCTGTTTCAGCAGAAGTTATAGCAACAAACGGATATGGGTTTCCTCATTTTGTAAAAGAAAGAATACGTAAAGCGTCAGAAACGAAAGGAATTATCATCCTAACAGATCCGGATTATGCCGGAAAGAAGATAAGAAGTGAAGTTGCAGCGATTGCTAGAAATTGCAAACATGCTTTTATTACACAAGAAGAAGGAATGAAGAACGGAGATATCGGAGTAGAAAATGCTTCTCCGGATGCTATTCGAAAAGCGTTAAATTGTGCAAGATGTGAAACAGAAACGGAATCATTTGAGTTTACGATGAATGATTTGGTACAGAACAATTTGATTATGGGTTCCGGAGCAAAAGAACGAAGAATTGCTGTCGGAGAGGCATTGGGTATCGGTTATACGAATGCAAAACAATTTCTTTCCAGATTGAATCATTATGGAATTACACGAAAAGAATTTGACGATGAAATAGAAAAGGTGAATCAAAATTTGAGATAGTGTTGATATGAGGAGAACTATGGAACAAAATTTAGCAACATTTGTAACTTTGAAAGAGATTACAAAAAAATATGGGTTTCAATTTACAAAATCTTTGGGACAGAACTTTTTAGTAGATACCAATATTTTACAAAAAATAGTTGATTCGGCAGATATTCAAGAAGAAGATATTGTTATAGAAGTTGGCACGGGAATAGGAACGTTGACCAGAGAATTAGCAAAGAGAGCAAAGAAGGTATATGCTATTGAAATAGACAAAAAATTGATTCCGATTGTAAAAGAAACCACCTCAAACTACAACAATATTGATTTTGTAAATATGGATTTTTTGGAAGTTGTTTTGGAGGATTTAATTCAGGAGAAAGATAGAAAAATCAAGGTTATTGCAAACATACCATACTATATTACAACTCCTATTATTATGAAATGTTTGGAGTCTTCACTGGATATTTCCACTATCTTGTTGATGATTCAAAAAGAAGTAGCTGACAGGTTGTCTGCTGAGCCGTCGACCAAGGCATATGGCAGTCTATCGGTAGCGGTTCAATACTATTCAGATGTAGAATTCGTCGGAAAGGTTTCAAAGAGTTGTTTCTATCCACAGCCAAAAGTAGATTCAGGAATTGTTAAATTAAGTAAAAAACACGAATATATTTTTGTGAGAGACAGGAAGTTATTTTCTCAAGTTGTGAAAAGTGCATTTGCGAAGAGAAGAAAGACGATTTCTAATTCTATGATTGGATTCTGTGAACAATTTACTAAAGATAATGTAATGAAGGCTTTGGAAAAAAGTGGAACAGACGCAAAAAGAAGGGGAGAAACATTGACAGTTGAAGAGTTTGCACATCTAAGTAACTGTATGTTTGAGGTGTTAAATTAAGTGCAGTGCAATGGAATGCAATCACTTTCGGTTTGATTAGGTTGAGTTATTTGTAGCGTAATCTTACTATACAGCTAAAGGAGAAAACATACATTTTGTTGATTGATAGGAGGAATGAAAATGAAAATTTTGATTAAAAATGTATCCTGTTTGACGATGGAAGAACCTATTTCAATAAAAGAAAATACGAATGTTGGGATACAGGAAGGCAGAATTGCTTTTGTAGGAGATGTTCCTGATGATTTCCATGCAGATGAGGTTTTAGATGGAAGAGATAAATTACTTATGCCTGGTTTGGTGAATGCTCATACTCATATTGCGATGTCACTATTCAGGAATTATGCGGAAGATGTTGCGTTTTGGCCATGGTTAACAGAGAAAATACTTCCTTTAGAGGAGCACTTGATACCGGAACATGTTTATGCAGGAAGTTTGCTTTCTCAAGCGGAGATGATACGCTTTGGGATTACTTCTTTTGCAGATATGTATTTTTTTATGGACGAAACCGCAAAGGCAACAGAATTGAGTGGAATGAGGGGCTTGCTTGCAAGATCTGTAGTGAGCGGAGATAAGCAGGAAGAGAAATTAAGAGAATCGCTTGAATTTCATGACAATTGGAATGGAAGGGCAGATGGACGTATTATGGTTTGTTCTGCTCCACACGCCATATACAGTTGCAATGGTGAATATTTGCAACAAATTATCCATGAATCTACGAAACGTGATATGAGAATTCATATTCATTTATCAGAATCGAAAAAAGAGGTAGAGGACTGTATCAACCAATATGGAGTCTCTCCGGTGGAATATTTGAAACAGTTGGGTATGTTTGATTTACCTACTATGATAGCACATGGAGTATATTTATCTGAACAAGATATGGACATATTGAAGGAATGTCATGTGAGTGTTATCAATAATCCGACAAGTAATTTGAAATTAGGAAACGGTTTTGCTCCGATTCATGAATTGTTGACAAAGGGAGTAAATGTCGCTTTAGGAACAGATGGATCGGCAAGCAATAATAATTTGAATTTATTTGAAGAAATGCACTTAGCAGGCATTTTGAACAAAGGAGTTCATTTAGATTCTACCGTAGTTCCAAGTACTGATGTTGTAAAAATGGCTACAATTAACGGAGCAAGGGCAATGGGATTGGAAAAAGTCGGACAGATTACGCCGGGTTGGAAGGCGGATATGATATTGATTGATTTAAATCAACCGCACTTTTTTCCAAGATTTCAATTGATACCATCTTTAATATACTCTGCTCAAGCTTCTGATGTGCATACTGTAATTATAGATGGAAAAATTGTAATGAAAGATAGAGAAATTCTAACATTTGACTTGGAAAAAGCTTGCTTTGAGTGTGAACGCATGGCAAAAGATTTGGTAGACAGACAATAGTTGAAATCATTTGGGGATATTATGAGAATAAGAACTTGGACAGTAGGAGAATTAAATCGATATATTAATCAGCTTTTTAAGACAGATCCATTGGTTCAAAACCTTTATTTGGAAGGAGAAATTTCCAGTGTAAAAATACATGGAACCGGAAATATTTATTTTACAATTAAAGATGATATCGGAAAAGTAAATGCAATTATGTTTCGCTCAAATGTTACTGATATAGAGTTGTTCCAAGAAGGCAATCAGATTGTTTGCCAGGCATCTGTTAATTTGTATGAAAAAGAGGGAAATTATAATCTCATCGTAAAGAATATCTCTTTGAAGGGGAAAGGAATCTTATATCTTAAATTTTTAGAATTAAAAGAAACATTAAAAAGTGAGGGGCTTTTTGATTCAAAGTACAAGAAGGAGTTACCACTTTTTCCAAGAAGAGTGGGAGTTATTACTTCAGAAACCGGAGCAGTGATTCACGATATCATCAACGTGAGTCGAAATAGATTCGGAAAAGCGGAAATTATTTTGTTTCCGGCAAAAGTACAAGGAGATTTGGCTGTTCAAGAGCTTATGGATGGAATTGATTACTTTAATCAAAAGAATGATGTGGATGCAATTATTCTCGGCCGTGGAGGTGGTGCATATGAAGAGCTTGCACCTTTTAATGATGAAAAATTAGCAAGAAAAATTTTTGATTCCCAAATTCCTATTATCTCAGCTGTAGGTCATGAGACAGATGTTACCATTTCTGATTTTGTTGCGGATAAGAGAGCTTCAACACCTTCTATGGCAGCAGAAATTCTATTTCCCAACATTGATACCATCTATGAAAATCTGGAACAAAAATGTTTTGAACTTCAACATCAATACAGGACTCAATTTCATGGATTGGATGTGTTGTTAAGAGACTACAAAGAGCAGTTGACGAGATATACACCGGGATGGAAATTACAGAAAGAACGTGCAAAAAATAATCAATATCTGCAGGAGATGAATTATATTTTCTCTGAAAAAATGATAAAAATGTATGCTGATTTGGAGAAAAATAAGCAACAATTATTGGCGCTGAATCCATTAAACGTATTGGAGAGAGGATATGGTTTGGTCAAGTCTAAAAATAGAATTATTTCCTCCACAAAAGAAATAAAATCTCAAGATATGATAGAGATACAACTGAAAGATGGGATGATAGTTGCAGAAGTGAGTGAAGTTCATATCCTACACAAACAGAGAGATTTTGAGAAGAAATAAATTTCATAGAAAAGGGATGTTTCATGATGAAAAAATTAAAGTATGAAGAGAAAGTAAATCGATTGGAAAAAGTAATAAAATCTTTACAAGAAGAACGGTTGGATTTGGAAGAATCTGTCAAGTTATATGAAGAGGGCTTGCAGTTGTATCAAAGTTGTAAGGAAGAACTTGACGGAATGGAAATGAAATTAAAAATTATTTTGGATGGAAAAGAAGAAACTTTTTTAGAGGAATAATAAGATGAAAAATAAATTTATATCAGCATATCAAGAACAAAAAAATTATGTTGAAAAATGCTTGAAGGAAATAGCTGAAAAACATACATTAAAAGCCATTGCTACATTGGGGATGGAATCAATGAATTATAGTTTGTTAGCAGGTGGAAAAAGAATCAGACCGATTTTGTGTTTGCAGTCTGCTGACTTATATCATATTTCTAATGAAGCAATTCTTCCTTATGCGTCAGCGTTGGAAATGATTCATACCTATTCGTTGATTCATGACGATTTACCGGCTATGGATGATGATGATTTAAGACGAGGAAAACCTACCAATCATAAGGTATATGGAGAAGCTATTGCTATTTTGGCAGGAGACGGATTGTTAAACTTGGCCTATGAGATAATGTTAAATGATTTGTTGCATGGATATACAGACGGAAAATTAAAGGCAGTCCATTATATTGCAAAAGCTGCCGGAATTCATGGGATGGTTGCTGGTCAGGTGTTGGATTTGCAGATGGAAAATCAAAGATGTGATGCAGATTTGTTGAAAAAAATTCATAGGAATAAGACAGGAGAGTTGTTGAAAGCATCGATTTTGGCAGGAGCTTTGGTAGGAGGTGCTTCAGAAGAAGATTGTTATTATTGGGAACAGTATGCTGATCATTTAGGTTTGGTTTTTCAAATTACAGATGATATGTTAGATGTTATAGGAAACGTAGAGTTAATGGGAAAAAATACCGGCATGGATAGCAAAAAAAATACCTATCCTCAATTATTCGGTTTAGAGAAGTCTGTTGAATTAGCAAAATGTAACGCAAACTCTGCTTTATGTTGTTTGGAAAAAATTGAAAAAGACACTTATTTCTTTGAAGAACTGATAAATCAATTGTTAGAGAGAGAGAGGTAAACGGAATGCAGGGTATTCATCAATTGTTACAGAATAAAGTGCTTGGAGTAGCAATATTGTGTTGGTTTGTTGCACAAACTCTTAAAGTGATTTTTACGATTATAATAGATAGGAGATTTGATTTTACCAGATTTGTCGGTTCGGGTGGAATGCCAAGTTCTCACTCTTCTTTTGTGATTGGATTGGCAAATTCAGTTGGATTGACAGAGGGTTATGATTCTACAATATTTGCGCTTTCTCTTGTGTTTGCGTTGGTAGTGATGTATGATGCGGCAGGAGTGAGACAATCTGTGGGACAACAAGCTGTTATTTTAAACCAGTTGTTTGATATGTCAGATAAACAAAGCAAAGTGTGGAGAGATTATGATAAATTAAAAGAATTGGTGGGACATACACCTATTGAAGTTTTTTTTGGTGCATTGTTAGGAATTATTCTATCTACAGTTTTGATATAATAGAGAAAGTAGTGTGGTGTGAAATTGAAACAACGATTAGATATTTTGTTGGTGGAAAGAAATTTTTTTACTTCCAGAGAACGAGCTAAAAGGAATATTATGGCAGGAAAAGTATTGGTTGATAACCGTGTCATAGATAAAGCCGGAATGATGATTGATGCAGATGCTGAAATTAGAGTGAAAGAAGATGTAATCCCGTATGTTTCTCGTGGAGGATTGAAATTGGAAAAAGCCATGAAATCATTCCTTATTTCGTTAGAAAACAAAGTATGTATGGATATAGGAGCTTCTACGGGAGGTTTTACCGATTGTATGCTTCGAAACGGTGCAACACGAGTATATTCTGTAGATGTAGGATACGGTCAATTGGATTGGAAACTACGAAATGATGATAGAGTGGTTGTTTTGGAACGCACTAATATCAGAAAATTGACAACGGAAAAAGTTGATTCACAGATAGATTTTTTTAGTATAGATGTCTCTTTTATTTCGCTAAAATTGGTATTTCCTACACTTAGAACATTTTCGAAAGAATATTTTCAATGTGTAGCATTGATTAAACCGCAATTTGAAGTAGGAAAAGAAGAAGTTGGAAAAAACGGAGTAGTTCGAGATGTATCCAAACACAAAAAGGCAATTGAAATGTGTGTTGGATATGCAAAAGAAAATAACTTTAGAATATTAGGTCTGACATGGTCTCCTATACGAGGACCGAAGGGAAATATAGAGTATTTATTGTACTTTGATTCTTCGGAAAATGAGGATTGTATCATTGACATCGACAAGGTGGTTTCACAATCTCATGAAGAAGATAATGTAGAGGATATGTTATGTTAAAAGAAATTTACATTGAAAATTTTGCTTTGATATCGCAGTTGCATATTGATATTAATCGTGGTTTTACAGTAATTACCGGAGAAACAGGAAGCGGTAAATCCATTATTATTGACGCAATTTCTTTGTGTTTAGGACGAAGAGGAAGCAAGGAATTTGTTCGTCATGGTGAAGATAAGGCAATTATTGAACTGAGATTAGAAAATTTACCAAAAAAAATTGAGAAAGAGTTGTCTGAAATCGGTATTGATACAGATGGTCAACTCATTGTAACTCGTGAACTTCAAAAGGATGGGAGTTCTGTTTCCAGAATGAATCGCAGAATGGTACCTGTTAGCGTTTTGAAATCTGTTATGATGGATTTAATTACAATACACGGACAAAATGAATATGAGTCTATCACTCAGACAGACAAGCAACTTCAGTTGTTAGATAATTTTGGTAAAAGTCATATTCAAGGAAGAAAACAGGAGTATTCAAAATTATATACAGAATACATGGAATTGTTACAACGTATTGATAAACTTTCCGAGCATAAAGACAGCGGTCAACTAACAAGAGAACTGGATTTGCTTTATTATCAGCGTGATGAAATTGAGTCTGCAATGATACAAGATGGAGAATTGGAGAAGTTAGAGGAAGAAAAAAGAAAGCTGTTACATTTTGAAAAAATTCAAGACTCTTTTAATGAGGTATATTCTTTGCTCTCTAAAAATGAACAAAATGCAATGAATCAATTGAATGAATCGATTTCTATTTTGTCTTCTGTAGAACCCTATAGTAACTTTGCATTGAATTGCAGAGAGGTTTTGCAGGAAGCATACTATATGGTAGAAGATATATCTGTTGAATTGGGAAGATGTATGGTAGCAGACAGTTATGATGAAGAACAGCTGGACGATGTTATTTCCAGATTGGATTTGCTAACCAGGTTATATCGTAAATATGGTGGCGATTATCATAAAACAAAACAATATTACGAAGAAGTTTGTGACAGAATTTATGAAATTGAAAA
This sequence comes from Filifactor alocis ATCC 35896, assembly GCF_000163895.2. Classification (NCBI taxonomy): domain Bacteria; kingdom Bacillati; phylum Bacillota; class Clostridia; order Peptostreptococcales; family Filifactoraceae; genus Filifactor; species Filifactor alocis. Next base: position 144,812 of record NC_016630.1, read on the forward strand.
AAGGGAAGATTTATTGAAAGATTACCTTGTTCAAAGAGAAAAATTAGAACATCGATTATTGCAATATGCAAAAATATTACAATCAGAGAGAAAAAAAGTTGCAAGTTCTTTAGAAAAAAGAATGATAAAAGAGTTGAGTACACTTAATTTGAAAAATACAAAGTATGAGATTCGTTTTTTTGAAAAATCTTTTTCGGACAGCGGAATAGATGAGATATCATTCTTTATCAGTTTCAATACAGGAGAAGAACCGAAACCATTTCATAAAATTGCCTCCGGGGGAGAAATTTCTCGATTCATGTTGGCATTAAAAAATATTATTTCCACAACAGATGAGATTGACACGATGATCTTTGATGAAATTGATACAGGTGTCAGTGGGGTTGCTGCAAATCAAATCGGTGAAAAGTTGCAAGAAATCGGACAATATAAACAGGTGCTTTGTATCACACATTTACCTCAAATTGCATCTTTTGGAGCACAACATTTGCTGGTTGCCAAAGAAGAAAGTCGGGGAAGTATGAATACACATATCTATGCATTAACGAAAGAAGATAGAATTAGAGAAATAGCAAAGATGACAGTTGGAGAAAATGTAACACCTATTTCATTAGAAAATGCATCAGAATTACTTCACAAAAATCAAAAGGAGAGGGAACTACAATGAATAAAGAAAATACTATTGACAGCAAGTCTATTTACAGTGGAAAAATTGTACAGTTGAAGGTTGATACTGTTGAAATTGTAGGAAAAGGATATGCTCAAAGAGAAGTGATTTCTCATCGTGGCGGTGTTTGTTGTGTTGCAGTAACAGAAGAAAATAAAATTGTTTTAGTTCGTCAATTTCGAAAAGCTGTGGAGCAGGAACTATTGGAATTACCTGCCGGAACATTGGAAGTGGGAGAAACTCCAAAGCAAGCAATTATTCGAGAGTTGAAGGAAGAAACAGGATATCATTTTACAGAAGTTGAGTCTATGGTGGAATTTTTTCCAAGTCCGGGATATACAAATGAATTAGGACATTTGTTTATAGGTAAGGCAAAAGACAGAGGAGAAATGGAACTGGACGGAGACGAAGAAATCGAGGTGGAGGAATTTACATTAGACGAATTGTTGAATAAAATCAATCAAGGTGAAATCAAGGATGCAAAGACAATATTGGGTATTTGTATGTATCGACTGTTTTTAGACAAGAAGATGGAATAGTTACGAAGAAGGGATTATGTATGAAGTGTAATATTTTTAGAGTTCTGACATTGATTTTATTATCAATAGTTTTCTTCACAGGATGTGTTTTCAGAGCAGATTTATCTCCGGTAGACAGCACAGATTCCAATATGCAACTTTTTGAGGTAGAAAACGGTTCTAATGTAAAGACTGTATCAAAGCAGCTGGAATCTGAAGGGTTGATTAGAAATGGAAAAGATTTTTTGAGGTATGCGAAAAAGAATAATTTGACGAATATTAAAGCTGGGAAATATCATTTTTCAAAATCCATGTCATCTCAAGAAATATTAGATAATATGGTTAACGGGAAAATATATCTCGGTGAAAAGATTATTGTTCCGGAAGGATTTGAAATCGGTCAAATAGCAGAACGATTAGCAAAAAGCGGAATTGTTGATAAAGATAAATTTTTGGAATTAGCATCACAACCGAAGTTGTTTGAAGAACAGTATTCTTTTTTAAGAGGGATGACCCAGAAAAATTTGGAAGGGTACTTGTATCCGAACACATATTTTTTTGAAAAAAACACTTCGGAAGAAGAAGTGATTATTGCGATGTTGGATGAATTTGACAAAGTGTATCGCATGGAATTACAACCTCTTTTGAAAGATTCGGAATTTACAATTCATCAAGCAGTCATATTAGGTTCTATTATTGAAAAAGAAGTAGCGTTAGAGAAAGACAGACCTCTTGTTTCTTCTGTTTTTCATAATCGCTTAAAAAAAGGAATGAGATTACAATCTGATGCTACAGTACAGTATGTTTTGATAGAAAGAAAAGACAAAGTGTTGTATAAAGATTTGAAAATAGAAAGTCCATATAATACTTATCGTGTAAAAGGATTGCCAATCGGTGCGATTTGTAATCCGGGGAAAAGTTCTGTTATAGCAGCTCTAAAGCCTGCTGATACAGACTATTTGTTCTTTCTAACAAAAAATGACGGAAGTAAAGAGCAGGTCTATACCAAAGTTTATGAAGAACATTTAGAAAATAAAAAGAAATATTTGGATTAAAAAGCAACTGTTGATTAAAATAAAATGATATATTGATAGAATGTAGGATAAAGACATGAAAATGATGGAGCCTGATTTATAATTCTTGCAGGAAGTCATGTTCACTTCTTTATTTAAAAAGATTGAAAAAATAAATCAATGTTGATATGATTGTAGAAAATTTTAGAAAAATTATTTGAAATGTGAATAGAGGATTCATTGATATGGAAATTGTCGAAAAGCATGTAGAAAATTATATAAAAGAACATATTCCTACTAAAGATTCTTTTTTTTGTGAGATGGAACAGTATGCAAAGGAATATTATGTACCGATTATATCTCCGGAGAGTCTTAGATTTTTGGAGACAATTTTGTTGTTGCATAAGCCCAAAAAAATTTTGGAAATAGGAACTGCGATTGGATATTCTGCATTAAATTTTTGCAGGATTCTAAAAGGTGACTGTACTGTAACAACCTATGAGAGAAATCAAAAACGATATGATACAGCAAAAGCTTTTATTACTAGAAGTGAGTATTCAAATAATATTGATGTGGTTTATAGCGACGCGACGGAAGGAATAGATTTAGGGGACGCAATATATGATATGGCTTTTATTGATGCAGGAAAATCACAATATCAATTTTTCTTTGATCAAATTTATCCTCATATCAAAAAAGGCGGTATATTGGTTTCTGACAATGTACTTTTTAGAGGAGAGGTTTGTCAAAAGAGTGAATTGGATGTAACAAAAAGAAATCGTACCATTTATCGACGAATGAACAACTATCTGTCTTTTTTGATGACAGAAAACAATAGATTTCACACCTCACTGATTCCAATTGGGGATGGAATGGCAGTAACAATCAAAATGGAGGATGAAATGACTTTGCGTTAATCTAAGAAAAGAAAATGAGATGATTAAAAAATTAAGGAAGGACATAGGGATGAAAAAAATTGAGTTACTTTCTCCTGCCGGAGATTTAGAAAAACTGAAAATGGCAATTATATACGGTGCGGATGCGGTTTATATCGGAGGAACCAACTTTGGACTTCGTGTAGCATCTAAAAATTTTACAGATGAATCTATGCAGGAAGGGATTGAGTTTGCACATAGCCATGGAAAAAAAGTCTATGTAACTTGCAATATTATACCTCATAATGAAGATTTGGTAGGATTGGAAGATTATCTGAAAAAACTTTATAAAATGGGTGTGGATGCTATTATCGTTTCTGATCCCGGTATTTTTATGATTGCAAGACAAACAGTGCCTGAGTTAGAGATTCACATCAGTACACAGGCAAACAACACAAATTATCAAAGTGCTTTATTTTGGTATCAACAAGGAGCAAAAAGAGTTGTTACAGCACGAGAACTGTCCTTTGAAGAAGTCAGAGAGATTAGAGATAGAATTCCGAAAGATATGGACATCGAATCTTTTGTTCATGGTGCAATGTGTATTTCTTATTCCGGACGTTGCCTGATTAGCAACTATATGACAGGAAGAGATGCGAACCGTGGAGAATGTGCACATCCATGTCGTTGGAATTATGTTTTAATGGAACAAAATAGAGAGGGAGAATATTATCCTGTAGAGGAAGATGAGCATGGAACCTATTTTTTCAATTCGAAAGACTTATGTATGATTGAATATATTCCGGAAATTGTAGAGTCGGGAATTACAAGTCTGAAAATAGAAGGAAGGGTAAAAACAGCATATTATGTGGCAACGGTAACAAGAGCATATCGTATGGCACTAGACGAATATCTGAAAGATCCTCAAAATTATAAATTCCGTCCGGAGTGGTTAGACGAGTTGAAAAAAGCAAGTTATCGTGATTTTACAACTGGTTTCTATCAAGATAAACCTACAGGGAAAGATCAGAACTACGGAACGAGCTCCTACATTCGAAATTATGATTTTGTAGGAGTTGTAAAAGATTATGATAAAGAAAAAAATTTGATTCAAGTAGAGATTCGAAACAGATTGTTTAAAGATGATGAAATTGAGATGATTGGTCCAAATGTTCCAACGGAATATCTCAAAGTCAATGCGATGTATGATGAGGATATGCAAGAGGTTCAAGTTGCACCACGACCAATGGAATTATTGTGGTTGGATTTGGGAACTTCTGCAAAAGAGAACTATATTTTACGGAAGAAAGCAGCAAATGCGATTATCGAATAATTGATAAAAATAATTTGAAAAACAAAAAACTTCAATATAAAAAATTAAAATTTTTAGAATAATTTAGTATTTACATTGACATAAAAATTAATCACGATTAGAATATAACTGTATCTTGTGATTTTTTAAGATATTTTTTAACTGGAAATGAATAAAAAGTGAAAACGAGAAGAAAAGGAGGTGGATAACATCGAACCGATTACAATTATAGTAGGTGCTCTTTTTGGACTCGTTGGGTTGTTGATTGGATATATTATTCGAAAAAATATAGCAGAAGGAAAGCTAAAGCAAGCAGAAACTGTTGCGGATCAGATTATATCAAAAGCAAATGAGCAAGCTGAGAGTATAAAGAGCGATGCGAAAAGAAAAATTAAAGATGCTGAAGCAATGAAAAAGGAGAAACTTCTGGAAGCAAAAGAAGAATCCCATAGAATCAAACAGGAAGCTGATCGCGAATACAAGGAACGTAGGATAGAGTTGCAAAAGTTCGAAGATCGAGTGATTCAAAAGGAAGCTACTTTGGATAAAAAAATGAGTCAATTAGAAGCGAGAGAAACAAAGCTTTTTGATAAAGTAAAAGAAGTAGAGTCCAGGGAAGAAGAAGTGGAACATATCAAAGCGGAACAACTTGAAAAATTGGAGAATATCTCTAATTTGACAGTAGAAGAGGCAAAAGAACAAATTATTTCCAATGTTGAAAAAGATGTTCGTCGAGAACTATCAGTAATGATTAAGGACATGGAAGCTGAGGCAAAAGACCAAGCAGATAAAAAAGCAAGGGAAATCGTATCTTATGCGATTCAAAAATGTGCAGCTGACCATGTGGCAGAGACTACAGTTAGTGTAGTAAACCTTCCTAATGATGAAATGAAAGGTAGAATTATCGGAAGAGAAGGAAGAAATATCAGAACATTGGAAAGCTTGACAGGGGTAGATTTTATTATTGATGATACTCCGGAAGCAGTTGTATTATCAGCTTTTGATCCGATTAGAAGAGAAATTGCTCGTATTGCACTGGAAAAATTGATTTCTGATGGTCGAATTCATCCGGCACGTATTGAAGAAATGGTGGAAAAAGCAAAAGAAGAGATTGAGGTAATCTTGAAGGAAGAAGGAGAAAAGGCTGTTTTTGAAACAGGAGTATACGGTCTTCATCCGGAATTGGTAAAATTATTGGGAAGGTTGCATTTTAGAACAAGTTATGGTCAAAATGTTCTAAAACATTCTATTGAAATTGCACATCTTACTTCTATTATGGCGACAGAACTTGGCGCAGATGCTAAGATTGCTAAAAGAGCAGGTTTGTTGCATGATATCGGAAAAGCATTAGACCACGAAATCGAAGGAACTCATGTAGAGATTGGAATGGATTTATTGAAGAGATACAAAGAATCTGAAGAAGTAATTCATGCGATGTCTACACATCACGGAGATTATGAGCCAAGAACAGTGGAAGCAGTGTTGGTAACAGCAGCAGATGCAATTTCTGCAGCAAGACCTGGAGCAAGAGGAGAAACATTAGAGGCGTATATAAAACGACTAGAAAAGCTGGAAGAGATTTCTAATAGCTTTGAAGGCGTAGATAAATCCTATGCAATCCAAGCGGGTAGAGAAGTTAGAATTTTGGTAAAACCGGATAAGATAGATGATGATTACTTACCATTATTAGCTCGAAATGTAAAAAAACAAATTGAAGAGCAAATGGAGTATCCGGGACAAATTAAAGTCAGCATTATCCGTGAAACCAGAGCTGTTGACTATGCAAAATAAATGATAAACTATTCATTTCTTATTCATAAAAAACCGGAGATTATCAATCTCCGGTTTTTTGTATGTTGAAAGCAATGAATTGACGAATACCTCAATATATCCATGAGGTTGATGAAAAATTTTTGTTATATCAGTTAAAGGATTTAACGGCTATGGGATATATTTTGTGCTATCATCATTTACTTGATTGAGCATAAAAATCAGCATTTCTGTAGTTGATTTTACTTGTTTTACATAGAAATAGTTTTGTTGTTAATAGAGAGTTTCGATTTTTGATATTCAAAATTGAAAACAACTCTATAGTTGAGATACTATCCTGCTCAAAACATCGCCGATACTGTCTCTGAAGATAAGATTTGCCATAGAGTCATAGGTAGTTTCATCACGATTAATGAGAACAAGTTTGTTGTTTTTGTAGTAACGTACGAGTGATGCAGCAGGATATACTACTAAGGACGTTCCGCCTACTATCAAAATATCAGTATGTTCAATATAGTAGATTGCTTTTTCAAAAACAGACATATTCAAAGCCTCTTGATACAACGTAACATCGGGTTTGATGATATTTCCACAGTCTTTGCAGAATGGAATGTCAGAAATAGGATAGATATCATCCAAAGAATAGTATTTTCCACAACCTGTACAATGATTATGCAAAACACTTCCATGCAGTTCAAGAACATTTCGGGAGCCTGCCAGTTGATGAAGTCCATCAATATTTTGTGTAATAATCGCTTTTAACTTTCCTAATTCTTCTAATTTTGCAAGTGCAAGATGGGCATTGTTGGGTTTGGCATCCTTGTAAATCATTTTATCGTTATAGAATTCATAAAATTCTTTGGTATGTTCAAAGAAAAATGGACTGCTCAAAATTTCTTCTGCTGAAAAATTTCCAATGTGCATATTATAGAGTCCGGTATTGCTCCGAAAATCCGGTATATTACTCTCTGTTGAAACACCTGCTCCCCCTAAAAAGACAATATTATTGGAGTTTTTTATCATGGAATAAAATTTTTCCATTTCCGGATTCATCATAAATATCACTTCTTTCTTAAAAAATTAATTTGCTTATGTTTATTATACAATATAAAATACAGTATTTAAAATATTTCTATTTATGATGTTCAATTGTAACACTATAATTTTGTATCTCTGTCAAAAAGAGGATAATTTTCTTATGAGATTTAGAGTTCATGTGATATCATATAGATAGCAAAATTAAGTTATCAATAGAAAAATGTTATTAATAACATTTAACTTAGGAGGGAAACATGAAACATAGAACTATTTTGGCAGGAGTTTTTTTACCGGTAGGGATAATGCTTTCTTCTTGCAATCAAAATGCAACGGATGTGGATAGCAACATAATTTCTCCAGATAAAAGTGAAAGTACTGAAAATAAAGTAGATATTTCTCATGGGAAATTTAAAGGAACTTCTTTGGGACCGGAATACTCTCTTCAACAATCAGATGGGAAATATGTTATTTTTTGGGTCGAAAACGTTGGAGATAATAAAGTAAATGTGTCAATTGATGAGTCTGATTTAGTGATTAAGCAGGGAGAAGAAGGAACATTGGTAAAAGAAGTTTCCAAGAAACAACAAGATTTTAAATTTAAGATTGGACCTACTGCTGATTATGGTGGTGAAATCAATGTACGATATAAAATATGGCAAAGCAACACAAAATCAATGGAAAAAACATTCTGATAATAGACAGGGAACATATTTTGATAATAGACAGGGAACATATTTGCTGTAAAGTTGAATTCTATATGATGGAAAAAAGCACTTTGAAAAGAGTGCTTTTTGTGTGTAAAAACTTAATTTGTAAGGTTAATTGTAAAATGAAAATGAACTAAAAAAATTCCATAGAAAATCACGTTTGGTATAATTGAATCACCACAAAACAAAAAAACCAAAGGTGATGACTATGGAATATAATAATACTACAGCAAATTCAAGAAAAAATAAACATTTAAACGATTTCGAAAGAGGACAAATTCAACTTCTGCATAATAAAGGATATTCAGCATACAAAATAGCAAAAGAACTTCGTAGAGCATCCAACACCATAAGAAATGAGTTAAAAAGAGGTACAGTAACTCAAATAAAAGGAATACATGATGTACAAGTATATTATCCGGATACAGGTAAGTTAGTATATGAGAAGAATCGAAAAAATTGCAAAAAGAAATTTAAAGCCTTGAAATGTAGCAAATATTTAGACTTTGTAAAGCAAAAGTTTAATGAAGAAAAATGGTCGTTAGATGCAATTTGTGGATATGCAAAGTTAAATAAGCTATATGAAGGTCAAAGAGTCTGCACCAAGACATTATACAATTATGTAGATATAGGTCTAATAGGAATAAAATCTATTGATTTGCCCTTAAGAGTGAAAAGAAAACCGGCTAAAAAACGAGTAAAAGAAAACAAAAGAAAACTTGGAAAAAGTATAGAAGAAAGACCGCAAGAAATAGAAACAAGAAAAACATTTGGAAATTGGGAAATAGATACAGTAATACCAAAGAAAAACAAAGAAGAAGCATCATTAATAACCATAACAGAAAGAAAAAGTCGAATGGAACTAATCTTAAAATTAAACAGAAGAAAAGCATCCATAGTAAATGAAACATTAAAGAACACATTGAACAGATTGAAGGAACCACAAAAAATATTTAGAAGCATAACAAGTGATAACGGCTTAGAGTTTGCGAAATTATGTGAACTTGAAAAAACATATATAGGAAACATCTATTACTGTCATCCCAATAATCCCCAGGAAAGAGGAACAAATGAAAAGCACAATAGCCTAATCAGAAGATTTCTACCGAAAGGAAAATCATTAAATGATTATGAAGAAGAACACTATATAAAGATAATGAATTGGATGAACAATTTGCCAAGAAAAATCCTAAATTACCGCACTCCTATAGAAGTTTTTATAGAAGAACTAAATAACTTAGGACTTTTAGATGATAATGAGGAATTAGTTCAATTTGATATTGCAATTTAAGACTTAATTTGTAATATTGAATATGAAATAAGGTCGAAGGATAAAAATATTTTATTAAAAAACAAAATCGTTTTTAGAATTTAATAATAAATGTGCTTAAAATGTTGATTTTTTTAATTTTTTTCGTTATAGTGAAATATATAAATATTAACTTTATTAATACAAATCATAGTTCGCATATAATCGTATGATATATATGGATAATACGAAATATATACGGAAAACAAAAAGGAGAAGTAATAATGAAAATAGCAATTGTTATGGGATCGGTATCTGATTACGATAAGGTGAAAGAAGCGTGTGAGTTTTTGAATATGTTAGAAGTTCCTTTTGAGATTAGAGCTTTGTCTGCTCATAGAACATCAGTAGAATTGGATTCTTTTATCGAGAAGTATGATGATGAGATTGATGTTTATATTGCTGCAGCAGGAAAAGCAGCACATTTACCGGGTGTTATTGCAGCAAAAACTTGTAAGCCGGTTATCGGAATTCCTATTAAATCATCCGCTTTAGAAGGTATGGACGCTCTTTTATCTATTGTTCAAATGCCACCCGGAGTACCGGTTGCTACTGTTGCAATTAACGGATCAAAGAATGCCGCTATCTTGGCATGTCAAATACTTTCATTGAAGTATGCGGAACTTGCGGACAAGATGAAAAAATATAAAAAGGATATGGAAACAGATACTTTGAGAAAAGAAAAAGAGTTTTTGGATAGCATTCGTTAAAAGGTAAGTATTTTGTATGATAGGTAAATTATGTTAAGTTCAAATTAAGGGGTGGTTGATTACATTGGCAGGAATTTTGGGGATAAAAAGCACACAAAATGTTAGCAGAAAACTGTTTTATGGTTTGAATTCTTTACAGCATAGAGGACAAGAAGGTTGCGGGATTGCCGTTAATACAGGTGAAGATATCGTTAGAGTAAGACATTCGGGTTTGGTAATTGACTCTATGAAAGAAGATGTATTGGATTCTACAACCGGAAATATCGGAATCGGAAATGTCAGATATGCGATGGCATCTACTTCTGTCAATGCGACAGGAGAGCCGTTTTTTGGTTTTACAAAGGGAGAGAAACTTTCTATTGTCAATGACGGTTCTTTAATCAACCATCAATTGTTAAGAACTCGTCTTGAAGAAGAAGGAATGATGTTTCAAACAAATTCGGATACAGAAGTGATTCTATATCTTATTGCAAGGTATTATGATGGAGATATTATCAAAGCTGTAAAGAAGGCAGCAAGCTATTTGGAAGGAGCTTATTCTTTTATTTTAATGTACCAAGATAAATTGATTGCAGTAAGAGATCCAAACGGATTTAGACCTTTGGTTATGGGACATAAAAATGGAGAATATATTTTTGCTTCAGAAAATGCTGCAGGCGATATTCTCGGGATGACATTTGATAGAGATGTAACACCGGGAGAAATTGTTGTAACCGGAGAGAACGGATTTGTATCACACAGGTTGAAAGACAAAGAAGAAAAGCATTCGTTCTGTATTTTTGAACATGTGTATTTGGCACGAAATGACGCTAACTTGGAAGAAGTAAATGCATATTTATTCAGATGGAGAACAGGAAAAATATTATACGAAGAATCTCCGGTGGATGTAGATTTGGTAGTTCCGGTTCCGGACTCAGGTTATCCGGCTGCGATTGGCTATTCACAAGCATCCGCGATTCCGCTTGGAGAAGGTTTGGTAAAAAATAGATACATGGGCAGAACTTTCATCAAGCCGACGCAAGAAGAAAGAGAAATTGCCGTTCGATTGAAATTAAATCCTCAATATCATGTTGTAAAAGGAAAGAAAATTGTTTTGGTAGATGACTCTATTGTAAGAGGAACGACTTCCAGAAATTTAATTCAAAATTTGAGGGATGCAGGAGCTACAGAAGTACATGTGAGAATTACTTCTCCGCCGGTTGAATATCCATGTTATTATGGAATTGATACACCATCCAGGAACAATCTGATAGCATCGCAACACTCTGTAGAAGAGATAAAAGAAATCATAGGAGCAGATTCTTTATCATTTATTTCTTTGGACGGATTGTATAGAGCGAGTGATTTGGAAAATAGAGATATATTTTGTAATGCTTGTTTTACAGGAAACTATAATGTAGATCCTTGTTTACTGTAATATAGTGATTGAAATATTTTTAGTATAGTACATGGAATAATGACGAAGATAGGAGGATTTGTATGAAAAAAATAACATATGCAGATTCAGGAGTAGATATTACGGAAGGAAATAGAGCCGTAGAACTGATGAAAGCTAAAGTGAAAGAAACTTATACAAACGGTGTTGTAGGAGATATCGGATTGTTTGCCGGAGGATTTTCCTTAGGAAATATGTCAGGTATGGAAGAACCTGTCTTATTAGCATCTACAGATGGCGTCGGAACAAAAATTATGATAGCACAACAGATGGATGTTCACGATACAGTAGGAATCGACTTGGTTGCAATGTGCGTGAATGATTTGATCTGTCAAGGAGCTAAACCTCTGTTCTTCTTGGATTATGTCGCAACAGGAAATGTGCAGGCAGAAAAAATTGCAACGATTGTAGGAGGAATTGCCGACGGTTGTAAGGAGTCTCTATGTGCATTGATTGGCGGAGAAACTGCAGAAATGCCGGGATTGTATTCAAAAGATGAATATGATTTAGCAGGTTTTTCAGTTGGAATTGTTGATAAGAAAAAAATGATAGATGGTAGTACCATTCAAGAGGGAGATATTGTAATAGGACTTGCTTCTACAGGGCTACATTCTAACGGATACTCCCTTGCAAGAAAGTTATTTTTAGAAACGCTAAACTTAAAATTAGATGATGTATATGAAGGAATGTCAGAGGCAATTGGAAAAGCACTATTACGTCCGACAAGATTATATGTAAAAACAATATTGGATTTAATTTCTGAGTTTAATATCAAAGGAATTTCAAATATTACAGGTGGAGGCTTGATTGAAAATGTGCCACGTATTTTGCCAAAAGATGTAGATGTTGTAATCGATACGGAAAGTTGGGAATATCCTGAGATATTTGAAGTGATTCGTCGTTTGGATATGGTTGAAAAAAATGAAATGTATCGAAGTTTAAATATGGGAGTTGGCATGGTTCTAATCGTTCCAAAAGAAGAATCATCTCAAATAATAGACTGGATTCATAACAATACACAAGATCGTGCTTATGCGATTGGAAGTGTTGTGAAAGGAGAACAAAAATGTCGTCTTCAGTTCGGAGAATAGCAGTTTTCGTATCTGGGGGAGGTACAAATCTTCAAAGTTTGTTAGATGCTGAACAAGATAAGTTTTTTCAATCTAAAATTTGTTTGGTGATTTCTAATAGAGAAGATGCTTATGCATTGGAGCGAGCAAAAAATTATAATGTGCCTGCTTTTGTTTTGAAATCAGAAAATGAAATTTTAGATAAGCTATCGGAATATGATATCGATACTATTGTATTGGCAGGTTATTTAAGAATACTTGGAACAACTTTATTAAAAGAATATCAAGATAGAATTATCAATATTCATCCGTCACTTTTACCAAAGTACGGCGGGAAAGGGATGTATGGTTTAAATGTGCACAGAGCAGTTTTTGAACATAAGGAAAAAGAAAGTGGTGCTACTGTACATTTTGTAAACGAGACTGTAGATGGTGGAAAAATTTTGATACAAGAATCTATATCAATTGAAGGAGCAATGTCTCCTGAAGAAATACAAAAGATTGTTTTAGATGTAGAACATAGGATATTAAAAGAAGCGATTTTGAAATTGGAGGAAGAGAATCTTGAAGAGAGCATTATTAAGTGTTACAGATAAGTCGGGAATTGGGGCATTTGCAAAGGAATTAGAGGATTTAGGATATGAAATTATTTCTACCGGTGGAACATTGAAAACAATATGCGACTATGGTGTGAACGCAAAATCAATTGAAGAAGTGACCGAATTCCCCGAGATGTTGGATGGCCGTGTAAAAACATTGCATCCGATGATTCATGGAGGCTTGTTGTATCGTAGAGATTTACCGGAGCATGTCAAAACAGTAGAAGAATACGGAATTCATCCTATTGATATTGTAGTAGTGAATTTGTACGCGTTTGAAGATTCTTTGAAGAATAAGAAACCTCATGCAGAAATGATTGAAAATATCGATATCGGTGGTCCTTCTATGGTAAGGTCAGCTGCGAAAAATTATAAAGATGTGTTGATTGTAACAGATCCAAGCGATTATGATAGGGTTGTAGAATTACTGAAAAATGGATTGGTGGATATGAAGTTCAGAGAAGAAATGGCAATGAAGGCTTTTTCTTTAACAGCTTACTACGACTCCATGATTGCACGATATTTTGCATCCTATACCGGAAAACAATCTAACACATTCACAATAGGTCTAAAAGAAGATAGTACTCTTCGTTATGGTGAAAATCCGCATCAAAGAGCTATGTTGTACTCTGATAATTTTGTAGATGGATTGTTAAGTGATTATGAGCAGTTGCACGGAAAAGAGCTTTCTTTTAACAATCTGAATGATTTGAATATCGCTGTTGAATTGGCACAGAGTTTTGTAAAAGACGGAGTTACCGTTACTGTAGCTTTGAAACACGCTACTCCATGCGGAGTGGGCATGGGTGAGTCTGTGTACGATTCCTACAATAAAGCATATCAAGCAGATCCGCTATCTATCTTCGGGGGAATTGTCGCTTGTACAGGAACGATTGATTTAGATACAGCAAAATTGATGAATGAGATTTTCTTAGAAATTGTATGTGCCCCTGATTTTACAGAAGAAGCATTAGAAGAATTGAAAAAGAAAAAAAATCTTAGAATACTGAAAATAGATTTTTCAAAAGAAACGCTTGATATGGATTTGAAATATATCAATGGAAAAGTATTGATTCAAGATAGAGATTTTGTAGAAAAAGAAGGTTTTGACATCGTAACGATAAAAGAGCCCACTGCTCAAGAAAAACAAGATATGTTGTTCGGTATGAAGGTTTGTCAATATGTTAAATCTAATGCAATCGTATTGGTAAAAAATGGAGTGACGATGGGAATCGGAGGAGGACAAACTTCCAGAATATGGGCATTGAACAGTATCAGGAGCAATCATCCTGACAGAGATTTTCAAGGTTGTGTTTTGGTATCAGACGCATTTTTTCCGTTTTCCGACTGTGTGGAATTGGCAAAAGAAATGGGTGTTACAGCAATTATTCAACCTGGTGGCTCAATTCGTGATCAAGACAGCATTGATAAATGTAATGAATTTAATATGAGCATGGTATTTACCGGAATTAGACATTTCAAGCATTAAATTTTGGAAGAGTATCAATATATGATTGATATTTGATATAATAGATATAGAAAGATACAGAATGTTAATTTCGGTAAAAAAGTATACACGTACAGAAAGGAAGATTGCTATGAATATTTTAATTGTGGGTAGCGGAGCAAGAGAACATGCAATTGGATATAAAATTCACATAGATAACCCTGATGATAAGTTATATTTTGCACCCGGCAATGCCGGATGTAGTATGATTGGAGAATGTGTTGATATTTTAGCAACAGATAAAGGAAAAATAGTAGACTTTGCAAAAAACAATAAAATAGATTTCGTTGTAATAGGTCCGGAAGATCCTCTGTGCGAAGAATTAGCAGATGCTTTAGAATCAGAGCATATAAAAGTTTTCGGAGTAAAGAAAGAGTCAGCTCGATTAGAAGAGAGCAAGGCTTATGCAAAAGAATTTATGAATCAACACAATATGCCTACAGCAAAGTACAAAAAATGTACTACAAAAGAAGAAGCTGTGGCTTATGCTAGAGAATTAAGAACGAATAATCCTTCAAAAACTGTTGTTTTGAAAGCAGATGGATTGTGTCAAGGCAAAGGAGTTGTGATTGCTGAAAATGATACAATGATAGAATCCTATTGTTCTGATATCTTTGACAAAAAAATATTTGGAGAAACTTCTCTAGTTGTTGAAGAATACTTAGACGGATTTGAAATTTCTCAATTATGTTTTGTAGACAATCATACGATTGTTGCAATGCCAACTGTGAAAGATCATAAAAAGATTTATGAAGGAGAAAAGGGAGATAATACCGGTGGGATGGGGACATATAGCCCTAATCTACAAGGGGATGCCTACTATTCCGAGATAGAAGAAAAAATTATGAAACCTTTTATGGAAGGTTTGAAAAAAGAAAATTTAGATTTCCGAGGAGTTATTTTCTTTGGACTTATGGTAACAACGGATGGTGTGAAAGTATTGGAGTTCAATACGCGATTCGGGGATCCTGAGACACAATCTATTATGTTAAGATTAGATACTAATTTGATGGATATCTTTGTTGCTGTTAGTGAAAATAAATTGAACGAAGTAAAGCCTGTTTTTAATGATAAAAAAGTTATTACAACGGTTATGGCATCCAACGGATATCCTAAAAAATATGAAAAGGGTGCTGTAATTGAAGGGTTAGATAAAGTAGATGAAGATGTTACAGTATTTCATGCAGGAACATCCTATAAAGATGGTAAAATTGTGACAAACGGTGGTCGTGTGCTTAGTATTTCTACTGCACAAGACGATTTTGAAACAGCCTATGATAAAGTGTATGATACAATTTCGAAGATAACTTTTGACGGTGCAGTTTATAGAAAGGATATTTCACCATTGGTAAAAAGAGTATATGTTGCTAAAAAAGATAACTATGATATAGAGAGTGAACCTCTAAAAAAAGAGTTGGAAGAAAGTTTGAAGATAACGATTCCTCGCTTGAAAATATATCAACGATACGATATTCAGAATTTAACGGATGAAGAAATAAGAAGAATTTCCAGAACCATTTTGAGTGAGAGTCCGGTAGATGATATTTACTTGTTTGACGATGCATTACAATTGGAAAAAAGATTAGGTCAAAGTATCGTTGTAAAATATCATAGAGGACAGTTTGATCAAAGAGAACAAGGTTTGATAGAAGCAGTCGCGGTAGCAATCGAAAAAGACGATGTATTGGCGAGAAGTGAGAAGGTATATTTTTTTGAAGGAGATTTTTCAGAATCTGAATGGAAACAGATAGAATCTCTGTTGATTAACCCTGTAGATCAACAAAAAGGTAAGTTGTTAGGTATTCCTACTACTTTGGAAGATCAATTTGAGACAGAGATTAACAATGAAATTTATGAAGGGTTTATTGAGTATACAGAATCACAATTAAAAGAATTTTTTCATGAAAAATCTTTAGCAATGAGTTTTGAAGATTTGCTTTGTATCTATCACTATTTTAAAGAAGAAAAAAGAAATCCGAGTCATACGGAATTAGATATGCTGGATACTTATTGGTCTGATCACTGTAGACATACCACTTTCCAGACAATTTTGGAGGATGTTCATTTTCCACAAGTAAAAAATAAGTTGGATGAGTTGGTACAACAGGCATATGAAGATTATTTGAATACCAGAACGGAATTAAATAGAACGAAACCGGTTACGTTGATGGATTTGGCAACCATTGTAGCCAGATATATGAGAGCAAACGGAAGCTTAGAAGATTTGGAAGTATCCGAAGAGATTAACGCTTGTTCTATCAAAGTAAAAGTACGTGTAGGAAACGAATTAGAAGATTATTTGTTGATGTTCAAAAATGAAACACATAACCATCCAACTGAAATAGAACCTTTCGGGGGTGCAGCTACCTGTTTAGGTGGAGCGATCAGAGATCCGCTTTCCGGAAGAGCTTATGTATATCAAGCAATGAGAGTTACCGGTTCAGCCGATCCTAGAGAATCATTGGAAGAAACTCTACCTGGAAAATTACCTCAAAGAAAGATTACACAAGGAGCGGCGAAAGGATATAGTTCTTACGGAAATCAAATTGGATTAACAACAGGTTTAGTTGATGAAATATATCACGAGGGATATAAAGCAAAGCGTATGGAAGTAGGTGCAGTGATTGCTGCTGCACCGGCTGAAAATGTGAAACGAGAAGAGCCTGTGAAAGGAGATGTCATCTTATTATTAGGAGGAAAGACAGGTAGAGATGGAGTAGGTGGAGCGACAGGTTCATCCAAAGTTCACACTGCTGATTCTATCACAACATCATCTGCCGAAGTACAAAAAGGAAATGCTCCTACAGAAAGAAAAATCCAACGTCTCTTTAGAAATCCGGATGCGGCCAAAATGATTAAAAAATGTAATGATTTTGGTGCGGGAGGAGTTAGCGTTGCGATAGGAGAATTAGCTGATTCTTTAGAAATACACTTAGAAAATGTTCCGTTAAAATATTTGGGATTGACACCGAGAGAAATTGCAATTTCAGAATCTCAAGAGCGTATGGCTGTAGTGTTGGATGCAAGAGAAGTCGATAGATTTATGAATCTTTGTTATCAAGAAAACTTAGAAGTAACAAAGGTTGCAGAAGTTACAGACACCGGTCGTCTCATTATGAAGTACAACGATATGGTAATTGTTGATTTATCAAGAGAGTTTTTAAATTCTGCCGGAGCGTCAAGACGTCAGTCTATCAAAGTAGAATCTGTGCAAGAACAAGATTTCTTCAAACCGGAATTACCGGAAGGCTCATTACAGGAACAGTTAGAACAAGCAATGTCAGATTTGAATCGTTGCAGCAAGAAAACATTAGTAGAAAGATTTGACTCTTCTATCGGAAAGAATACAGTTCTTTCTCCATTGGGAGGAGAGTTCCAAATTACTCCAAGCCAAGCGATGGTAGCCAAAATTCCTTCCTTAAAAGGAAATGTCAGCACAGTAAGTATTATGAGCTATGGATTTGACCCTTATCTAAGTGAAAAAAGTACATTTTTAGGTGCTTACTATGCAGTAGTGGAGAGTTTGTGTAAGATTGCTGCAGTTGGTGCAAATGCACTTCTTTCCAGATTATCTTTCCAAGAATATTTTGAAAAATTGGGAGAAGAGGATACAAAATGGGCAAAACCGTTTATGGCTTTGTTGGGAGCATATAAGATTACAAAAGAGTTGAATATTCCACCGATTGGAGGAAAAGATTCCATGTCGGGAACTTTTCATCATCTGAGTGTGCCACCGACTTTAATTTCTTTTGCAGTTGCAACGGAAGATATTGAACAAATTATTTCGACTGAATTAAAAGGAAATGCAAAATTAGGACTCTTAGTTACTGATAGAACAGAAGAAGGCGTGTTAGATATTGATTCCTTCAAAAGAAATTTAGAAACATTGAGAAATGGAATAAAAGACAAGAATATTATCTCCTGTAATGCAATTACTCATAAAGGAAGCTTGCCATTACTATTAGAGATGGCAATGGGAAATAATATCGGAATTGATGTAAGTTATGATGAATCACTGTTCTATGAAAAATTATTCGGCTCATTTGTTATTGAGTACAAAGACGAAATAGATGGAGTAGAGAATATAGGGATTTCTTCCATCACAAATTCAGATTGGATCGTAAATGGAGAAAAACTAAAGAAAGAAAAAATATCTTATGCATATAGAAACACTTTAGAAAAGGTATTTTCACCTGAAATTCCAACAGATGATTCTGTTAAGTTATCTGATATTAAACCAACTGAAAAATCAGTCAGAAAATCCACAAAACCGGTAGATGTACCTAAAGTAATCATTCCTGTGTTCCCAGGTACAAACTGTGAGTATGATTCAGCAAATGCATTTGAACAAGTTGGAGCAAAGGCAGAAATCTTTATCTTGAATAATCTGTCCATCGAGGATATGAAAAAATCCATTGATGAGCTTGCAAGAAAAATATCGGAATCACAAATTCTGTTTATTCCGGGAGGGTTCAGTTTGGGTGATGAACCGGACGGCTCCGGAAAATTCATAGCAAGTGTGATTCGAAATCCAAAAATTGCTGAAGCGATTAACCATCTTCTAACAGAAAATGACGGTTTAATTCTTGGTATTTGCAATGGATTTCAAGCATTGATAAAAACCGGATTATTACCTCACGGAAAAATTTGTGATGTAGAGGAAACAAGTCCTACCTTGACTTACAATAATATCGGTAGACATATTGCAAGAATGGTGGATACAAAAGTAGTTTCTATGACATCTCCATGGTTATCTCATGTAGATGAAAAACAAATATACCGTATTCCTATTTCTCACGGGGAAGGAAGATTTATTTGCACGGAAGAAATGTTAAATTCATTAAAAGAAAACGGACAGATAGCATTTGCTTATTTAGATAACCCGAACGGTTCTGTAGCAAATATCGAAGGAATTACAAGTCCTGACGGAAAAATTTTAGGAAAGATGGCTCACTCTGAACGTGTCGAGAACGATTTATATAAAAATATTCCTAATATGGAAAAACAACAATTATTTAGAAGTGGGGTAGAGTACTTCTTAAAATAGGAAGGATGTAAAAAATTAGTAGTAATATTATACAAAATTAAACATTGAATTATATTGAAATACCGACTTTTAGAATAAGAATCGAAATTCTTATTTTAAGGTCGGTATTTTTATGAGTGAAGAAAAACGTGGAAATTGTTTGATTTTAGTACAAAAATAAAGAAAATCCCACGCCTATGACCTAACTCAACAATGTTATAGCATGTGATTTAGCTCATAAACGAGGGATGTTTAATAGATTTTATTTAAGATAGTACTTTATTTTCTTCCGGGATAAGCTTGAAGAGCTTTGTCCAAAACAGTCATAGCTTTTTGAAGTTCTTCTGTATTTAAAATATATGCGATACGAGCTTCATCTTCACCGATTCCAGGTGTAGAATAGAATCCTTCTAAAGGAGCCATCATTAAAGTTTCTCCGTTATAATCAAACTCTTCAAGACACCAAATAATGAATTTTTCTGCATTATCTACCGGTAATTTAACAGATACATAAAATGCACCTTTTGGTTCTTTACAAATTACCCCATCCATTTTTTGTAGAGCACCATAAACAATATCTCTTCTCTTAGTGTATTCTTCATTTACTTCTTTGAAATAATCAGTAGGTGTTTTGTATAATTCTATTGCACCTATTTGTTCTATTGTAGGTACGCATAATCTTCCTTGACATAATTTTAATATTTCTTGGATAAGATCCTTGTTTTTGGAGGCAATAGAACCGATTCTTGCTCCGCAAGCACTATATCGTTTTGACACGCTGTCAATAATGATGACTCTATCTTCTGCTTCTTTGAAGTTTCCAAGAGAAATATACTCTAATCCATCGTAAACAAACTCACGATAAACCTCATCAGCAAGAATAAATAGATTGTGTTCAATACAAATATCAACAAGCATTTTTAATTCGTCTTTTGTATAGACAACACCGGTAGGATTTCCGGGATTTGATAGAATAATAGATTTTGTATTGGGCTTGATTTTTTTGACTAAATCTTCTTTTTTGGGAAGATGAAAACCTTCTTCTGCTTTAGTAGTGATTCCATCTACGGTAACATTTACTGCTGAAGCAAATCCGTTATAATTTGTATAGAATGGTTCAGGAACTAAAACTTCATCTCCTGCGTCACAAGTTGCGATAATGGCAAATAAAAGAGCTTCGCTACCACCGTTGGTAATCAATATTTCATCGTCTTGAAAATCCATATTGTATGTTTTGTAGTAGTTGGAAATTGCTTTGATTAACTCCGGATTTCCTTGAGAACCATCATATGCCAAAACTTTTTTATTAAAGTTTCCTAATGCTTCAAAAAATGCAGGTGGAGTTTTGATATCGGGTTGACCTATATTCAACGGATATACTTTTTTTCCTGCTTTTCTTGCTTTTTCTGCATAAGGAACAAGTCTTCTGATAGGAGAAGCTTGCATAGAAGTAATACGGTTTGAAAATTTCATAATTTATCCTCCAAATAGAAAAATTTTACATAATAAAGTATGTAATTATAGTGATATAGTATATATTATATACAAAAAAATGAAAGATTGCAATTGAATGTAATGTTTTAAAAATTATTCTTTCTATTTTACATTTGATGTGTTTTAAGATATAATATGTAGTGTACAGGATAGATGAAAATCATGTGGTTCTTTTATACATTAACTGAGACTCGAGAGGTGTAACAAATGGAGAATATAATGGTTTGTGTGACAGGACAGATGCAGTGTAAGAGACTATTGTCGTACGCACTTGATTTACAGAAAGATAAAGAACAAGAGGTTTATTTGGTGCATGTTTCAGTAACAGAAAATAAAAATTTTACTGATTCGATGGATGCACTGGAGTATTTATATGATCAAGCGGTAAAGAATGGTGCAAGTCTTAGTGTTTTGAAGCCGAAAACAACGATATTAGATACTCTTGTAGATTTTATCAAAAAGAATCACGTTGTTTCGGTAGTGATGGGAGAGACAAGAGAGGCGATATCAGAAAACAGTATGATAGAGAGACTCAAAAAGAAAGCAAAAGAAAGTGATATGGAGATAGAAATTCATATCGTAAAGAAATAGAAGGACTATTATACACAATATATAGTCTTATATGTAAAACGAAAACTAGGAAATTAGAATATTCCTAGTTTTTTGTATAAAGAAAACCACGCGATAGTCGCGTGGTTCAAAAAAGCTTAAGCGGTGAAAAAAAACCTCCTAATGTGCTAAACTGTATAAAAGCCTGCCAGCTGATGAAAAACAGAATAGATTAGGAGGAACATTAAAATGTCTCAACAAAATAATGTCAATAACAGTTTAGCACATACCAAATGGAATTGTAAGTACCATGTAGTATTTGCACCAAAATATAGAAGAAAAGTCTTTTATGGAGAAAAAAAGGAAGCGATAAGAGATATAATAAGAACATTATGTCAGTGGAAAGGAGTTGAAATAATAGAAGGAGAAGTTTGTCCCGATCATATACATCTATTACTTAGTATACCACCAAAAATAAGTGTATCGAGTTTCATGGGATATCTGAAAGGAAAAAGCAGTCTAATGATATTTCAAAAATATGGAAACATGAAGTTTGCATATAGAAACAGAGAGTTTTGGTGTAAAGGATATTACGTAGATACCGTAGGTAAAAATACAAAAGCAATACAGGAATATATATCAAATCAATTGAAAGTAGATAGAGAAAGTGATCAATTAAGTATATTTGATCCGAGAGACCCGTTTACGGGTAGCAAATAAAAAATGCATGGCTGGCAGGCCAATAAAAAGCACACGTGTGTGCTGCCAGTTAAGATAGGGCTATGCCCGAAAATGAAAAACCACCGGCTATGCCGGTGGATATTTATTTATTATTTCTGCATTTTTTCACTAAATATATTATAACAATTTATACCATTGTAGAAATCATACCAAAATCCGATTAAATTATTGAATTTATCCAACCTCTACAAATTATCCTTTTGATTGTTTCATGAATCAGTTTATGTACACTTTCACAGAGTTTGTTGATAACTTTTTTAAGTGTCTGAAACAATTCGTTTTTCAGGGAATCGTGAAATGTTTCTGTTGAGTTTTAAGTATAAGATAACTTTATAAATAGATATAAGATGTGTTTTACATAATTTAGGAAAATTATAATCAGGTTGAATAAATGATTTTGCTTTAAAGTAATGATTTATTTTTTTGTTCTTCAAAATTTTTTTGACATTTAGGGCATATTCCAACAAATTCTAAATTATGACTAAGAATGGCGTATCCTGTTTTTTTATGGATAGACTGTTCAATTTCATTCATTGGACAATGGGGTAGAGTGGTGACAGCATTGCATATTTTGCAAATTAAGTTATGAGAGTGTTGGACACAGTTTCTTTGGTAGCAACTTTTTCCATCCATACCGGTATTTTTTAACAAAATACCATTGTCAGACAAAAATCCTAAAATTCGATAGACAGTAGATAGACTCATAGATGTTGATTGTTTGATTACAAAAAAAAGTTCTTCTGCTGTAATTGGAGCATTATAACGATCAATCGTTTCTAATATTATTTTTCTGTTCTTCGTCATTTTAATATTATTTTTTTCATTATTGTTATTCATTATTACAATCCCTCCATTCCTGAAATTATTTTTTAACCTAAATATATTAATATCATATCTTATTGAAAAAATTTTCGCAATATTATTTTCTATAAGCATACTTGTATAGATTCATTTTGTTTAAGGTGATGTGTTGACATGTAGATTGATAAGGGATATAATTTACTTACAACATATGAACATATGCTCATCTATAGATTTGTTAGACTGTTATGTTCTGAAAATTTTTTTAAGGAGGAGGACTATGGTTTCCGGAAAATTTGACAGCAACAAAGATTACATTCATACTCAGGAAGATATTGTAGAAGTCTTAGAGAATACTATGCCTCAGGAGGAAGTTCTTTATGATTTAGCAGAACTATTTAAAGTATTTGGTGATTCTACAAGAATTAGAATTTTATATGTATTATTTGAAACGGAAATGTGTGTATATGACTTGTCAAAAATATTGAATGTCACTCAGTCTGCTATTTCTCATCAATTGAGAGTTTTGAAACAAAATAAATTGGTAAAGTTCCGTAGGGAAGGGAAAAATATTTTTTATTCACTTGCTGATGAGCATGTTCGGACAATTATCAATCAAGGAATGGAACATATTGAAGAATAGGAGGATATCATGAAAAAGAAATTAAAACTACAAAATTTAGGCTGTGTGAACTGTGCTATGAAAATGGAGACGGAAATTAAGAAATTAGACGGTGTTCAAGATGCATCTGTGAACTATATGTTTCAAAAGTTGGTGATAGAATGTGATGAGGATAAGTTTGATTCTATTTTTGATTCCGCTAAAAAAATATGTAGTAATATTGAACCGGATTGTGTTCTCATCAAGTAATTTTTGAAAAGTTGGTGATAGAGAATGAATCAAAATCAAAAAAAAGAAAGAAATAAGATAATAATAGCATCTGTTATTTTTGGTATTTTTCTCTTTACAGATATCAATGAAACCATTGATTTTATAAAGTTTTTGCTGTTATATCTCTATATAGGATGGGATATATTAAAGAAATCATTTAAAAATATAATAAACGGAAATGTCTTTGATGAGAATTTTTTGATGAGTATTGCAACTATAGGTGCATTTTTGTTGGGAGAATATCATGAAGCACTTGAGGTTATGATTTTTTATAGAGTAGGAGAATTGTTTCAAGACTATGCGATGGAACAGTCAAGAGAATCAATTGTTGAATTGATGAATATTGCTCCTGAATACGCGACTTTGAAACAAGGAGATGAATTTGTTCAAGTAGATCCGGAAGATGTTTCTGTGGGAAGTATCATTATGGTAAAAGCAGGTGAAAAAATCCCTTTAGATGGAAGAGTTGTTAGTGGAAGTTCTATGCTGAATACAGCTGCTTTAACCGGGGAATCTAAATTAAAGACGGTTACAGAAGGGGATGAAGTTGTCAGTGGATGTATCAATGTAAATCATGTTTTGATGATACAATCCACAAAGAGTTATGAAGATTCAACTGTTTCTAAAATTATGGAATTAGTAGAATCTTCTTATGAGAAAAAAGCAAAGACCGAAAAATATATTACCAAATTTGCAAGATACTATACACCGTTTGTTGTCATATTTGCAGTGGTATTGTGTTTGATTCCTCCTGTTTTATTTCATCAATCCTTCCATACATGGATTTATCGCTCCTTAACGTTTTTGGTTATTTCTTGTCCTTGTGCGCTAGTTGTTTCTATTCCGCTAAGTTTTTTCTCCGGAATCGGTTCAGGAGCACATCATGGTGTTTTGATAAAAGGCGGGGAGTATATTGAGAGATTGTCGAATTTGGAGACAATTGTTTTTGATAAGACGGGAACTTTGACAGAAGGCAATTTTAAAGTGGAGGGGTTATATTCCGATAGTATGCCACAAGAGTTATTGTGGGATTATGTAGTTTTGTCGGAAGTTTATTGCAATCATCCAATTGCGATTTCTTTAAGAGAACAGTATCATGGAAGTATTGATTATAAAAGGATAAAGGATTACAGAGAATTTGTTGGACTTGGAATTGTATCACAAATTGATGATAAAGAGATATGCATAGGTAACGAAAAGTTGATGAGACAAGAGGAAGTAACCATTGATAATACTATCCTATGTAACAGTAATGTAGTATATATCGCTATTGATCATGAATATGTAGGGTATATTCTTCTGGAAGATAAGATAAAAGAAGATTCCCCTGAGGTAATCGATAGAATAAAGAGCATGGGTATAAAAAATATTGTTATATTTACCGGAGATGAAGAAGAGATATCAAAGAGTGTAGCAAAATCTTTAGGAATAGAGAATGTATGTTATGAACTTTTACCTCAAGATAAAGTGTATCATATCGAAGAGTTACTACACAGTAAAAGTAAGAATAAGTTTGTAGGATTTGTGGGAGATGGTATCAATGATGCTCCTGTTCTTTCAAGAGTGGATGTCGGAATTTCAATGGGAAGATTGGGAAGCGATGCAGCGATAGAAGCATCTGATGTTGTGCTTATGGATGACAATATCTTAAAAATACCATTTGCTATCGAATTATCCAAACGAACTATGCTTATCATAAAAGAAAATATTATATTTTCTTTAGGTGTAAAAGGGATTGTATTATTCTTGACAGCTGTCGGAATATTAGGAATGCAATGGGCTGTTTTTTCTGATGTGGGTGTCAGTGTTTTGGCGATATTAAATGCATTTCGTATAAAAAAATAAAAAAGCACTGTTTTTTTAGAGATAGAAAAACAGTGCTTTTTCTTTGGTCTATCTTATTTTTGTTAGATGGATGGTAAATATTTTTTTAGTTTATCTTCAATATGTGTACTATCATCCACATTAAATGCGATGATAATAGTGAATTCTCTTTTTTCAGATAAGGTGTCTACTAATTCGATGAAATCCACAACCGATTCATCTATAGTAGGGATAATTTTATCCAAACTATCAAGGTAGATTGTGTTGATATCATAATTTGCACTAATCAAACCACACAAAAGTCCATAGACAGAATTTGTACAACTGATTTGAAATTCTTCTGTAGAGATAAAACGAATATCTCTATGTAGCTGATGTAAATGTTTAGGAGTAGGTTCTATAAAGACGATTTCTCCAGTCGTTGTTTCAGCTTCTGTATTTGCCATTTCCAACATTTTTTTAGTTTTCCCACTACCTGCTTCTCCTAAAAATAATTTAACCATGAAAAAGACCTCCTTGAAATTAGTTAAAATGTGAAACTTCTGTAATATGACAAATGAATATCAAAAAATGATATCATTGTACGCGATAGGAAGAATGACTGAGTTTTCTTCTTCTCTTTCTTCTTCTTTTTTTTGAAATAAGTCTAACAGCCGCAAAAATAGTAATTAAAACGATAAAAATTCCAACCATTGTAAGAACACTCAAGAACTTATGATTTTTTGAAAAATGAACGAAACCCTGTAAAGAATAGACGGAGTGTATTTCATTTTTTGCAAATATAGGTAATTCTTCAAGAATAACTCCATTGTCTTTTAGTTTTAATGTTCCGATTTCTTCATCCACATGAATAGGAAACTTTATATTTTCATTTAGAAAAACCTCTTGTTCTATCTCACTCTTACTATTAATATTCTCTATAGAATAATAATCTTCCTTTACATAGAAATCTAAATTTTTTTCCAAACTATCTACGATAACAGTTGTACCTGCTACCTCATTTGCAGTGAAAATCTTTTTCTTAGTAAAATTTTGGAATCCGTAGTCTAATAATTTTCTGGAATTAGCATATACTTCAAGGCCTTGATTTTTCATTACAACGGCAATTAGACGAATACCATTTTTTTCACCGCTGGAAACTAGACATTTTCCTGCTTCCGGAGTATAACCTGTTTTGATTCCGTCAATGACATCGTATTTGATAGGAGTACTGATTCCTTTATAGTCTATAGTTTGTTTGGACCATAAAAATTTGTTTGTGTTTCTGAAATACCTTATTTCAGGGGTTTGTTCTGTAGCATGAATTTGTACGAAGTCAGTTGACACAAGTTCTCTAAACTTTGGATTTTTCATGGCTTCTCGTGCAATTAGAGCAAGATCGTAAGCAGATGTAGTGTGATTGGGATCGTGCAAACCGTTTGGATTCACAAAGTGTGTATTTTGACAACCAATTTCTTGGGCTCGTTGATTCATCAAGTTAGAAAATTCTTCAACGGATCCGGAAATATTTTTAGCAAGTAATATGGCAGCATCATTTGCAGATTTTACCAGCAATCCTTGTAATAATTCTTCTACAGTGAATGTTTCACCGGGAAGAAGGTACATTGCACTTCCGTCAGCCGGTCCCATGTCTTCGGGAACGGTAATTTTTTGATTTAAATCAAGATGTTCCAGAGTCAGTAAGGCAGTCATAATTTTTGTGGTAGATGCCGGATAGACAGGTACATCCTTTTGTTTTTCATAGAGAATTTTACCTGTCTCTTCTTCTATCAATACTGCTGTAGAACAATTTAGCCCAAGTGAAGGAGTATTGGTGGCTACAGCATGTATATCATGTAAAAAGACTGTATTAAAAAAAATGATGACTGCGAATAACAAATTTTTTGTTTTTAGATTATATTTTGACATCAGAAATAAATCCTCCCTGTAAAACAATTATGTACTTTCCTGTAAAACAATTATGTACTTTATAGATTATATATGAATTATTAGATAAAATGCAAGTAAATCATATGAAACAAAGTTATATTTTCATTGAAGTTTTTCATTTAACATTAAAAAGGCTCCAGTTCTGTTTCTGGAACCTTTTTGGTCATTTATTACTTTAGAACACCGAAAACATATCCTTGATCTTTATAATATTGAATAATTTGAGGAAGTGCTTCAGCTGTGAATTTTTTATTTTCAGCATCATGCATCAATACGACAATTACATCCTGATTTTTATTTTGTTGAGTTGTTTTTACCGTAAAATCATACATTCCTTGTGCAGATGTTGGTCTTGTACGTCTTGGCTCTCCGTCTCCACACAGTGCATTCCAGTCAATCCATTCAACACCATATTTAGAAAGTGCAGTATCAGCAGCATCCATATTTTTCCAAGACATATGCCCGCCCGGATATCTAAAAACTTTGGAATTGAAGCTTGGACCGAATATATTTTTCATGGCAGTAAGGGTATCCATATACTCTTTTGTGATATGTTGTACGTTTGCAACTCTGTTTGGATACAGTATTTTGTAGTTATGTGTAAAGCTATGAATCGCAATTGCATGACCTTCCTCTATCTCGCGGAGGAGAACGGATTTATTTTTTTCGCCTACTGTTCCGCCGACAATGAAGAAAGTCCCGTGAACTCCATGTTCTTTTAGAGTATCCAACACAATAGGTGAAATTTTCTGGTTTGCTCCGTCATCAAAGGTTAAAAACACCAATTTGTCTTTTCCTGTATATGTTGTTTTTCCGGAGATATAGTTCCGAATTTCTTTTGTGTCATATGCATATTCTTGGGCAGCACCTATGTGATTGGAGTCAGGAACAATAGAGAATTTCCAATTCAAAGTTTTTTCAAGCATTTCTGTGGGTCGATTGACAGGAGACAGCACAAAAAGAGATTCACGAGAATATAGTGTTGTTTGATTAGAACGCTCAAGCGGTGTACTTTTTTCAGAAAAAATTAATGCAATTCCCTTTCCGATTCCTAAGGAAAATGCTGCGACTATGAATAGAATAATAATATTTTTTGCAAGACGATACTTCTTTCTTTTTTTTCTTCCGGAAGTCTTTGGAACTGAAGTATATGTGTTAACTTCATGTGATGAAGTAGAGTAAGTATTTTTATAATTCATTTTGATATTCCTTCCTTTACTGTTATATTAATCTGACTTTAGTGTTATTGTACAACAAATATTGCAAAAAAAGGTTACATTTTGGTGTTATTTTTTATGTAATAAAGTTTTTTGTGATATAATCAAACAATAAATTGCGTGATTTTTAGAAAGAGGTGTTGTTTTGTTTATAGATAAAGCAGAGATTTTTATAAAGGCGGGAAATGGTGGAAATGGCGCGGTTGCATTTCGTAGAGAAATTTATGTTCCTGCTGGCGGACCGGCCGGAGGGGACGGTGGAAATGGCGGAAATATTATTTTTAGAGCAGATGCTAACTTGAGAACGCTGATGGATTTTAAGTATAAAAAATCTTATCAAGCGCCTTCCGGAGAAGATGGGAAGGGTTCTAATATGCACGGAAAATCAGGGGAAAATTTAGTTCTTAAAGTTCCAATCGGAACGATTATTCGTGATAAAGAGAGTGGATTGGTTTTGGCAGATTTAAAAGAGAATGGTGAAGAAGCCATTGTAGCGAAGGGCGGCAGAGGTGGAAGAGGAAATACACATTTTAAAACATCGACACGACAAGCCCCTAATTTCGCAAAAGCGGGAACTGAAGGTCAAGAAAGAACCGTTACTTTGGAGTTAAAGTTGATTGCCGATGTGGGCTTGATAGGATTTCCTAATGTAGGGAAATCAACATTTCTATCTATTGTGACAAAGGCAAACCCAAAAATTGCGAACTATCATTTTACAACACTGACTCCTAATTTGGGAGTAGTAAACTTAAAAAATGGAACAGGTTTTGTCATAGCTGATATTCCGGGAATTATAGAGGGAGCACATTCCGGAGTTGGATTGGGACATGATTTTTTGCGACATATTGAGAGAACAAGAATTTTATTGCATGTTGTAGATATTTCCGGAATTGAAGGAAGAGATCCGCATGACGATTTTTTGAAAATAAATGAAGAGTTGCACCTTTACAATGAAAAATTATCTAAAAGAGAACAGATTGTGATTGCAAATAAAATGGATTTGTTATTTGAAAAAGATAGGTACCATGAATTTAAAAATAAAATCGAAAAATATGGATACAAGGTATTTCCACTTTCCGGGGCAACGAAGGAAGGTTTGGATGATATTTTAGATTATGTTAGTCAAAGGCTTTTAGAAATTGAAACAGAACCTCTTTACACGGAAGAAGAGATGTGGTCAGAAGAGTATCAACCTGTAAAACTGGAAGAAGAAGAAATTACGATTGAAAAAGAAAAAGATGCCTATGTTCTTTCAGGAGTTAGATTGGAAAAATTGTTATATTCCGTGAATTTTGATGATATGGAGTCTATTCGGTATTTTCAAAAAATTATGGAGAACAACGGTGTATTTGACCGATTAAGAAAAATGGGAATACAAGATGGTGATTTGGTAAAAATGTACGATTTGGAGTTTGAATTCTATGAATAAGACTTTGGATTATGATAAGATAAAAAATAATAATAGAGGAGGCAGAGTGTGATACTCTGATAGAAAAATATGATAACAACAAAGCAGAGAGGTTTTCTTAGAGGATTGGCAAATAAGTTGGAACCTGTTGTATTGATTGGGAAAGGTCAAGTTACCGAAGAAGTGGTAGAATCAGTCGATCAAGTTCTTGAAAAGAGAGAATTGATTAAGGTAAAAATTCAAGAAAATGCATACTTGGATACGAAGGAAACAGCACAGAAGATTGCTGCTCTTTTAGATGCTGATATTGTTCAATGTATCGGGTCTAAATTTGTTTTATATAGAAAATCAAAAACTAATTCTAAAAATTTAATATAGGAAATTATTGGAGTAGATAGAATGGATGCTGAAAAAAAAATAAAGTTACTTAGGGAACGCTTGGAATACTATTCTGCTAAATACTATCAGGAGGATGCACCGGAAATTAGTGATGCAGAATATGATAGTATGATGAAAGAGTTGATGTCTTTAGAAAAAGAGCACCCTTCTTTAAGGTCGGCAGAGTCTCCAAGTGAAAAAGTTGGGGGAAGTTATTCTAAGAAGTTTGCAGAGTATGTTCATAGAGTGCCGTTGTTGTCGTTATCAAATGCTTTTTCTTATGAAGAACTGCTTGAATTTGATCAGAAAATAAGAGAGCGTTGTGGAGATATCTCATATTGTGTAGAATTAAAAATTGACGGATTGTCTGTTGCCTTAGAGTATAAGAAAGGAAAATTTATTCATGGCGCTACAAGAGGAAACGGACAGCAGGGAGAGAATGTGACCGATAACTTAAATGAAATCGTTACAATTCCAAAAGAATTGAATCAGAAAGTTGATTTGGTAGTCAGAGGAGAAGTTTTTCTTCCGAAAGATCGTTTTTTAAAGTTAAATGAACAGCAAGAAGACTTAGGGTTACCTCTATTTGCAAATCCCAGAAATGCCGCTTCCGGTTCTTTGAGACAATTGGATTCGAATATTACAAAAGACAGAAATTTAGATATTTTTATTTTTAATGTTCAAGAGTGGATGGACAACTCTGATAAAGAAAAAGAACAGGAACTAAACTCTCATTCCAAGCAGTTAAACTACCTGGATGATTTAGGATTTAAAACAATATCTCCCAGAGAACATTGTGAGTCTATGGAAAAAGTAATTGAATTTATCAAGTATTGGACGGAACATAGAGAAGAATTGTTGTTTGATATCGATGGGATTGTTATAAAAGTTGACGAGTTAAATAAGAGAGAAATCTTAGGGCAGACTGCAAAAGCTCCACGGTGGGCGATTGCATATAAATTTCCCGCTGAACAAAAAGAGACTACAATAGAAGCAATTACGGTCCAAGTAGGAAGAACAGGAGTTTTGACACCTATTGCCGAGTTGACACCGGTTTTGATTTCAGGCTCTACAGTATCAAGAGCGACCTTGCACAATGAGGACTATATTGCAATGAAAGATATTCGTGTAGGAGATAGGGTCATTGTTCAAAAAGCAGGTGAAATTATACCGGAAGTACATGCTGTTATGAAAGATAAAAGAGATGGAACAGAAGTTGTTTTTCATATGCCGCATACATGCCCTTCGTGTGGTGCTGCAACTCAAAAAATTGATGGAGAAGTTGCCGTTAAATGTACTAATTTTGCCTGTCCGGCACAGTTAAAACGTAGAATGATTCATTTTGTTTCAAAGAGTGCAATGGATATTGATAATTTTGGTCCGAGTATTGTATCTTCCCTTTATGAAAATGGTTTGATTAAAAATATAGCGGACATCTATTTGTTGAAAGAAAAGGATTTGTTACAACTAAACGGTTTTGCAAAGAAGTCTGCGTCCAATTTAATTTCGTCCATTAATCATTCCAAATCAAGAAATTTAAATCAATTATTGGTAGCATTAGGGATTGATTTTGTGGGAGAAAAAGCAGCTAAGGTGCTAAGTAAAAATTTTTCTTCGCTTGAAGAACTGGAAAAAGCAAATTTAGATGATTTGATGAGAATAGAAGAAATTGGATTGAAGACAGCACAGAGTATTTTGAACTATTTTCAACTGGAGGAAAATAGAGCTGTTCTTGAGAGATTGGTAGAATATGGTGTTAATACAAAATCAATTTCCGGTACGGACCAAAACAGTTCAAAAGTATTTTCCGGAAAGAAATTTGTTCTGACGGGAACATTAGAGGGAATGAAACGCTCTGAAGCAAAAAAAATAATAGAAACTTGTGGTGGAGAAGTGATGTCGGCTGTCAGTACATCTGTTGATTATTTGTTGGCAGGAGACAGTCCGGGAAGTAAATTAAAAAAGGCTCAGGAATTGAATATTCCAATCTTGACGAAAGATGAATTCTTGGTTATGGTAAATGAATAAGAATGTTTTGATAAATTTAAGTGATGATATAATGAAAAAGGAGGAAGATTGATTTCAGGTCAATCGATAAGTATGGTAATAGATAAAAAAGTACTGGATTATATGAGTCATCTATCTAAACTAAAAATTGATGATGAGAAACAAGAAGAAATGTTGGAATCTTTAGAAAAAATATTAGGATATATATCCTCTTTAGAAGAATGTGATACAGAAAACACAGAAATTACTTATAATGTTTTAGGATTAGAGAATGTTATGAGGGATGATACAATAACTCCGTCCTTTGACAGAGAAGATATACTCAAGAATGCTCCGTCAAAAGAAGCAGGATGCTTTATTGTTCCAAAAGTTTTATCTTAGAACGTAACTTTCAAGAGAGTAGATAGAAAGAAAATATATTAATAGGAGTAGTTTTATGGACTTGAAAAATATTAGTATTCAAGATGCAAATTGTATGTTAAAAAAGGGAGAATGTTCTGTTTCGGAACTATTGACCTCTTCTTATGATAGGATTGAAAAAATAGATGAAGAGGTTAAGGCATTTATTACTCTATCAAAGGATGTGTCGGAAGAGCAATCTCTTGTTGCACAGAAAAAATTTGAAGAGAAAACAGATACATTGTTGACAGGCATTCCTTACTCTGTAAAGGATAATATTTCAACAAAAGGTGTGAAAACAACCTGTGCGTCTAAAATGTTGGAAAATTATATTCCTATTTATGATGCCACTGTTATAGAAAAATTAAATACTCATATGCCGATTATGGTTGGAAAAGTAAATATGGATGAATTTGCAATGGGAGGCTCTACAGAGAAATCTGCATTTTTTCCTACAAAAAATCCTTTTGATACTGATTATGTACCGGGAGGTTCTTCGGGTGGTTCTGCCGTTTCTGTTGCATCCGGAGAAGTTTTGTTTTCACTCGGTTCAGATACCGGAGGTTCTGTTCGTCAACCGGCATCCTATTGTGGAATTGTAGGAGTAAAACCGACTTACGGAAGAATTTCAAGATATGGTTTGGTGGCATTTGGTTCATCATTAGATCAAGTTGGAATTCTAACGAAAAATGTTGCAGATTCAGCAATTGTTTTGAATGCAATTTCCGGGAAAGACAGTATGGATTCCACATCGGCAGATATTCAAGTAGATGAATATTTGAATCAGTTGGATGGTAATATAAAAGGATTGCGTATAGGAATCATCAAGGATCTGTTTGAAGATGGGATTGATGTAGATGTAAAGGGAGCTGTACAAAATGCAATTGAGAAATTTGAAGAGTTGGGAGCAATCTGTGAGATAGTGGATTTGAAACATATTCGTCATTCTATTGAAACCTATTATATTATAGCTCCCAGCGAAGCTTCGTCAAACTTATCCAGATTTGATGGTGTGAAATACGGTTATCGAACAGAGAATTATTCCGACTTAGAAGAAATGTACATCAATACAAGAAGTGAAGGATTTGGAGATGAAGTAAAGAGAAGAATTTTATTGGGAACATTTACTCTGAGTGCGGGATATTATGATGCATATTATCAAAAAGCATTGAAAGTACGCACATTGATTAAGCAAGATTTTGTAAATGCGTTCAAAAAATATGATCTCTTATTGAGTCCCACAGCTCCTAATGTGGCATTCCGTTGTGGGGAAAAAACAAACGATCCTCTTTCAATGTATTTGGAAGATTTGTGTACAATACCGGTAAATTTGGCAGGATTACCTGCAATTTCAATCCCTTGCGGAAGAAAAGGAAAGCTGCCAATCGGTTTGCAATTGATTGGAAACTATTTTAAAGAGGGAACAATGCTAAAGGCAGCAGATGCATTTGAAAAAAATACAGATTATCATAAAATGGTTGCAGAATTAGACTAGGAGGAAACAACATTGAATTATAAAACATTAATTGGAATAGAAATTCATGTGGAACTCTTAACGAAAACAAAAGCGTTCTGTGGTTGCAAGAATGAGTTTGGTAGTGAAGTGAATACAAATTGTTGCCCTGTGTGTGTGGGAATGCCGGGAACTTTGCCCGTATTGAATGAACAAGTTTTGAAATATGCCATTATGGCGGGTTTGTCTACAAATTGTTCGATTGAAAGAAATACAAAAATGGATCGAAAAAATTATTTTTATCCTGATTTGACAAAAGGTTATCAAATTTCTCAATTTGATAGGCCGCTATGTTATGAAGGATATGTTGAAATTGAAGATGAGGATGGAAATGAGAAGAAGATTAGATTGATTCGCATTCACATGGAAGAAGATACAGGAAAATCCATCCATGATGTTTCGGGAGACTCTTTGATTGATTACAATAGAGCAGGAGTTCCGTTAATCGAAATTGTATCTTATCCTGATATGAATTCTCCGATAGAAGCATATCGATATTTGGAAAATTTAAAAGAGATTCTTTTATTTACCGGAGTATCCGATGTTAAGATGGAACAAGGTTCTCTTCGTTGTGATGTTAACATCAACGTTGTAAGGGAGGATGGTGTTAAATCTAATATTGTAGAATTGAAGAATTTGAATTCTTTTAAATCAGCATTAAAGGCAATGGAATACGAAGAAAAAAGACATATTGAACTTTTGGAAAAGGGAGAAAATTCTCTAAAGGAAACAAGAAGATGGGATGAACAAAATCAAGTGACTATTTCTATGAGAAGTAAAGAAAATGTACAAGATTATCGCTATTTCCCAGAAGCGGACATTGTGGATTTTGTGATTTCGGAAGAGTATATCAATGATATTAGAGATAGTTTGCCTGAACTTCCGTCAGAGAAAAGGAAACGATTTATAAAAGAATATGGAGTTACTCAAGCTGATGCGACAATTCTAAATTCAAGCAAAGAAATTTCTGCTTATTTCGAAAAATTGATTGCATTGACAGAAGATAAGCAAGTAACAACGAACTTTTTCTTGTCTGAATTTTTGAGAAGGTTGAAGGATTCTGAGTCTACAATCGGAAATGAGAAGTTTGACATCAATCAATTTGCATTTTTGTTGAACCAAATTTCACAAAAGAAAATCAATAATAATATGGCAAAGAAAATTTTTAGAAAAATGTTTGAAGATGGAATTGATCCGAAAGAACATATAGAAAAAGAAGGATTAACACAAGTTCAAGACGAAGGATTCATTCTTGACATTGTAAAAGAAGTATTATCTCAAAATCCTCAATCGATAGATGATTTAAAAAATGGAAAGGATAGAGCATTTGGATTTTTGGTGGGACAAGTTATGAAACAATCCAAAGGAAAAGCGAATCCTCAAATTGTAAATACATTGTTGAAAAAAGAAATTGACAGTATGTAATACACCTATATTTATGATAAGTAGTTGACAATATGGATAAATAACGATATAGTTAAAGTAATTTCATAACAAGCGATGATTAGGAGAGTATTTTATAAATTAAAACGTTCAGCGAGTCAAAGCAGGTGAGAGTTTGACCGTTTTTTATAAAGGAAGAACACCTATGAGCTTTCAACCAAAAGATATATGTTGAGTAGGCTTGAACGGATTTTCTAAGCGTTAAATTAGAAAAAGTATGTTTGTACTTTATTGAGTTGGTATTTTACCAAGAATTAGGGTGGTATCACGAACGATGACTCTTTCGTCCCTATATATTTCTGATAGATAATATATAGAGATGAGAGAGTTTTTTATTTTCAGAAATTATGATGTCTGTTTAGAACAGTAGTACATTTTTGTTAGGAAATGAGATGGAAATGTTCAAAAAATGGAAATTCTGTCACCAAAATAAAAAAGAAGATGTTAATTGGAGGAGGGTATGAAATGGCAGTAGATAAGTTAATTTTACCGGAAGGATATGTAAATGAATTCACTGTTTTGGAAACAGAGATTGCAATCAAAAAAATAAAAGATTTGTTTCAAAAAACATTGGCAGAAAAATTGAAACTGACAAGAGTGTCAGCGCCCCTGTTTGTTAAAACAGATAGTGGGTTAAATGATGGATTGAACGGAGTAGAGCGCCCGGTTGCTTTCGATATGAAGGATTCGGGAGATAATTTAGAGATTGTTCAATCGTTAGCAAAATGGAAAAGATTGGCATTATACAGATATGGATTTTCCAGAAATACTGGTCTTTATACCGATATGAACGCAATTCGTCGTGATGAAGAGTTGGACAATATTCATTCTATTTATGTAGATCAATGGGATTGGGAAAAGATTATTGATGAGGAAGATAGGACAATAGAGTATTTGAAGGATACTGTGCGAACGATTTATCAAGTGTTTTTAGAAGTAGAAGATTTTTTGGAAAAAGAGCATAGTTTCTACAAAAAAGCACTTCCTTCTGAAATTTTCTTTATCGATTCTGAAGAGTTAAGAGCGAAATACCCTTCGCTATCTTCTAAAGAAAGAGAGTATGAGATTACAAAAGAAAAAGGAGCAGTATTTATTATCGGAATTGGCGGGATGTTGGCGGATGGAAGTATTCATGATTCCAGAGCAGCTGATTACGACGATTGGAAACTGAACGGAGATTTATTATTTTATGATGAGGTTCTTGACCTTGCATTAGAGTTGTCTTCCATGGGAATTCGTGTAGATAAAGTTTCTCTAAAAAATCAATTGAAAGAAAAAAATGAAGAGTATAAGCTAAAATATGATTTTCATCAAAAGATTCAAAATCAAATTCTTCCGCTGACAATTGGTGGCGGAATCGGACAATCCAGAATTTGTATGTTCTTTTTGAGAAAAGCACATATCGGAGAGGTACAAGTTTCAATATGGCCTTCTGAAGATAAGAAATTATGTGCAAAAAATAACATATTTCTTTTATAACATTAAAAAGTATACTATAATTTTACTATATGTTGGAGATTTATGATTAAAAGGAGTCTTGTGATGGATGATAGAAATATAGATTTTTTAAGAAAAAACTTTGGAATCACAGAAGAAATTCTTTCTTTTGAAAAAACTGCAGAAGAGCAAATACAACATGTTTTTGAACAGTATCAAGATATTCAAAAGTATAATCAATACAAAGTATTGAATGCGATGCAAAAATGCAGACTTTCCGATACTCATTTTAATTGGACGACAGGTTATGGATATAATGATGTCGGAAGAGAGAAAGTAGAAGAAATTTTTAGTGTTGTATTTGAAACAGAAGATGCATTAGTGCGTTCTAATATAGTAAATGGAACACATGCACTTACATTATGTTTACAGGGCTTGCTTTTTCCCGGGGATGTTATGCTTTCTATTTCCTCTAAGCCTTATGATACATTGGATAAAGTGATTGGAATTTCGGAAGATAGCCATTCGTTGGTTTCTTATGGAGTCAGGTATAAGCAGGTAGACTTTTTGGAAGACGGTTCATTCGACAGAGTGTCTATTGAGAAAGTAATGAGGGAAACACCTGATTTGAAAATGGTATACATTCAAAGATCAAAAGGTTACAGTAATCGAAAATCCCTGTCTGTAGAGGATATCGAAAGTATTGTAACATTTGTACGTTCTATCAACCGAGATGTAATTATCATGGTCGACAATTGTTATGGTGAATTTTTAGAGACAAGAGAACCCACAGAGGTTGGAGTAGATATTATGGCAGGCTCTCTTATCAAAAATCCGGGAGGAGGGCTTGCTTTGACTGGAGGATATATTTGTGGAAAAAAACATTTGATAGATGCTGTTGCTAAAAGATTAACATCCCCAAGTATAGGAAAAGAGTGTGGACTTACTTTCGGAATGACAAGAACGATTTTACAAGGGTTGTTTTTAGCTCCATCTGTTGTAGCAGGTGCTGTAAAAGGTGCGATTTTTTGTAGTAAATTATTTGAAAATCAAGGATATAGAACATTTCCTCAATCCAATGATGTCCGCAGTGATATTATTCAAGCTGTTCAGTTAAATTCTGCGGAAGAGATTATTGCTTTTTGCAAAGGTGTTCAGGAAGCATCTCCTGTAGACGCATTTGTATCTCCTGAACCGTGGGAAATGCCCGGATATGATGATCCTGTTATTATGGCGGCGGGAAACTTTATTCAAGGCTCTTCCATAGAGCTGAGTGCAGATGCTCCCATTCGTGAACCGTATACGGTGTTTTTTCAAGGAGGCTTGACCTATGAATACTCTAAAATTGGCTCTTTGCTTGCGTTGAAAAATATTATAAATTTGAAAAAATAGGAGATGATATTATGAATTTAAATAATACTCAGATTAAAAACCTGTTATTCACTATAAGTAAGAAAAATCATTCTTATCGTGAGATTATCAATATATTGACAAACCATACAGAAGTACAATTTGTTTCTTTTGTTGCGATAGATTTTAGTGGAAATGGAACAGATGAAAAAATACCGGTATCTACCTTCATAGAAAACATAGAAAATTTATTAACCGTAGGAGTTCAAACAGACGGCTCAAGTGTAGTTTTACAAAATATTGCGACATTAGATAATGCAAAAGTTATTATCTTACCTGACTTGGAAGTGGATTGGTGTGTGGACTATAACTTCAGAAATCTTTTAGAGGATGAACAAACTCCTGTAGGAACGCTTAGAATTCCATCATTCCTTGTTCATAACGGAAAAAAAGTCTGTTCCCGTTCTATTCTGCAAAAAGCTGCTTTAAAATTAAAAGAAGACTCTATGAAGTTTTTGAAGGAACATCCTACTATTTGTGAAGAAATGGGAATGTTATCGGCGGATGAAGTAGAGTCTATCAATTTAACTTCGGCTACAGAATTGGAATTTTGGGTACAAACTCCGGAAGATACAGTGGATGTGGAAAAATTATCTGCATCTCAAAGATTAAAGCAACAATATTGGAAGCGAACAGACGGAATTGTAAGAACGGCACTTGAAAATACCATCTATATTATGGATTTGTATGGATTTGATGTAGAAATGGGTCATAAAGAGGTAGGTGGAGTGACTTCTCCGATTTCTGTAACCGGAAAATCCGAACATATCATGGAGCAGTTAGAGATAGATTGGAAGTATGATGATGAGATTCATACATGTGATAAAGAACATTTTATCCGACATTTGGTAAAAGATATTTTTCATATGCATAAATTAGAGGTCACTTTTAGAGCAAAGCCAATTGAAGGAGTTGCAGGAAGTGGAAAACATGTGCATATTGGAGTATCATGCAAATTGAAAAACGGAGAAAGAAGAAATTTGTTTTCTCATAAAGATTTGACGACAAGATATACGACATCTTATGGTCTTTCTGCTTTGATGGGTATCTTGAAAAACTATGAAGTAATTAATCCGTTTGTTGCTTGGACAAATGATTCTATCAATCGTTTAAAGCCTCATTTTGAAGCTCCTATTTGTATCGTTTCTTCCTTGGGAATCAGTCCTGAGATTCCATCCAGAAACCGTTCTATTTTGATAGGATTGATTAAGGATTTTTCAAATTCTTTGGCAACAAGATTTGAGTTGCGTTCTCCAAGCCCTCACAATAACGTATATCTTATTTTGGCAAGTTGCTATCAGGCAATTCGTGACGGATTGTGGAATGCGGCAATGAATATGTCTTTGGAGCAGTTGGAAAAAGAATTTTCTAAGAATGAAAAAGAAGATGGTATTTATTTGGAGCAAGGAAGAGAATACCGTAGTGAAAAAAATATTTTTGAATATTATAGCGAGGACGAAAGGTATAGAAAATTTGGCATTCCACCTAAAACAGTGTATGAAAATTTGCTGCATTTTCAACAATTTCCGGATAAGTTATCCGTTTTGAAAAAAGATGATATTTTCACAGATGAAATCATTGATTCTTATGCATCATCTATTTTGGAAAAATGGGTAAACCAATTAAGTTTTCACATGATAGAAAACAATATGAAAGTGGTTCGTTCTTTTTCTATTCTGCATGATAATAATCAAGATATTTCCGATTTGGATATTGTAAATTGGACAAAAATCAATGCACTTCGTTGGGAGTTAATGAAAGATAGTGTTGATAAGAAATGTTTATTTTCAAGGATAAAAAATGCATTGTTGGAAAAAAATTACTCCTATGCTTCTGATTTACAACTGGAAATGGATGAAAAAATGGCGCTGTTAAAGACATTATATACGTCCTATCAGAAAAATATATTTTAATCATAGGTGTATGGGTTTAATAGAATGTGGACTATTCAGAGGTTTTTAAGGAAAGGATGCTTAAAAAACCTCTTTTTATTTTAGTATCTTATATGTAAAAACCGGAGACAACTATTTTTGGAGGTCTCCGGCAATTAAGTTTATTATTTTACTTTAATATCATGGCTAATTCGTCATCAGAAACAGAGTCTCCTTGAGAAATTAAAATTTCAGAGATTGCTCCATCTGTTTTTGCCAGAATTGTGGTTTCCATTTTCATTGCCTCTACAATCATAAGAGGTTGATTCTTCTTAATAGAATCTCCGGGGTTGACTAAGATTTCAGCAATGGTTCCCGGAATAGGAGAAGCGATATGTTTAGGATTGGACTTATCTGCCTTTCGTTTACTATCTTTTTTAGTTTGAACGGAACGGTCTAAAATTTCGACTTCTCTTGCAGAACCGTTTAATTCAAAATAAACAGACCTCATACCGTTTTCATCAGCATCACTGTATCCTGTATAACAGATATTAAGCAGTTTTCCATCTTCAATTGCGACATCAATTTCTTGACCTTTTTCCAAGCCGTAGAAGAATACAGTGGACGGAAGGTTGCTGATATCATTATACAAATCAATATGTTTGCAATAATCATCATATACTTTTGGATAGAGAGCATAACTTAAAATATTTCGTTCGTTTGCAATATCTCGATACTTTTCATTTAGGTGGAGTTTGATTTTTTCAAAATTTTCCTCCGGAAGAAGTAGTCCCGGACGTTCTGTAAGAGGAGTTTTTCCTTTTAAAACGATTTTTTGTAATTCTTCAGGAAACCCTCCGTCAGGTTGACCAATCTGTCCCATAAAATATTCTACAACAGAGTCAGGGAAAGAGAGGTTTTCGCCTTCTGTGAGTATATTTTCAGGAGTTAAATTATTTTTTACCATAAAAATTGCCAAATCCCCAACAATTTTAGAAGATGGAGTTACTTTTATAATATCTCCTAATAAAAGATTTGCTTGACGATAAGCTTCTTTCACCTCTTCAAATTTATGTTCAAGTCCTACTGATTTGGTTTGTGGTAACAAGTTAGAATACTGTCCTCCCGGAATTTCATATTTATAAATTTCAACAGAAGGTGTTTTTAGTTCAGACTCAAATTTTTTATAAATTTTGCGTACTTCTTTGAAATAATTACTTACTTCATTTAATTCTTCTAAATCCAGTCCTGTATCTCTATCTGTATTTTTTAGAGCTGCAACAACAGCATTTAAAGAAGGTTGTGATGTAAGACCTGACATGGATTCAAGTGTAAGATCTGCAATATCAACACCTGACTCAGCAGCCATTAAAATGGTTGCAACTGAGTTTCCAGAAGTATCGTGTGTGTGAAGATGAATAGGAATATGCAGTTCTTTTTTTAGTTTGGAAATTAATTTTTTTGCTGCATAAGGTTTTAGCAGACCCGCCATATCTTTAATTCCTAAGATATGAATACCCGTTTTTTCCAACTCTTTTGCCTTGTTAATGTAGTACTCCAAAGGATATTTTTTGTTATTAGGATTTAAGATATCAGAAGTATAACAAATCGTTCCCTCTACGATTTTTCCTGTGTTTAATGCAGTTTCAATCGGAAGTTTCATATTTTCTAACCAGTTTAAGCTGTCAAAAATTCTAAAGACATCAATTCCTTGTTTAGCAGAAACTTTGATGAATTCACTTACTACATTATCAGGATAATTTTTATATCCTACTGCATTAGAGGCACGTAACAACATTTGTTGTAGTACATCCGGCATGGATTCAGACAGTTTTTCCAGTCTTCTCCATGGAGATTCTTTTAAGAAACGGTAGGCTACATCAAAAGTGGCGCCTCCCCATGTTTCCATGGAGAAAGTATCTCTAAAAATTTTATTGCAATAAGGTGCTGCTTGCAACATGTCATAGGTTCTCATACGAGTTGCAAAAAGTGACTGATGAGCATCGCGCATAGTTGTATCAGTAATATATAATTTCTTTTCATTCATAATCATTTGAGTAAAATCTTTGGCGCCCATTTCTTTGAATAATTGTTTGCTACTCTTTGAGTTTGTGGATAAATCCATTTTAATTTTCGGAATTTTGATATCTGATATAGAAGGATCATATTTTTCATTTACGATAA
The DNA here is from genome assembly GCF_000163895.2 of Filifactor alocis ATCC 35896. Lineage (NCBI taxonomy): Bacteria > Bacillati > Bacillota > Clostridia > Peptostreptococcales > Filifactoraceae > Filifactor > Filifactor alocis. The sequence continues at coordinate 187,865 of NC_016630.1, forward strand.
TATCTCCAATAAAATTCATTAATTTGCTCGCACGATCCTTACTGCCTTTTATATTGAATAAATCTTTTGTATCTTCAATGAAGGAGGTATAGCAGTTTCCTTCTAAGAAAGTAGGGTGATTTAGGACATTGATTAAAAACGGTACATTCGTTTTTACACCTCGAATCCGAAATTCTTTAATGGAACGAAGTGCTTTTCTGGCTGCTCCGTGGAAAGTTCTGTCCCAAGAAGTTGTTTTTACTAAAAGGCTATCGTAGTAAGGACTGATTTCAGAACCGGTGAATCCATTTCCTCCATCCAGACGAATTCCAAATCCGGAAGCACTTCGATATACAGATATTTTGCCCGTATCCGGCATGAAGTTTGCCGTTGGATTTTCTGTAGTAATACGACATTGGATAGAGTAGCCTCTGATAGAAATGTCTTCTTGTGAGTTAATATTTATTTCTGAGGAGTTGAGAGGATGTCCCATAGCGATTAAAATTTGACTTTGAACAATATCTACTCCGGTAATCATTTCTGTAACAGTGTGTTCTACTTGGATACGAGGATTCATTTCTATAAAGTAGTAGTTTCCGGATTGATCCACCAAAAATTCCATTGTTCCTGCACTGATATAGTTCACATATTTAGCCAGTTTAACGGAATCTGAAAGAATTTTTTGTTTGATGGATTCGTCAAGAGAAATAGAAGGAGCAAACTCTATAACCTTTTGGTGACGTCGTTGCAAAGAACAGTCTCTTTCAAAAAGATGCACGATATTCCCAAGTTTGTCTCCTAAAATTTGTACCTCAATGTGTTTTGGATGGTGGAGATATTTTTCCATGAAAATAACATCGGAATCAAAAGCTTTGATAGACTCGCTCATAGCATTTTTGAATTCATTCTCCATTTCTTCAACCGAATTTACAATACGCATTCCTCTTCCGCCGCCACCGTTTGCAGCTTTTAAGATAACAGGATAACCTATTTTTTCGGCGATATCTTTTGCTTCCAACGAATTTTTGATAGGTTTTTGATGTCCCGGAATAGTAGGGACACCACATTCTAAAGCAACTGATTTTGCAGAGATTTTATCACCCATTTGTAACATTGTGTAGGGAGTAGGTCCAATAAATTCAATTCCGTTATCCAAACACATTTGTGCAAATTTAGGATTTTCTGATAAGAAACCATATCCCGGATGAATAGCATCTACATTTTTGTCTTTTGCGATTTGGATAATTGATGCCATATCTAAGTAAGCGTCAATAGGGCCCTTGTCTTCGCCGATTAAATAAGATTCATCTGCTTTGGTGCGAAACAGAGAATATTTATCTTCTTTGGAATAAATTCCGACGGTTCGAATTCCAAGTTCTGTAAGAGCACGGAAAATACGAATTGCTATTTCGCCACGGTTTGCTACTAAAACTTTTTTGAATTTTTTTGTTTCCATAAAATCAGTCCCTTCTAAAAATATTGTGTTGTATGTTGTATACGTACAAGTTATATAATTAAATGACACTATATCATGTAATACAGCATGTGTCAATCATTCATTTTGAATTTTTGAAATATTACGATTTCTTATGCAATTACAATAAAATATGTGAATGGATAATAAACGAATGATATGAATAATATTATTCATTTTTTTATTTTGTGAGAAAATAACTATATTGGTTACTTATATCAGCAAATTATAAAAATACCCTCTTTACCTAATAAATGGTAAAGAGGGTATTAGTAGATTTATTAATTATTTTTATGATAATTAAGCGATTAAAAAATTAATCTGCATAATTATCAAAATATCCTTGAATTAATACAATAGGAGTTCCTTTGTCACCGCTTCCGGAAGTCAAGTCACAAAGCGAACCAATCAAATCAGTTAGTCGGCGTGGTGTTGTTCCTTGAGTAACCATAGAACCTTTTAAGTCTTTTTCTTTCTTTTGGATAGAATTTACAATAGCTTCTTTCAGTGCTTCTCCCTTCAAAGATGCAAAGTCATTATCAGCAAGATATTTTAATTTTATTTCATTTGGTTGTCCGTCCAGTCCTTTGGTATATCCGGGCGATACAACAGGATCCGCTAACTCCCAAATTTTCCCGACAGGGTCTTTAAAAGCACCGTCTCCATATACTAACACTTCCAATGTTTTTCCAGTTGCATCTTTAATTTTATTTTGAACTTCTGTTACAAATTCGTTGGCATTTCTAGGGAATAACTTTACAGATTCTTCTGTAGATTTGTTGGAACCTAACAAACCGTAATCGGCATTATACCCACTTCCGTTAATGGAATAATTCATGATATCATCCAAACTTAATACTTGTTCCGCACCACTTTCTAATAAAATTCGTTTTGTTCTGGCTCTGGTATGAATATCACAATTCAATACATATTTTGTGTGTTCAAGGACAGTGTTGGGATTATTAGATAGAATTACTTCCACTTCGCAATTTTGAGATAAAATTAATTCTTTATAGTATTCAATATAATCAACACCTGTAAAGACATGTGCTTTGTATCCAAATAAATCACGATATCGTTCTTCTGTCAAAACATCTGAATAAGGATTTATCTTTTCACGGTCCAAATCATCTAATGAAATTAAATGGTTTCCTACCTCATCGGAAGGATAATTCAGTACAAGAGTAATTTTATCAACACCTTTTGCAATTCCTTTCAAGCAAATAGCAAACCTATTTCTGCTTAAAATAGGAAAGATTAATCCGATATGTTTATTTTTGAATTTTTCTTTCACATCACATGCAATCTGATCAACAGTGGCATAGTTTCCTTGAGCTCTTGCAAGAACAGCTTCGGTCACTCCTAAAACATCACGATCATTTAGCTTTATATTATCTGATTCACATGCTTCCATCAAAGAATTTACTACCATTGATGAAAGATCATCTCCTTCGCGAATAATACCGGTTCTAATACCTCTTGATATAGTTCCTACACATCTTGACATAATAAATTTACCTCTTTCTCTTATGGATTATAAAAGACTTAATATTTTTGTGTAAGCTATTCTCTAAACTTACAATTTATTATATACTAAACTTATCGAATTAGCAAACTCAAAAGTATATTTTTTTGTTTTTCAAAAAATTAATTCGATAAAAACGGAACATTATACATAGTGATAGTATATATAGTTCGTTTTTTAACGAAACACTGAAAAAGTTTGATAAAATCTTTGAATCATAAAATGATGAAATTTACCGGTTTATGATATAAGTTTGGAGAATAAATATGAGTAGTATATGGATGGAAAGGAACGATAAAACGTATATTGGAGAAGTTGATGAAGGTTTGGGATTACTTTCTGCTATGATAAAAAATCGTGGCATTGAAGATGTGGAAGAATTTTTAAATCCGGATGAAGACTCCTTTATTGATCCATATTTGATGAAAGGGATGGATGAAACGGTAACGAGGTTACAATTTGCAATGGCTCATAAAGAGAAAATTGTAATTTTTGGGGATTATGATGTAGACGGGGTCTCATCGACATCCATTTTATTTCGTTATTTTGAAGAAATAGGATATGAAGTAGGAGTGTATATTCCGGATAGAAGAAAAGAAGGGTATGGATTAAACGAAGAAGCAATTGTCCATTTAAAGGATTTGGGATATGATTTAATTATTACAGTTGATTGTGGAATCTCTGCAATCAAAGAGGTGGATTTGTGCAATCAACTTAAGATGGATATTATTATTACAGATCATCATCAGTGTCCGGAGCAACTTCCAAAAGCGTATGCGATTCTTAATCCTCATCAAAGCGATTGTAGTTATCCGTTTAAGGAACTATGTGGTGCAGGGATTGCGCTGAAGTTGGTACAAGCGTTAAAAAATAGTAGTATAACTGAGTTGATGAGTTATCTTGAGATAGCAGCAGTTGCTACTATTGCAGATTTGGTTCCTCTTTTAGGAGAAAACAGAAGTATTGTTAAATTTGGATTGAATAGTATCAATCAAAACAAATTAAATCTGGGAATTCAGGTATTAATAGATGTTGCACAATTAAAAAAACAACAAATAACTTCATACAATGTGGGGTTTCAATTAGCTCCGCGGATTAACGCTGGAGGTAGGTTAGATTCTGCTATGACAGGAGTTTTACTTTTAACAACACATTCTGTTGATGAAGCAATGCGATATGCTGTTATTTTGAATGAATATAATGCACAAAGGCAACTGATAGAACAGACGATGTTAGAGGAAGCAATCACTATGATTGAATCTCACGAAAAGCACAGAAACAATAATGTGATTGTGGTGTATGAGAAAGGATGGAATGAAGGCGTAATCGGAATTGTATCATCTAGAATTACAGAACGATATGGGAAACCTTCTTTTGTATTTTCAATAGACGAGAACGGAATTGCAAAAGGCTCCGGGAGAAGTATATCTGATTTTCATCTGTTTCACGCATTACAAGAAATAAGTGATTGTATGTTGGGATTTGGCGGTCATAGTCAGGCTGCCGGATTATCTATTAGAGTTGAAAATTTGAATATTTTTGAACAAAATATCAATTTCGTTTCTGAAAAATATTTAACCAATCAATCTTTCAAAAAAAAGTTCTTTTTTGATTCTGAATTGAAAGAGGAATATTTGAACTTGGATTTTCTGAATAAAGTTAAGCAGATGGAACCTTTTGGCATAAAGAATCCAACCCCCCTTTTTTTGATGAAAAACGTCAGAATAAAACAGGTCGGTCGGATTGGGAAGAATCAAACACATTTTCGCGGACAATTAAATCGTTACACTATCTTAGGATTTGATTTTGGAGAACTTTCAGATGATATTTTAGCTAATAGTGACAAGGAGTTGGATATTCTGTGCTCTATAGAAGAAAACGTATATCGAGATGCTGTCAGTTTGCAATTGAAATTAAGAGATTATAAGTGGATTGAACAAGATGATATGATAGAAGATATGATACCCTTGGCGGAGTGTATTATAGAAGAAATTTTAAAAGAGGAATCTTTTTTCAAAAACATTGCAGTTTGGGAAAAAAGAGATTTTGATTCGAACACTTTATTTCTAACATCAATTCCTTCTATTTTAAAACAACTAAAGAGGGAACAATTGTATCTGGATTGTGCTACAAATCAAGTTAAATTTATTTCCAATATTGAAAAAATATTCTTAAAAGACTATAATAATATCATTATTTGTGACAGTTTGTCAAAGTGTATTATTTCTCATCAAAACAATTTAAATTTCGAAAAAATATACTTTTTTAATTTCCTAAGCAATCCACTGAAAATATCTAAAGTATTTTCTTTTCCGCAAGGAAAGAATATTTCTTTTTTAGAAAAGATAGAGAGGAATCAAAAGATAAAGATATCTGCTGATATAATCGAAAATATGGCATTAGATAGAGTTTTGAAAATGTGGATACAAATTTTATTGTTGCAAAAATTAGAGATGGTTTCATTTCGATATTCTTCCGGTAATATCTTTTTGGAAGACTTATTCATAAAGAACAGAAAAGAGGACTATCTAAAAATACTGAAGAAGTTGGAATCTTTTTTAGAAGTGGAATATTAAAATTTAGAGGAGAAATTTATGGATTTAAAATCAAAAATCAGAGTTATTGAAGATTTTCCGAAGAAAGGGATTAGTTTTAAGGACATTACAACATTGTTGAAGGATGGAGCAGCTTTTCGAGAAATTGTTGATACCATTGCAGAGGATTTAAGAGAAAAAAATATAGATATTGTTGTAGGACCGGAAGCAAGGGGGTTTATGATTGCTGCTGCCGTTGCATATGCACTTGGTGCTGCATTTGTTCCTGTAAGAAAACCGGGAAAGTTGCCGGCTGAAACAAGGACATATGAATATGATTTGGAGTATGGTGTAGATCAGCTGGAAGTTCATGTAGATGCAATTTATGAAGGTGCAAAAGTTGCTGTTGTAGATGATTTGTTGGCTACAGGAGGAACGGTGAGTGCAGTGATTAAGTTAATTGAATCTTTAGGCGGAACGGTTTCTCAATGTGAGTTTTTGATTGAGCTTGAAGAATTGAAAGGAAGAGAAAAATTGCAAGGGTATGATATTGAATCCTTTGTGAAGTACCCGTGTTAGTTTTGGTGTGACAATAGTACACGTATTTCTATATAAAGTGGATTGCGAAAAAGGAGGGATATAAGATGCTTAGTGCTCTTTTAGATAAGATTAGAGAATACAATTCAGGTGCGGATGTTTCTATTGTAGAAAAAGCATATTTACATGCGTACGAAGGACATAAGAACCAATATAGAAAATCAGGAGAAAAGTATATTATACACCCTGTTGAAGTAGCAAAGATTTTAGCTGAATTGGAAATGGATATGGATACCATAGCTGCCGGTTTATTGCATGATGTGTTGGAAGATACCGATATGACTTATGAAGAAATGGCAAGTGAGTTCGGTACTACAATTGCCGATTTAGTAGATGGTGTTACTAAACTGGGGCAAATCAAATATCAAAGTAAACAAGAAATGCAAGCAGAAAATTTCAGAAAGATGTTTTTTGCTATGGGTAAGGATATCAGAGTTGTTTTGATAAAGCTCGCTGACCGTCTGCATAATATGAGAACAATGAAATATATGCCTAAAGAAAAGGCAATTGAAAAGTCTAAGGAAACAGCTGAAATTTATGCTCCAATTGCTAACAGATTAGGAATTTTTCGCATTAAATGGGAAATGGAAGACTTGGCATTACGATATTTGGATCCGGATGGCTACCGAGAATTAACAGAAAAAGTATCACTTAAGAGACAGGAACGTGAAAAATATATCGAGAGTGTTATAGAACAGATAGAGGTTAAGCTCGAAGAAAATGATATTACCTGTGATATCAAAGGAAGAGCGAAACATTTTTATAGTATCTATAAAAAAATGAAGTATCAGGATAAAACTTTTGAAGAAATTTATGATTTGATGGCAGTTAGAATTATTGTAGATAATATAAAAGACTGTTATGGTGCAGTAGGGTTAGTTCATACTATTTGGAAACCGATTCCAACAAGGTTTAAGGATTATATTGCTATGCCAAAACCCAATATGTATCAATCTTTACACACAACTGTAGTTGGTCCTGACGGGGAACCTTTGGAAATACAAATCAGAACATGGGATATGAATCGAATTGCAGAATTTGGGATTGCTGCACATTGGAAATATAAGGAAAGATTTAGTGCTAATGGTAATTCTGATGGTGAGATGGAGAAAAAATTGTCTTGGATAAGACAAATGATGGAATGGCAAAAAGAAGTTTCAGATCCGGAAGAGTTTATGGAGTCGTTGAAAATTGACCTGTTTGCTAATAAAGTATTTGTGTTTTCTCCTCGAGGAGATGTTTTGGAATTGCCGGCAGGCTCCTGTCCTCTGGATTTTGCATATAAAGTCCATTCTCAAATTGGAAACAAGTGTGTAGGTGCAAAAGTAAATTCCAGAATGGTACCTATTGATTATAAATTAAAAACGGGAGATATTGTCGAAATTATAACATCAGGAAATTCTAACGGTCCGTCCAGAGACTGGTTAAATATCGTAAAAAGTTCCGGTGCTAAGACCAAAATTCGACAATGGTTCAAAAAAGAAAAAAGGGAAGAAAATATTGAAAAAGGTAGGGAACTTTTAGAGAAAGAGACCAAGAAATTAGGATATCCAATCAATGACTTTTTGAAACAAAAATATATCTCGGCAGCAACCAAAACATTAACAAATGGAAATGTAGAAGATTTGTATGCTGCTTTAGGATATGGAGGCATTACAATTAACCAAATTATGCCTAAATTGAAAGAAAAATTTGAAGAAGATAATAAAGAACTTCTTTTAGAACAAAAGGCATTGAAAGAAAAACAAGAGGCTGAAAAAAGGGCCAATATTCCAAGGAAACAGTCTAAATCCAGCATCGGAATTCATGTTGAAGGAATTGACAATATTTTGATACGTTTGGCAAAATGTTGTAATCCCGTTCCGGGAGACGAAATTGTCGGATATATAACGAAGGGGCGGGGAGTATCTGTTCACCGTAAGGATTGTACAAATGTATCTTTGAATGATGGGAAAAATAATGATAAACGTGTTGTTGTGTATTGGGATAGTAATGATTTAACTTCGAAAGAGTTTGAAGCTGAAATTCAAATTATAGCCTATGATAGAAAAAGCTTATTTATGGATATCACCAGATTATTTACGGAAGAGAAGGTTTCTTTGAATGGGATTAATGCAAAAACCAATAAGGAGAATGTAGCTGTTATGAATTTCGTAATACAAGTTTCAAGCGTTGACAAATTAAGAAGTATTATGAGCAAATTGAGAAAAATTGAAGGCGTTTCAGATGTAAGAAGAGCAGTTCAGTAAAGGTGTAACAGGAGGAGTTTCATGAGATTAGTGATTCAACGTGTAAATCATGCCGGTGTTCAAGTGTCCGGGAAAGAAATTGCAAGTTGCGGGAAGGGATTGCTTGTTCTTCTTGGGGTTACACATGATGATTCCATGGAGGATGTAGAGTACTGTGCTTCCAAAACATTGGGTTTGAGAATTTTTGAAGATGAAGACGAAAAGATGAATTTGTCAATACAGGATATTCATGGAGAAATCCTTGTTGTTTCTCAATTTACTTTGTATGGTGATATCAGAAAAGGGAGAAGACCTTCTTTTGTAAATTCTGCAAAACCGGATAAGGCGAATGAATTGTATGAAGAATATGTTAAATATTTACAGAAAGAAAACATTCTTGTTAGCACTGGGCAGTTTGGGGCTGATATGAAAGTAGAATTAATAAACGATGGACCTGTTACCATTTTGGTAGACAGTAAAAAAATGTTTTAGTTGTATTTGTTCGCTATTACAAGACTCATTAGAAGATAGAGAGGAATTATTTTGATGGAATTGAAAGTATTTTTCCAAAATCATTATCAAATTAACAGTTATGTGTTATATGATCCAGAAACAAAAAAAGCATATGTAATTGATCCCGGGTTAAACGGTTCTGCATTGATTCAATTTTTAAAAGGGAACAATTTGAATGTAGAAATGATATTTCTTACACACGGTCACGGAGATCATATTTCTGATGTTCCGATGATATTAGAGCATTATGATGCAAAGATATATGCACATAGAGCTGATTCGGTACTATTTGAGTCAGCTGAGAAAAATCATTCGCCATTGATTTCCGGAAAATTCACAGAATTTAAAATTGATTTTTTTGTAGATGAAGGGGATAGCATTACTTTAGGTAAGAAGCATATGGATGTTATCCATACTCCGGGACATACCAAAGGTGGAGTTTGCTTTCATTTTGAAAATATGTTGTTCACAGGAGACACTTTATTCAAAGGATCTATAGGGAGAACGGATTTATTTGGTGGGAATTATGATGAATTGCTGAATTCACTGTTACACATAGCTAAATTAGATGGAGAAACCATAATTTATCCCGGTCATGGACCGGGTACAGTATTAAGAAAAGAACTGTTGACAAATCCTTTTTATAAAGGACTCATATAATTTTACAGATATATGGAGGATGTAATGGATAATATTTGCGGATTAAAACGAACAAACTATTGTAATGATTTGACAATGAGTTTTGTTGAAAAAGAAGTTGTATTAATGGGTTGGGTACAACGTGCAAGAGATTTAGGCGGCTTGATTTTTCTTGATTTAAGGGATCGTACAGGAATTGTTCAGGTTGCATTTGACATTAACGATAGTGCAGAAAATTTTTCGAAAGCAAAAGAATTGGGATCAGAGTATGTTATTGCAATTAGAGGAGTTGTGAAAGAAAGAAGTTCAAAGAATAACAATATTGCTACCGGAGATATTGAAGTTTTTGCAAAAGAGCTTCGTATTTTAAATACAGCGAAAACACCACCTATTTATATTAAGGATGATGATATCGTTTCTGAAGATTTACGTTTGAAATATCGATATTTGGATTTAAGAAAACCAAAAATGCAATATAATTTTTTGATGCGTCACAAAGTAACACAGTCAGTTAGAAATTTTTTGTCTAAAGAAGGTTTTCTTGAAATTGAAACTCCTATCTTGACAAAACCTACACCGGAAGGAGCTAGGGATTATTTGGTGCCAAGTCGTGTAAATAAAGGACACTTCTATGCGCTTCCTCAATCACCGCAATTATTTAAACAATTGTTGATGACTTCCGGTATGGATAGATATTTTCAAATTGCAAAATGTTTTAGAGATGAAGATTTAAGAGCAGATAGGCAGCCTGAGTTTACTCAAATTGACTGTGAAATGTCTTTTGTAGAGATAGATGATGTTTTGGATGTTACAGAACGATTGATGAAAACTGTGTTCCATGAAGTGTTAAATATGGAAATTCAAACTCCGTTTAAGAGGATGAAATGGCAAGAAGCAATGGATAGATATGGTTCAGACAAACCTGATATTAGATTTGGGTTTGAAATTAATGATGTTTCAGATATCGTAAAAGATTGCGGTTTTAAAGTTTTTGACGAAGCGGTTCTATCAGGAGGAACAGTTAGAGCAATCAATTTGAACGGATACGAAGCGGAATTTTCCAGAAAGTCAATTGATGCTTTAGGAGAAACGGCAAAAACGTATGGTGCAAAAGGTTTAGCTTGGATGCGTGTCACTGAATCAGGAATTAATTCGCCGATTGCTAAATTTTTGAGCGAAGATGTACTAAATTCTATTGTTGAAAAAATGGGTGCAAAAAAAGGTGACTTATTGTTATTTGTTGCAGATAAAACAATGACTGCATTAACTTCTTTGGGACACATTAGATTGGAAGCTGCAAAAAAATTAGGAGTGATAGATGAAAATGAATTTGCATTCCTTTATGTGGTAGAGTTTCCGTTGTACGAATACAATGAAGAAGAAAATCGATATGTTGCCGCACACCATCCTTTCACTGCACCTATAGATGAAGATTTGAAACTTTTCAATTCTTCTCCCGAAAACATGCATGCTAAAGCGTATGATATTGTATTGAACGGAATAGAACTTGGTGGCGGTAGTATTCGAATTCATACCAAAGATGTTCAAGATAAGATGTTTGAAGCGCTTGGTTTCACAAAAGAAGAAGCGGAAGAAAAATTTGGATTTTTATTAAATGCATTCCAATACGGAACTCCGCCTCACGGAGGAATTGCATTCGGATTGGATAGGTTGTTGATGTTAATGTTGAAGAGAGACAATATACGTGAAGTGATTGCTTTTCCAAAAAATCAAAATGCAATTTGTCCGATGACGGAAGCACCGGCTATAGCAGATAAGAATGCATTACAAGAATTAGGAATAGAGTTGTCTGCAAGAAAATAAGAAATTCCATGCTAACAAAAAATTTTTTCTATAAGAAGTTATTGTTTTTTCATAATCTAAAAGAAGGTGCTGTGCCAAGAGGAATAATTTTTGGTACAGTACCTTCTTTTTTGTTCTTTATTGAAATATGGAAGAGATGAAAAGTTTTGAATTATCAAACATACTTTAATTAACGGAGAAGCAATTTATTATTCTCTTTTATATATTTTGGTGACGGAAGAAGAATTATTTGCAAATATCATCGCTCCATAGTATAAATCAAAAGAGATAATGTCTCCTTCCTTGATATCTTCTTTCACATCTTCGATATCCAAGATTAAGTGATCGCTGCTTCCGCCTATAATTTCTGCATTTTCGAGTTTTACAATAAGAGAATCAACAGAGCCGACATCTCTTTTTCCAATTGCAAGTAAAGCTTTTTTTCGGATTCCTTTATCTATATATTCAGGTTTATTTCCAAAAGCATCTACAAAAATAGTGCCAATCGGATAGGAAGGTTTTTCTCTCACTTCAATCACTTCTGCTGAGATAGTATATACATCTTTATGCATAAAAGGCATATCTATATTCCAAATATCAATCAAGTCTCTTGAAAGAACGATTCCTTCACCAACTCTTAGATGGTTGATTCTTTTTGGAATGCTTCCGTTAAGAACAAGAGGTAGAGAAGATGTTGCACCGCCTGAAATAATTTCTAATTTTCTGCCGATATGAAATTCTATTTTTTCAGCAATGGATACTAAGCGCCCTAAGTTAGAAGTATCCGGACGAATAGAGCCATAGCAACCTAAATTAGTTCCTATTCCTTTTAGGTGTAAATGTTTCATTTTTTTCTCCACGATACTTGCTACATGAATTAATTCGTTTTCATCGAAAAAACCTTCTCTTAAATCTCCTAAATCCATCATTAATATCACGTCATGGATGATGTTGTGTTTAGAAGCTGTTTCGTTTGTCTTTTCTAATACTGTTAAACTGGATTGCAAACTACAATCTGCATAATGAACAACATCATCTAATTCAGAAATCATAGGTACTCTTAACAATAATAATCTTCCTTCAAAACCATAATTTCTCATTTGGATAATAGTATTCATTCTGGAATCTGCAATAGACGTACATCCGGCATCTAACAGTGTGTTTGAAATTGTATTATAGGAATGTTCATAAGAATCTGTGCCTTTTACAACACCCGTGACAGAAATACCGTGCTTTTTGCATTGTTCAACAATATTTTTTGCATTTTCATAAAGATGATTAAGATTAATTTCCATAATAGGATATTGTATTTTCTTTTGCATAAGTCAGGACTCCTTAAAACTACGTTAAAATCATTCAACACTATTCAATAATATCATTATAGTATAAAAAAAATAAAAAGTCATTAAAATATGACGATTAATAAAATAATAGTAATAATAGTCATAATATTAAAAAAACAATACAGGAAAATATTCTTATAATTTTAAACTGCACACCTATATACAAATATGTTCAAAAAACTTAAATTATACATATTTTTTTGTATAATCGTGCTATAATGTAATGATATTATAGAAAATAAAGTCAAAATAGGAGTTTTATTATGAAAAATAAAAAGTATGGAATATTTCATAAAGGCCTTAAAAAAAGAACAACTTCTTCAGAAGAATACAATTCTCATTATGAAATGATAGATTTAGCATCTGTAGAAGACGGTAGTGTAAATGAAACAAAAAACAATTCATCTGCTGGTTCGGAAGATAAGTATTCTTTTGAAAATAAGAAAGAATCTACAGGTAAACCTCTTGTATTACAAATAAGAGATTGTATTTTAAATATTTTCTTAAAAAAGAATGATAGAAAAAAAAGCTTTACAAACACGAGGGGGAATATTCGCAACAAATCCTACAGTGGTAACGATGGAGTAAAAGCTAAGTATTTTCTAATACCTATGTTTTTTTAATTTTAGTGGGAGGAATATATATCTATCGTTTGTCTTCAGCTCCTGCACTAAAAGAAACAGATCTCACAAATCAAAAAAACAGTTGGAATGGAATGGTTTATGAATACGGTCCTCTTCATCCATATGAGATGTGCTCTATGAGAAAGCCTGATTTGATTGCTCATTTAGGAGAACCGATGGGAGAAGGAGATGGGACAGAGGAAGAGACTCGTTTCTTGAGATATGAGTATGAGTGGTTTTCTTTACCGACAAGATCTAAAATTTATTATGCTCGAGAGCAAAGAATTTATAAAGCGGTTATTACCTTTAGAGATATTGAGTTTGATGATTTGCAAAAAAGAATAACAGATGGCGTAGGAGAACCGGTATCTGTGGAAGAATCCCATGAATTTAAAGATGTGATTTGGATGAAAGATTCTATTAAGTATTGGTTAACCAAAACAGAAGAAGGAGAATTGAATTTAGAAGTCCGATTGGCCTATTATGAAAATCCTGAGGATTTAGATTTGGGATATCGTCCAACCATCGTTCAAAGAAGTAAAACAACTGATGTAACCGGAGATAATAAGCCGGATGATGTTATTTTAATAGGAAGCAAACGAGCTTATACTCAAATTTCATATGATCACTTATATCTGCTCATTATATCCAATGGAGAGATTTATACGGAGGATTTTCCGAAAGATATGGATGGAGGACAATATCCGCAAATGAGAATTGAAACAGAGAAAAATAAGAATGAAATTGTAGTGGAATCAGGAAACAATTTTGTGCTAAATCAAAATGTATTTGTATTTGAAAATAATAAGATTAAGAATATAAGCAGTACAAATGAACCGATAAAAAAATAAGTTATGGAGGACGATTTTGAATATTTGTATCGATATTGACGGAACAATGACAGTACGAGATTATTATATCCCGTTCTTTAATTGTTTTTTTCACAAGAATATTAAATTTACACAAATGGTTGAATATGACTTACAAAAAGTGTACGGAGTTAGTGAAGAACAAATAATAGATTTTTATCAAAAATGTGGTCATACTATGCATGCATCTGCTGGAATTCAGGAAAATGTGGTAAAAACTTTGTTGAAATGGCAAAAAAATCATGATGTTTCTATTGTTACAGCTAGAACACCGGAGATGAAGGAAGTAACGGTTAATTGGTTAGATAAAAAGGGATTGGGTAAAGTTCCTCTTCATTTACTCGGAACCAGTAAAAAAACGGAATTTGCAAAATTATTAAAATGTGATTTGTTTATTGAAGATCATCCTGAAGAAATAAAAAGAATGGCAAACTCCGGAATACGAACTTTGTTGATGGATAATCCTTATAATCAAAATATTACTCATAAAAATATTGTTCGAGTGAATGATTGGTACGAGATTGAAAAAATTGTAGATACAATGAATTAATGTTAGGAGATATGTAATTTTTAGAATAGGAAGATGAGGATGGCAGAAAAACAACAAGTATTGTTGAATGTATTAAAGGCAACTATCTATTATTTTTTGGTAGCGATATGTAGTAATTTTATACTGAGATCTATTTATCTATATAAAGTTTTTCCGGAAGTAATGTATCTATTTTGGATATTATTTATTTCTCTAGGTTCTACAATGCATTTTGTCAACAATCAAATACAAAGACTGATTTCTGTAAGCGTGCCTTTCTTGCTTAATTTGATATTTATCGTATATGCACTTAGTGTATCAGGTAATTTCCCGCATTTGTTATCAGACGGAGAGCTTTATAGTTGGAATTATCTTCATTATTTAAATCTCCATTTTTTGTTATCTCCAATACTAATGCTAAAGTCAATGTATTATTTTAGATATCTTGTCATCTTGATAACTCCTTCCATCCTTCTATATCTTGGAATGAGTTTATCAAACATTTTGAAATGTAGATATCAAGATAAGATAAATTCCATTTCGTTCAAAAAAATGGACGATTAGTTTATTTATAGAGTGGTCAGAAAGGTATTTTTAAATGAGTAAAAAGGCTAAAAGAGTAGTTGTTAAACTGGGCTCTTCCAGTTTAACTTATGAGAACGGAAAGTTAAATTTAATACAAATTGAACAATTAGTAAGACAAATTGCAGATTTAAAAAATCAAGGACACGATGTTCTTGTTGTAAGTTCCGGAGCGATTTCTGCCGGTATGGGTTATTTGAATTATTCTAAGAGACCAAAAACTTTACCCGAAAAACAGGCATGCGCTGCAATTGGGCAGGGGAAATTATTGCATTTGTATGAAAAACTGTTTTGTGAATATGGATATTCAGTGGGGCAAATTTTGTTAACAAAAGAAGATTTTGCTGATAGAGAAAGATTTTTGAATTCCAGAAGTGTACTAAATGAATTGTTATCAAAAAATATTATTCCTATTATCAACGAAAATGACGCAGTTGTTGTTTCTGAAATAAAGTTTGGTGACAATGATACACTGTCTGCTTTAGTCAGTACCTTAATAGAAGCTGATTTATTGATTATACTTTCAGATATAGATGGTTTGTTTGATAAGAACCCTCAAGTTCATAAAGACGCAAAGTTGATAGAATATGTAGAAAAAATAGATTCTAAGATTGAGAGCCTTGCAGGAGACAGTATTTCTAATGTAGGAACCGGAGGTATGCGAACAAAAATTAATGCAGCTAAAATAGCTACTCGATCAGGTGTCTCTGTAATTATTGCAAAAAGTAATAAACAAAATGTGTTAAATTGTATCTTAAACGGACAAAAAATAGGGACCTTTTTTGTTGAGGAACCTCATCAACTAAAACTTAGAAAAAGCTGGATAGCATATAACGCAAGAGGAAAAGGGCAAATTGTTATTGACCTTGGTGCATATCAAGCTATAGAAAATAATAAAAGTTTGTTACCTTCCGGAATAATAGAGGTTCGGGGAGAATTTAGAAAAGGGGATGTTGTGGACATTCTTTTTGAAAATAAAATAATCGGAAGAGGGCTTACTTATTTTGATTATGATGCTCTCAATAAAATTAAAGGAAAACATTCTGAAGAAATTGAAGACATTATCGGGACGAAGGATTATGATGAGGTGATTCATAAAGATAATTTGGTCAGGAAGGAGATTACGATTGAATAATTTGATTACGCAAGAGTTGAAAGAGATGGCAAAAAAAGCTAGAGATGCATTTGCATATTTGAGCATAATCGGTTCTGAAGAAAAAAATATTGCGCTAAAAAATATTGTGGATAGTTTGAAACAAAACAGAGAAGCTATTTTGCAAGCTAACCATTTAGATGTCACAAAAATGAGAGAGCGCGGAGAAAAAGAAGCATTAATTGAAAGACTTGCTTTAGATTCCAATAAATTTGAATCAATTTGCATCGGTATATTGGACATTATCAAATTGAATGATCCTGTATATGAAGTGTTCGACGTTATAAAGCGTCCAAACGGTTTACAAATTGCAAAAATGTATGTTCCTTTTGGCGTAATTGCAATGATTTATGAATCAAGACCAAATGTAACAGTGGATGCAGCAGTTATGGCATTGAAAACATCAAATGTTGTAATATTAAAGGGTGGAAAAGAAGCCATTAATACAAATTTAGAATTAGTTCGAGCTATGAGAGAAGGGTTAAAAAAATCAGGATTTCCTGAGGACTGTATCCTTTTTGTAAATCGTATTGAACGTGAATATGCTACTCAATTGATGAAATTAAAAGGTGATATTGACTTGCTAATTCCCAGAGGAGGTGCCGGTTTGATTCGTTCTGTTGTAGAAAATGCGACAGTACCTGTGATTGAAACAGGCACAGGAAATTGCCATTTGTATGTTGATGCTCAAGCAAAAATAGAGAATGCTTTAGATATTGCATATAATGCAAAAGTGCAAAGACCGGGTGCTTGCAATGCAATTGAAACAATTTTAGTTCATCGTGATATTGCAAAAGAGTTTTTGTCTAAATTAAAAGATAGATTTTATAATAGGGTTCATATTAAAGGAGATAATGGTGTAAAACAGATTTTGCCATCGGTTGAAATTGCAACTGAAGAAGATTTTCAAAAAGAATTTTTGGATTTTATTGTAGCTGTTAAAATAGTAGACAGTATTGATGAAGCAATTACACATATTAATCTGTATGGAACAAAACATTCCGAAATTATTGTAACTGAGGATTACAGCAATATCATAAAATTCCAAAAACAAGTAGATGCGGCAGTTGTTTATGTCAATGCCTCTTCCAGATTTAGTGATGGTGGGGAATTTGGATTTGGTGCCGAAATTGGAATCTCTACACAAAAATTTCATGCGAGAGGTCCGATGGGATTGAAAGAAATTATGACATATAAGTATGTTGTGATAGGTGAAGGACAAATAAGGTAGTTTTTAAAGCAGTTGTTATAGAAAAATTTTAAAAATATTTTCTCTACATTCAGGTGTTCACTAACGTATCAATTATTTTTCGTGCATAATCATTTTGTTGGCAGTGTGGGGAGAAAGATGAGTTAACTTTAATTATAATTCTAACTTTGTATTATGAAAATAACTCATATTAAACAATAGTAAATTCTGTGTAAAAAATTACAAATATATTAAAAAGGTAAAATAAAGCGATGAAGGAACCAACAATAATTTTTTCTCATAATAACGCCATGTTTAAGTTAGCTCTTTCTTTAAATAAACAAAAATTTAGAAAGAAACATTCTCTATTTTTAATAGAAGGGACAAGAGCTGTTTTACAGGCGAAAGAAAATAATATAACAATCAAGTATATTTTTGTAAGCGACGATTTTAGAAAAAAACGGGATGATGTTTGGAACGAGATAAATTGTTCTATGATAACAGAAAAATATATTTTAGATGATAATTTATTCAGCAAGTTATCAGACACAGTTGCATCACAGGGAGTTATAGGAATGTGTGAAATTCCAAAATATGATGCAAAATCGATTTTATCTAAAGAAAAATCGTTTATATTGTTGCTGGATCAGATTCAAGATCCGGGGAATTTTGGGACTATCATTAGAACTTCATTGGCATATGGCATAGATGCAATATTTTTTACAAAAGGTTCTGTAGATTCGTTTTCTCCTAAAGTAACCAGAGCTTCCATGGGAGGGAATCTTTGCTTGCCGCTTATAGAAGCGGAAGATGGGATAGACTATTTTAAAAAATTCAGATATACTGTATATTCAGCTTCTCTCAGCGAAAAATCTGTTTCCTATAGAGATGTTAATTTTGAATCGAAGGTGGCATTGATATTAGGAAATGAAGGAAACGGCATTTCTGCCGATATATTAAATACTTCTGACTATCAGATTATTATTCCTATCAAAGAGGGCATGGAATCATTAAACGTTGGAGTAGCAGCAGGCATATTAATAAATGAAATTTCTTATAAATTATATGGGTAAAGAAAGGATTGTGATTGTATGAAAAAAACAAGAGTAGGTATTTTAGGAGCCACAGGAATGGTTGGACAAAGATTTGTTTCTCTTTTGGAGAACCATCCCTATTTTGAAGTGGTTGTCTTGGCAGCAAGCAGTAATTCATCAGGTATGAAGTATATAGATAGTGTAAATGACAGATGGAAATTAAATCAACCTATTCCGGAGTATGCAAAAAATATTATTGTAGAAGATGTACAAAATGTTGATTCCGTTAAAGAGAAGGTAGATTTGGTATTCTGTGCATTAAATATGGACAAGGATGAAATTATTAAGATTGAAGAACTGTACGCAAAATCAGAAGTAGTTGTGGTTTCAAACAATTCAGCACATAGATGGACAGAAGATGTACCGATGCTTATGCCTGAAATAAATTCACACCATTTAGAAGCGATTCAAGCACAAAAAGATAGATTGGGAACAAAAAAAGGATTTATTATTGTAAAACCGAACTGTTCTATTCAAAGTTATGTACCTGCTTTAAATGCTTTAAAGGATTTCGGATTGGAGAAAGTTGTAGTCAGCACTTATCAAGCAATTTCCGGAAGTGGAAAAAATTTTTCCGATTGGCCGGAAATGGTGGATAATGTGATTCCTTTCATTTCAGGAGAAGAAGCAAAAAGTGAATTGGAACCATTGAAAATATGGGGAACATTTGATGGAAAGAAATTTGTAAATGCAAGTGAACCGATTATTTCTGCACAGTGTATCAGAGTGCCGGTTTTAGATGGACACCTTGCTACTGTTTCTGTAAAATTTAAAGAAAAGCCATCAAAAGAAGAAATTATTAAAAGATGGAAAGAATATAGAAGTGAGATAGAAAAGTACCGATTACCTCTTTCTCCGAATAAATTTTTAACATATTTTGAAGAAGAAAATAGACCGCAAACAAAATTAGATAGAGACTTATATAATGGAATGGGTATTTCTATCGGAAGGTTGAGAGAAGATAATATCTATGATTATAAATTTGTTTGTTTATCCCACAATACGTTAAGAGGAGCTGCAGGTGGTGCACTTTTAGGAGCGGAATTACTGAAAGCAAAAGGATTATTAGACTAATAAAAAAGAGGATAATAAATATCCACCGGCATAGCCGGTGGTTTTTCATTTTCGGGCATAGCCCTATCTTAACTGGCAGCACACACGTGTGCTTTTTATTGGCCTGCCAGCCATGCATTTTTTATTTGCTACCCGTAAACGGGTCTCTCGGATCAAATATACTTAATTGATCACTTTCTCTATCTACTTTCAATTGATTTGATATATATTCCTGTATTGCTTTTGTATTTTTACCTACGGTATCTACGTAATATCCTTTACACCAAAACTCTCTGTTTCTATATGCAAACTTCATGTTTCCATATTTTTGAAATATCATTAGACTGCTTTTTCCTTTCAGATATCCCATGAAACTCGATACACTTATTTTTGGTGGTATACTAAGTAATAGATGTATATGATCGGGACAAACTTCTCCTTCTATTATTTCAACTCCTTTCCACTGACATAATGTTCTTATTATATCTCTTATCGCTTCCTTTTTTTCTCCATAAAAGACTTTTCTTCTATATTTTGGTGCAAATACTACATGGTACTTACAATTCCATTTGGTATGTGCTAAACTGTTATTGACATTATTTTGTTGAGACATTTTAATGTTCCTCCTAATCTATTCTGTTTTTCATCAGCTGGCAGGCTTTTATACAGTTTAGCACATTAGGAGGTTTTTTTTCACCGCTTAAGCTCTTTTGAACCACGCGACCATCGCGTGGTTTTCTTTATACAAAAAAGGATTCCCGTGTTTAACACGAGAATCCTTTTTATCTTATAACCCCAAAAGTGCATCAATCTTTTGTTTATCAAAACCCATTACAAGCTCTTCGTCTATATAAATAGCGGGAACACCCATAATTTTTTGACTCATTAAAAATTTTCTTGCTTCAGGATCTTTACTAATGTCTTTTGCTTCAAATTCTACATTTTTTTCCTTTAAATAGTCCATAGCCTGGTGACAAAAATGACATGTCGGACTTGTATAAATAGTTACATGTTTCATAGTATTATCTCCTTTACAGTATGTTTAATATATTGATTTATATATTCCAATAATTATTATACCAAGAAAAATAAGAATTAAAACAAGAATGAATATTTATTTTCCTGTAAATCATAAAATAATTTGTTGAAGAGTATATTTTATGAGATAATAGGACTGTAAGATAATAGGACTGTAAGATAATAGGACTGTGAGATAAAATAGAACATAGAAATGATTTGAGGTGAATACGATATGGTGAAAAAATATGACGAAAGTCAAATTTCTATAAAACAGATGATAGTTGATTTAAATATTGATATCATCACAATGCCGGAAGATATGGATTATACTCTATATACTTCGGATATCAACCGTCCCGGAATTCAATTGGCAGGTTTCTATGGATATTTTCCTTCAGACAGAATTCAAATAATCGGACAGGTGGAATATGCGTACTTAATGTCTCTGAATGAAAATGCTCAAAAAGAAGTGTTGGAAAAATATTTATCTTATAGAATGCCGGCAATTTTTATGACGAGAGGACAAAAGCCAAGTGAGTCATTTGTTAAAATTGCAAAAAAATACAATCAATATCTGTTGATTAGTGAATTGTCTACAAAGCAACTGGTAAATAAACTGGTTACATATATCAATGAAATCATCACTCCTAAAGAAGTAGTTCACGGAGGATTATTAGATGTAGATGGAGTAGGGATTTTGATTAAGGGAAAGAGCGGAATCGGAAAAAGCGAGACTGCTCTTGAATTGATTCGCAGAGGACATAGATTAATTTCAGATGATGTGGTAGAAATAAGAAAATCTGAAGATGGAATTCTTGTTGGAACATCACCTAAAATTACAAAAAACTTAATGGAGATCAGAGGGATTGGTTTATTAGATATACAAAATTTATTTGGAGTAGGTGCAGTGAAGCAATCAAAAGCAATTGATATGATTGTTTATTTAGAAAGTTGGGAAGATGGAAGGTACTATGATAGATTGGGTATCGATTCAGAATATGAAGATATCTTTGGAATTTCTATTAATAAAATAATAATGCCTGTTCGACCGGGTAGAAACATCGCTACCATTATAGAAGTTGCTGCCAGAAATTTTCGACAAAAACTTTTAGGATACAATGTTGCAAAAGCATTTGATGAAAAATTAATAGAAGAATTATCAATAAAAAAACAAGATAATAGATAGTGTGTAATTATTCTTTTTTGGGGGAAGCATGGAACGGTTGTTGTCAAATGAAGTAAAAGAAATTTTTCAAATTTTACAAGAAAACGGTCATCAAGTCTATCTGGTTGGAGGAATTGTGAGAGATTATTTTTTAAATCGTGAGAATTACGATTTTGATATGGCAACCTCTGCAACTCCTACTGAAATGATTTCTTTGTTAAAGCATTTTGATTTAGATGCGACCGATAGCCGTTTTGGAACGATTAGAATTAAAGTTGCCGGCAAAAATGACATTGAAATCACAACGTTTCGTATGGAAGAATATGAAGATGAAACAAGATATCCCACAAAAATAGATTTTGTAAACGATATTTTGATTGATTTGAAGAGACGGGACTTTACAATGAATGCGTTAGCGTGGAATCATAAGGGATTGATTGATTGTTTTCATGGATTAGAAGATATTCGTCAATCATGTATTAAAACAATAGGAGTTCCAACAAAAAGATTTTTGGAAGATCCGTTAAGAATGTTGAGAGCAATTCGTTTTTCTGCACAATTAGATTTTAGAATAGATGAAGATAGTTATCAGGCGATTGTAGAAAATGCTTACCTTATTTCAAGGTTGTCTATGGAGAGTATGAGAAATGAATTTGTAAAAATTTTGATTTCTAACAATCCAAATTATGCGATAAAATGTCTTTTTGATAGTAATATAGTAGAATATATTTTTTTTGATTCTGATATTGAGTGGGATAGAATCTATCTTCAGATTCGAGAGAACAATTGCAAAATATTATTTTTGTTGCAACGATTATCCCGATTACCTTGTCAATTAGAAGTCAGATTGTCAGCATTCCTATACCATCTTTTTTCATGTTCCTTAGAATCCAAGAAAGAGGTAGCAGGTAAACTGATTTCCATAGAACAATTGTCCGAAAAATTATTAAAAAGATTAAAATTTTCAAAACGAATGATATCTCGTGTTTGTAATATCATAAAATATTATCCGATAGAGGAATATATTTCAGCTCAAACTAATATCAATCGCCTAATTTGTGCAGCGGGAGAAGATTGTTGGAAAAATATCATGGATATTAGAATACAGTATTTTTCATATTTGGGAGTACAAGACGGTTGTTATGAAATTTTAGACAGAATAAGGAAACGGATGAAAGAAAATAGCATTATACACAAAAAACAACTTTGTGTTACAGGTAATGATATGATATCTTTAGGATACAAAGGGAAGGAAATCGGTAAAATAATAGATGTACTGTATGATGCTGTGATAGAAGGTAATCTGAAGAATACAAGAGTTTCTTTGATGAAAAGAGCAGCTGATATGATGTCATCAATAAAAGCAGATTTCACTGAAGAATAAAAACAACATCAGGATTAATAATGTAAGCGAGGAGTAGTATGGATATAGCAGAGTTAAATAAAGAACAGTTAGATGCTGTGCAAACAGCAGGCGGAAATATGTTAATCTTAGCCGGGGCAGGTTCCGGGAAAACAAGAGTGATTACTTATAGGATTGCATACTTAATTAACCATGGAGTTTCACCGTCAAACATTCTTGCATTAACCTTTACAAATAAGGCGGCAAATGAAATGAAAGATAGATTATCAAGCATTTTGTCTGAGGAGTTTTCTCCTTCTTGGATAGGAACATTTCACTCTATTTGTTTGAGAATTTTGCGCATGAATATTGAAAAGGTAAACTATAAAAAAGAGTTTGTTATCTATGACACCTACGATCAAACCGCAATTATAAAAGACTGTATGAAGCAATTAAATATCAGTCCGAAAATAAAGCCGTCTTTTTTTCTTTCCAAAATATCCGATTTTAAAAATCGTTTCAAATCACCTAATGAGTGTGGACTGGATAAAGAAAAAGACTCTTCCTCTATTCAAATTCAGGAAATATATGATATGTACCAAAAAAGGTTATATTCAGCTAATGCGATTGATTTTGATGATATCATTTTTTATACGGTAAAAATTTTAGAAGAATATGAAGAAATAAGTTTTTTTTATCAGGGAAAATTTAAGCATATATTAGTGGATGAATATCAAGACACGAATTACTTGCAGTATCGATTTATCAAAATACTGTCTGAAAAACATCAAAATTTATGTGTGGTGGGAGATGATGATCAGTCTATTTATCGTTGGCGTGGAGCAGATGTGAGAAATATTTTAGAATTTGAAAAAGATCATAAAGATACAAAAATTATCAAATTAGAACAAAATTATCGTTCTACACAAACTATCTTGAATGTAGCTTATGATGTAATTTCTAAAAATATTGGGAGAATGAACAAAAAGCTTTGGACAGAAAACGGAACGGGAGAGTTGATTATCCTAAAGAAATTATACTCAGAAAAAGAAGAGGGTGCTTGGGTTGCCAATCAAATAAAAGAATTAGTGGATAAATTTGATTATTCCTTAGATGAAATTGCTGTTCTATATCGAGCAAATGCACAATCACGCGCCATAGAAGATGCCTTTGTTTTGAAAGATATGCCATATCAAGTATTTGGCGGAATCAAGTTTTATGACAGAAAAGAGATAAAAGATTTGTTAGCTTATCTTAGATTAATTTCTAACACCAGTGATATCAGTTCTTTCAGAAGAATTATCAATATTCCTAAGAGGGGAATCGGAATAAAAACGATTGAAAAAATAGAATTCAACGCTTTGTCAGATTCCAAAACAGTATACGAGTATCTGTTGAGTGATGAGCTGTTAGATTTTTCTGTTAAAGTGAGAAAAAATTTAAAAAACCTTATTTCTATGATGGAAACATTTCGCTCTATGTCAGAGTTAATTCCTTTGGATGAGTTAATCGAAACAATTTTGGATCATACAGGATATCGCAAAGAGTTAGAGGAAGAAAAGACGGAAGAAGCAAACAATAGATTAGAAAACTTAAGAGAGTTTTTGTCTGTTGCAAAAGACTTTTATCAAACAAAAGAAAAAGAGGAAGGTTTATCCGATTTTTTATTCGGTTTATCATTAGCAACAGAGCAGGACGAAGATGAAACGGAAGGAAAAGTATCCTTGATGACATTGCATAGTGCAAAAGGGCTTGAGTTTCGAGCGGTATTTATTGTCGGTATGGAAGAAGGATTATTTCCGATTTCCAGAGCCGTATATGATGAGTATGAACTGGAAGAAGAAAGAAGACTCTGTTATGTAGGGATTACTAGGGCAAAAGAAAAATTATATCTTACTTACACCGGGGAAAGAATGATTTACGGAAAAACAGAAAAAAGAGTAATTTCTCGATTTGTAAAAGACATTAATTCAAAATATATTTCCGGTAATTTACATGATTCGTTGGAACAGGGAAAAACGCTCTCATTGTATCAAAAATATCGTGAAAAATATAAAGTAGGATTAGAAACAAAGAAAAAAGATGATAGTTTCCCTCAAGATGCTCAGAAAATCTCTTTAGGAAGCAAAGTGAAACATAAAGTGTTCGGAATAGGGACAGTTGTTGCAAGAGAAGAAGGAGTATATACTATCGTATTTGATTCAAAAGGAATCAAAAAAATTGATACAAAGTATGTTAATTTGGAGGTTTTATCTTAGGGTCAAATTTGAAAAGTAAAATATTAGAGTATAGATTGAATTTCGTAACAATTAGAGATAAAATTAATCATAGAAATAGAAGATATACTATGTTACTATATTGATAAGAGTATGACTTGATAGCGAAAAAGGAGATGGTCAATTTGGAAACCAAAAAAGTCTTTTTTGAAAAAATACATGAAGATGCAATTTTACCTTCTTATGCACATGAAGGAGATGCGGGAATGGACTTATATTCTGTAGAAGAGGTGACAGTTTCTTCGGGAGATTCTGCGATGATTCATACAGGATTAAAAATGAAGTTGCCGATGCATACAGAGGGGCAAGTAAGACCCAGAAGCGGTTTAGCACTAAAACATCAGATAACACTATTAAATTCTCCCGGAACAATTGATGAAGGATATCGAGGAGAGTTATGTATCATTTTAATCAATCACGGGAAAAAAGATTTCGTAGTGGAAAAAGGAATGAAAGTGGCGCAGATGGTAATTGCTCCTGTGATGCAAGTTAAGATAGAAGAAGTATCTTGTATTGGAGAAGATACTATTCGGGGTGCAAACGGATTTGGTTCCAGCGGTTTGAGATAATTTTCAAAGAAATATAGAGGAGCGGTGTCATTATGAAAGAAAGAATAAAAAAAATCTTTGAAGAAAGTATTTCTATAGTAAGTTTCACGAATACAAAAACAGAACGAGATATTGAAGAGTACATTTATCAATATATGTCTGAAATGAAATATTTCAAACAGTATCCAAATAATTTTGGAATGAAAGAAATTCCAAATGATGTACATGGTCGTAGGGTAAATTGGGGTCTCGTAAACAGTGGAAGAAAAGAAACCGTTATTTTATTTCATCACCATGACACTGTAGATATTGAAGATTATGGTTCTTTACAGAATATTGCTTTAGAAAATGAACCCTTGAAAAAAGAACTATTAAAAATGGATTTACCGAAAGAGATTCAATCCGATATTTGTTCAAATGAATGGATTTTCGGAAGAGGCTCTTGCGATATGAAAGCATCTTTAGCCTTGCAATTAGCAGTATTGGAAGAATATTCCAAAGCAAAGAATCCTAAAGTTAATGCATTGTATCTTTCTGTTGCGGATGAAGAATCTTATTCTCAAGGAATGCGTTGTGCAATTACATTGTTGGCTGAACTGAAAGAAAAATTTGATTTAGAATATATTTTGGCAATCGATTCCGAACCTTTTGAAAGCAATTCTAATGATGTGAAAGGGTTACATGTCGGGACTGTAGGAAAGATGATGCCGACTATTGTAGCGCAAGGAGTAGTTTCTCATATCAAAGAACCTTTAAAGGGTATAAATGCTATTTCACTACTATCGAGAATTGTATCTACAATTGATTTAAACCCTAACTTGTATGAATGTGCCAAAGGAGAAAATTCTCCTTTGCCTTCTTGGAGTTATGCCAGAGATTTAAAAGAAATCTATGATGTTTCAACAGCATTGAGAGCAGCAGGATACTTCAGTGTACTGCATTTAGAAAGAAGTCCGAAGGAAATTATGGAAATCATCTATACATTATGTGAAGAAGCGATAGATGAGTTTTATGATAACTATGTTAAATTACAAGATAGATTTTGTGTAGAACATATGATAGCAAAGCCTAAAATATTGTTTTTTGAAGACTTGATGAAGTTGTGTCAAGAAAAAGAAGGTTTTGAATCTTTTTGGAGCCAATTAGAGCAAGACTCTGCAAAAAAATTATCTGAGGGAACAAGCTATCAAGATATTACCATTGATAACATTCAACAATTATTGGAATTCTATGGTAAAAAAGAGGCAATTATTGTTTTGGCGATTGCTGCACCATACTATCCTGCATTAAGCTCCAGAAATGTTAAGAATTCTAAAATCGAGATAGAGAAACTTGTTCAATGTTATGCTGACTATTTAAAAACAAATTATAACTTTTCACTAAATGTAGAAGAATATTTTATGGGAATCTGTGATATTAGCTACTGTGCTTTAGAAAAATCTTTGAAAGATTATACATCTGTTATGGATTCTATGGCAGTATCCAAGTCAGTATATGATATTGATTTTGAAAATCTAAACAAAATCAATATTCCCGGAATAAATTTAGGACCTTGGGGAAAAGATTTGCATAAATTTACAGAAAGAGTATACGAAAAAGATGTGTATGATACTATCCCTAATTTCTTATTATATTTGCTTAACAACATTGAAAAAATAAAAAAATAAGAAATTAGTATAAAAAAGAAGGAGTTTATTATGGAACACGAATTAAAATGGAATCAACTGAAAAAGCAAGAGTTAAAGAAAGTAGAGGAGTATGCTAAGGGATATATGAACTTTTTGGATTCTTCTAAGACAGAAAGAGAATGTGCGAAAGAGATTATTCGTTTAGCGGAATTGAATGGATTCAAAGATATAGAATATTATCAGAAAAAAGGAAAAATTACTGCCGGAAGTAAAGTGATGATAAATCACAAAAATAAGAGTGTGCTTCTTTTTGTGATGGGAACAGAGAGTTTGGAAAAAGGATTCCACCTTGTAGGATCTCATATTGACTCTCCAAGGGTTGATTTAAAGGCAAATCCACTATATGAAGACGGAAATTTGGCATTGTTAAAAACTCATTATTATGGCGGAATCAAAAAGTATCAATGGGGATGTATTCCGTTGGCAATGTATGGAGTTTTGTTTACAAAAAACGGAAAGATTGAAATTAGTATCGGCGATAAAGAGGAGGATCCTGTATTTTGTATTAATGATTTGTTAATACATCTTTCTGCAAAACAAATGGAGAAAAAAGCTTCTGTTGTATTGGAAGGAGAACAATTAAATGTTGTCTTTGGACACATTCCTGTAAAATCGGAAGAAAAAGATACTATAAAAAAGAATGTATTGAATATCTTGTTAAAAGAATATGGTATAGAAGAGCAGGACTTTTTGTCAGCTGAAATTGAAATGGTGCCTGCAGGAAAGAGTAGATTTGTAGGATTGGATAAAGGATTAGTAGGTGGATATGGGCAAGATGACCGTGTTTGTGCATATGCTTCTCTAAAAGGAATTTTAGAAATAACTTCTCCTAAGTATACAGCTTGTTGTCTATTTGCAGATAAAGAAGAAATTGGATCAACCGGAAACACCGGGATGAATTCAAAATTGTTGGAGAATGTAATTTCTGAATTGGTTGATTTAGAAGGAGAGTATAGCGGACTGAAAGTAAGACGTGCATTAAAAAATGCAAAAATGTTGTCTGCTGATGTAAACGCAGCATACGATCCGACTTTTTCAGACGTAATGGATAAACAGAACTGTGCTTTTGTCGGTGAAGGAGTATGCGTCACAAAATATACCGGAGCAAGAGGAAAAGGCGGTTGTAGTGATGCAAATGCAGAGTTTTTGCATGAAGTAATTACTCAGTTTAATAAAGCTAAAGTAGTTTGGCAAACAGGAGAACTGGGAAAGGTAGATGCAGGTGGAGGCGGAACCATCGCTTGTTTCTTAGCAGAGTATGGTGCTGAAGTTTTGGACTGTGGAACAGCTGTCTTAAATATGCATTCACCATTTGAACTTTCAAGCAAATTTGATATCTATATGACCTTTTTGGCATATCGTATGTTTTTATCATAAAAATATATTGCTTATTTAAGAAGAATAGAATATAATGTTAAAAAATAAGAGTTCCTTTAATTGATGTACGAGATACACAAAAGGTAAATTGCAAGTTTGTAAGATTGAGCTTTCTGTATCTTTTTGTGCAGAAAGCTTTTTTGTTGCAAAGTAAGAAAGGAGGAGATTGATAATGTTGAGAGAAAAAGCTATGATTATGGATCAAAAATCCATGGAAAGAGGAATTACTCGAATCAGTCATGAAATATTAGAAAAAAATAAAGGTGCAACTGATATTGTTATTATCGGAATTCATCGCAGAGGGATTCCGCTCGCAAAGAAGATAGCACAAAAAATATTTGAAATAGAAAACATACAAGTCTCGGTTGGCGGAATTGATATAACTAATTATAGAGATGATATTAAAGAAAAAAACATTAAAAATATTGAAAATGATATTTCCAAATTAGATATTAGCGAAAAAAAGGTTGTTTTGGTGGATGATGTACTTTACACCGGAAGAACAGTTCGAGCGGCTATGGATGCATTAATAGATATGGGGCGACCTAAGGCGATACAGCTTGCCGTTTTGATAGATAGAGGACATCGAGAATTACCGATTCGAGCAGATTATGTTGGGAAAAACCTTCCTACCTCAAAAGACGAAATTGTAAAGGTATATTTAGAAGAAATGGATGAGAAAACAGGAGTGTTTATTTTAGAAGAAGAATAATGGAGGAGTTCTTATGACAGATAGTAAAATAGTAGAAACAGTTGGAACGGATATCATTCAAGATACAACCCCGACGCAAAAAATTATACTGGCATTACAGCACTTGATTGCTATGTTTGGAGCAACGGTATTAGTTCCCATTTTAACCGGATTAGATATTTCTGTTGCATTATTCTGTGCAGGGATGGGGACTTTGATTTTTCATCTTTGTACAAAAAAGAAAATTCCTGTTTTTTTAGGTTCATCATTTGCGTTTATTCCTGTTATTGTTGTTGTGGGAGAGCAATATGGAGATTTGAGATATGCTCAAGGTGGGATTGTTGTTTCCGGACTGTGTTATGTAATACTATCTTTTGTTGTAAAGAAAATCGGTGCGGAAAAAATTACGAAATTCTTCCCGCCTCAAGTAATTGGACCTATGATTATAGTAATTGGATTTAATTTAATTCCCACTGCTTGGAATATGGCATCTAATCATTTTTTAGTAGCTTTTGTTACTTTAGCGGTTGCATTAGGAATTGCGAAATTTGGAAGAGGTTTTTTGAGACAGCTTGCAATTATTATCGCGGTTGCAACAGGGTATCTCTTATCGTTCAAATTTCATATTATAGATACCGATATCATTACAAGTTCTTCTTGGGTTCAAATACCGAACTTTACTTTTCCTAAATTTGATTTAGGAGCTATTTTAATCATAGTTCCTGTTATTTTAGCTGTTTTCATGGAACATGTCGGAGATATTACAACAAACGGAGCTGTTGTAGGGAAAAACTTCATAGAAGATCCCGGATTGAACCGCACATTGCTTGGAGACGGAATGGCAACGATATGTGCAGGGTTTTTGGGAGGACCTGCAAATACCACTTATGGTGAAAATACAGGAGTATTGGCAATTACCAAAAATTATGATCCCGGAATATTGAGAATTGCAGCTGTGTTTGCTATTCTTTTGGGAACTATCGGAAAAGTAGGTGGAGTGTTGAGGAGTATTCCTGTACCGGTTATGGGAGGAATTTCTTTGATGTTATTTTCAATGATTGCCTATATCGGATTTAAAAATATAAAAGATAAAAAAGTTCAAATGAATCCAAAAAATATTTTTATTATGGCAACTATTATTATCATAGGATTGGGTGGACATGTCGGCTTAAAGATAGCAATTCCAATCACACAAAATGTGTCGCTGTCAGGATTGAGCCTGGCTGCTTTAGTAGGTATTATATTAAATTCAATCTTATATCGAAAAGAATTAGTATAAATTTTTTACTATCTCAATATAAAGAAATAAATAAATATCCACCGGCATAGCCGGTGGTTTTTCATTTTCGGGCATAGCCCTATCTTAACTGGCAGCACACACGTGTGCTTTTTATTGGCCTGCCAGCCATGCATTTTTTATTTGCTACCCGTAAACGGGTCTCTCGGATCAAATATACTTAATTGATCACTTTCTCTATCTACTTTCAATTGATTTGATATATATTCCTGTATTGCTTTTGTATTTTTACCTACGGTATCTACGTAATATCCTTTACACCAAAACTCTCTGTTTCTATATGCAAACTTCATGTTTCCATATTTTTGAAATATCATTAGACTGCTTTTTCCTTTCAGATATCCCATGAAACTCGATACACTTATTTTTGGTGGTATACTAAGTAATAGATGTATATGATCGGGACAAACTTCTCCTTCTATTATTTCAACTCCTTTCCACTGACATAATGTTCTTATTATATCTCTTATCGCTTCCTTTTTTTCTCCATAAAAGACTTTTCTTCTATATTTTGGTGCAAATACTACATGGTACTTACAATTCCATTTGGTATGTGCTAAACTGTTATTGACATTATTTTGTTGAGACATTTTAATGTTCCTCCTAATCTATTCTGTTTTTCATCAGCTGGCAGGCTTTTATACAGTTTAGCACATTAGGAGGTTTTTTTTCACCGCTTAAGCTTTTTTGAACCACGCGACTATCGCGTGGTTTTCTTTATACAAAAAGACGAGAAGATATAAATAGCAAATCAGAAAGAACTAACCTTAAATTGCAATATCAAATTGAACTAATTCCTCATTATCATCTAAAAGTCCTAAGTTATTTAGTTCTTCTATAAAAACTTCTATAGGAGTGCGGTAATTTAGGATTTTTCTTGGCAAATTGTTCATCCAATTCATTATCTTTATATAGTGTTCTTCTTCATAATCATTTAATGATTTTCCTTTCGGTAGAAATCTTCTGATTAGGCTATTGTGCTTTTCATTTGTTCCTCTTTCCTGGGGATTATTGGGATGACAGTAATAGATGTTTCCTATATATGTTTTTTCAAGTTCACATAATTTCGCAAACTCTAAGCCGTTATCACTTGTTATGCTTCTAAATATTTTTTGTGGTTCCTTCAATCTGTTCAATGTGTTCTTTAATGTTTCATTTACTATGGATGCTTTTCTTCTGTTTAATTTTAAGATTAGTTCCATTCGACTTTTTCTTTCTGTTATGGTTATTAATGATGCTTCTTCTTTGTTTTTCTTTGGTATTACTGTATCTATTTCCCAATTTCCAAATGTTTTTCTTGTTTCTATTTCTTGCGGTCTTTCTTCTATACTTTTTCCAAGTTTTCTTTTGTTTTCTTTTACTCGTTTTTTAGCCGGTTTTCTTTTCACTCTTAAGGGCAAATCAATAGATTTTATTCCTATTAGACCTATATCTACATAATTGTATAATGTCTTGGTGCAGACTCTTTGACCTTCATATAGCTTATTTAACTTTGCATATCCACAAATTGCATCTAACGACCATTTTTCTTCATTAAACTTTTGCTTTACAAAGTCTAAATATTTGCTACATTTCAAGGCTTTAAATTTCTTTTTGCAATTTTTTCGATTCTTCTCATATACTAACTTACCTGTATCCGGATAATATACTTGTACATCATGTATTCCTTTTATTTGAGTTACTGTACCTCTTTTTAACTCATTTCTTATGGTGTTGGATGCTCTACGAAGTTCTTTTGCTATTTTGTATGCTGAATATCCTTTATTATGCAGAAGTTGAATTTGTCCTCTTTCGAAATCGTTTAAATGTTTATTTTTTCTTGAATTTGCTGTAGTATTATTATATTCCATAGTCATCACCTTTGGTTTTTTTGTTTTGTGGTGATTCAATTATACCAAACGTGATTTTCTATGGAATTTTTTTAGTTCATTTTCATTTTACAATTAACCAGAAAGAACTAACATTTTTTGAGTTGCTATTTTTTCTTGTAATTTTTTGTAAAATATGATTCAAAGAATTGACATAATTGTAATAGAACTAGTATGATGTTCGATAGGTATCATTCATATTTGAAACAGAAAGGAATTATGTTTTATGTGGAGTAGTCTATTTTTGAAGAAAAATTTATATTTTCGAATAGCTATTGGTTTTTTTGTTGGAATTTTCACGGGTATTTTTTTTCCTGTTCTATCTAAAAATTTGAAATTTTTAGGAGATATTTATTTGAATTTAATCAAGATGATGATAGTTCCTATTATTTTTTTCTCTGTAACAACCGGAATCTTAAATTTAGGAGATAGAAGAGAGTTTAAAAGAATTGGCTTTAAGACGATTTTTCTGTTTGTATTCATGTTTTTGGCATCATCTGCAGTTTCGTTATTAGTTGCTTATGCAATTCAACCTGGTCACAACTTGATATTGGAAAATACACCGACATACACCGGAGAATTGACAACGCCTTCTGCTGTTGATTTTTTTTCTAATATTGTTCCGAGTAATATTATAGATGCTATGGCAAAAGGAAATATTTTATCGGTCATCCTTTTTTCGGCATTGTTTGCGATTGCATCCGTTTCTATAGAAAAAGAATCGCAGAAAGTAAGAGAGCTGTTGCAGAGTTTTTCGTCAGTGTTTTTTAAAATTTTGGATTATGTTATGGAAACTTCTCCGCTTGGAGTGGCTGCTTTGATGGCATATTCTATCGCGGAGTATGGAGAAGGAATTTTCACAGCATTGAGCAAGTATATTTTGACAGCATACCTTGCATGTATTGCAGTATTTATCGTCGTTATGCTTGTTCCAACATTAGTTTATACAAAGATTTCTTTTAAAAGATTCATAGTAGGACTTTCAAAAATCTGGTTAGTGACATTGTCTACTACAAGTTCTGCCGCTGCATTACCGACATCATTAAAAATAAGTAAAGAAGAATATCTTGTCCCCGAAGAAATCAGTAATTTTGTTCTTCCGTTAGGTTGTACAATCAATATGTGTGGCGGAGCAGCTTCTTTTTGTTGTTTGGCGGTATTCGTATCAGGATTTTACAACATTACATTTTCTTTTGAACAAATCGTATATTTTGTTATTATTGCTACACTAATTAATATGGGAGCGCCCGGAATTCCGGGAGGAGGCATTATTTTAGGTGCATCTTTTTTGTCAATTATAGGATTGCCGTTTGACTTGATGGGTCCGATTGCAGCATTTTATCGATTGTTAGACATGGCGTTTACCACGATGAATGTTACAGGGGATATCGCAGCAAATTTATTGATTGCAAAATCGGAAGAAAAACACAGATAGTAAAAAGTCCGAAAAAAAGAATCAGTCGATTCTAAGTTGAATTATACAAGGTTCACTTTATATCGGAGACATTTTGAATATTTGTTTCTGTTTTTATGAAAATTTTCAGTTTTTAACAATGTAAAATAACCATTGGAATACGCTTGTTTTACATTGTTGAATAAGGATGTTATTTATGGTATCATAGTACTAAAATATGATGTTTATCACGCTTTCAGAAAGGAAATCCTATTGAAAAAACAATCCTTAAAAAAAGAAAAAAATAACGCTGTGCCTTCCGTTAGAAAGTTGGCATACGATAGTGTTTATGCAGTGAAATATAAAGGTGTTTATTCGAATTTATATATTTCCCAATCCATCAAAAAATACAGATTAATAGATAGAGATAGGGTTTTTTACACAGAATTGGTTTATGGAACCTTGGAAAATATTAAATTTTTAGATTATGTCATTGATAAGTTTTCAAATGTTAAAGTAGATAAGCTTTCCAAGGAAGTGTTGACTATTTTAGAGGTGTCTTTGTATCAGATTCACTATATGGATGGGGTTCAAAATTTTGCCGTAGTAAATGAAATGGTTAATTTGGCAAAGGTGGTGTGGCATAATGCAAGAATTCCTTCTTTTGTAAATGGAATTTTGAGAAATATTCTAAGGAACCCGAATGCTTTCGATATTTTGTTGCCACCTGGGAAAAAAAGACTCAGTATTGAATATTCAGTAAGTGAGTGGATATCAGAGTTGTTGATAAATCAATACAGTTTAGAAAAAGCAGAGGACATTCTATATGCCTTATCACAACACCCTGCAATCTATCTTAGAGTGAATATGAATAAAGTTACAACAGACAGATTAAAGGAAAAACTATGTTCTTTAGGAGTCGATACAGAGAAAGTGGTGGGATTTGATAATATATTACAAACGAAACATTTCAATGGAATTGAAAAAAATGAATATTTTTTGAAGGGATATTTTACGATTCAAGACATCAGTTCCGTTTGTTGTATAAAAGCACTTTCTCCTAAAACCGGAGAAAAAATATTGGATATTTGTGCTGCTCCGGGAGGAAAAACAACAGCAATTGCAGAAATAATCGGGGAAAAGGGCATTGTTTTTTCTAACGACAAGGGAGTAAATAAGCTAAACTTGATTTCTCAGAGTGCAAAGAGGTTATGTTTAGATAATATCGAGCTTTCAGATATAGATGCTTGTGAATTTCAAGAGAATTGGAAGGAAATGTTCGATCGTGTGTTAGTAGATGTTCCGTGTTCCGGATTAGGAGTTATTAGAAGAAAGCCTGAAATCAGATATAAACAGGGAGTAGAGTTTAAATCATTGTATCCTATTCAAAAAAAGATTTTAGATAATGCTTCACAATATGTAAAAAAAGATGGAATTCTTATTTATAGTACTTGTACTTTGAATAGAGAAGAGAATCAAGAAGTAATTCATCATTTTCTATCAACTCACACTAATTTTACCTTAGATGATATGATCATTCCAACACTTGGACAAGTATACGGAATGGTTGAGTTATTGCCCGATGAGGGTCAGTGGGACGGTTTTTTTATCAGTAAATTAAAGAGAATACAGTAGGAGTTTGATGATATGTGTGTTGATTTAAGAAGCATGGAGTATTATGAAGTAGAAGAAGTGGTGTTGAATTTAGGTGAAAAAAAATACCGTGCAAAACAAATCTATAATTTTTTAGCCAAAGGAGTTTCTTCTATTGATGAGATGTACACACTTTCAAAAGATTTTAGAGAAAAATTAAAAGAACGTTACTATATCTGTAAAACTGATATTTATCATAAACTGGAATCTAACTTGGATGGAACTCGAAAGTATTTGATTGAATTAGGTGATGGTAATTTAATCGAAACCGTTTTAATGATATACAAAAACGGACCTTCTATTTGTTTATCTACACAGGTGGGATGTAGAATGGGATGTAAGTTTTGTGCTTCCACAGTAGACGGTTTGGTAAGAAATCTTACACCGGGTGAAATCATCGGTCAAATGATTACCGTTCAAAAAGACTTGGGAGAAAGAATTGCAAATATTGTAATCATGGGTTCAGGAGAGCCGTTTGATAACTTTGATAACCTGGTTAAGTTTTTGAAATTGGTTCATGAAGATTATGGATTGCAGATAGGATATCGACATATCACTATATCCACTTGCGGTCTCGTTCCCAAGATTAGAGAAATGGAGAAGTTGGGAATTCCAATCAATTTGGCAATTTCTTTGCATCAAGTAGAACAAAATAAAAGAGAAGAGATTATGCCGATTGCAAAAGTGTATGACATTGAAGAATTGATTGAAGCAGGAAAGCATTATGCAAATGTTACAAAAAGAAGAGTTACTTATGAATATGCATTGATTGAGGGTGTGACAGATTCTTTAGAAGAAGCACATAAATTAGGAAGCTTATTAAAAGGGAGTTTATCTCTAATCAATCTTATTCCTATTAATCCCATAAAGGAAAAAAGTTTTAAAAAGCCTAATTTAAAAAGAGTACAGGCTTTTCAAAAAGTTTTATTAAATTATCACATTATTACCACAGTTCGAAGAGAATTGGGTTCGGATATTAACGGAGCTTGCGGACAGCTGCGCAGAGATGTCATTAATCGAGATAAGAGGTGAATCATTTGAAGTATAGTTTATTGAGCGATAAAGGAAATGTAAGAGAAATGAATGAAGATTACACTAAAAGTTTGAAAGTATCTGAAAATGCTCATTTATTCCTTCTTGCAGATGGAATGGGAGGCCATAACAAGGGAGAAGTTGCAAGTGAACTTGCCGTAGAGTCAGTTGTGGAATATTTTCAACGGCACAGGGAAATTATCTCTAATCTTCATCAAAAAACAGATCTTCCGAAAATTCAGGAGTTTATAAAAAGAGCTATTATTTTTTCAAATGAAAGGGTAAACAAAGAATCATTGAAAGAAGACCAACATGGAATGGGCACAACTCTTGTGTTATCTTATCTCACAAAGGAATTTGTCGTAATTGCGAATATTGGAGATAGCAGAGCTTATCTATATTGCGACAATTCTTTTGAGCAAGTTACAAACGATAATTCCTATGTTCAAGAATTGGTCAAGTTGGGAGTTATTTCCAATGAAGAAGCGCGAAATCATGAGAAAAAAAATATAGTTACAAGAGCCATCGGAACAGAATCCGGTGTAGAAATTGATTTTTATAATTTTGAAATAAAGGAAAAAGATGTTTTGTTGATGTGCAGTGACGGTTTAACTAATATGTTAAAAGATTTTGAAATAAAAGAAATCCTGGATAGGAAATATCTCCCTTCTTTTTGTTGTGAACAGCTGGTAAAGGAAGCAAAACAAAAAGGTGGATATGACAATATTTCTATCATTTTGGTGTATCTTTAAAATGGTATTCAAGAGGGAGTAGTGGAGAAATTGATAGGAAAAATTTTAGGAAACAGATATGAAATATTAGAAAAAATAGGCGAGGGCGGAATGTCTGTTGTCTATAAAGCGAAGTGTCATATTTTAAATAGAATTGTTGCGGTAAAAGTATTAAAACAGGAATATTCCAATGATGATGAGTTTTTAGTCAAATTCAAAAATGAAGCACTTTCGGTTGCAAAGTTAAATAACGGAAATATTATCAATGTGTTTGATGTAGGACAAGATGGAAACATCTCTTATATTGTAATGGAGTATGTAGATGGAAAAAATTTAAAGCAACTATTAAAAACGCAAAAGAAATTTCCCGTTGAACAAGTTCTTGATATCTCAAAACAGATTGCAATGGCATTAGAAGAAGCTCATAATAAAAAAATTGTTCACAGAGATATTAAAGCACAAAATATTATGCTTACTACAAAGGGTGTGGTAAAGGTTGGAGATTTTGGGATTGCAAAAGCAGTGAGCAGTTCTACAATTACAGCATCGGGAGCAATTATGGGATCTGTTCATTATTTTTCTCCTGAACAAGCACGCGGAGGGTTTGTAGACGAGAGAAGTGATTTATATTCTCTGGGAATCATTATGTATGAAATGGTGACAGGAAGACTTCCGTTTGACGGAGATAGCCCTGTTAACATTGCTTTAAAACATATTCAAAATAATATTACCTTCTTAGAATCTGATGATGTTCCTTTGGAATTGCAGGATATGATTCTGAAATTAACTCAAAAAAATCCGGATAAACGCTATTCCGGTGCAACGAGTTTGATTCAAGATATCAGTTATTTACAAGATGGTAAAAAAGTGCATAGGTATTCTTATGATGAAGAAAGTGATTATTGTACTAAAAAGGTTCCAACTTTAAAGCGGGATGATTTTTATCAAAATGCGATATCAAAAAATCAAGATGATATTGAGTTTGATTTTGAAAAAAAAGGCAGAAAAAAGCCTTCTATTGTAACGTTGCTTGCCATTATAACGGCAATAGGACTGTTGGGGATTGTTTTTTCTATGAGAGGATTTTTATTTCAATCATCAAAAAATACGATTCCGGTTCCTCATATTATAGGTTTGTCTGAGCAAGAGGCAAGAGAGACTCTTGAAAGAGCGGGATTGCAACTTAATGTTATAAAAACAGAACCTAATACAAAATATGAGAGCGGGCAGGTAACTGATACTAACCCCAATGAGGGAATTAAAGTTCCAAAAGGTACGATTGTAAATGTAGTTTTAGCTGATTCTTCAAAAGAGAAATTGACTTTAGAAAACTTTGTAGGACAGGATTTTACTGAAGTGGAAAAAAAGTATGTTGGAAAATTACAATTTAAAACAGAATTTATTCCCAGTACAGAACCTACAAATAGAATTTTAGAGCAACAACCTTCAGAAGGAACAGAAGTAGAATTAGGAAGTCAAATTATTTTATTTTTGAGTAAAAATGCAAATGATATTCCGATTTCCGTTCCGAATGTAGTTGGCAAAGATGCGTCTGAAGCCAAAGGAATTCTTTCTTTGTTCAAGGTGTCTGAAAGCTACAAAGAAGATAAAGAACAACCTGAGGGGGTTGTGTTATCTCAAAAACCGGAAGAGGGAGAACAAGCAAAACCAAAATCAACAGTGCATATTGTTGTAAATAAGTATGATCGTCCGAAAACAATAACAAAAAGAATTGTGGTTACTTTGCCGCGAGATAATGAAGTGGTTTCTGTAAAGATAACAGATCAAAATTCATCCAAGATAATTTTTAATAAAAATGTGACAGTCTCAGAAGTGGATGGCGTATTATCGGTAGATGTAGAAGGCTTACAAGGAGAAACAAAAAAGTTTGAAATTGAAATTGATTCAAATTTTTATGATACTACAGAAATCAGTTTTTAACATCATTTAGAAAGGACAAGTATTTTATGTTAGAGGGCATTATTACAAAAGCAATATCGTCCTTTTATTCAGTGGATACAGAAGAAGGTGTTTTCATCTGTAAAGCGAGAGGGTTGTTTAAAAATAAAAAACAATCTTTGCTTGTTGGGGACAAAGTAAACATTGTTATTACTGATAATGTTTCTAAAGATGGAATAATTGAAAAAATAATTCCAAGAACGAACATATTGATTCGCCCATCTATTGCTAATGTTAGTCACGCTCTATTGTTCTTCTCTATCAAAAATCCGGATCCAAATCTATCATTAATTGATCGATTTATTGTTTTAGCTCAAGAACAACAGTTGAAAATTACACTTTGTTTTTCTAAAGTTGATTTAGATGATGGAATAAGATTACAAAAACTATTGGAGATTTATAAAAAAGTAGGGTATCCTGTTATTTCTATCAGTACTTATGATAATAAAAATTTGGAGGAACTCAAGAATACTCTGAAAAGTCATATTACAGTGATAGCAGGCCCTTCCGGTGCAGGGAAAAGTTCTTTTATCAACACGTTAAGCCAAAATTTTAATATAAAGACAAATTCCGTCAGTAGTAAAATCGGAAGAGGAAGACATACAACAAGACATGTTGAGTTGATGAGGATAGGAACTGATTCGTGGATTGCTGATACTCCGGGATTTAGTTCATTGTCCTTGTCGCATATCCCATATACTGAATTAAAAGAGTACTTTTTAGAATTTCATGATTACGATTTAAATTGTAAGTTCTCTAATACCTGTCTACATTATAAAGAGCCGGATTGTTGTGTCATTAATGCAGTGAAAAACAAAGAAATTTCTTTAGAAAGATATCAAAGTTATCTGCAATTATTGGAAGAGATTAAAGAAACCGAGAGACGGAAAAGTTGGTAATAAATAGTATTGTTTGTTATATAATTTTTTAGGGATAGGGGTAATTGTTATGATAAAATTAGCACCATCTATACTTTCAGCAGATTTCAGTCAGTTGGCAGAAAGTGTGAAAGCGGTTGAAAATGCAGGATGTGAATATTTGCATATTGATGTAATGGATGGACATTTTGTTCCGAATATCACTTTTGGAGCCGTTGTTTTTGAAAAACTGAGAAAAAAATCAAATATGACTTTTGATTGTCATTTGATGATTGAACAGCCTGATTTATACTTGGAAGATTTTGTAAAAGCAGGAGCTGATATCATTACAGTTCATCAGGAAGCTTGTGTTCATCTCAACCGTACCATTCATCATATCAAAGAGTTGGGTTGTAAAGCAGGAGTAGCGATTAATCCTGCGACATCACCACAAGCATTAGAATATGTTTTGCAAGATGTAGATATGGTTTTAATTATGAGTGTGAATCCCGGATTTGGAGGTCAAAAATTTATTCCTCAGTCATTAGATAAAATTAAAAAATTAAAACAAATGATTGATGCAAAAAATTATAATGTAGACATCCAAGTGGACGGCGGCGTGAGTGTGGACAATATTCATGATATTGTAACAGCAGGAGCGAATATAGTAGTTGCCGGATCGGCCATTTTCGGAAAAGACAATATTCAAAAAGCGGTATCAAATTTGAGAGATTCAGCAGAACAATCTTGAAGAACAGGAGAGTAAGTTAAAAAATGAGTCTTTTAG
The DNA here is from genome assembly GCF_000163895.2 of Filifactor alocis ATCC 35896. Classification (NCBI taxonomy): domain Bacteria; kingdom Bacillati; phylum Bacillota; class Clostridia; order Peptostreptococcales; family Filifactoraceae; genus Filifactor; species Filifactor alocis. The sequence goes on from NC_016630.1 coordinate 229,276, forward strand.
GAAAGAAAGCAGCTATACTATGGAACGGAGATTTACAAGATAAAGAGTTTATTGTTTCTCGGTTAAATCACTTTGATATGATTATCTGCGCAGATGGGGCTGCAGATTTTCTGAAAGAATATGATTATTTGCCTGATGTCATTATTGGAGATTTGGATTCAATTTGTGAAGATACATTAGAATACTATAGGGAAAGACAAGTTGAATTTTTAAGATTTCCACCGGAAAAAGATTTTACGGATAGTGAGCTTACGATACGATATTTGTTAGAACAAGGTATTTATCATGCAACAGTATTCGGTTTTTCAGGGAGTAGATTAGATCACAGTATTGCAAATTTAGGTTTGTTATATTATGCTGTAAATCAAGGAATATCAATAAATTATATATCTCGAAGAAATAGAATAATGTGCCTAAAACCGGGGACTTATTTTTTTGAGAACCAATATAAATTTTATTTTTCTCTGGTTGCTCTTTTTGGAATTGTAAAGAATATTTCATTATCCGGTGCAAAATATTCTCTTTCTTCTTATACAATGAAACAAGGAGAAACTATTGGTATCTCTAATGAATACATCGAAAATATTTGTTTAGAATTTGAAGATGGACATCTACTCGTCATAGAGAGTGAGAAAGATATTTCTATCTAATATTTTCTTTTGGTGTATGGTATAATGACATTGCCGAATGAAACATTTCATAGGCAAAGTTTGAATTTTGGAAACTCAGATAATCTCTGTAATTCTTGATAATAAGGACTGTCAAGTCATAGTCTATGGTATTGTAAGACGGTATTTCTAATAATTCAAAAAATAAGGAGTGTGCTAATGAAAGAACCTGTCGGTGGACAAGCGTTAATTGAAGGTGTGATGATGCGTTGCGGAAAGAAAAAAGCAATTGCTATTCGTAAATCCAATGGTGAAATTCTTACAACTAAATTGAAACCACACATACTTTTTGAAAACAGTGTAATATATCAGATTCCGTTTATAAGAGGTATTTTTGTTTTGATAAATTCAATGATAGAAGGCAGTAAAGATTTAACTTATTCTGCAAGTTTTTTCATGGAAGATGAAGAAAATTCTAAATTAGAACAATTGTTGGAAAATGTTTTTGGAAAGTATGCTCAAAAAATAGTAGACGGAGCAATATTTGCATTCTCTTTTTTTCTTGCCGTTTTCCTGTTTGTTGTTTTACCTACAATGATAGCAAAGAATCAATCGCAAAATACATGGTTTATCTCGCTTAAAGAAGGAGTTATTAAAATATTGCTGTTTATTTCATATTTATTTTTGGTGTCAAGAACAAAAGACATGCATCGTGTTTTTCAGTATCATGGTGCGGAGCATAAGAGTGTATTTTGCTATGAACAAGGAAGACCGCTTACTGTAGAAAATGTTAGAAAAATGAGTAGATTTCATCCAAGGTGCGGTACTAATTTTATCTTTTTGATTTTGATTGTGTCTGTTTTGCTGTTTTCGTTTATTAATGTAAGAGTTGTGTTGGTCAGAAGTATCATCAAACTGAGTTTATTTCCGGTTGTTTCCGGCATTTCTTATGAACTTCTCAGAATAGCAGGAAAAAAAGATATCTTTGCTATCAAATTGTTTGTTTATCCCGGAATGTTATTGCAACGCATTACAACTCAAGAACCGGATGATAGTCAAATTGAAGTGGCAATTTCAGCTCTTTTGGCAGCAGTGGAAGAATCATAATCATGATAGTAAAATCATAAAAAATAGTAAGGAAGTTTAATGAATATTCAAGAATTATTAAAAGAGGGACAACAGTTATTACAAAGTAGTTCATCCAGTGCTTTGTTGGATGCACAATTGTTACTTATGTATGTATTACAAGTGGATAAGTTATATCTAATGATTCATTTGAACGAGGAAGTTCCGCTTGAAAAAATTGGAATATATTATGAACTGTTAGCAGAGAGAAAGCAATCTGTTCCTATTGCGTATCTCATTCATAAGAAACCTTTTTATGGAAGAGACTTTTTTGTTTCACCGGGAGTTTTAATACCAAGACCGGATACGGAAATTTTGATTGAAAAAACCTTAGATGTCATACCTGATAACAAACAAGTATCCGGAATAGAAATAGGTTGTGGAAGCGGAGCAATTTCAATCACTTTACTTTTAGAAAATCGCTTATTAAATATGGTTGCTACTGATATTGAAGCAATTCCTATTGAAATCACATCAAAAAATGCGAATTTAAACAATGTGCAGAACCGACTAAGATTAATCAAAACGGATTTGTTTAATGGGATTCCTTCAAAACAATTTGATTTTATCATATCAAACCCACCATATATTCCGTATGATGATTCAACTAAACTTATGAAAGATGTGATAGACTATGAACCGAAAGTTGCTTTGTTTGCAGAAGAAAACGGAATCTTTTTTTTTCGAAAAATACTGGAAGATGGGAAAAAATTTTTGAAAGAAGATGGTTTTGTTGCATTTGAAATTGGATGTTCTCAAGCGAAACAGATAAGAGAACTATGTTTGAAAGAAGGTTTTCATAAGGTTCTGATTCACCGAGACTTGCATGGATTAGATCGTGTTGTGATAGCGTTTAGATAAAAACTAATCAAAATGGAGGAGAATAACAAATGTTTGACAATTTAAAAGCGTTAGAAGAAAAATATGAAGAGTTAAATAAAATTGTAGCAGATCCAAGTACCATGAATGATATGGATAAATGGAAAGCGTATATGAAAGAAATATCAGATACAGAGCCAATTATTCAAAAGTATAGAGAATTTAAACAGACAAGAGATGATATTGAAGGATCTAAACAAATATTGGAAGAAGAAAAGGATGAGGAATTAAGAGAATTGGCGAAAATGGAATTGTCCGAAAAAGAAGAGCTGATGGAAAAAGTTCAAAATGAACTAAAACTACTTTTAATTCCAAAAGATCCAAATGATGAAAAGAATGTTATTGTTGAAATTCGCGGAGGAGCCGGTGGTGATGAAGCTGCACTGTTTGCAGGAGTTTTATTTAGAATGTATTCCATGTATGCATCGGCGCGTAATTGGAAAGTAGAGATGATGTCTGCGAACGAAACAGGAATTGGCGGATATAAAGAAGTTGTGTTTATGATTACAGGAAAAGGAGCCTATTCTAGATTAAAGTATGAATCCGGAGTGCACAGGGTACAACGTGTGCCTGAAACAGAATCCAGCGGAAGAATTCATACATCCACATCAACGGTTGCTGTTCTGCCTGAGGTAGATGATGTAGAAGTAGAACTTGATATGAACGATGTTAGAGTAGATGTGTTCCGTTCTTCCGGAAACGGTGGACAATCCGTTAATACTACTGACTCTGCAGTTCGTTTAACACATAAACCTACAGGAATTGTAATTTCTATGCAAGATGAAAAATCTCAGTTGAAAAACAAAGAAAAAGCGTTCAAAATTTTGAAGGCAAAGTTATATGATTTAGAGTTAGAAAAAGCACAAAAAGAATTGGCGCAAGAAAGAAAAAGTCAGGTAGGTTCCGGGGACCGTTCTGAAAGAATTAGAACATATAATTATCCTCAAGGACGAGTAACAGACCATCGTATTGGACTCACTTTATATAAATTGGAAAACTTCCTGAATGGAGACATCGATGAGATATTAGATGCATTGATTACCACTGATCAGGCAGAAAAATTGCAATCGATTTAATTGTTGGTAAATTGTGTTTTTTTGAAAGGTAAATTTATGAAGGCAAAATTGTATACAATAAAAGATGTGCATGCAGATGATGATAAAATAAAAAAAGCATCTAATATTATTCAAAATGGAGGACTTGTCATATTCCCTACAGAAACAGTATATGGACTGGGAGCAGATGCATTCAATCCGGTTGCATCAGAAAAAATATATTCCGCAAAGGGTCGTCCTTCAGACAATCCCTTAATTTTACACATATCAGATTTAGATATGTTGAACAAAATCGTAAAAAATGTTCCGGAAAAAGCCAACAAATTGATAAATCAATTTTGGCCCGGGCCACTTACCATTATCTTTGAAAAGAAAGATATTGTTTCTGATAAGATTACAGGAGGTTTAAATACGGTTGCAGTAAGAATGCCTTCAAATCCAATAGCTCTATCGTTTATTCGAAATGCAAACACGCCTATTGCCGCGCCATCCGCAAACATATCAGGAAAACCTTCGATTACTCGATGGGAAGATGCAGTTGAAGAAATGGGAAATCGTGTGGATGCAATCTTGTTGTCAGAGCCCAGCGAGATTGGTTTGGAATCAACAATTATCGATTTAACGCAAGATGTTCCTATGATTTTGAGAGTAGGAAAAATTAGCAAAACAGAGATTGAAAAAGCGATAGGATTTACCGAAATTGACAAAACTATTTTTGGAGAAAAAGATATTCCAAAAGCTCCGGGAATGAAATATAAACACTATAGTCCAAACGCGGAAGTGTTTATTGCTTCTAAAGAGAATTTTGTGGAAAAAGTAAAACAAAAATACAAAGCATCTCCTTCTTGTAATACTGTTATTTTTACAATGAATCAGAACAAATCTTATTTCAAGGATGAAAAAGTGTATCTTTTGGGAGAAACTACATTGCAAGCAGCAAAGTTTTTTTTTCATTTTTTAAGGAAAGCGGATAAAGAGGGTTATGATACGATTATTATGGAAGATATCTCTTTCGATGAAATTGGAGAAGCTGTGATGAATCGTGCTCGTAAGTCAGCCGGTAATAAATATTTATAACAAACTCAGGCTGGATAGTTTGAGTTTTATTTTTCGACATGATAATTTTTTATTTTTTCACATAGTTTCTAATTTTCAAAATAATAGAGGATTGATAAAAAATATTTTAGGAATCCTTGATAAATATATTGTATTCTTAGCTTGATATCGTTAAAATGAATAGAGGGACATATTATAGAAGTCGATTAGAGGAGGAGTGTAATGAGAATTGCTTTAGGTTCAGATCATGGAGGATACCGCTTGAAAGAGGCTATCAAAGAACACCTAACAAAGAAAGGTCACTTCGTTACAGACTATGGAACGGACAGTATAGAATCAGTTGATTATCCTGATTATGCAGAAAAACTTTGTCATGGAATTTTGAATGGAGAAGCTGACAGAGGTATTTTAATTTGTGGAACCGGGATTGGTATTGCAATAGCCGCAAACAAAGTCAAAGGAATTCGTTGTGCTACTGTATCAGATGTTTTTTCTGCAAAAAAATGTGTAGAACATAATAATTGTCAAGTTATGTCGCTTGGAGAAAGAACGATAGGATTCGGCTTAGCATTGGAATTGGCGGAAGCTTTTTTAACAGCAACATTTGAAGGAGACAGACATCAAAGACGAGTAGATAAGATTATGGAAATTGAAAATCAAAAATAATTATTCAAGGAGAGGAAAACTAATGTCTAAAGGAAATGTAATTGTAGTAAATCATCCTATGGTACAACACAAACTAACCATATTGAGAGACAAAAAAACAGGTTCTAAAGAATTTAGAGAGCTCGTAAAAGAAATCGGAATGTTTATGGTCTATGAAACAACACGAGATCTGCCTATGCAAGAGATTGAAATTGACACACCTATTTGCAAAACAAAGTCTAAAGTATTAGCAGGTAAAAAGTTAGGAGTAGTGCCCATTTTAAGAGCTGGATTAGGTATGATGGAAGGTGTTCTACAGTTGATTCCTGCTGCTAAGGTAGGGCATGTCGGATTATATAGAGATCCTAAAACACTAAAACCGGTAGAGTACTATTGTAAATTGCCACAAGATGTGGAAGAAAGAGAGTTGTTGTTAGTAGATCCTATGCTTGCAACGGGAGGCTCAGCAAGTGCAGCTATCGAACTTCTAAAACAAAAAGGCGCAAAATCTATCAAATTAGTTTGTATTGTAGGATGTCCTGAAGGGATAGAGGAAGTACACAAATATCATCCTGAAATTGATATTTATTTAGCATCTATTGACGAAAAACTAAATGATCATGGATACATTGTTCCCGGATTGGGAGATGCAGGGGATCGTATTTTTGGAACAAAATAATAGATTTGTCAATTTGAGTTATGATAAATGCTTGACATTAGTAGTGTATAACTGATATACTTATGTAGTTAATGCCGCATAGCTATGGTTTGATAAATTTGTTTCAGACAAATACCTAAGTTAGCGAGACCGTTATGAGGAGGTGCAGTATGTACGCAGTTGTAGAAACAGGTGGAAAACAATACAGAGTGCAAGAAGGCGATGTAATCCAAGTTGAAAAATTAGCTGTAAACGAAGGTGAAGTAGTTTCTTTGGATGTGATTGCTCTTGGAAAAGATGGAAAAGTTTTCGTTGGAGAAGAACTTGCAAATGTAAAAGTAAATGCAAAAGTAGTTTCTCACGGAAAAGGAAAAAAAGTTATCGTTTTCAAATATAAACCTAAAAAGGATTATAGAAGAAAACAAGGACACAGACAACCATATACGGAATTAGTGATTGAAACTGTTGAAGGTTAGGAAATATGACAAAAATTTCAATCATTGATAACCATGTATCTAAGAAATTACAAATTTCTTTAGAAGGACATTCAGGATATGCAGATGCCGGAGAGGATATTGTTTGTTCGGCAATTTCTGTTTTATCTCAGGCTATTTTCAATGGAATAACAGAAGTTCTTAAGTATGATATTTCATATAAAGTGCAAGACGGTTATTTTTATTTTGAGATTCCTGATAGCATGTTGAAACAAGACAGTCGAGTAAAAGCTTTGCTTGATACATTTGTTTTGAATTTGAAAGATTTGGAAATACAGTATAAAGACTATATTAAGCTATGTATAGAGGAGGTGCACTGATGCTTCGTATCAATCTTCAACTTTTTGCGAGTAAAAAAGGGGTAGGTTCTTCAAAGAACGGTAGAGACTCTGCTGCAAAAAGATTGGGCGTAAAGGCAGGAGATGGACAATTAGTGACAGCGGGATCTATTTTGGTTCGTCAAAGAGGAACTAAGATTCATCCGGGAACTAATGTTGGAATCGGTGGAGATGACACTTTGTTTGCAATGGTGGAAGGACATGTTAAGTTCGAAAGAAAAGACAAAAAGCGCAAACAAGTAAGTATTATTCCAGCGTAAATTAACGATAAAGAACCGAAATGTTTCGGTTCTTTTTTATATTTCATTGAGAAAATTCTTCCTATTTAAAGTGCTATGTTGTATTTGGTAAATGGAAAAAAGATAACCATTAATAGCGTGATAATGTAAAAAAATTGCGCTTATGACTATAAAATCGTGTACTCTTACAAAAAAATTCATTATCAGCGATAAAGAAACTTAGGTGTGGAAAATCATATCATAAAATTTTTGGAGAAGAAAATATCTCAATACAAAAACGGTTGGACATTGAAACAGGGAAAATAAACTTTTTATTCAAAAAATTGAGAATAAAATACTTGTTATTTTTTGATATATGTAATATCATGATAAATATATAATTTAGAATTATCTATCAATAATATTTTTGGTAAATAAACAGTGGTATTCTCTTTTAAAAGCCTGATGTTTGGTATAATAGGAGAGAGGTATTAATTTATAGAAAAGCATCGTAGTGGAAGGGGTAATCAAAATGTACAATTATTATCATTTAATGAAAACAGATTCAGATGTGTACAATATTTTGGAGGGAGAATTACAAAGACAGAAACAAAATTTGGAACTAATTGCTTCTGAAAATATTGTAAGTAAAGCGGTAATGGAAGCAATGGGCAGTTGTTTTACTAATAAATATGCAGAGGGCTATCCATTCAAACGATATTATGGTGGATGTGAATTTATCGATAAATTGGAAGTATTAGCCATTGAAAGAGCAAAAAAAATATTCGGAGCAGAGCATGCCAATGTTCAACCTCATTCAGGTTCGCAAGCAAATATGGGAGTTTACTTTGCTATGTTGGAATATGGAGATAAAGTGTTAGGTATGGATTTATCACAAGGAGGACATCTAACACACGGTTCGCCGGTAAATATTTCCGGAAAATATTTTCAATTCTTTGATTATGGGGTAGAGAAAGACACCGAAAAAATTAACTATGATGTTGTGCTACAGCGTGCAAAGGAAGTACAACCGAAACTGATTGTTGCAGGTGCAAGTGCATATTCCAGAGAATTGGATTTTAAGAAATTTAGAGAAATTGCAGATGAAGTAGGAGCATATCTTATGGTAGATATGGCACATATTGCAGGATTAGTTGCAGCAGGATTACATTCAAATCCTTGTGAATACGCCGACTTTGTGACTACGACAACGCATAAAACATTACGCGGTCCAAGAGGTGGGTTAATTTTGTGTAAAGAAGAATATGCTGCCAAAATAGACAAGGCGATTTTTCCGGGAATACAAGGCGGACCGTTGGAACATATTGTTGCTGCAAAGGCAGTTTGTTTCAAAGAAGCTATGGAACCTGAGTTTAAAAACTATCAAAAACAAATTATTTTGAATGCGAAGGCATTGGCAGGCGCTTTGGAACAAAAAGGTTATCATCTTGTATCCGGAGGAACTGACAACCATTTGATTCTTGTTAGTTTAATTGAAAAAAATATGACCGGGAAAGAAGCAGAAACAAAATTGGATGAGGCAAGAATTACTGTTAACAAAAATTCAATTCCGTTTGATCCTCAAAACTTCTTCAAAACATCCGGAATTCGTATCGGAACAGCCGCGGTAACAACGAGAGGAATGAAAGAGTTGGAAATGGAACAAATTGCAGATGCAATTGATTTGGTATTAACAAAAGATGATATCGTTTCTGCAAAACAAATTGTAGAAGAATTGACAAAAAAATACCCTATTTACGAAGAGCACGACGAAAAAATTCTTCATTGGGGACAAAATATTTGGGATAAAACAAGAAAATAATAGCATTGGAGTTTATAGATGACTATGAATAAATTGATAAAAACAGTAGCGGCAATCCATGATTTGTCGGGAAGCGGTCGTGGTTCTTTGACAACGGTTATTCCGATATTATCTTCTATGGGTGTTAGAGTTTGTCCTATGCCGACGGCTATTTTGTCAGCCACAACCGAATTTGAACATTATAGTTTTTTAGACCTTACTGATTATCTACCGGAATATATTTCCAATTGGGAAAAGAACCATATAACATTTGATTGTATCTATTCAGGATTTTTAGGTTCTTCAAAACAAATTGAAATTGTATCAAACTTCATAGACACTTTCAAAAAAGAAGATACATTGGTAGTGATTGATCCGGTTCTGGGTGACAACGGAACCTTGTACGAAACTATGGATGAACAAATGGTTTGTTTAATGAAAACATTGATAAAACAAGCACATATTATTACTCCTAATTTTACAGAAGCAAGATATTTACTGGGAGAGTCATGTAACCGGAATAGTTCTAACAAAATTTCTTTTTTTGAAATCAAAGAACGACTTACAGAACTGTCTGATATGGGTCCTGAAATTGTTGTTATAACAGGTGTTCCTGATGAAGACGATAGAAAAACGAACACAGTCGCCTATGATAAGAAGACAAATCGTTTTTGGAAAGTTTCCTGTCAATATATTCCTGCTTCTTTTCCCGGCACAGGAGATGCTTATACCAGTGTTATGATTGGAAGCTTGTTGCAAGGAGATAGCTTGCCCATTGCTTTAGAGAGGGGAGTGCAATTTATCACACAGTGTATTCGTACCAGTTATGGATTCCATTATCCTCATATTGAAGGTGTACTGTTAGAGAAAGTCTTACATTTGTTAAATCTTCCTATTATTTCGGAAAATTATGAAGAAATGTAATTCCTTTTATAAGACAGCATAGCGAAAATGTAATAGGACAGATATAATCTGAAAAATATTCTTCTTCAAATGTACTATGTATTCCATCTTCGCTTTACAAAAAAAGAGTATTTTTGAAAAAAATATTTTAGTGAGATTGCCCCTTTGAAAGAATCTAAATCGGCTTTGAAATGATGGTTTTTATATAGAAGATATACTTTCGCTTCGAAACCTTTCAAAATATTAGTTATCGCGATAACTAAAAATAAATATAAGAATTGAATTATATATTATCCCATTTTCATTATTGAAAAACATCAAAATAATAGATGTCGAAAACAAAAGGTAATAAAGTGCTATATCAAAATGCTATATCCATGAAATTATTGCTCATAATAATATATTAAATTATTATAGAAATACTTTGATTAAATAAAAAAATAAATATTTTATTGTAATATTATAAACAATATGTTATATTTGAATTCGTTACCCCATAATTTGATATGATTACAGCATTGAAATCCTTCTTTAAGTTAAGAAAGGATTAGCGTGAAAATATTGGAGGTGTAATGTGACATGTTAATCAGCGGATTCCCGGGAGTGGGAAAGACAAGAGCAAGTCAAATATTTAAGACCATGATCGATTTGGATAGTATGCAGTATACGAACAGAGAGAAATATCCATACTGTTATATTTATGATGCTATTCAGTTGAGTAAAGAGGGATATATTGTTTTGATGTCACAAGAGCTTGAGATTGTCGAATTAATATCATTGTCCGGAGAAGAATATATGATTGTATGTCCTGATATTTCGTTAAAAAATGAGTACATGATACGATATCTCAAAAGAGGTAATGTTAATAATTGGATTGATGCTGTTATGAAAAATTGGGAAACATATCTCAATAAGTTAAAAGAATATCCGAAAGAAAATGTTGTGATTCTGCAATCAGGTCAATATTTGTCGGATGTTATGATGAGCATCAGATGGAATCGTAAGTAAATTGAGATTTTATAAAATGATTTTTCAATCAGAAAATATGTAAATTTTTACATGCTTTCTGTTTAAAGACAAGCTTTTAAGGGAAATATTGGAAATAGTGAGATTTTTGTGGATTGTAACAACAATTATAAATACAAGTTTTTGATACAAATTCTATTTTGTATTGCAAAAATGGAATTTATTTGGTATAGTGGTGTGGTTAAAAATTACATAAAGGAAAGTATATATAATAATTTTTGGTATTAATTTCAGTTTCAAACATTAGTCAGAGTAAGAATTTTAGGTTTTAGATACAATTAGAAAATTTAGATGAAACAAAAATAAACTACATTATAAGAGATTCGAATAAGAGACTCGAGCAAGTGTCAAAAGGAATGAGGGTATTATGAAAGTAGGAAATATTTTAGTAAAGAAAGGCATTTTGAAACAAGAAGATATAGATTATGCAAAAGAGGTTGCTGTCGATAGAGGTATCAGTTTCAAAAATGCTCTATTGCAGGAAAATATGATAGATGAGTCACAATATCTTTCTGCTCAAGCGGAAGAGTACGGTGTAGAGTTTGTAGATTTAAGTACTTATGCTATTAATAATGCAGCTTGTAGATATCTTTCCGAAAAAATGGTACGGAAACATCATTTGATACCGATAGATATTAATTTGTCAAACAAATCTTTAATTGTAGCAATGGAAAATCCGTTCGATATTTTGGCGATTGATGATGCAAAAATTTCTTCAGGCATGAATATTGAAGTGATGCTTGCTTCAAAGAAAGAAATTATGAACGCCATCAAAAATAATTATACATCTTCCGAAGATGTTGAAAAAGCGATTGCTGAATACAACGAATCTGATGTTAGTGTAGATGTATTTCAAGAGTTTGAGTCTGCCGATGTAAGCAATGCGCCCGTTGTTCGTTTGGTAAAGTCAATTATATCCGATGCTGTTAAGAGTGGAACAAGCGATATCCATATTGAACCTTTTGAGGATAGAGTTAGAGTACGAAATCGTATTGACGGAGATTTGAAAGAAGTGCTCACCTTAGAAAAAAGCGTATCCTCTGCCATGATTACTCGGATTAAAATTATCGGAAGAATGGACATCTCTGAAAAGAGAATCCCACAAGATGGTCGTGTAGAAACCGTTGTTGATGACAGACCGGTAGATATGCGTATCTCTATCCTGCCTACTGTATATGGCGAAAAAGCCGTTATTCGTCTTTTGGATAGAGGAGGTTTAGTTGTCGGGAAAGAGCAGTTGGGATTTACTCCGAAAAATTTGGAGTTATTTGAAAAAATCATCAAGGCTCCCGAAGGGATGATTCTGCTGACAGGACCGACCGGAAGCGGTAAGACAACAACGTTATATGCAGTTCTGAAAGAATTGAACAATATCAAGAAAAATATTATCACATTGGAAGATCCGGTAGAATATCGACTGGACGGGGTAAATCAAGTTCAAATGAATGCAAAAGCAGGAATGACTTTTGCAAGCGGGCTCCGTTCCGTTCTTCGTCAAGACCCTGACGTTGTTATGCTTGGAGAGATTCGTGACGAAGAAACAGCACAAATTGCAGTTCGTGCAGCTATCACGGGTCACGTAGTATTATCCACATTGCACACCAACGATACTGTAAGTACAATTTCCCGTTTGGTTGATATGGGTATTGAATCTTATATGGTAACTTCTGCAGTTGTAGGAGTTGTTGCGCAACGTTTAATTAAGAAAATATGTCCGAAATGTAAAGAGTATTATATCCCGAGTATGGAAGAAATGATATTGCTCGGAATGGAAAAACCGGATTATCTTTGTAGAGGAAAGGGATGTAACTTCTGTGGTGGAACCGGATATTCGGGAAGAACGGCAATTCACGAAATATTAGTAATAGACAAAGAAGTTCGTACCATGGTTAACCGTGGTGAAGAAGCGGACAAAATTAAGAATGCCGCAAGAGCAAAAGGAATGATGACCTTGAGTGAGTCCGCAAAACAATTGGTAATTTCCGGAGCGACTACTGTAGAACAAATGATAAGAGTAGCGTATAGTGTGGATGAATAACAACCGATATGATAAGCAGTATCGAAAAATAAGGGTAATATTAACGTGATATTTATAAAAAAGAATTGTTTTTATAGAAAAAACAGATAATTAACAAATATATTTAAATTAAAAAAGTGGCTATTTGATTCGCTCAATTGATTAGAGATAACATCGTAACCAAGGTACAACTCATATAAACGAATAAACAAATGATGTTGCAAGGTCATAACTATATCCGGACAGATATATGAAGAACAATCAAAAGTTACATCACAATTCGAAAGGAAAGCATAGATATGATGACATTGGAACCTATTATCAGAGAAAGTATCCGAACAGGCGCTTCAGATATCCATCTTTCGGTCGGAATTCCTCCTGTTTTAAGGATTCACGGGAAGTTGGAAAAGGTAGGAAATTACAGTCTGACAGCAGAAGATACCGAAAGTTTGGCAAACGAACTTCTCAATGAAGAAGAAATGGAATTTTTTGAAGAAGAAGGTGAAATTGACGTTGCCTACACTTTTTTGGAAGTTTGTCGTTATCGGGTAAATGTTTACAGGGAACAGGGAAATTTCTGTATTGCACTTCGTACTATCACTTCTGCTATTCCTAAGATGGAGGATTTGAAACTTCCACCTGTGTTTAAGGAATTTTGCAAAAAGAAAAGAGGATTAATTTTGGTAACAGGACCGACCGGAAGCGGAAAATCGACCACTTTAGCATCCATGGTTGGATATATCAACCAAATTCGAAAAGAACATATTATCTTGATTGAAGATCCGATTGAGTATGTTCATACTCATGGAAACAGTGTCATCAATCAAAGAGAGCTCGGACGAGATACCAAGAGCTTCGCCAACGCACTTCGTGCATCACTTCGGGAAGATCCGGATGTTATTCTGGTAGGGGAAATGCGTGACTTAGAGACGATTTCGACAGCGATTACCGCTGCCGAAACAGGTCACTTGGTAATGTCCACCTTGCATACCATTGGAGCAGCGAAAACTATCGACCGTATTATTGATATTTTCCCGCCACACCAACAGTTGCAAGTTCGTTCACAATTGTCTTCTGTGCTTGAAGCCGTTATCTCACAACAATTGCTGCCAATTGCAAACAACAGAGGTCGAGTGGTAGGGTTGGAAATTATGTCTTCCACTCCGGCGCTACGCAATTTGATTCGTGAAGGAAAAACACATCAAATTCAAAATGTTATCCAAACAAATTACGGAATCGGTATGAGAACGATGGATGGTTCGTTAGTAGATTTGTTCAGAAAAGGAATTATCACAAAAGAAACACTTTTTGAATATGCAGTAGACAAAGAGTCCGTCAAAGGCTTATTGTCAAAATAAAATGATAGAATAAAGAAGGTGAAATGATGGATAAAACATTCAATTACCGTGCTGTAGATTCTGCAGGAATAGTGGTAGAAGATGTAGCGAATGCAGAAAATGAAGATGCGGTTTTGTTGATGCTTCGCGGGAAAGGATATACTCCTATCAGCATTGATGAAAAGTTACAAAGTAAAGAAATTTCTTTCGGTAATAGCGGAAAGTTAAATTTCTTAAATTGCAATATCAAATTGAACTAATTCCTCATTATCATCTAAAAGTCCTAAGTTATTTAGTTCTTCTATAAAAACTTCTATAGGAGTGCGGTAATTTAGGATTTTTCTTGGCAAATTGTTCATCCAATTCATTATCTTTATATAGTGTTCTTCTTCATAATCATTTAATGATTTTCCTTTCGGTAGAAATCTTCTGATTAGGCTATTGTGCTTTTCATTTGTTCCTCTTTCCTGGGGATTATTGGGATGACAGTAATAGATGTTTCCTATATATGTTTTTTCAAGTTCACATAATTTCGCAAACTCTAAGCCGTTATCACTTGTTATGCTTCTAAATATTTTTTGTGGTTCCTTCAATCTGTTCAATGTGTTCTTTAATGTTTCATTTACTATGGATGCTTTTCTTCTGTTTAATTTTAAGATTAGTTCCATTCGACTTTTTCTTTCTGTTATGGTTATTAATGATGCTTCTTCTTTGTTTTTCTTTGGTATTACTGTATCTATTTCCCAATTTCCAAATGTTTTTCTTGTTTCTATTTCTTGCGGTCTTTCTTCTATACTTTTTCCAAGTTTTCTTTTGTTTTCTTTTACTCGTTTTTTAGCCGGTTTTCTTTTCACTCTTAAGGGCAAATCAATAGATTTTATTCCTATTAGACCTATATCTACATAATTGTATAATGTCTTGGTGCAGACTCTTTGACCTTCATATAGCTTATTTAACTTTGCATATCCACAAATTGCATCTAACGACCATTTTTCTTCATTAAACTTTTGCTTTACAAAGTCTAAATATTTGCTACATTTCAAGGCTTTAAATTTCTTTTTGCAATTTTTTCGATTCTTCTCATATACTAACTTACCTGTATCCGGATAATATACTTGTACATCATGTATTCCTTTTATTTGAGTTACTGTACCTCTTTTTAACTCATTTCTTATGGTGTTGGATGCTCTACGAAGTTCTTTTGCTATTTTGTATGCTGAATATCCTTTATTATGCAGAAGTTGAATTTGTCCTCTTTCGAAATCGTTTAAATGTTTATTTTTTCTTGAATTTGCTGTAGTATTATTATATTCCATAGTCATCACCTTTGGTTTTTTTGTTTTGTGGTGATTCAATTATACCAAACGTGATTTTCTATGGAATTTTTTTAGTTCATTTTCATTTTACAATTAACCGAAAGTTAAATTTGAAAGATGTTATTTCATTTTGTCGACAGGAGTCAATTATGTTGAAATCAGGAATGGATTTAAATCGTTCTTTGGATGTACTGGCAAAACAATCTAAAAGCAAAAAATTAAAAAAGAATCTTTTTCATCTTTCGGATTCTGTAAAAAAAGGAACGGAGCTTTCAAAATCTATGGAAAACCAGGGCAATGCCTTTCCATACCTTCTAAAAAGAACTGTTCAAGCCGGAGAAATGTCAGGGCAGATGGCAGAAATTATTGAAAAAATGGCAGTCCATTACGAAAAAGATATGAAACTTCGTCGCAAAATCAGAGGAGCAATGATGTATCCTATCATCTTAGCATTTATCGTTGTAGCGGCGGTAGCTATCCTGTTAACACAGGTAATGCCGAATTTTGTTAAGATGTTTGAAGGTGCAGATATGGAATTACCTGCATTGACGAGATTTGTAATGAATTTAAGTGATTTGTTGGTGCACAATTGGATTTGGATTCTTCTCGTTCTGTTTGCAATTGTCTTTTTGATTAGGGTCGCACTGAAACAAAAAGAAATTCGTATTTCATGGGACAAAATCAAATTGAAACTTCCGCTTATCGGTCCGAATGTCAGTAAAATTGCAACCGCAAGATTTACCCGTACATTGTCCACGATGCTTTATAGCGGGATTCCGATGATACAAGCGCTAAGAGCTGCTGGAGAAACAACGGGTAACAAATTCGTAGAATCCAAAATTGAAGAGACGGTAGAAGGAATTGAAAAAGGGATGGGAATGACCGCGCAGCTTGCAGCTACGAATATCTTTCCACCTATGATGCTCTCTATGATAGGAATCGGAGAAGAATCGGGGAGATTGGATGAAATGCTGGAAAAGACAGCAGAATACTATGATGAGGAGATGGAAGCGGCATTAGAAGCTCTCGTTACCATGTTAGAACCTTTGTTAATTGTAATTATGGGAGTAGTAATCGGTACAATTGTTATTGCGATGTATCTTCCGATGTTTGATGTTATTAATACAATACAATAAAATAGTATAAAAACAAGCAACATGCTTATTTTTATAAATGGAACTGTAGTAACCCAATCTTATTACAGCTCGAAATAATGAAAATAAAAAGGAGAAAATTATGAAACTAAACAAAAAAAGAAAAGGATTTACTCTTGTAGAGTTAATCGTAGTAGTTGTTATTTTAGGAATCTTAATGGGTCTTGGAGCAGTTAGATATGCTGATACCAGAAAAAGTGCAAATACAAGTGTATTGCAAACAAACTACAAAACCTGCATATCTGTTATTAACCTGGAAATGGCAAAAAAACAAGGAGTACTACCAAGCAAGGATGATGGAATGAAAGCTATTAGAGCTGCCGGTATTGTAGATGGGCAACCTGTAGGGTCAAAGTATGTGTATGACGGTAAGAAACTTACGGTAACCACTACTTCTCCAAATGAATACTCAAGTCCTTTGCCAACGTTAGAATACGATTTTACTAATTAAGAAAAAGGATTGTGGATATTGTCTTAATTTATATGAGATAACATAATTTTGAGCTTAGATAAAAAATATTCAAGAGTGTATAAAGTGGGTTATGGATTGGGATAACTCACTTTTTATACTACTTGTGAAATTTGATAAATTTTAGAAATAAATTAATTATATTAAAATTTAACAAAAAAAACGGATAGAGACTCTGTATATTATTTTGAAAAATTCACATATTAAATTATAATTTTAAGTGTAATTTATGAAATATAATATATAATTTGTTAATTGTTCTATTAGATATTTGGTATTAATTTGTAAAATATTTATTCCGCAGTCAAAGATAAAAAAGAATATACAAATTTATTTGTTTATCATAATAAAAGCATAGTAGCGAGTGTAGAATCTGAAAGTTATAGTGAAACGTTACAAGTGCTGGAATATTAAAAAGATTATATCTATATGTTTATCAATAGATATGGTAACTATATACATATAATTTTAGAGAATACTATCATTATATTGTTATGAAAATATATTATAAAAAATATTATATGAAGTGTAAGGAAGTGATTGTATTGAAAATGGCAGAAAAATTCAACATTGCATTTATTGAGAAAACACAATATTTTGGAATGTGGACAGCTATACAAAAAGAAAGGAACAGTCTACTTGGCAGCATAGAACAAGGGATGAAAAAATTAAGAGCGGAACATTGTATGAATAGAAAAAAGCATAGTGGTGTGCTGTATGTATATGTTTTGGTAGTTATGTTGATGGTTGTTACATTGTCATTGATTACAGCAAGTTTGTTTGATGCAAACTTGGCCGGTGCTGCTTCTCAAAGAGACGATTTGCAACTTTATTACTATTCCAAGGCGGGTGCAGATTGGGCAGTTGATTTGATTAATACAAATAAAGAGGGATTAGATATTACCGGCGGTTCAGGGAGGAGTCTTTTGGAAGAGATTAAGACTATGTCTTATTCCGTCGGAGGTTCTACTCCTGTATGGACAGGTGCAAGTGATTTGGTGGTAGGTGGAGAAAAAGTAGGTCACTTTGAAGTGGAAGTTGACAAGGTAAAACGAAAGGTAAATAAAAATAATGAACTTGATCCTTCCGGAACAATAGAAAGAGAATATGCAAGAGTCATTTCAACCGGAAGTTATGCAGTTGGAACTAAAGTATCAAAGGAAACTTATACGATGACGGTATTGGTGCCGCTTGAAGCACCAACGGAAATTTTATACTTAGTCGGAAGAAAATAGAGGAGGAGCAGAAATGAAGCAAAAAGGTCTTACGCTTACGGAGCTGATTATTGCGTTAACCTTAGGAGTTTTGGTTATGGGAATTGGAGTACAGTTGCTTTTTGGTGCCACAAACAATTCGGTTTTTGCAACAAAAGAAAAGCAGTTGCAAGACGCTAACCGCATATTTTTGAGCTATACGGATAACGCAATAAAATATTCTACTGCAACCTTTACAGTAGCAGATAGTACATTTAATGCACCGAACAATGAGAAATTAACTCCTGATTGGAATTATATCGGATTGAAAAAGAATATTAAGGTTCCGGGTAAAATGACTCAGAGTGGGAAGGATTTAGATGTAAAAACAGCGTTGGTAGCAATCGACTACAAAGGGAAGAGCAAACCGGATGAAAGTAAATTGAAAGAAGAGGAAACTCTTATTACAATATCAGATGGCGGCTCGGAACATTATTTTGTGCAGAAAATCATTGCATTTTCCGATTTATCGAACGGAAAGGAGTTTTTGTATGATTTGAGGTTTTTCAAACCTACAATAAAAGAAGGCGGGGGATCACGAGAAAATAATAGTTTAAATTATGAGATGAAGTTAACCTTAAGCGACGGAACATCTCAAACAATTGATTACGGAACTATTGAATCCAAACTTAGTTCGTTAAATGCATTGCAAGTTGTTGACCGTGGTTCACCGAGTGATCCGGCCACTGCAATTGCTTATCGTACAGATAATGTATATCTCAAAAAAGAAGGCGCACACGGAGTAATCTCCTTGGTGTTGGATAACTCGGGAAGTATGCATACGAGAGACTTAAAGGATTCCCATGGCAATAAAGAGAGTAGGATTAATATTTTAAAAGTAGAGACTGGAAAATTGTTAAAGCTTTTAAGTACAAATAAGGCTGCTGACGTTGAACTTGTTCCTTTTGATAACAACGTGTTGGTAAGATCAGATAGAAAAGGAGGATATATTAAACCTACATTTTATTCCGCTAGTAAAGAATATCGCGAAAAAATTATTGGTTCGAATGTATATGAAGGAAAGCTGAAAGAATCGATGGATAGCTTGGGAGCTTACAGCGGCACCAATACAGGAGAAGGTTTAAGATATGCTTTTTATAGTATAGATGAAAAAAACAATGATTTATTGAGAGAACGACCTGAAGAACATTTTCGGGATTATTTGATTATTTTAGTAGATGGAGAATCAAATGCTGCAACAATTATTCCTACTTTAGAAGGAAATTATATCAGTAAAAACAAAAGTGATTTTTCTAAAAAAAAGAATACCAATCCTATTTATAGAGATAAAAATTATGACATGGATGCATTTCAAAAGCGTCAATTTAAACATTTTACAAATGTGACATATGAACATAGATTAGACAATTCATTTAATTTTAAGGAGCCAGAATTAAGAAAATATTATCAAGAAGGAAATGCTTGCGAGGTGAAAATTATTAAGCCTACAAATACAATCTATGATTCTGTAACGCAGGAACTTTCTTTGGATTATGAACATATTGTGACACAACAAAACGGCAAAGAAGAAAGCATACAAGAGGCTTATGCAAGTCAAAAAGGAAGCGGTGCATGGCTACACAATAATTGGTCTGCAGCTACAGGTAACACATATGTATCAAAAGTCGGGAAATTATATAATACTCCAGATAATTATTTGAAAAACTCTTCTCCGCAAAGTAGAAAAGCAATCAAAGATATGGTAACAAAAAAAAGAGTGTATATAATTGCTTTTTCAAGAAGTGTTTCTACTTCTGGGTTAAATGCGATTGCCGATGAGTTTTCTATCAAAGGAGATAGCAAGCGAGTATTTAGAGCAAATTCAGGTGAAGATTTATCCAAAATTTTTCAAGAGATTGGAGAATCAATCAATAACGATTTATGGATGGTCAATGGACCGAAATGGTAGGTGAGTATATGAAGAAAAACAAAGGGATGACAATTGTCGAGGTAATAATCAGTCTTGTGATTCTTGTAATTATTTCGTCAATGGTGCTTTCTGTTTCAAAGAGTTATCTTGTACAATTTAGCACAGTGAGACGGGATATTACTGCAGAAGGCTTTGGGCGTCGTGGAAATACAGAAAAAACAATAGAAGAGATTGAAAATCTGATAGCTGTCAGAAATGAAATATCTGATATTGTTTCATCGTCAGAACAACAAATAAAGTATATTGACTTAGAATTAAAAAAACCTTCTTTATCCGCAGCTGACAAGGATAAGCTTAATGATGAAAAATCACATTTAGTAGCGTTAATGGGACAAAAGAAAAAAGAAGAGCAGAATGCAAAAAAGAACTTAGAACCTTATCTGGACAAAAAGAATTCTTGGACCTACGTTAAACTGAAATTGGATTCTACAGAAATATCTAAAAAAGAAGATCCAAATGTTGATTTTGTTTATATTACATCTCCGAATACAATTACAAAGCACTCTATAACTGGTTGGGTATTTGGAACTACCTCTAGTCAAAAAATTCCTATTCTATCAGATATTGTTCGATATCTTCACTCTGACACAACGGCAAATCGAGAGCAACAGGTTGCGGATAACGTAACAGGGCAAACGTTATATGCAAAGTCAGAGTATGTACCCGGTTTTGAGAATCGAGATAACCTTGAACAGGTTGCTTGGTATCAGAGTCGACCGGGATATCATATTTTTCCATTGGATTTGAACAAATTGTCTTTGAACGATAGCGAAAAAGAAAAATTGCAAAAATTATTGGAGGGCAATGAGTTTTATCCGGTATTTCCAACAGATTATAACTATATTTCTAAGAAAGGTGTGTCAGGTCCGGGATATACAGACAAAAAAATACAAATTGCTAATACTATGGAGAACGGTTTTGTCGTATGTGGAATTCGTCCATATACCAAGCAAGGTATACTTGGTCGTTTAGTAGGCAGTACACCGATTTATATTTCGAAGTTGCCTTTTGGTAAAGATGACTATTTGTTTAGAGAAGATATCTCAATCATTAATCCGAATAAATTACTTAAAAAATACCCTCCTGATACGGCGAGCAATATTAAAGTAAAGGAATTGTATGCTTGGAACAATGAGGAAGCTTCTTCTACACAAGGGCAATTCAGTGTTCCGTTAGGGAAAGAAGGGGTACCGTATTTGCTTCAACCGGAACAGACGGGGATTATCAAAGAAAACGGAACAGAATTTGAAACAAAGTCAAGATATCTTTCTTTTGCAGGAGACACGGTCGGTGTCGTGTCACCTTTACGCGAAAAACAATTTAATTTTTTTGTAGTGTTTGGTAGAGGCTCTACTGTCAATCAGGAAGGAAATATCATCAGTATTCCGTTCTTGCGAGACAATGTTAAAGCAACTGAAATAACAGCTACAGGAAGTGGCAACGAGGTGCGAATAGATAAGGTAACGGTATTAGCAAAAATAGGATTTGATAAAATACAGTTGATTCAGCCGGAACAAGTTCTTGTGTCAAAAACCGGAAAACAATGTAAGGTAGAAGAAGAGATGCTTGCTACAAAGGATATTTCTAATGATATGAAGAAGGTTGAGTTTGGTAAAAAAGCCGGCATTTTTATGGTTGATAAGAAAAAAAATAATCTGAGTGTTGAATTGAACGGAGAGAATCTTGGAAATTTCAATGTATCGAAATGGAATCTGTATGATAATATGAATTCTTCGGTTTATTTTGGTAGTTTAGCTCAAATAGATGATGTTAAATTGTCAACGGAAGCAGCGGAAAAAAATGAATATAAGTCTGCCGAAGTCCATGTTTATGAGATGGTAGCAACAAAACCGAAAACATCCGGCGGTATAAAAGATCAGACAGATGCGTTGAAGGACAAATATGGAATTGAGTAAGTAATAAAGAGTATGAAAATAAAAATGATATTATGGAGGAATTTTGATGTTCGGAAAATCAAAAAGCATGAAAAAAAATAAAGAAACCGGTCCTCTTGAACAAGAACAAAAAAATAATCGTTCACAAGAGAAGAAGAAGCCGTTTTCTAAAAACAAAGCGAGCAAAAAGACAAAAAATAGTAAAATCAAAAACAGAACTGTTCTTTCTTTAGATTTTGGAAGTCACGAAATAAAAGGTGTCTACGGAAAAGTAGAAAACAACAAAGTGCTGGTAAATTCCATATTTAAGGGAAGTGTAGAGAACAGTTGGTATCGGGATGGCAGAGTTGAAAATATGGATGCTGCCAAGAATAATATGATTGATATCCTAAAAAAGAATAAAATAAAAAATACAGATGCTGTTTGTACGGTAGAAAGTACAGATATTATTAAGCGTGAGATTACAATCCCTAAAGTAGAAGAAAAAGATATTTTACCTCTTATCAATTATGAAATTGGTCAATATCTTCCTATTGACATTGATTCTTATGTCATACAATACAAAGTGTTGAGCGAGTTTGTTGAAAATGATTTGAATAAGTTGCAAGTGTTGGTAACTGCAATGCCAAAACCGATTGTAGAAAATTTGTTACAGCTTGTTCAAAGTTGTCAGTTAACGCCGTATGTATTAGATGTACACTTTAATTCGTTGGAAAAATTAATCCAAATGGAGATTGCTTCCGGAACAGACGGACGAAATAATTGGGATAAAAATGTAGCGTTGGTAGATTTCGGAGTACAAAAAACTAATATTACACTATTTAGCAACGGGAAATATGCTTTCAACTCTATTATTGATTACGGAGAAAAAGATTTGTATGATATTGTGAAAAGCAAATGTAATGAACCGAATCGTTTGTCTTTAGATGAAATTCACCATATCATGGATGGGATGTTTGTTTCTTTTGAACCTGAAAAAACAGAGAACATAGGAGAATCTGATGTTGAAGCAGGTCATGAAAACCTATCTCAAGAATATCCTTACTTAAATACGGAAACACCGGTTGCTCCATACGGAAATTCGGAACAAGGGATAAACAACTTTGAAATGACAAGTCAAAATACATTAACGAACGAAGTTGATAAAATTGTTCAAGAAACAGGAATTGAATCGTTAAGACAGACCTATATGAATTTCAGCAACGTGGCAGATTTGAACCAAAGTATGGTAAGAAGCATTTCACAACTTGCAGATGAAATTAATAAGACCATTCGTTATTTTGCAATGAAAAAGGTGCAGAATCAAGTGGATAAAATCTATTTGTATGGCGGAAGTTCTAAGATTAAAGGTTTGGAAGCTTTTTTGGAAAATTATTGTGATATTTCTGCAGAGAATGTACCGAGATTGTATTGTGTACAATTAAATAAAAATAGCGATTTTGATGTTTCTCAATATTTGAATGCACTTGGTGCGATTATTCGATTATAGGAGGTGGAATATATGAGAGATTTTAACTTTTTTGCCCCATATCTGAAAAAGAATAAGAAACAGTTTGATGTCGGTGCTTTTTTGAAAACGGCATTGGCGATTGTTTTGGCAGCAATTCTTGTATTGACCGCCTTTCTATATATGAGATTAAATCAACAAAAGAAGAGATTGGATCAGTTGCAAACAGAGATTGAAAATGCGGAATATCAAGCACAATACCAAGAAGCACAAAAAGCATTTTCAGAAGTAGAAGAACTGAAATTGGAAAAAGAGTTTTTTGTGCGTTTGCAAGGTGCTATGATGGAAGTACACAGGGTAAATGAGCACTTTATGCAATTCCTTGGAAAGGAAGTAATCAAGGACTTATATTTAAATGATATTGCGATCCAAAATAGACAAATTACTCTTAACGGGACAGCGCTCAGCAAACATGCGATTGCTCAATTTGAACGCGATTTAAGAAAGACAGACACCTTTGATGATGTAAAAATTACAGAAATTCATAAAAAAGGCGATTCAGAAAATTATTATATGTTCAATATGGTGGTAAAATCAAAGTTCGGAGAACATTCGGGAAATGCTACACAAGTAAATCAAACAGATACAAACTCAATGACAAAAAATGCAGGAGGTGAAAACGATGAAGTCAAAGACAAAGAAAAAGACACAAAAGAAAATAAGTAAGAGAGAAGAAAATTTATTGTTAGGATTGGCTATTGTCGTTATTGTTGCACTGTATTACTATACGGTTGCAGGAAATTTAATGGGAAAAACCTCTGCATTGGGCAATGAAATCCAACAATTTCAGGAAACCAAAGAACAAATGGATACTGTAATTGCACAATCAGAAATAAAACAAACGGAAGCTGAAGAGCTTAAGACGGAAATTTTTCCGATTGCAAAAAAATATTTTGGAAAAACGGAACAAGAAGAGTTTATTATGCAAATCAACCGCTTGAATCAAGCGAGCGGATTGGATATTGTTTCTATTCAATTCTCTGAATATGCATCTATTTCTCTAGACGGAGAGACGCAAGATGCAAGTTCAGAAGAAGCAAATACTGATGAAACAAACACAGAAGAAACAGATTCTACTTCAGGGGAGACTGTTTCAACAGAAGGTGCAGATACTGCAGAAGGACAAGCGAATACAGAAAAACCAAATGAACAATTAAGTGTTGATGTAAATCATTTGATGGACAATAAGGAAAGTTCTGAATCAGAAGAAGAAGTTGTAGACAGTAATATTAAATTAATGCAAGCTCAAATAGAGTTCAAAGGAACCTATGCTCAGGTTTTGAAATTATTGCACGAAATTGACAACAATCCTAAAAATATTATTTCCAGTGAGTTGACAATGGCAAGAGAGGGAGATGCAATTCACGGGGAAAAAGAAACTAAAATGACAGGAAATATTCGTTTGAGCTTTTATCAGGTAACAGATGTCGATAAATATGTGCAGGCGGTTCCGGGAGTATTAGATACGCTTCCGCTACCAAAATCCGGACGCATCAATCCATATCTATCTTATTCATGGGCTTGGAAAAAAGATGTTCCGGCTTCATCTGATCCGTTAAACATTATTCCAAGCGGAGTAAGACCACCAAGCGACACAGTTCCAAATAAAAAGTCAAACAAAAAACAAACTATACCGTCCGGCAAAAAATGGGGTTCGAAGGTAAGTTTGAAAAATAAAGAAATTTTCGGATTTGAAAACGGAGATATTGTCGTAAAAGGAAGCGGTCCTCAAATAGCAGTACAGGGAGAAATTACAGATGGTAATTTTGCAAAAGGAAGTAAAGCAGGAAGATTAACTTATGCATTTACAGGAAATACAGATGGAGAAAAGGCATATATTGATTTGACTTCTTCTAATATTACAATCAAACAAAAAGTAGAAGGAATCGGTTTTTCGGTATATTCTGATAAAGAACTTCCTCATGAAGTCGGTTTGCGTATGACGGATGCAAACGGTCAAGAATATCTGATTGTTTTTGCAAAAGAAATCTCATGGACAGGATGGAAAGAGATTCTGTATGATTTGCATGGAATAAAAAATTATCCGATTAAAATTGATGGAATTTATGTGGAAGGAAAAAAAGATTCCGGAGCATTGGAAGGTTCTTTGATTTTTGATAATATATTTATTAATGTATTGCAATATGAATAGAGCTAAATTGAATTAAATTAAACTGGAGATATTTTGATGATATTTTTGAAAGCAATAATTTTTGCGTGTGTAATTTGTTTTTTAGAAAATTTAATCATATGCCTGGTATGGAGGAAATCTTCTTCTTTGATGTTTGAATTTCTTCCATATCTCCTTGCTTTCTTTAGTTTATCGCTTTTGTTTTTTATAAAAATACTACCGTATCATCCTGTTTGGTTGTTATTACCAATCGGAATGCAAGCTTTGCTTGTTGCAGGTACTAACTCTCTTCTGGAAAGAGGGGTTCATTATTTTGGAAACAGTGAGAAAGAATCTATTTTTTCTTTTCCGGAACTATCTTTCTTTAACATGAAAGATAGAGTGGCTGAATCTATAATTGCAATGGGATTTTTGCGAGAAAAGAATGAAGATGATTCAGAAACTGAGTCGGAAAAGAAAAATTCTTCAGAAGGAACCTCTCAGAAAGAACAGGATATTTTAGAGGGTGAATCTGAAGAAACAAAAGAATTTGTAACAGAATCAGAGTGTAGCGGTTTATCTTCTCAAGCTACGGAACAGTTGAGTGCCTCTAACATGACTTCTCAAGAAAATACTGAGTCCACAGAAGAAGAGCCTGAAAATAGTGTACAAGATGCTTCTTTAGACGAACAGGAAAACGAAAGTTGTGAAATATTGTTTTTGCAGGCAGATATTTTTTTCGTTCAGGGAGAGATAAAAGAAAATAAAAAAATCTTGTTTTATATTTTTGATAAATATGCCGATACTGAGGTTGGTAATCGAGCGAAGAAGGAATTATTAAGATTGTATGGTGAGGAAGTTTTTCTTGAAGAAAGACTGAATATAGAATGATAATAGAAAGGACAGTGAGTCGTATGTTAAGACCGGACACGATGCCTACAGTTATTATTAGTGTAGAAGAAGGAATAAATTGTGGGAATGTTGAACAAATTTTGTTTAATAGAAAAAGAAAATGTATTGATAGTTTTGTTGTTTCAAAACTTGATGAAAACGGAATTCCATTAACAGAAGATGATGTAGATTATGTTCTTCCTTTTTCAGATTTGGAAGGAATGGGAGATTATGCAATTATTATTATGCGTGACTCTGTAATTCTTAAGAAAAAAGGACAGGTTGAACGAAAAGAAGTGTATCTTGGGAAAAGCACCTTAATAGGAGACATTGTTGTTTCGTTAAAGGGAAATAAGGTTGGAACAGTCGTAGATTGTGAATTTTCGGAAGAAGGAGATATTTCGTCTATCTTTGTAGAATTAACAAAAAGTGAAAAAGTAGAGCGATTTGATGCTTTTAGCGTGATGAGTATCGGGAATGGTATTGTTATTGTAAGAACTACCGAACAGGATGTTTCTCCTTTCAAAAAAAATGATGTTGTTCAAGATTTTGTTCGCACGAAAGAAAATCCTGAATATAGTTACATCAAACATGATTGGAATATGAAATCTGAAGAAACAGATTTATCTGTTGTTCCGGCAGTTGAACAAACAGAAGCTTCAGATGTTGAAGACAAGGCGGATGAAATTACACAATTTATCCCTAAAATGGAAGTTGTAAAAGAAGTTGAGACGAAAGAACTTTCTGAAACAGAGGAAGAGATAGAACATACACTTGAAAATAACCTTAAATTCCATAGAGTAGTTGAAGAAGAATCTGTTCAAAATGATGTAATGCCTGTTGAAAATGATACTATATGTATTGAAGAAGAAACCGCTCAAGATGAAGTAGTGCAAATTGTAGAAAATTCGTCTGAAATCAAAACAGAGCCTGCTGAAGAAGCGGCAGCTCAAGATGAGGCAGAACATATTGAAGAAAAAAAGGATGAAATCACAGTTTCTGAGCGTCGTCGTCATCCTAAAGCTAATCAAGGGTTAGTGGAAGATAATCAATTAATTCAAAAATTTATTGATAAACAAAAAGTATTATTGCTTGGTCGTGTATTAACAAGAGATATTTTAGATGCTGAAGGTAATGTTTTGTTAATGAAAGGTACAAAAATTACAGAAGATATTTTTGATATCGCAAGACAATCAAGAAAAGATGCTATCGTTGAAATGGCAATGTTTTCTGCATAATATAGAAAAAAGATATAATAGGTTACTTTATGTAAAGACGGAGGTACAGACATCGGATTGTTTGTAAAATGTTTCTTATGAAAAAGTTAAGTCAAATAAAAGGGTTGTTCGCTTTTGTTAGTATGTGTATTTTTACAGTATTAGGTTTATTTCTATTCACTGTCGGACAACCCGGAGAAATGAAAATAGGAATAGAGGAGCATTTTTATCATATTGCAAGCAAAGAGGATTTGGATGCTGAACTTCAAAAAAATTTTCCTACCGGTTTTTATTTAAAAACAGTCTATGATGTAGAAAAATCTATGTTTGTTCCATTTTCAGAGTTAGGAGTTTCGTATTTGTCTCCAAAACAAGAGAAATATGTTAATTTTTTTCTTGAACATAAGACATTATATAAAGTATGGAAAGCAATCCCTGTAAAAAAAAGTTTGGAACCAATACAAATTTCACAACAAAATTTGTACTATGATAAAGAAACATTGAATAAATCTATTTCTGAACAATCAGAAAAATTTCGTTCTTCTTCAGAAGATGCGTTTTTGATGCAAATTGATGGACAAATTCAGGTAATACCGGAAAAAAATGGATTTCAGGTGATTACTGATGATTTAGCGGATACCCTTTTAGAAGCAATTGAAAATCAGAATTATGATAATGTTTTTGTGACCGGAGAGTTGCTTTTTCCGGATTTCAAGACCTCCGATATTTCTAAATATAAATTATTATTAAATCAAATTGTATCAGATCAGTTGGAAGATACTTCTGTGCAAGATAATTTATTGTATATTTTTTCTTCTTTAAATAATATGCGTATTCCATTTGGACAACAGTTGACTGTTTCAAACAACGTAGAGAACAGAATTGCTGTTTTATCGGAAAAAAGCTTGTTTGATGAAAAGACAAAAAAGGAAGTTAATCAATTGTTCGACCATCTTTTTGATTCATTGAAACAAAAGGGCTTTATTATAGAACAATATCAGTCTGATACGATATCCATCGGAGAACAAGTTGCCGGAAATCATTTGTGTCCTGTGCTCAAAATAAAGAATAATAAATACAAATCTATTATTTTTAGTTGTTATATTAAAGACAATCAATTAAATTTATTGGTTATAGCGGAGAAGTAAAATGGAAATTTTGATGTTGATAATGATATTTTATATAGGAACATGTTTCGGTAGTTTCTATAATGTGGTAATTGATCGTTTGCCAAGAGAAATTAATTTTGTGCATGGTCGTTCTTATTGTCCAAGTTGTAAACATTCTTTGAGTACAGTAGATTTATTTCCAATCATCAGTTTTTTATTTCTAAGAGGAAAGTGCCGATATTGTAAGACTTCTATTCCAATCCGAAGCTTATTAATTGAAATTTTGAGCGGACTCTTGTTTTTTCTTTCATTTTACAAATATGGTTGGACAAGTTTCACTTTAATTCAAGTTGTGTTTTGGGGAATGTTGATGATTGTCGGTTTCATAGACTATGATACAATGTATATCTATGATGCCATGTTGTTATTCTATTTCATTATTTTTGGAATATATTATGGGATAGCGGATTTTGCAAACATATGGATGCATATAAAGGGTGCTGTATACTGTTTTGTTATCTTTTCTGTTATTTATTTTTTAGCAAAACTGTATTACGGTCAAGAAGCATTCGGATTCGGCGATGTGTTGTTAAATGGAGTGTTAGGATTTTATTTAGGTAGTCATAATACATTTTTAATTTGTTTTCTACCTTTTTATGTCGCAGCTGTAGATTTGCTGTTTCAAAGAATATTTTTTAGAAACATTTCTTTAAATAGGGAAGTTTCTTTTGGACCATATATGTGTATTTCAGCTTGGATAATTTCTTTGTACGGAAAAGAAATCTATATATTTCTTGGAAAATATTTGAGTATATTTGGAGGAGTATAATTAAAGATATGAAAAATAAAAAAATGATATCAATAGGAATGTTTTTTGTAGTGTTTTTTTGTTCTACAATCTTCAGTTTTGCTGAAACAAGAACATTACTTACAAAAAATGGAGGAGAAGTTAATCTGTTTGAAAAAACGGAGAAAATTGAAAAAACTGTAAAAAAAATAGATGGGACCGCTCAACAAACTGTTACAAGCAATCTTTCACTTGAGCAGAAAAAGATTGCTGATAATAAGTTAATTGCAGATAATTCAAATATTATCACCTGTAGCGATTTGGGAGAAGATGCTTATAATATTATAAATACTGATTTTTTGTTGAAACCGAGCGATGTATCTGAACATTTTATTAACAATCGCCTACAAGGAACCGCTTTGGAAGGATTGGGCGGAGCATTTAAAAGAGCTGAAGAAAAGTATGGTGTAAATGCACTTTTTTTGGTTTCTTTAGCAATGCATGAGTCTAATGTAGGAAGAAGTAGAATTGCAAGAGATAAAAATAATCTCTTCGGGTTTCAAGCATATGATAGAAGCCCATACTCTTCTGCCGGAAGATTTATGTCTAGAGAAGCTTGTATCGATCATGTAGCAGGATATATCTCGAGAAATTATTTATCTCCATCCGGGAAATATTTCCATGGATATAGTATAGAATCTATGAATGTTTGTTATGCAACAGACAAAAATTGGAGTCAAGGTATTAAAGCAAGATTAAATCAATTATTGTTAACATATTAATTGTTGACATATTAAGAGATTGGAGGAGGAGTTTTGTGAAAAGATTATTTACTAAAAAAATCCTAACTTTCGTTGTTATGTTAACAGTTTGTACCGCTTCTACTTATTCTTATGCATCGACAGTATGGGATGACAGTGGAGCAAAAAAAATTGATAGCGGTATGACTTTGCAACCAAAAAGTCAAAATACCAAAAAGACGACAGAAGCAAAAAAGGATACTTCAACAAAATCAGCCGACAAGAAAGAAGAAACAAAAAAGGAACAACCGAAAACAATTTCTCAAAATAAAAATCATAAAAAAAGTGAGACTCAAGAAGCAATTGAATTTGCAAAACAAAGAGGATATGCATATATAGACAAATCCGGAAAGTTTTTACCAAAGAAAAATATTCAGCGATATGAATTTATTTATATGGTAAATAGAGCATTTGGATTTAAAAAAACAAAAAAAGTTAATTTCGTGGATGTGAAAAAAACAGATTTTTATTACAATGATGTGTCTATTACAATGGGCGCGGGGTATCTGTACACATTTAAGAAAAATACTGTATTTGGTCCAAAAAAATATTTTTATCGTTGGGAATTACCTCATATTTTAGGTAAAGCAATGAACATGAAGCTTTCAGAGAAAAGTTCGAAAACTTTAATGAAATATTCTGACGGAAAAAAAGTTCCTAAAAGTGCAAGAGGTTCTGTTTCATATTTTATTGAAAAGGGTTGGATGAAACCAAAATCTAAAAAGAATTTTGGAACACATGATATATTAACAAAAGAAGAAATGGCATATGTTTTATATCAACTTCACAAAGAAGGATATATCAAGTAATATAATCTACATCAACAGTAACATACTTATGAGATTTGTTTCTATAAAAAATCGTCCTTAATAAAGGATGATTTTTTTATACCATATGAATAATATACTGTGCGTTATAGGAAGAAACTTCTAATTAATAGATGAACCTATCAAACTTACTAATTATGATTTATATCCACATATACAATTTTTATAATATTGTCCTTTGGATATAGTATAAAAGTAAAATTAGGAGTATATTATAGAAAGCAATTCGAAAGATAAGTAATAAAAATAAGCAACAATATGAAATTAGATGCTTAAAAAAGTACAGTGATTATTTATTAGGATTATTTTATTGTGATGAAGGGACAGTTTTATGCCGAAGTTTAATTTAACAACCTCATATCAACCTACCGGAGATCAACCGAAAGCAATAGATGACATGGTAAACTCCATTCAACAAAAAAATAAATTTCAAACCTTACTGGGAGTAACGGGGTCCGGAAAAACATTTACTATGGCAAATATTATTCAACAAACTCAAAAACCGACATTGGTAATTGCACATAATAAAACCTTAGCGGCACAATTATATTCTGAGTTTAAAGAATTTTTTCCAAATAATGCAGTAGAGTATTTTGTTTCTTATTATGACTATTATCAACCGGAAGCATATGTGCCTTCATCAGATACTTATATTGAAAAAGATGCCAGCATCAATGATGAGATTGATAAATTAAGACACAGTGCAACGGCAGCGGTCATTGAAAGACGAGATGTCATCATTGTTGCTTCTGTTTCATGTATCTACGGTTTGGGTGACCCTGATGACTATCGATATATGATGGTTTCGTTGCGTCCTCAAATGATAAAAGATAGAGATGAAGTAATTAAACAATTGGTAGAAATTCAGTATGAACGAAATGATATTAATTTTATTAGAGGGACATTTCGAGTAAGAGGCGACATTTTAGAAATTATGCCCGCTAACACCGATATCAAAGGGTTGAGAGTAGAGTTTTTTGGTGATGAGATTGAACGAATTGTTGAAATTGACCACCTTACAGGAGAGATTATCGGAGAATTGAGACAGGCGTCAATCTTTCCGGCTTCTCACTATGTCACCACAAAGGAAAAACTGGAGCAGGCTATTGTAGGTATTGGAAAAGAATTACAGGAACGATTGCAATATTTTCGTGAAAATAATTTTTTATTGGAAGCTCAAAGACTGGAGCAACGTACCATGTATGATATTGAAATGTTGAGAGAAATCGGAACTTGTAAAGGAATTGAAAATTATTCCAGACACTTAACCGGAAGAAAAGCGGGAGAGAGAGCTTTTACACTGATGGATTTCTTTGATGATGACTATTTGATTATCGTAGATGAGTCTCATGCTACCATTCCTCAATTAAATGCTATGTATTCCGGAGATAGAGCAAGAAAAGAATCTTTAATTGATTATGGTTTCAGACTGCCTTCAGCAGCAGATAACAGACCGTTAAAGTTTGAAGAATTTGAAGGAATGATAAACCAAATTCTTTTTGTATCTGCAACACCCGGAAAGTATGAGATGGAACACTCAAGCTGTTTTGGAGAGCAAATTATTCGTCCAACGGGATTGTTGGACCCTGTAATAGAGGTAAGACCTATTGATGGGCAAATTGACGATTTGTTGCATGAAATTCAAAATACGGTACAAAAAAATGAAAGAGTGCTTGTAACTACTTTAACCAAGAAAATGGCAGAAAGTCTTACGGATTATCTAAAACAGGCAGGTATATTGGTAGAATATTTACATTCTGATGTAGAGACTTTGGAACGAATTCGACTCATCCGTAATCTGAGATTAGGAGAATTTCATGTTTTGGTAGGTATCAACTTGTTGAGGGAGGGATTGGACATCCCTGAAGTTTCACTTGTGGCAATTTTAGACGCAGATAAGGAAGGATTTTTGAGATCAGAAACCTCCATGATTCAGACAATAGGTCGAGCTGCCAGAAATGCTGATGGTCGGGTAATTATGTATGCAGATACAATTACAAAGTCTATGAAGAGTGCTATTGATGAAACAAGTAGAAGACGTGAAATACAGAATCGGTACAATGAAGAACATGGGATTGTTCCTAAAACAATCAACAAGGAAGTTCGACAAGAAATTTCGATGTTAGTTGCAGAAAAAGAAGAAACTTACAGTGTGAAAGAAGTTATTTCCAGACAAGAGTTGATAGAAAAAATTGAAGTTCTAAAAGAGCAGATGTTAGAAGCGGCAGAGAATCTAAATTTTGAACAAGCTGCTATTTATAGAGATTCTATTTTACAATTGGAAAAAAAGTTAAATCATTAAGGAGTCATTATTTTGAAATTGAACAAAGATAAAATTATTATTAAGGGTGCCAATGAAAACAATTTAAAAAATGTGGATTTGGAACTTCCAAGAAACAAATTTATTGTATTTACGGGATTATCCGGTTCAGGGAAATCTTCGCTTGCGTTTGATACGATTTATGCAGAAGGACAAAGGAGATATGTTGAAAGTTTATCTTCTTATGCAAGACAATTTTTGGGAAAAACAAATAAACCGAATGTAGAGTATATTGAGGGACTGTCTCCTTCTATTTCAATTGATCAAAAAACTACTTCTCATAATCCCAGATCTACGGTAGGGACAGTAACAGAAATATATGACTATATGAGGTTGTTATTTGCAAATGTCGGAATTGCCCATTGTCCTATCTGTGGCGATGAAATTAAAAGTATGACAATTCAAGAAGTTGTAGATAAAGTCATGGAATTACCTGAAAGAACCAAAATACAAATTATCTCTCCGGTAATTCGTAGTAAAAAAGGAAAACACGAAAAAGTATTGGAATCTATCAAAAAAGAAGGATTTATCCGTATCAGAGTAAATGGGGAACCGAAAGAGATTACAGATGAAATAGAATTGGAAAAAAACAAAAAAAATTCTATTGATGTTATTGTTGACAGAATCGTGATTCGAGCTGATATCGAGAAAAGATTGGCGGATTCTATTGAGATAGCAGTAAATATGTCGGGTGGAATGGTAAATATTGCTATTGTTGATGGAGAAGAAAAATTGTATTCAACAAAATTTTCCTGTTCAAAGCATGATGTGACGATTGAAGAAATCTCTCCAAGAATGTTTTCTTTTAATGCTCCTTATGGAGCATGTCCTACTTGCAACGGACTGGGCTTTATGAGTCAAATTGATCCGGAACTGGTTATTCCTAATAAAACATTAAGTCTTAGAGAAGGTGCAGTAGAGCCGTGGATGACATCCGATAAAAATCATGAAGAATCCTATTATTTTAAGATGATTAAAGTCTTGGCAGAAAATAATAATATTTCCCTGGATACTTCATATCAAGATTTGCCGACATGGTTCCAAAAAAAATTATTATATGGAACATCGGAAATGCTCACTTTTTCGTTTGAAAGTAAGTTCACAGATGAAAAAAAAGAATATAATGCTCCTTTTGAAGGTGTCATTCCTAATTTAGAGAGAAGATTAGTAAATTCTTCGTCAGAACTGATTCGTGAAAAAATGCAAAAATATGTTATAGAGAAAGCATGTCCGGATTGCATGGGCACAAGATTGAAAAAGGAAGTTTTAAGTATTACTGTAGGAGATAAAAATATTTCTGAATTAACCAATCTTTCGGTAGAAAGCCATTTGGAATTTCTTGAAAATCTAAAATTGAGTGAAAAGAACGCTTTTATTGCAAAAGAAATTTTAAAAGAAATCAACAATCGTTTAACTTTTTTAAAGGATGTAGGTTTAGAATATCTTACTCTCAGTAGAAAAGCATCCACTTTGTCAGGAGGAGAATCTCAGAGGATTCGTTTAGCAACTCAAATCGGTTCTGCTTTGGTGGGAGTCTTGTATGTATTGGATGAACCAAGTATCGGCTTACATCAGAGGGATAACGATAGATTGATTCATACTTTGAAAAATTTAACCGCAATCGGAAATACTCTCATTGTTGTGGAACACGATGAAGATACTATGCATGCAGCAGATCAAATTATCGATATCGGTCCGGGAGCAGGTATTCATGGTGGACAAATTATTGCTCAAGGTACAGTGGAAGAATTGAAGCAAAATTCAAATTCCATCACCGGACAATATCTAAGCGGTAAAAGAAGAATTGCTATTCCTAAAACAAGAAGGATGGTTGATACAGAAAAACAAATTACCATTATCGGAGCGGCAGAAAATAATTTGAAAAATATTACGGTATCGATTCCTTTGGGTGTATTTACCAGTATCACCGGTGTGTCAGGCAGCGGTAAAAGCTCATTGATTAATGAAATTTTATACAAAGCAACCGCTGCAAAAATCAATCATTCGAGAGAAAAAGCAGGAAAATATAAACAAATAACAGGATTAGAACATATTGATAAAGTGGTAAATATTGACCAATCACCTATCGGAAGAACTCCACGCTCCAACCCTGCAACTTATACAGGTGTATTTGATTTTATCAGAGATGTTTTTGCCGAAACGCAAGAATCGAAAGCAAGAGGATATAAAAAAGGAAGATTTAGCTTTAATGTCAGCGGTGGCAGATGTGAAGCATGTAAGGGAGACGGTATTTTAAAAATTGAAATGCACTTTCTTCCAGATGTATATGTTCCATGTGAAATATGTAAGGGAGACAGATACAATCGTGAAACATTAGAAATAAAATATAAAGGAAAATCGATTTCAGATATTCTCAATATGAATGTAGAAGAAGCGTGTTCATTTTTCGAAAATATTCCAAAAATAAAACGAAAATTAGACACATTAATGGAAGTAGGATTATCTTATATCACGCTGGGTCAACCTTCCACTGAATTATCCGGTGGAGAGGCACAACGGATTAAATTAGCAGCAGAGCTAAGTAAAAAAGGAACAGGAAACACATTATATATTTTGGATGAGCCTACCACAGGACTTCATATGGATGATGTCAGCAAATTGCTTAGTGTATTGCAAAAATTAACTGATAACGGAAATACGGTTGTTGTTATCGAACATAATTTAGATTGTATCAAGGTTTCAGACTATATTATAGATTTAGGCCCAAATGGTGGGAATAATGGTGGAGAAGTGATTTTTGAAGGAACTCCGGAAGAAATCATACACTGTAAACACTCTTATACAGGAGAATATTTAAAAAAATATATAGATTATGAGGAAAAATTAGTATGATAATTGAAAAAATAGTAAAAACAAAAAATCGATATCATTTATTTTGCTCAGAAAATAATGAAATTACAGTTACGGAAGATTTGTTTTATCTATTAAATTTAACGGTTGGAAAAGATTTGGCTATGATTGACAACTGGAATGAAAAATTGGAAGAAGATAGGGTCAGACAATGTTTTCAGTCTGCCATTCAAAAGTTGAATTGTTCTATGTTGTCCGAAATGCAACTAAAAAGAAAGTTGGAAAAAGAAAACTTTGACATCTCTCATATCAAACAAGCGTTACTGAGATTAAAGGAATTAAACTTTATCAATGATAAGTTGTTATCTGAAGAATTGATTAGAAGTGCGGAAAAGCAAAATTTATCAAAGAAACAAATTGAATCGAAATTGTTCCAAAAAGGAATTCAAGAATCTGTTTGGAAGGAACAGATGGAACAAGAAACTTCAGAAGAAGGAGAAATAGCGAAAGCATACGCATTCTGTTGCAAAAAAATAAAAAGCTATAGAAGCAAAACAAAGGAAGAAATCCGAAAAAAATTATACTATTCTTTAAATTATAAAGGTTTTTCCTATTCTGTTTCCAATAAAGCAGTTTCAAAGATATTAGATGAAACTATTTTTGAAGAAAATTCATAATGATATCATTATTGTGATATAATAAAAAAGTTATAGATTTATAGAAGTTGATTGTCTGTTTATAGCAATGAAAGAAATGGGGATTATTTTGAAAAAAGAACAAATTAGAAATGTTGCAATTATCGCACACGTAGACCATGGAAAAACCACTTTAGTAGATTCTTTGTTGAAACAAAGCGGTGTGTTTAGACAAAATCAAGAAATAGAAGAACGTGTAATGGATTCCAATGATTTGGAAAAAGAACGCGGAATTACAATTCTTTCAAAAAATACAGCTGTAATGTACGGAGATGTCAAAATCAATATTATTGATACTCCCGGACATGCTGATTTCGGTGGAGAAGTAGAGCGTATTTTAAAAATGGTAGACGGAGTGGTATTAGTTGTAGATGCATTCGAAGGGCCGATGCCTCAAACAAAATTTGTATTAAAGAAAGCATTAGAATTAAATCTTCCTTCTGTTATTTGTGTTAATAAGGTGGATAGACCGGAAGCAAGACCGAATGAAGTAGTAGATGAAGTATTGGACTTGTTTATTGAATTAGACGCAAATGAAATACAATTAGATTCACCATTTATTTTTGCATCTGCTAAAAAAGGGATTTCCGGAACGGATGCAGATCAGTTGCAAGACAGTATGAAACCATTATTTGAAGCAATTATCGAAAATATTCCATGTCCAAATGGAGATGAAGACGGGTTAACTCAAGTTTTGATTTCAACAATTGATTATAATGAGTATATCGGAAGAATCGGGATTGGAAAAGTTGAAAGAGGAAGCGTGTCTATCGGTGAAGATCTTTGGGTTTCAAACTACGAAAATCCTGATAAATCATATAAAGTCAGAATAGGAAAACTATACGAGTATGACGGATTGAAGAGGGTAGAGATTGAAGAAGCCATTACCGGAAGTATCGTTGCAATATCCGGAATCGAAGATATAGAAATTGGGGATACCATTACTTCTATCGATGATAAGCAGCCGCTTCCTTTTGTAAAAATTTCCGAACCGACATTGGCTATGACTTTTTCTGTTAATAACGGACCTTTTGCAGGTCAAGATGGAAAATATGTCACTTCCCGACAAATTCGCGCAAGACTACACAAAGAGTTGAATACAAACGTTTCTTTGAGAGTAGAAGATACCGATTCAGCTGATTCTTTCAGAGTAGCAGGGCGAGGAGAATTGCACTTGTCTATTTTAATGGAACAAATGCGACGTGAAGGATATGAGTTGATGGTATCCAAACCGGAAGTGTTGATGAAAAAAGATAAAAATGATAAATTGATTGAACCGATTGAGAGAGTAATTATTGATGTTCCTGAAGAATTTATGGGAGCAGTAATTGAAAAATTAGGTGCAAGAAAAGGCGAAATGGTCAATATGGTACAGTCTAAGGGTGGATATACCAGAATTGAATTTTTGATTCCAACTCGAGGAATGATTGGATATCGTTCTGAATTTTTGACTGACACCAAGGGAAACGGCATCTTAAATACACTTTTTGAAGGTTACGAACCGTACAAAGGAGAAATTCCGAGAAGAAGCCAAGGTTCTTTGGTTTCTTTTGAAACAGGAACAGCTGTAGGATATGGGTTGTATAATGCTCAAGAACGTGGAATTTTATTTGTTTCGCCGGGAGATAAAGTTTATGAAGGAATGATTGTCGGAGAAAATGCTAAACCGATGGATATTGATGTCAATGTATGCAAGCGAAAACAAGCCACCAATATGAGAGCGTCCGGTTCTGATGATGCTTTAAGACTATCTCCACCAAAAAAGATGTCTTTGGAGGAAGCGTTGGAATTTATAGAAAAGGATGAATTGGTAGAACTAACTCCTAAAAATATGAGAATCAGAAAAAGAATATTAGACAAACAACAAAGAGCAAAACAAAGAGCAAAAAATTTATAATTTGTTTCAAAGTTTAATAACTTCACTAACCATTCAAGTTGTTTCAGTTAACACAATACTGAAAAATAGATTTCTTTCACATTACAATTTATGACATTTTAATCGAGTTTTAGTATTAGAACAGATGATAACTAATTTCTAATGTAAACGTTAGGAATTTGTAAAAAAAATGTAATAATTTCCCTCAATTCTTGAAAAAGCAAGATAGCTGTAGTATTATGACAATGGTTACAAAATAATTACAAAATAAAAATAGAGTAGTCTATGATTATTTTTAGGAGGATATTTTATGAAAAGACACGGCAGTCTGTCAAAACGTTTGAGTGTCATATTATGTACAGGAATGTTAATTGGATTTTTACCGGGAGAAATTTCAGCAAATCAAAATATAGTTGATCCCGATGTTTCTTATTTAGCTCAAGATGAAGCGGAATTGTATTATGAAACTTCTTCAAAACAAGTAATTTCTTTACTATCAAAAGGTGATAGCGTTATTGTTACTGACAAAGGGAAAGAATATTCAAAAGTTCTACTGGAAAACGGTCAGTCAGGATATATAAAAAATGAATTGTTAACGGATAGTATTAAAGTTTCAGAAGATGAAGATTCACAAGAAGCTACTTCCAGAGGTTTGTTTCGAGATAAAAAAATTGAAAACAAAAATAGTGCTTCTCTTATTTCTTTTGCAAAAGGGAAATTAGGTTCTCCATATTCTTATGGTTCCAGGGGACCAAATAAATTTGATTGTTCCGGTTTCGTTGGATATTCTTACGAAAAAGCTCTTGGTATAAAGTTGCCTAGAGATTCCAGATCGATGAGTGTGACAGGAGTTTCTATTAAAAAAAGTGATCTTCAAGAAGGAGATTTAGTATTTTTTCATACCGGTGGCGGAAACAGAGTTTCTCATGTAGGAATTTATATAGAAGATGGAAATTTTATTCATGCTTCTTCAGGTAATGTTCAAAAGGTAATTATCTCCAATTTGAATTTCGGATATTATGCTAAGTGCTATCATTCTGCAAAAAGAGTAATAAAATAATTATTCAATTTCATAGATTAATGTAACAGACTGAATACTGATTGATGATAAAAGTTAATCCTGGTACAGTCTGTTTTTATATTGATGAATCATTTTGGATATGAGATATAATTAGTAAAATTTTATGGTATAATGTACAGCGAAGTGTATCATGAATTACATATCAATTAGTTAGGATGTTCTATATATGAAAAAAGAAAAAAAACAAAATGTAGATTATGGAAATAATAGTATCAGTTCGTTAAAAGGTCCTGATAGAGTGAGGTTACGCCCGGCTGTTATTTTTGGGTCAGACGGAATAGAAGGGTGTCAACATGCTATGTTTGAAATTCTTTCTAATGCCATCGATGAGGCAAGAGAAGGAAATGGGACTAAAATAAATGTTATTAGACACAGCGACTTTTCTGTTACAATAGAAGATTTCGGACGAGGTGCTCCCTTAGATTTTAATGAAAAGGAAAATAGGTATAACTATGAACTTATTTTTGAAGAGTTATATGCCGGGGGAAAATACAATACAAATCAAGGGAAAAACTATGAGTATTCATTGGGACTAAACGGTTTAGGTTGTTGCGCCACACAATATTCTTCTGAATATATGGATGTAAAAGTAAAACGGGACGGTTATCTTTATCAAGTTCACTTCGAAAAAGGGTATAGCATCGGAGGCCTTAAAAAAGAAAAAGATTCTTCTCCCGGAACCTATACAAAAATTAAATTCAAACCGGATACAGAGGTATTCACGGATATCAATATCACTTTAGAATTTTATTGTGACACATTAAAAAGACAAGCAGTAATAAATAAAGGGGTATCTTTTCATTTGTTTGATGAAATTTCAAACAGTGAATTCAGCTATTGTTATGAAAATGGGATTGTTGACTATGTAAACGAACTGATAGGTGACAATTATATTTCTTCTCCACACTCTGTTTCTTTAGAAACTAAAGGAAGAGATCGTGAGGACAAGCCTTTTTATAAACTCAAAGCAGATATTTGTTTTGCTTTTTCTAATGAAGCAAATCGTTTAGAATTCTATCATAATTCCAGCTATTTGGAACATGGAGGTTCTCCTGAAAAAGCGACCAAATCTGCATTTGTGTCAGCTGTAGATTCTTATATCAAAAAATTAGGAAAATATTATAAGAATGAAAAGAAAATTTCATTTTCAGATATAGAAGATAGTTTACTTCTTGTTATCAACTCATTTTCAACAATGACTTCTTATGAAAATCAAACAAAAAAAGCGATTACCAATAAATTTATTCAACAAGCTTTAACAGATTTTTTGAAAGAACAGTTAGAAATCTATTTTACTGAAAACCAGCAAGAAGGTGAAAAAATTATCGATCAAATTCTTGTGAATAAGCATTCCAGAGAAAGTGCCGAAAAAACAAGAATGGCTATCAAAAGAAATTTAAAAACAACATTTGATCCATTGACTCGTATCAAAAAATTTGTCGATTGTCGAACAAAAAATCCGGATGAAAGAGAATTGTATATTGTGGAAGGTGATTCTGCTTTAGGTTCATGTAAACAAGGGCGAAATTCCGATTTTCAAGCAATTATTCCAATCCGAGGAAAAATATTAAATTGTTTGAAATCAGATTCTGCACGTATTTTTGCAAATGATATTATAACTGATATTATCTCTATTCTCGGAACAGGTGTTGAGATGAACAGTAAACATCTAAAAGATATCGCTGACTTCAATATGGATAACCTTCGTTGGAACAAAATTATTATTTGTACAGATGCCGATGTAGACGGATTTCAGATTAGAACACTCCTTTTGACAATGTTTTACATGCTGACTCCTACCCTGATAGAGAAGGGATATATTTATATTGCAGAATCGCCTCTCTATGAAATTTCTTCTAAAAACAAAACTTATTTTGCATATTCTGAAAAAGAAAAAGAAGCGATTCTATCTAAAATAAAAGGTTCCTACCATGTTCAACGTTCAAAAGGACTTGGAGAGAATGAGCCGGATATGATGTGGGAAACAACAATGAATCCGGAAACAAGAAGATTAATACAAGTAACTGAATATAATCCCGAAGATACTAAAATAGCATTTGATACTCTACTTGGAGATGATCTTCAAAGCAGAAAAGAGTATATTGAAAACTTTGGTCATTTATATTTAGAACAAGTAGATGAAATGTAGGTAGTTAAATAAGGAGTTTCTATGAAACAAAAAACAAAAAAAAATTCTACACAGAAATATATTGAAACGAATAAAAGAACAGAAAATATAGTGGACACATTAAAACAAAATTACATGCCATATGCTATGAGTGTTATCGTATCTCGTGCCATTCCTGAAATTGACGGATTTAAGCCATCTCATAGAAAGTTGCTCTACACAATGTATCGTATGAATCTACTAAATGCCAATAGAACAAAATCTGCTAATATTGTCGGACAAACTATGAAACTTAATCCACATGGAGATTCTGCAATTTATGAGACAATGGTTAAATTATCGCGCGGAAACGAATCTTTATTACATCCCTATATTGATTCAAAAGGAAATTTTGGAAAATCCACATCCAGAGATATGCAGTTTGCAGCTCCCAGATATACTGAAGCAAAGCTAATGCCTCTTTGTAAAGAACTTTTTGGTGAAATAGAAAAAAATACCGTAGATTTTGTAGATAATTATGATTCTACTATGAAGGAGCCGGTATTGTTACCTACTACTTTTCCGAATATTTTGCTAAAAGCCAACAAAGGAATCGCTGTAGGAATGGCAAGTTCCATTCCAAGTTTCAATCTATCAGAAATATGTAACTATACTATCGCATATCTTAAAGATATAAATTGTAACATGTTTGATTTTATTTTAGGTCCTGATTTTCCATCCGGAGGAGAGTTGTTGTTTGATGAAGAAGAAATGAAATCTATT
This sequence comes from Filifactor alocis ATCC 35896, assembly GCF_000163895.2. NCBI lineage: Bacteria > Bacillati > Bacillota > Clostridia > Peptostreptococcales > Filifactoraceae > Filifactor > Filifactor alocis. The sequence continues at coordinate 272,374 of NC_016630.1, forward strand.
TACGAAACGGGTCGTGGAAGTTTCAAATTAAGAGGAAAATATCGTTATTTAAAAAAAGAACAACTTATCGAAATTTATGAAATACCATATACTACTACCGTAGAAGTCATCATTGAAAAAATAATAGACCTAATCAAAGACGGTACTTTAAGAGAAATTACGGATATTCGTGATGAAACGGATTTAAATGGGCTTAAAATTACGATAGATGTTCGAAAGAATGCAGATGTTGAATCCATGATGGGGAAAATATTTAAATACACCACTTTGGAAGATTCATTTAGTTGTAATTTTAATGTTTTGATAGATAACAAACCTAAAATATTAGGAATCAAAGACATTATTTTTCATTGGCTGAATTTTAGAAGACAATGTATTGTAAGAAGAACATTAAACGAAATGGAAGACAAGAGTAAAAGGTTATTTTTGTTACAAGGATTAGAAAAAATCATCTTGGATATTGATAAGGCAATTGCTATTATTAGAAACACAGAAAAGGAGATTGACGTCCTTCCGAATTTAATGAATGCCTTTGCAATTGAGGAAAAGCAAGCTGAATATATCCTTGAAATAAAACTTAGAAACTTAAATAAGGAATATATCTTAAAAAAAATCAGCGAAATTAAGGAGTTGGAAGAAGAAATTACGAAATTAGAAGAAATATATCATTCCCAAAAATTACAAGATAAGCTGATTATTTCTGAGTTAAAAAAGATTATAAAAACTTACGGTCAAGAAAGAAAAACGACCATAGTATCAAAAAAAGATGTTGTCGTATATTCAAAAGAAAATTTTACAGAAGATTATGCTGTAACGATGTTTTTAACGAAAGACGGTTATCTCAAAAAAATACCCGAACTCTCCCTTAGAGCGTATTCTGAACAAAAATTAAAAGACAACGACTCCATTCTACAACAAATAGAAATGAACAATACAGATGTTTTTATGCTGTTATCTACAAACAACGTACTATATCAAGTAAAAGTAAGCGATTTAAAAGACACGAAAGCATCTTTACTGGGGTTATTTCTCCCTAATTATTTAAAAATGGAAGAAAATGAAAGAATAATACAAATGATTTTTCCTGAAGAGTATGAAGGATATATGGTGTATTTTTTTGAAAATGGAAAAGTTGCTAAAATTAACTTTTCTTCTTATCAAACAAAATCGTTCCGAAAAAAATTACAAAATGTATATTCTACACAGAGTCCGTTGGTTGACTGCTTCCATATCAAGAAAGATGAAACATTTGTTATTTTTACAGATAATTATCGTTGTCTTTCTATCGACACTTCATCCATTCCTGAAAAGATTAGCAGAAGCAGTCAAGGAGTAAAAGTGATTAATCTAAATAAAAATGCAAAAGTAGAAAGAATAGAATTATTGGAAAGTGATGACAGAGAATGGGATTTTTGTAAGACAAAAACGATTCCGTCTTCTGCAAAGAAAAATAAGCGATTGACCACAATTTCTTTCTTATAAAATAAAAAGGAGAACCATTTCAATGGAACCATATTATGTTTATTCCAATTTCCTAAAGGAAAAATATGGAGAAAAAGTATATAGAATCCCAATTAACCTCCCGTTAACTTGTCCGAATCGAGATGGGAAAATCGGAGTAGGCGGATGTACATTCTGTGGAGATGTAGGAGTAGGTTTTGAAAGTAGAAATAATCTGGAATCTGTTGAGGAGCAATTACAAAAAAATATAAACTATATAGGATCTAAATATCATGCCAAAAAGTTTATTGCTTATTTTCAAAACTATACCAATACGTATGTAGAACAATCAAAATTTGAAGAATGTATTTTATCTTCTATTAGAGAAGATGTTGTTGAAATTGCAATCTCGACAAGACCGGACTGTGTTACAGAAGAACAACTCAAATTCTTAAAAACTGTAAATGACAGATATCATATTGAAATCAATATGGAATTAGGTCTGCAAACTGTGAATTATCATACACTAAAAAATATAAACAGAGGACATACTCTGGCAGAATTTATCGATTGTATCATTCGATGTAAAAAGTATGGTTTTCAAACCACTGTGCATATGATTTTGAATCTTCCTCAAGACTCAAAAGAAGATGTGATTGAAGGCGCTAAAATTTTATCTGCTCTTGAAGTTAACGGAGTAAAACTTCATTCGCTGTATATTCCGAAAGGGAGCATAATGGCTCAAGAATATGAAAGAGGACAGTTTCAAATAGGAACTATGGAAGATTATATCGAAAGAGTGGCATTCTTTTTAAGCTATCTATCACCTGATATTGCAATACAACGTCTTATCGGTCGTGCTCCCGAAAAAGATGTTATTTCATGTAATTTCAATACTTCTTGGTGGAAAATAAAAGATTATATCATAGAATATATGAATCAGAACAATTTATATCAAGGATGTTACTTTAACTATTTAGGTGGAAAAATCACAAAATAATTTCGTATATTATAATCATACATTACTATAAATATTCCGTTTTTTGGATAAAATTATATTTTTTATGATATTTAGAAAGAGTTTTTAATATTTACCATTAAAAAACTTGAACATTTTATAAAAAAATCGTATAATCGTTTTGTGTCGAAATATCAATTTTTAAGGGGGATATTATGAAAAAAATTTATGAAGGAAAAACAAAAGATGTTTTTGACTTGGAAAACGGAAATTATTTGTTAAAATTCAAAGACGATGTTACCGGAGTAGACGGAGTATTTGATCCCGGTGCAAATGAAGTAGGTCTTAGGATAGAAGGAGCCGGAAAAGCCGGATTAAAATTAACTAAGTTTTTTTTCGAAAAGATAAATAATGCAGGGATTGCTACTCACTATGTTGATTGTAATATAGATGAATCTAATATGACTGTTCTTCCGGCACGAGTTTTTGGAGAAGGTGTTGAGGTTATTTGTCGTTATAGAGCAGTTGGAAGTTTCTTAAGACGATATGGAAAATATGTTAAAGAAGCGACTCCATTGGATGCTTATGTAGAAGTTACACTAAAAGATGATGATAGAAATGATCCCCTTATTACTGATGATGCTTTGGATATGCTTGGCATCTTAACAAAAGAAGAATATGCTACTTTAGTTTCTATGACAAAAAAAATCGGAGCTATCGTAAAAGAAGAATTGGCAAAAAAAGAGTTGGAACTATACGATATTAAATTTGAATTTGGAAGAGTAGGAGAAGATGCTCATATTGCTCTGATTGATGAAATATCCGGTGGAAATATGCGTGCTTATAAAAATGGAGAGTATGTAGAACCGTTAACTTTGGAGAAGATGATGCTTTCTTAATGGTAAAACATTAATTGTATCTATCAAAATAAAAAGAATCTTATTGATACAATATTAATAAGATTCTTTTTCAATCTAGAAATTGAGTTAACAAAAGCATAGAAAAGAAAACATTTTATTTTATTACAAAATATCGTATAATAGGTCACATATGGTGGTCTATACATAGGTCACATCATTTTTTATGTAAGTAGAAATGGAGGGAACAGATTGAAAGCGGTAATCACAGTAATTGGAAAAGACAGAGTAGGGATAGTAAGTCAAGTTTCCCAAAAAATAGCTGAATGTCAATTGAATATTTTAGACATCAACCAAACTTTAATGGAACAATACTTTACTATGATTATGTTGGTTAATTTGGAACAATCAAAACATGATATTGCAACATTATCAAATATTTTTTCTGATTTAGGAACAGAAATGGGACTATCGATAAGAATTCAACACGAAAACTTATTTGACTCGATGTATCATGTATAGGGGGATTTTTATAATATGAATCGATTTAATATTCAAGAGACGATTAAAATGCTCGATGAACAAAATTTGGATATCAGAACAGTTACTATGGGAATTTCGTTATTGGATTGTTGTGATTCTAATGCTGAAAGGTCTTGTACCAAGATTTATGATAAAATTACTTATTTAGCAGAACATCTTGTATCTACTTCTGATGAAATTGGAAATAAATATGGTATAAAGGTAGTTAACAAACGAATTTCTGTTACACCTATTTCTTTAATTGCAGGAGCTACCAACGAAACAAACTATGTTTCATTTGCAAAAGTTTTAGACAAGGCTGCAAAGGAGACAGGAGTAAATTTTGTTGGAGGTTTTTCTGCATTAGTCCATAAAAAAGCAACACAAAGCGATATGATATTAATGAACTCCATTCCGGAAGCCCTCTCCGAAACAGATTTGGTTTGTTCCAGTGTCAATGTAGGAAGTACAAAGACAGGAATTAATATGGATGCTGTAGCGTTGATGGGAAGGATAATAAAACAAACTGCCTATCTAACAAAAGAAAAAGATAGTTTAGGGTGTGCAAAACTTGTTGTTTTCTGCAATGCAGTAGAAGATAATCCTTTTATGGCAGGTGCATTTCATGGAGTAGGAGAAGGGGATAATAGCATCAGTGTAGGGATTAGTGGCCCCGGTGTAGTGAAGTCGGCTCTTGAAAAAGTAAAGGGAGAAAGCATTCAAGTAGTATCTGAGAAAATCAAGCAGACTTCTTTTAAAATTACAAGAATGGGTGAGTTGATTGGAAAAGAAGTTGCTCAACAATTAAATTTACCTTTTGGAATCGTAGATTTATCATTGGCACCAACTCCTGCGATAGGTGATAGTGTTGCCAGAATTTTAGAAGAAATCGGTTTGGAACAGGTCGGAACACATGGTACGACTGCCGCACTGGCATTACTAAACGATGCGGTCAAAAAAGGGGGAACAATGGCTTCTTCCAACGTTGGTGGATTAAGTGGTGCGTTTATTCCGGTAAGTGAAGATGAAGGCATGATTGCTGCAGCGGAAAATAAAACGATTTCATTAGATAAATTGGAGGCTATGACGTGTGTTTGCTCGGTAGGATTAGATATGATTGCTATTCCGGGAGATACTCCGGCTGAAACAATCTCTGCCATCATCGCAGATGAAAGTGCAATCGGCATGATTAACCAAAAAACCACAGCGGTTAGAGTGATTCCGGTGTACGGAAAAAAGGAAGGTGAAGTTGTGGAGTTCGGCGGATTATTAGGATATGCACCGATTATGAAAGTGAATTCGGCAAAAAGCAATCTCTTTATTGAGCGTGGAGGATTTATTCCTGCGCCTATTCACAGTTTTAAGAATTAATAGCATGAGAGTGTATTTAAAATTTTGAACAATATCATAATCTAAAAAAGATGTCTTCAATGGTACTCTTTGAAAACATCTCTTTTTGTATATAGAAAAAATCCTACGTGTAATAACGCAGGATTAAAATACTCACAATTGTTCAATATTCTTCTAACTATACTTGTTGGTTCGTGTATACCTCTTGGATATCATCATCATCATCCAACATATCCAAAAGCTTTTCCAGTTGTTTTACTGCAGAGCCTTCCACTGCCGTATAAGTTTGAGGAATCATACTCACTTCAGCAGATAGAATATCATATCCTTTGGTTTGGATTGCATCTTTTACTTCATATACGGATGATGGATCAGTGTAAATTTCAAATCCATCTTCTTCAGATAAAAAATCTTCTGCACCTGCTTCTAACGCAACTTCCATCAAGCTATCTTCAGAAATATCATCTGATTTTTTAATCAATATGATACCTTTTCTGTCAAACATGAAAGAAACGCATCCTGATGTTCCCAAATTTCCACCATTCTTATCTAAATAATATCTTACATTTCCGGCAGTCCTATTCTTATTATCTGTAAGAGTCTCAATAATCATAGCAACTCCACCGGGACCATAACCTTCGTATACAATACTTTCAAAGTTTTCTGAATCTCCTGCACCTGTTCCTTTTTTTATGGCACGTTCAATATTATCATTAGGCATATTCATCGCTTTCGCTTTTTCAATTGCAGTTTTTAAGGAAGCATTATATTCAGGATCAGGTCCACCTTCTTTCACGGCAACTGTAATCAAACGCGCATATTTTGTAAATACAGCAGCTCTTTTTGAATCTTGCTTATTTTTTCTACCTTCGATATTATGTATTCTTCCCATAAGCTCCTCCTTGTCTTTATTTATTACAATTATGAATTATACAACAATATACTCTTTTCATCAACACAAAAATAATTTTTAGATTATATTGTCTATATTTTCAAAAATACATTAAATCATGATATAATGTAATGAAATAAAGTTTTTATATAAAGGGGTCTTGATTTTATGAAAAAGATTTTACTGAATGGAATAGATGGAATAAGGGAAGATGAGATTATATCCACGTTAAAATATTTTAACCTGGATCAATATGCGTCAAAAATAACTTCTTCTGATTTAAATCAAAAGGTAGGATACTGTCTTGGAATTGATGGATACGTAAAAGAGAACCACAACTTCTCACAAGATGTTTCTAAAATTGAGTTTGTGTTTTTAGCAGGATTAGATCGGGAAAGTGTTATGAATATCATAAATTATATGAGAGAACATGATATTAAAAGACCAATTTTTTCTATGATTACTCCAACAAATATCGATTGGATTTTAGGAAATTTAATAGAAGATGTTTATGAAGAACATCTCATGATGACACAAGGAGGGGAGTCCGGTAAATAGCGATTTTTCTTCTACTAAAAAATTTGTTGTTTTAGAAGATGAGGGAATGCGATTGGATCAATTTATTTCTTCAAATCTTCCAAGTATATCTCGTTCTTATATCCAAAAGTTGATTGACGAAAAACGAGTACTTGTGAATGGAAAATACGAAAAAAAAAGTTTTTTGCTAAAATCTTTTGACAATATTGAAATTTACATCCCTGAGCCTAAAAGTATCGAAATTTCTCCTGAAAATATTCCGCTGAATATTTTATTTGAAGATAAAGATATTTTGATTGTAAATAAAGAAAAAGGAATGGTTGTTCATCCTGCACCGGGAAATTATTCTCACACGTTAGTGAACGCCATTTTATATCATTGCAAAGGTAATCTTTCTGAAATCAACGGATATATTCGACCTGGTATTGTTCATCGGATTGATAAAGATACATCCGGAATATTAGTGATTGCAAAAAATAATGATGCTCATCAATTTCTTTCTGAACAATTTAAGGAACATTCTATTCAAAGAGAATATCAATTAATTACTTTCGGAAATATTAAAACAACTCATTTATCTATCGAACAACCGATTGGACGAAACCCAAAAAACAGACTTCAAATGGCTGTAGTTCCTAACGGAAAACCTGCCATTACACATTTAACTGTCATTGAAAATTTTAAAGATAAAACATATTTAAAAGCAAGATTGGAAACCGGTAGAACTCATCAAATCAGAGTACATTGTACTTATATAGGCCATCCTTTACTCGGTGATTCTTTATACACTAATAGAAAGTGTGAATATCAATTGCAAGGTCAGACATTACATGCAGGATATTTAGGTTTTGTTCATCCGACGAGCAAGAAATTTATAGAATTTTATTCGCCTTTGCCCGAATATTTTTCTCACATTTTACGAAATGAAACATTAAAACTTCAAAAGTAATCTATTTCTATAAAATAATCGGATATTAATAATTTTTCAAAATTATTTTACATTAGGAGGTTATCTTTATGAACAAAAAGTTAAGTAAAAGAAACGGATTTACACTAATTGAAATTATTATTTCTATTACACTACTGTTACTCATTGCTACATATGGTATGCTGAAATATCAAAATGTGAAAGAAAGTGCTCAGCAAAAATTAGATATTGCAAGTGCTGTCAGTTTTGCAGAAACATTGGAATTAGCATTGATGGATAATCCGAATTGTTTTAACGATAAGCAAATCATACAATCAAATGATCCTATTGTAACAAAATACACTCATTCCATCCTTGCTGCAAAAAGCAAAAAGTACTTCGGTCCGTTCACTGCGACCATAAAAAAATCATCCGCTGATGAATACAGCTTTGAAATTACAGCAAATAATAACAAAGTTTATCCACAGGAAGAATCAGGAAATAACAATACAAACAGTATGGGTAAAACAAAGGAGTAGTATGGAAAAAATACAGGTATTGTATGAAGATAATCATGTTATTGTGGTAGTCAAACCCTACAGAATTCCATCACAAGAGGATAACTCCAATGATACTGATATGCTTACCATCGTAAAAGAGTATATCAAGGAAAAGTATCAGAAACCCGGAAATGTTTTTGTCGGGTTGGTACATCGATTGGACAGGGTCACCGGCGGACTTATGGTTTTTGCAAAAACATCAAAAGCTGCAAGTCGTTTATCCGAACAAATACGAACCAATCAAATTGAAAAAAAATATTTAGCTGTTGTTCATGGAAGTCTTAAAACATCATCCGGTCAATTGGAAGATTTTATAAAAAAATCTTCTTCTAAAAATATTGTATCTGTCTGTTCTAAACATGATAAAAATGCTAAAAAATGTATTCTCAACTATCATGTTATATCTTGTTTACCGGATTATTCTTTGATAAATGTCCATCTTTTAACAGGAAGATCACACCAAATTAGAGTTCAGTTTTCATCAAGAGGTCATTCTATTGTTGGAGATGTAAAATATGGTTCTGCTGAAAAACTGAGAGGTCACATTGCATTATGGGCATATAAGCTATCTTTCTTTCATCCGACCAAAAAAGAAAAAATGGAATTTACTTACTTTCCGGGGGGCCATCCGTTCAATTTGTTTCATATTTAACGTCTGTTAATAAGTAATATTATTTTCTATAATATTTCGAATGCTTTTATAATATCCTGTTTAATGATATAATTAGGAACAATAAACTCAGAAAAGGAGTGTTTTGACGTCATGAGTATATCTTCTCTAAAATCATATAGTGCCTTGCTAAAGACAAAAGGGATTAAGCCATCTTTTCAAAGGGTAAAAATTATGGAATTTCTTCAAAACAATCATATTCATCCCTCTGTAAATGACATCTACTTTGCACTCATTAAAGAAATTCCTTCGCTATCTAAAACAACAGTATATAACACTCTAAACTTAATGAAAGAATGTTCATTAGTAAAGATATTGAATATTGATGAAACAGAAGCTCATTATGACATCAATACTCATCCACACGGTCATTTTATGTGTACGAAATGTGGAGAAATCTGTGATATTGATACCAAATTAGATGAAGGTTCTTGTAACCTTTTAGATGGATATATTGTAGAACATATTGAATTTACATTGTTTGGAATCTGCCCCAAATGTAGACATAGGTGTAGTTCCAATTAATCAGTATTTGTATTTATCTACCATATTACTTACAAAGGAGCATATTTATGAATTTTAAAAAATTAGTATATACATTATTACAGAACATTTTATCTACAAATAACGAGATTGACATCGAATCTCTAATTGAAGTCCCTGCTAATCCGGAAATGGGAGATTATTCATTTCCTTGTTTTAAACTGGCAAAACTGTATAGAAAAGCACCAAATCTAATTGCTGAAGATTTGGTAAAACAACTGCCTGATACAGAAGAATTTGAGTCTATAAAGGCTATTTCCGGCTATATCAATTTTACTATCAATAAAAAATTACTTGCAAAACAAGTGATAGAAACCGTGTTGTCTGAAAAGGAAAATTATGGAAAATCTGATTATGGAAAACATAAAAATGTGATAGTGGAGTATTCTTCTCCAAATATTGCAAAACCTTTTCATATCGGACATATCAGATCTACTGTAATAGGCCACGCTTTAGACAGAATTTATCAATCTGTAGGCTTCAACACGATAGCAATTAATCATCTTGGTGATTATGGGACCCAATTTGGAAAATTGATTGTAGCCTTTAAAAAATGGGGAGATCGTTCAGTCATAGAGAAAGACCCTATCAATGAATTGTTAAAATTATATGTGAAATTTCATGAAGAAGCAGAAGTCCATTCTGAGTTAGAAGATGAAGCCAGAGAATGGTTCAGAAAATTAGAAGAAGATAAAGATCCGGAAGCGGTACAATTATGGCAATGGATTAGAGATATTTCTCTAAAAGAATTTGACAAAGTTTATAGTATGCTTGGAATTGAGTATGATTCACTAGCCGGTGAAAGCTTTTATTCCGATAAAATGCCTGCCATCATAGAACATTTGGAAAACATGAATCTTCTTACTGATTCTCAAGGTGCTAAAATTGTAGATTTAGAAGAGTATGGTATGCCACCTGCATTGATTAAAAAGAAAGATGGATCTACACTATATATTACTCGAGACTTAGCAGCGGCAAAATACAGAAAAGACACTTATGATTTTTATAAAAATATTTATGTAGTCGGTGCTCCTCAAGAGTTACATTTTAAACAATGGAAAAAAGTTCATGAGCTAAGTGGATATGACTGGGCAAATGACTGTATACATGTTGCATTTGGAACAGTCTCTTTAGAAGAGGGTGTGTTATCTACAAGAAAAGGAAGAGTAGTATTTTTAGAGGATGTATTAAACAAAGCTATTGAAAAAACAAAAGATATCATTCAACAAAAAAATCCTAACTTGGAAAATTTAGATGAAGTTGCAAAACAAGTAGGTGTTGGAGCTATCGTATTCCAAGAACTGTCAAATACAAGAATCAAAGATTATACTTTTTCATGGGATAGAGCATTAACCTTTGAAGGAGAAACAGGTCCTTATACCCAATACACCCATGCAAGATGTTGCTCACTATTAGAAAAAGCAAATGTTGATTTAAACACAGATATAGATTTTTCTATTCTTTCTACAAATAATGATGCAATGAAGGTTATTAGAATCATGAGCTCTTTTGAAGATGTATTATTGCGTTGTGCTAAAAAATATGAACCTCATCACTTAACCAGATTTGTATTGGATGTATGTCAAGCTTTCAATAAATTTTACCATGACAATCCTATATTGACTGCAAATGAAAAAGAAAAGATTGCTTATCTTTCTTTGGTACAAGCGAGTCAAATAGTAATCAAAAATGCACTTTGGATTTTAGGAATGGAAGCACCAAGAAAAATGTAATTTAATTTGATGTGAATAGTTTGAGGATTCTTAGAATATGACTGAACAAAAATATATGAATACAGTTTATTATGGAAACGATGAGTTAGTGTATTTGACAACAAGAGCATTATTTTATGATAAACAAAAAAATATAATTTCTATCAATAAAAATCGTTATGTTGACGAATTAAAATTATACAAGCATCTAAAAAAAAAGGGAGTAGGGAGTTTATTAAGCTCTCTAATTCCCATTATATTAGTAAACAATTCTATTGAAACATCTTTTGCTGCTACTTCTCTTTTCTTTCAATGGATAAAGAAGGGGATTACTGTAGAAGAATATGCGTCTATATACCTGTTATGTACGCTGGTGCAAAATAACACAATAGAGAAGGATGATATTTTTAACATTACTCACAATAATGTATTTGATAAACAAGATACAATTCTATTAGAACGTTTGAAAATTAATCTTATCCTTCAATTTGAATCTATTGTAATTCAAATGTTAACCTTTTTAGAACCTGCAAATTTATCATACAACGAAAATTTACTTCTTCATTTGAATGAGGAAACAACACAAACACCTAACAGAATGTGTGAATATTTCTTAAAATTAAAGAATCATCAAATAAATGCACCTGACTACCAAGGGAGCTTTGATATTGGTAAAATTTTCAATTTAAATCAGGGAGATTGTATCAATGATTCTTTATTGGGTCAATTGTCCGTTTCTTCTAAATCAGAAAATGAATTGGAATTAGAAACAAAACGTGGAATTGTCGTATTATGTCGCAACTAATTTTAAATATCATCTATTGTTTCTCTTCTGATTCGTCTTCAATATAATCGATATTTTCGATTATATTTTTTTTTACATTTTTTTTATGAGACGCATAAATTTGTGTTGTTGTTACATTATCATGGTCTAATAAATTCTGTACATCATAAATAGAAAAACCTCTTTCTATGAGAGAACTTGCAAGTGTAGATCTTAATTTATGTGGAGAATATCCTTCATTGTCTCCTAAAACAATCGAAGTATATTTTTTTATCATCTGCCTGATTTGACGACCGGTCATTCGCTTTCCTTGAAGAGATAAAAAAAGAGGATCATTCTCATCATTGATAATTATATGATTTCTCTCTAAATTGATATATTGAAGGATTGAATGTTCGATAGTATCATTAAATGGCATCAATACTTCTTTTCCGCGTTTTCTGAATACAAGAATTTCCTTTCTTTTAAAATTAATTGAGGTGATATTTAATTGTTCAAGTTCTGATAATCGCAAACCAAGAGTAATAAATATCATAATAATAGCTTTATCTCTATATTTTGTTTTTTCCCAATAAATTTTTTCATGATTTGTTAAACCTATACCTGTATTAATAACATGAATCAATTCGTTTGTCTCATCTATAGATAATCTTTTTATTGCATCAGGATTCAATTTTGGCATTTTTATCGGATTAAATCCATCAATCAAATTATGTTTCATTTGTTCATTCCTAAATAAAAATTTAAATAGAGATGTTAGAGAAGACTTTTTTCTGGAAAGTGATTTATTTTGATTTTCAAATATTACCACCGTATCTTCTTTTTTAACTTCATATTTTCTACAATATTCTCCAATATAATAATTAATCTCTCTTGCAGTGATGTTTTTTAAATCGCTTTGTTTAATTTGTTTAACAGATGAATATTCAGTCTCAAAAAACTTTGAATCAATTAAATATTCAAAGAAAGAATAGATATCTATCAAGTATGCATACCTGGAAGAAATGGATACAGAGCCTTTCAAAAAAATAAAATAATCTCTGAAAAATGCTGGAAATTGAATCTCAAGTTCTTCACATTTTTTCATCATAGAATATTCTTTTTCTAAAATATTATGAGGTTTACTTGATTTACTATTTATTTTCATACCCATTTAGAACCACCTTTACTTTTTTACATAACTATTCCCAAAATATACATTTAAGGAATAGTTATGTTCTTTTACAAAGATAATAACAATATTATATCATTCAGTCAAACAGTTTCTTATTTAAAAGAATCTCTACTACACTCCTGTAACATTTCCTTTATATACATATCCTTTTTTAGGAGAAATGGTAATGATTTGTCCATCTTCGATTTTTGCTACAATATTTTTTGCACCTACAATTACGGTCTTTCCTAAACTTAAGCCGACAATTGCAGTATGATTAGTTAAACCTGATTCTTCTACAACAATGGCGGATGCATTTTCCATGTAATCAACCATTTCTTTTTCTGTATATTTTGCAATCAAAATATCATTTTTTTGAAAATCTCTTAAATTTTTTCTAGCAACTCCGATAATTGTCTTATCTCCTATTCCAATTCCCTGAGATAATATTTCTGTTACAACATGGACTTTAATTAAATTGGTGGATCCCGTTTGTCTGGTAGGAACCCCTGCCGTAATAACAACAATATCTCCCGGAAAAATTAACCCTTTAGAAATAGATGCATTAATTGATAAATCAAATAATTCATCGGTTGAAACTGTAATTTTATCTATATTAACAGGAAGAATTCCCCAAACAATTCCCATCTGTCTTGCTACAACGGGAGAATGCATAATGCCAATAATCATTTGATTAGGTCTGTAGCTAGATACCATTTTTGCAGTATATCCGGATTCCGTTGCAGTAATAATAGCTTTTGCTCCAATATCATTGGCAGTTGTACATGTAGCATGGCTGATAGCATTTGTAATGTTCATTTCTCTTGCCATAGACTTTTCCAATAACATGTTTTTATAGTCTAAATTTTCTTCTGTTTTAATGGCGATATTATACATCATTTTGACAGACTCTATCGGATATTTTCCTGAAGCAGTCTCTCCTGAAAGCATAATTGCATCTGTTCCGTCATAAATTGCATTTGCAACATCTGTTACTTCTGCACGTGTTGGTCTGGGATTTCTCATCATAGAATCTAACATTTGGGTAGCTGTAATAACAGGTTTTGATAAAAAATTGCATTTTTTTATGATTCTTTTTTGAACAATAGGAATTTCTTCTGTTGGGATTTCAACTCCTAAATCTCCTCTTGCAAGCATTATACCATCAGAAACCATCAAAATATCATCTATATTATCGATTCCTTCTTGATTTTCGATTTTTGAAATAATTTGAATGTATTCAGCATTTTCTTGTTCCAATATTTCTCTAATAGATAGCACATCCGATGCTTTTCTTACAAAAGATACAGCTATAAAATCAATCCCATTTTTAATCCCAAAAATAATATCCTCCCTATCTTTTTGAGTAATAGCAGGTAAATTTATTTTTACATTCGGAACATTAATCCCCTTATTATTTTTAATAATTCCGGCATTCTGAACTTCACATACGATTTTTTCATTCGATACTTCCACTACCAACATAGAAATCAATCCATCATCAATTAAAATGATATCATCTTTTTTGACATCATGAACCAGATGCTTGTATGAAACAGAACATTTTGTATGATCTCCTATGATATCATCCATATATAAGGTAAACAGTTGTCCTGTACTTAACTCTACTTCTTCCTTACAAAAAATACCTGTTCTTATCTCAGGTCCCTTCGTATCTAACAAAATAGCGATAGGTTCATTTAATTCTTCTCTAACTTCTTTTATGATGTCTATTTTTTTTTGGTGTTCTTCATGACTTCCATGAGAAAAATTTAATCTACATACATTCATTCCATTTTCTGCAAGCAATTTTAAAACTTCTTTTTTTCCACTTGACGGCCCTATAGTACACACAATTTTTGTTTTTTTTAGCGGATTCATACAAATTTATCCCTTCTAATAATTTTTTTGTTTCTAAGATCTTAGTTATTTCAAAATTAAATGGACAATACTTTTGACAAGTTGTACATCTCTCTGTTAAATCTCTTTTTTGAACGAAGAGCATCGTTTATATCCATATCCATAATCTGATTATCTTTTACTCCAACCACTCTATTTGTGATATTATTCAACAGAAGATCAACTGCTCTATTTCCCATCATACTTCCTAAGAGTCTATCTCTGGAGGAAGGATTCCCACCACGTTGAACATGTCCTAATATTGTCGTCATGGTATCAAACCCTGTCAAATGATTGATTTCTTTTGATATAAACTCTGTGTTCCCAACTCCCTCTGCTACAACAATAATACTCTGTTTTTTTCCTCGATTGTTGCTTTTTATTAATTGTTCTGCAATTTGACTCAAATCGTATTGTACCTCCGGAATTAAAATTGCCTCCGCACCTCCGGATAAACCTGCATACAATGCGATATCACCACATCTTCTACCCATTACTTCAACAATAGTTATTCTTTCATGCGAAGATGTTGTATCACGTAATTTGCTCATAGCTTCAACAACTGTGTTTACTGCCGTATCAAATCCAATTGTAAAATCTGTATATGCCAAGTCATTATCAATGGTTCCTGGAATTCCTATTGTTGAAAATCCATATTCTGTCAAAGAAGTCATACCTCTAAAACTACCATCTCCACCTATTACAATCAGTCCATCTATCTGAAATACATTTAACAAATCGACTGCACATTTTCTGCACGATTCTTGATTCTGGAATTCCAAGCATCGTGCAGAGCGCAACACAGTGCCTCCTCTATGGATAATATCTCCTACAAAAGATACATTTAATTTTATAAAATCTCCTTCTATTAGACCTTTGAACCCTCTTTGAACTCCATATACTTCTACATTATTATAAACGGCTGTTCTAACTACCGCGCGAACAGCGGCATTCATTCCGGGAGCATCTCCACCACTTGTTAAAACTGCAATCCTTCTCATAATATCTCCTTACATCTTTGTTTTCACATTATCTTTACCCGCAATTATTTTCAACTTATCTATAATATCACTTCCATATTCAATTCTATGGAATCCTTGCATCTCAAAAGCTTTTCTACTGTCTGAATCAAAAAATATCACATGATCTTTTCCGGGATATTTTTTGATAAATGTTTGAATTTCATTTAATCTATAAGAGTTTTCTTGTGTTAACTGAATGTATATTTTTTTAAATTTTCTGGTCTTCAACGGTTCTATCCTATCTGCAATGAAAGTCACATCATTTTCTTCTTTCCATTGCATACTTCCATAAATCAGAATACATTCATCTTCATTTAAAAATTCTAAATTTTTTTGAAAAACATTAGGAAAAATGAGAACTTCCAAAGAACCGCTAAAGTCCTCTATTGTTAAAAAGCACATGATTTTATTTTGTTTTGTGTACTTAATCATTTTACTTAAAATTGTACCTACAATTACAATTTTTTTCTTTTCAATCTCTGATTTTTGATGTGAAGGAATATTTTTTATCGAATCAATACTCACAATATTTGTATCATCTTTGATTACATCTTGATATTCATCTAAAGGATGACCGCTCAAATATAATCCTATTGTTTCTTTTTCCATATATAACTTCTCCTTAATAGAAAAATCGGATATATGAGGAAAAAAATTAAGATTTTGATTCGGCAAAGCTTCTTGGTTAGAAAATAGTGTTACTTGTCCTTGAATGGAATGTTTCTTTTGAGAATGAACGATATCCATTACTTTTTCATAGCCTGCCACCAATGATGCTCTATTAGGATGAATACTGTCAAAACATCCTGCTTTTATCAAAGATTCAACAAATCTTTTAGAAATATTTTTTTGTGGAATCCTTTTAATAAAGTCCTCAAAACTTTGAAATTCACCATTCTTATTTCTTTCTTGCACTATATCATCAATCGCTTTAATTCCAATGTTTTTGATAGAAGCAAGTGCATATCTGATATGATCTCCTTCGACAGAAAAATAACTGTTACTTCTGTTAATATCAGGTTTTAAAATACATATATTTAAATCAGCACATTCTCGTATATACTCAATTACTTTATCACTTCTATCGGATACACTTGTCATTAATGAAGCCATAAAACAACTTGGATAAAACGCTTTCAAATATGCAGTTTCATATGCCAACATAGCATAACAAACAGCATGGCTTTTATTGAATGCATATTTTGCAAAATCAATCATTTCGTCATAAATTTGGTTTGCTATCTTTTCAGGAATTCCATTTCTAACACAGCCGGATATTTCAATATCTCCACTCCCAGAAATTTTACCATACACAAAATATTCTCTTTCTTCTTCCATAACATCCATCTTTTTTTTACTCATTGCTTTTCGAACCAAATCAGCACGAGCATAGGAATATCCTGCTAAACTACGAACAATTTGCATTACTTGTTCCTGGTACACCATAATTCCTTTCGTAACTTCCAAAATCGGTTTTAATGATTCATGTAAATAAGAAATGTGGTTTGAATTGTTTTTATTTTCGATATAGATAGGAATCGATTCCATAGGTCCCGGTCTGTATAGGGAAATTCCTGCAACAATATCTTCAAATGTATCCGGACGCAGTTCTTTCAAAAAACTCCTCATTCCCGGACTTTCTAATTGAAAAACTCCGAGTGTATTTCCATTAGATAATAGTTGAAACACTCTGGTGTTATTTGTATCCATTTTAGAGAAATCAATTTTTTTATTATAAATTTTTTCAATTGCTTCTAATGTTTTTTGAATTACAGTTAAAGTCCTTAATCCCAAAAAATCCATTTTTAAAAGACCGAGTTCCTCTAATGTTGTCATAGGAAATTGTGTTGCTATTAAATCTTTATGCATATACAAAGGAACATAGTAATCCATTGTATTTTTTGAAATAACGACCCCTGCAGCATGAGTAGATGCATGACGCGGTAATCCTTCAATACGCTTTGCAAAATCAATAATATTTCGCACATTATTGTCTGAAACATACATTTTTTTAAGTTCACTGTTCATTTCAAGTGCTTTTTCAATTGTCATTCCAAGATTATCGGGAATTTGTTTTGCAATTTTGTCTACTTCAGCATAACTAATCCCTAACACTCTTCCCACATCACGGATTGCAGCCTTTGCTCCAAAAGTTCCAAAAGTAATAATTTGAGCAACATGGTCTTCTCCATATTTTTCTTTCACATAATCTATTACTTGTTCTCTTTTTTCATAACAAAAATCGATATCTATATCCGGCATAGAAATTCTTTCAGGATTAAGAAAACGCTCAAATAAAAGATGATACTTAATAGGATCTACATCTGTAATTTGCAGGCAATATGATATAATGGATCCAGCTGCAGAACCCCTTCCCGGACCAACCATAATATTGTTTTTTTTCGAAAAACGAATGAAATCTTGAACAATTAAAAAATATTCCACGTATCCCATTTTTTTGATTACTTTTTTTTCGTATTCAAATCGTTCTCTAATAGGAGGAGTAATATCAAAATATCTTTCTTGAAGCCCTCTTTCACACAATTCATCAAATATCTGTTCTTTTGTATAATGATGAGGCACTTGAAATTCAGGTAAATGAATTACATTAAAATCAAATGACACATTACATCTTTGAGAAATTTTCCATGTATTCAAAAGAGCATCTTCGTCTTTTGAAAATAATTGATACATTTCTTCTCTTGTTTTGAAATAGAACTGGTCTGTTTTAAATTCCATTCTGTCTTTATCATCAAGAGTTTTTCCCGTTTGGATGCATAAAAGAATATCATGATTTTTAGAATCAGAGCGGTTGACGTAATGAACATCATTTGTTGCTACTAATGGAATACCTGTATCCAAAGACAATCTTCTTAATAAATGATTGACCTTAAGTTGTTCTTCAATACCATGATTCTGTAACTCTAAAAAAAAGTTATCTTCTCCAAAAATTTCTCTATATCTGCAAGCTACTTTTTTTGCTTCTTCATAATTGTTGTTTAATAAAGACTGCTGAACTTCTCCTGCTAAACAAGCAGACAGTGCAATAATCCCTTCAGAATAAGATTTCAGCAAATCGATATCAACACGAGGCTTATAATAGTATCCTTCTACAAATCCTAATGATACTAGTTTTATTAAATTTTGGTATCCGGTATTATTCTCTGCTAACAAAATCAAATGGTAGGAACGTTTATCTATATTTTCCTTGTCAAACCTTGTTCGATATGAAACATACACCTCACATCCAATGATGGGCTTAATTCCATAATTCAATGCTACTTTATAAAATTCAACAACACCAAACATTACCCCATGATCTGTAATAGCTACAGCGTCCATACCATCTTCTTTCGCTTTTTTAATAGTATCTTCTATAGTAGCGAAACCATCCAATAAACTATATGGTGTATGCAAATGCAGATGAGTAAATTTTCTTTCCAATATAATACCCCTTTATTCTTACACTTTTCATTCTATCTGTTCCTATGAATATGATGCATTTTTAATGGGAAAAATAATTTTAACAGTAGTACCTTCTCCAACTTCTGAATAAATTTCCATTGTTGCATCATGTAATTTTAATATTTCCTCAACAATCGATAAGCCCATCCCACTTCCAGGTGCATTGATATTTACTTTATAAAATCTCTCTCTTACTTTCTCTAAGTCCGTTTTTGCAATACCTATACCTGTGTCACAAATCTCAAAGACTACTCTATCATCGAACCCCTCTGCACTTACAAAAATACTTCCATGAGGAGTAAATTTCATAGAATTGGCAATTAAATTAATAAATATTTGTTTTAAACGATTTTTATCAGCATAGATTAAACTATCTTTTCCTTTCAATTCACATTTGAACTCTAAAGAGCCTTTTCTTGGTAAAAATTGATTATACACCTCTTGTAGTATCTTTTTAGGACTAACCCAGTCTTTGAATACCTTCATGGCATTAGATTCCAATCTTGAAAAATCTAACAATTCTTCTACTATGTTCCCTAATCTCTCCGCTTCTGCACAGATAATACTCAAACCCATATTCAAGTCATCGTTTTCTTCTGCATCCAACAGTAAAGTCTCGCCCCATCCTTTTATTGATGTCAATGGAGTTCTTAACTCATGCGAAATTGAAGAAATAAAATCTTTTTTAATTTTTTCCGACTTCGTAATCTCAGAGGCTAAATAATTTAAAGTATCTGCCAATTGCCCTATTTCATCATCATATATTTTTTCAGCACGAACATCAAAATCACCTTTTGCCATTTCATCTGCTGCCATATTTAGTTTACGGATAGGAATCGTGATAGATTTAGATATAACTAATGAGATTAACAGAAACAAAGTAAGAACGCACATTCCAACTATTGAACTTTGGGTATAATATCTTTTAATTGCCCTATCTATTTCCTGAAGGGATGTAGTATACCTCAAAACTCCGATAACAGTATTATATTTTCTAAGAGGCATAGAAACAGACATCACTTTTTCGTCTGTATTTTCTGTCTTTTCTATGGATACCCCTACTCTGCCATCCATAGCATCCTTAACATCTACAGAGGTTATCTTAGAAATACTAGAAAAATCATCTAAATCCATAACTACATTATAACTATGATCAATAACCTGAACAAAATATTTTTCTCTCTCTAAGTCCGTCATATTTTTAATTAATAATTTCGATTTTTCATGAATGTCTTTACTTGGTGCATATATATTAATAAAATTCGAATTAAAATTAGCCTTATCTTTCAAAAGTTGTTCTACACCGGAATAATAATATGATTTTACAAATATCGAAAAAATAATTTGAATCACAATAATTGTCAATACTATTGTAATATTAAAACTTAATAAAATTCTCATACGAATAGAAATATTATTAAAATCTAAATTAAAATTTAACTTTTGAATCCATTTTTTCATCCTATTCATCTTCCCATCTGTATCCATAGCCCCAAATTGTTTTTAAGTATGTTGGATTTGCTGCATCCTCCTCAATTTTCTTTCGAATTCTTCTAATATTCACATCTACAACTTTCAAATCTCCAAAATAATTATCTCCCCATATTTGGTTTAAAATATAGTCTCTGGATAAAGATTTATGTCTGTTTGTCAGGAATAATTGCAACATTTCAAATTCTTTCGGAGTGAGCTCAATTTCAGTTTCGTCACGAAAAAACTTCCTGTTTGCAACATCCAACTTGAATCTTCCTGATACTATAACGTTAACGTTTTCATCTTTAATGGATAATCTTCTAATCAATGAACGTACTCTGGCAATTAACTCAGCCGGACTAAACGGTTTTCCGATATAATCATCCGCACCATACTCTAATCCCATCACCTTGTCTTGCTCGTGAGTACGAGCTGTTAACATAATGATTCCTACATTTTTACTTTTACTTCGAATATACTTCAATACCTCAAATCCATCTATATCGGGTATCATCACATCTAATATTGCCAATTGAATATCTGGATTTTCATCAAATATTTTAATAGCGGATAGTCCTGTATCAGACTCCAAAACATCAAATCCTTCTCTTTTAAAATTCAAAGTCACAAAACTTCTAATGGACATTTCATCCTCTAAAATAAGCATTTTCATACAATTCTCCTTTACTCTGCTCTTTTTAAAAATACATCAGGAAATTCTGATAAATTCAATATTCCCTCATACTCTCTTAAAAACCTTTTTGGCACCTTATCGCTTTCATCAATCGGACGAGCTACAATAATAGTATTTTCATCTTCATGTACAAAGATATAGTCCTTATATCTATTTTTATATCCTACATCCAAACTCAAAATTTCCAAGAATGGATATCCTTCTGCCTCATAAGCTGTTTCTTCAGGACAATAATACAATGTCAACTTATTTGAATATGGGTCTTTACTAATTAACACTTTATTAAAAAATTCAAATGGAAAATTGATACGAATTTTCATATCAACTGTGTCTTCATATACTTGGGCAACTAATTTCAACTGAGATAAAGAAATAATCTTATAGTAGTTTCTCACAAAAAGATCCTTTCTATGAGATAAACCTTCATTAGGTAACATAATAGAAGAAGTTTGCGGAACCTCTATAATTCCATCGCCATCGATATCACTACAAGCAATGGGAGTATCTTGTGTTGTACTGATATTGTTAGAATCCGAAGAAATACTTTTTAACTTTCCTTCCTGTAACATCAATACATCACTTTGACCATATGATTCATAAACAAAAAGATCTACAAAGATACCAAAATGTTCCTGATCTATTTTACCTACTTGTACATTATATGGATTATACCCTTTCGGATAAATCAACTCATCTACCTTTCTAAAAGAATTTTCTGTAAATTGGAAGAGTTTTACCTTATTCGTTAATGGTTCTGAACCAAAGTTAGAAATAAGTAAAAACAACTTGTTTTGTTCGCCAATATTAGAAAATGTAAAAGAATAATATTCTGATTTAAATATTTCATTTAAACCTAATCTTTCTTGATGAAATACAGAGAGAATTCGTTTTTCATTTCCATCAATATACCCTATAATTATCTCATTCAGCCCATCGTCATCAATATCGACAATATCAAAATCCAATATTTCTATTGAATTAATTTTTATCTCTTGAGCTTTAATCCAAATACCACTATATTTCTTTAAAATAATAACTCCAAATGTTTGCATTTTAGAATTTTTATATAATGCGACAACTTCTTCTGTACCATCATTATCAAAATCTTGCAAAAAAAATGACTTCCCTTGTGAAAGGGTATTGGTTTTTAGTTTATTAAAATTAGAGGTACTATATAGAACGGCATCTTGAGGAAGCATCTGAGCTAAAGCATCTTTTATTTCCTTGTTTTCGATATTCAATTCAGGCGCTTTAATTAATTCCTCCGGTGTATAAATTTTTACACATGAAGTCATCATAAACAACGATACTGTCATTATTAATAAAAATCTAATTTTCATACTTATTTTTTTCATAAATATCACAACCTATTTCATAGCTACTATAATATCTCTATAATTATATCACACTAATAAGATATATCCTTGTAAAAAAATAAAATTTAAATCATTAGTTTTATCACTATCTTACGTTTATCTCCTTCTTGAAATCATTACCATATTTATAATGATAGATAATTTATACAACCTACTTATCTCAATTGCTTCCTCTTTAATTTTTTCAATAAACTTTTTATTTTTCTGAAAATACAATGCGTACTCATTTCATTTAAAATTATAAAAAATACGAAAGAAAAGATTTTCTTAAAATTAAAAATTATGTCAATTTAACCAAATTTCTATGTCACATTGATTTTATACTTATACTAATACTATTCTCCGTTTAAAATGACGGATATGCATAATGTACAATTGCTGAAAAATAATTTCGAGAATTATATGGTTCAAAGTATTCAACCTGTCTGTTCTAATAGTTAATAGTATAAACACTAATTTTAAAAGTGTATAATTATAAAGAAAGAATAAATTATAATAACATCAAAAAAAACCAAATTCTTACTATAAATTTAATCAGATATTAGCATTGGTTCCCAATACTATTCATAAAAAAAAGCACCTAATTACTTAAGTGCCTAATTTTCTGATATCAATACTTATTAAATATTTTTTCAAATGATTAAATTGGCAATTATCTTTCCAAATAAAGCACAGTGTGAATCGCCTCTAAAAAGAATATTCCATTTTTTCACGTTCTTTGTCGTTGGTATCATAAACAACTGGTATTGTCTTTTTAATTCGTTTTTGAATTTTTTTCATATTTGCAATATCCTTTTCTGTCACAAAGGATATTGCGTATCCTATCTGATTCATTCGTCCGGTTCTGCCAATTCTATGAATATAATACTCCACATCTCTTGGAATATCATAATTAATAACGTGACTGACACCTTCAATATTCATTCCTCTTGCAGATAAATCGGTAGTAATCAAATATTGTACTTTTAACTCTCTAAATTTTTTCAAAATATTCTCACGTTTATTTTGAGACATTTCTCCATGTAATAATTCCATATTCTTATACTGATGATGAATAAAATCAGAGTACAATTTCTCAGCATTTTTTTTAGAATTACAAAAAATCATGCACATAAACGGATTGATTTTTTCTATAGAATACATTAAAGAACTTAATTTTCTGGAATCTTTTGTTTGAACAATTAGTTGACTAATATTATCTAATACCACTTCTCCTCGTTCAGCTGTCAAATAGATGGGATTTAACATAAACTGTTTTGATAACTTTTTTACATCTTGAGAAACAGTAGCCGAAAACATACAAACCTGTTTTTTTCTTGGAGTTTTATTCATCAACAAAATTACATCTTCTAAAAATCCAAATGCCAATATCTGATCCATTTCATCAATTACAAAACTATCTATATTTTTAAAATTGATATTTCCATTTCTTAACAAATCTAATACTCTACCTGGAGTCCCTACAACAATATCTGTATTTGAAGATAATTTTTGAATTTGTGTAGTAATATTATGTCCTCCTGATGCATTCACTACAGACAAACTTCTATACTTTTGAAAGTATTTTAAAACATCAGTAATCTGATTAGATAGTTCTCTTGTAGGAACAATAATTAGACTCTTTATTCCAGATGAAATATCCGGAATACTCTCTAAAATAGGAATTAAAAATGCAAGAGTCTTTCCTGTTCCTGTCTGAGCATGTGCAAGAATGTCGTTTCCTTTTCTCATTTTAGGAATCACTTTACTTTGAATGTCTGTAGGATTCTCAATATACATATCTTGTAATGCAAGAATATGTTCTTTTCTTAAATTAAATTCTTTAAATTTCACTATTACTTCCTCTCTATCATATTAAATTATTTTCTTTTATATGTTACTATTTTTCAGCGGAACATACTGTCCGATAATCTTTTCGGCTGTTTTGAGTCCATCTACCGCAGAAGACATAATTCCGCCGGCATAGCCGGCGCCCTCACCCATGGGATAAATTCCTTTTATGTTAGACATATGGTCAAGATTCCTTAAAATTCTAACCGGAGAAGAACTTCTTGTTTCAATTCCGGTTAAAATAGCATTCGGATTTGCAAAACCTTTTAACTTTTTGTCAAAAGATATCAGAGCTTCTTTCATAGTATCAATTACATAATCAGGAAGACAATTTTTCAAATCTGCAAATTTTACACCCGGTTTATAAGAAGGAATGATAGTCATATCATCATGTTTCATATCGACACCTAAAAAATCCCCTACTCTTTGAATCGGAGCAGAATAATTATTGCCCCCTAATTCAAATGCTCTGCTTTCCCACCTTCTTTGAAATTCTATAGCATCTAAAGGACTTGGACCACCAAAATCATCAGGGGTCACTCCTACAAGAAGTGCAGAATTTGCATTATCGGCATCTCTGTTGTACTCACTCATCCCATTTGTCACCAACATATTTTCCTCAGAGGCTGCAGCCACTACATACCCTCCCGGGCACATACAAAACGTATAAGCAGATCTGCCACTAGTAGAATGGTAGACCAATTTGTAATCTGCAGAACCAAAAACCAGACTATTATAACTATCTCCATACTGAGCTATGTTGACTAGCTTCTGAGGATGCTCTATTCTTACTCCTATAGAGAAAGACTTTGGAATCATATTAATTCCATGATGAAACAACATTTCAAAAGTATCTCTTGCACTATGACCAATTCCGAGCAACATCACATCACACAAGATTTCCTCGTTTTCATTTAGAACAATTGAGTGCAACTCATTATGTTCATTTAACACAATATCAGTTAGCTGAGAAAGAAATCTTACTTCTCCACCATATTCTATAATTTTAGACCTAATATTTTTAACAACTTTTCTCAAAATATCAGTACCTATATGTGGTTTGCTATTATACAGGATGTCTTGAGGGGCTCCACATTCTATAAAAAGTTGCAAAATATGCCTACATCTTTTATCATTTATTAGAGTGGTCAATTTTCCGTCTGAAAAAGTTCCGGCGCCACCCTCTCCAAATTGAACGTTGCTATTTGTGTCTAAAATTCCACTTTTCCAAAAAGCATCTATTTTCTCAATCCGATTATCTACTTCGTCTCCTCTTTCTATTAAAATAGGAGAATATCCTCGCTTTGATAGCAATAAAGTAGCAAATAATCCCGAAGGACCTGAACCGACAATTACCGGTCTATTTGTTAGAATTTGATTTCCGGATGACACTTCCTCATAACTCATGTCCGGTGTGGGAGAAATCCCTTTTTTTCCGTATTTGTTCATTAAATGTGTTTCTATGTCAGGTGTCAAAAAAGATACATCCGCTGTATATACAAACTGGATATTTTGTTTTTTTCTAGCATCTATTGACTTCTTAAATATTTTTATATCCATAATTTCATTTAAATTACATTTTAATTTTTGGCAAATCTTCTTTTTTATTGTTTCAATTGGTATTGTATTATCTTTTTGTTCCTCCAATGACAGTTTTATGTTCTGTATACGAAGCATTCCTTCCCTCCAAACAAAATTTCTTTATAATGTAGCTGCATTTCTTCCTGCTAACATACCGGATGACCAAGCCCATTGCAAATTAAATCCTCCACACTGCCCATCAATATCTAACACTTCTCCTGAAAAAAATAGTCCTTCCACTTTTTTTGATTCCAGTGTGTCTGAATAAACCTCATTTGTATTTACGCCACCTGCCGTAGCCTGAGAGTTATTCCAATCCTTTGTCCCAATAATTTGAAAATCCCACTTTTTCAATAAAGAAGCTATCTGCTTCTTTTCTAATTTAGTTAATGTAGAAGCCAATCTATTTTGATTAGAAATGTTTGCTTCTAATAAAATTACCGGTATTAATCTCTTATTAACCAACCCTATCATTGATTCAAATATTGTTTTATAAGAATTATCCTCAAATCTTCTTTCTAATCTTTTTTGTATTTCATCTTCGGTCATAGTATCCAATATAGATAATCTAATGTAACACTCTTTATTGTTTTGTAAAAACTCTCCCGCTTTTCTACTAAGTTGTAAAATCGGTGGTCCTGAAATACCGTATGATGTAAATAAAATATCTCCTCTATCTGTGGAACAACTCTTTTTATTTACTATCAAATCTGCTCTACCTACAAATTTTACTCCATCTATTCTTTTTAAAAAATCACATTGCAGTATCAGTTGCACAAGAGATGGAAATACAGGGACTATCGTGTGGTTAAGTTTTTTTATTAATTCATATCCACTCCCGTCAGAACCGCTCGAAGGCATTGACTTCCCGCCAGTTGCAAAAACAACGGAATCGCATAAAAAAGTTTTGTTATCAGAAGATTTTACTAAAAAAGTTCTCTTATTTTTTTTCAACTCTGTCACATAGCAATCTGTAATTATTGTAACACCAAGATGATTCAATTCATATAGAAGTACGTCTAAAACAGAAGATGATTGATCTGACATAGGAAAAACCTTTCCATTTGCTTCCACTTTATACTCAATTCCTAATTTTTCAAAAAAAGACAAGGTCTCTTGGATACCGAATTGGCCAAATGTACTGTATATAAATTTTGGATTTTGACCATTATAGAAATTAATATCTGAATTTATGTTAGTCAGATTACATCTCCCATTCCCTGTAGCTAATATTTTTTTCCCAACACGAGAATTTCGTTCTAAAAGAGTAACATCTGCTCCATTTCTTTTAGCTGATATGGCAGCAACAATACCCGATGCTCCTCCTCCTATAACAACCACATGTTTTTGTTTCTTCATTCTACCATCCCATCATAACTGTTTATCTAATTAAAACTATCTATTCACAAAACAAATTTCCTGTTTTCAACATAAATAGTATTTTTGAAACGATTATTTATTTTGATAACCGCTTTGTCTTTACAATAATAAATATAACTTTGATTCATATATTTTACTATTCTTCCATATTTTTGTAAATCTGTTCCGTCTTCCCAGACTTTTTATCGGTATATAGAATATTAAAATAATAATTTGAAAAACATAATAAAAAACACTATAAAATAACGATAACTCTCATACTATTAACACCTACGATTCAAATATATCTACTTTCATAACAGAATCTGCCGAGTTATCAAAATTTTCATTGATAAAAAAAGTAGATATAAAACATACTAATGCTGAAATCAAATATACTGTCATTGCATTTTTTACTGATACTCCTCTTAAGACAATTAATCCTATCAAAAAATTTAAAATAGAACTGCCAAAAAATTCCATGGAATTTACTGTCGCTGTTGCAATTCCGGCATTCTTTACTTTGTTTACTTTTTTGATAACAGTGAATGGTAGAAGATGAAACATAAGTACCATTCCCATCATAACAAAAAGAAACGGCATAATGTATAGTGGTGGTTTTCCTCTGTTCAGCATAATATAAATCCACATTAGAAGATATATTCCGGAAAATATGTTTAAGTTTAGTTTGTTGTTTCTATCGAATATTTTATCCATAATGGAAACCAAAGGAGCCCCTAACATAAATCCTAAGCTTAAAAATGCCATATACTTCGAAGCATCTACTACAGACAAACGGTATGTTTCTGAAAAAAATCGAATACCCCAAAATCCAAATAAAGAAGTTGATGTAGAGATGAATGTAAACATAATAATAATCGGACTCCAAGATTTTCTATTGCATAACACTTCTGACAGTGAAGTTTTTATATTTATCTCTTCCGGTATCTCTTCTTTTTTGTCTTTTACAAAAGAAAATAACAATAACACGGAAACCATAGTAATAAAAGATATTACCCACATCGTGTTTTGTCCTCCTATCTTAGAAATTAAATAGGATAAGGGTACTGTTGCAACAAGATTACCAACATTAGAAATAAGTGCCATTCCGGCAGAAAGATGTGAAAAATAATGTTCATCAAACCAAATTGTTTGAACTTTCATAATAGAAGTAATAGATGAAGCCATACCAACACCTATAAAAAATCTCATAGATAGAGCAGTCCCATAGCAGGAAGTAACTGTCATAACGAGTGTTGAAATACATACAACAAGCCATGATATAATCAACACTCTTCTCACCCCAAAGTAATCTAATAACATTCCCATTGGAATTTGCATAACAGCATAACCATATAGTGTAGCATTTACTAGTCTTGTTGCTTTCGAAATATTTATTTGATATTTAGCCATCAAAAAATCAGACATCACAGCAATATATTGTCTTTGAATAAACATTACCATAATCACCATTACTATTGCACACCAGGTAATTATTCCGTCCTTATTTGATAATAATTTTGTCCTTATCATTCTAACACCTACAAAATAAAGAGCTCTACTAGAATCTATAAAATTCTTGTAGAGCCTCATCTTCTTTCATATTTCTTATTTATAAATTTATATATCCAAATATTATCCCAATATTTGTTTTACCATGGCGTTAATCCTCTTTCCATCTGCTCTTCCTTGTACAAGTGAAATAGTTTTAGCCATAACTTTTCCCATATCTTTCATTGAAGTCGCTCCAACTTCTTCTACAACTTTAGTAATAATCTCTTTTAACTCAACATCGTCGAGTTGTTCAGGGAGATAATTTTCTAATATAGCAATCTCTTGATTCGTCTGTTCAATCAAATCTGTACGATTTGCCTTCTCAAAATCTACCAAAGCATCCTTTCTTTGTTTCAGTTGCTTTGAAATTAAGGATATGATGTCCTCATCAGTCAACTCTTGACGAGTATCTACCTCACATTGCTTAATTCCAGCTCGAATCAAAGTGACAACGGATTTTCTTACTTGTTCCTTATTTTTCATCGCCTCTTTTAAATCATCTGTAAGTCGATCCTTTAAAGTCATCTATCTAACACCTCTATATCTTAATTATCTTTTTTTCTTTCTTGCTGCTTCTGCTTTTTTCTTTCTTTTCACGCTTGGTTTATCGTAATGTTCTCTTTTTCTAACCTCTTGCATAACTCCGGAAAGAGCACATTGACGTTTGAATCTTCTTAATGCACTATCCAAAGACTCATTTTCTTTTACTTTAATTTCTGTTGCCACAACTATCCCTCCCCTCACTGCTAACACTTATTGCTTAACTTGCAAAAAAATTGTAGTTATATGGGCTATACTTTAGTATTATAAACGTATTTTCAAATATTTTCAAGCTTTTTTTAATCACAAATCAAACTATGAAATAAAACCTTAAATTGCAATATCAAATTGAACTAATTCCTCATTATCATCTAAAAGTCCTAAGTTATTTAGTTCTTCTATAAAAACTTCTATAGGAGTGCGGTAATTTAGGATTTTTCTTGGCAAATTGTTCATCCAATTCATTATCTTTATATAGTGTTCTTCTTCATAATCATTTAATGATTTTCCTTTCGGTAGAAATCTTCTGATTAGGCTATTGTGCTTTTCATTTGTTCCTCTTTCCTGGGGATTATTGGGATGACAGTAATAGATGTTTCCTATATATGTTTTTTCAAGTTCACATAATTTCGCAAACTCTAAGCCGTTATCACTTGTTATGCTTCTAAATATTTTTTGTGGTTCCTTCAATCTGTTCAATGTGTTCTTTAATGTTTCATTTACTATGGATGCTTTTCTTCTGTTTAATTTTAAGATTAGTTCCATTCGACTTTTTCTTTCTGTTATGGTTATTAATGATGCTTCTTCTTTGTTTTTCTTTGGTATTACTGTATCTATTTCCCAATTTCCAAATGTTTTTCTTGTTTCTATTTCTTGCGGTCTTTCTTCTATACTTTTTCCAAGTTTTCTTTTGTTTTCTTTTACTCGTTTTTTAGCCGGTTTTCTTTTCACTCTTAAGGGCAAATCAATAGATTTTATTCCTATTAGACCTATATCTACATAATTGTATAATGTCTTGGTGCAGACTCTTTGACCTTCATATAGCTTATTTAACTTTGCATATCCACAAATTGCATCTAACGACCATTTTTCTTCATTAAACTTTTGCTTTACAAAGTCTAAATATTTGCTACATTTCAAGGCTTTAAATTTCTTTTTGCAATTTTTTCGATTCTTCTCATATACTAACTTACCTGTATCCGGATAATATACTTGTACATCATGTATTCCTTTTATTTGAGTTACTGTACCTCTTTTTAACTCATTTCTTATGGTGTTGGATGCTCTACGAAGTTCTTTTGCTATTTTGTATGCTGAATATCCTTTATTATGCAGAAGTTGAATTTGTCCTCTTTCGAAATCGTTTAAATGTTTATTTTTTCTTGAATTTGCTGTAGTATTATTATATTCCATAGTCATCACCTTTGGTTTTTTTGTTTTGTGGTGATTCAATTATACCAAACGTGATTTTCTATGGAATTTTTTTAGTTCATTTTCATTTTACAATTAACCTATGAAATAAAACCTTAAATTGCAATATCAAATTTACTTTCCACAACATTTTTTGTATTTCTTTCCACTCCCACAAACACATGGATCGTTTCTTCCGATTTTAACTTCTTTTACAACAGTTTTTGTTTTATCATATTCTTTTTTGATAGTTTTCTTCTGTTCTTCTGTAAGAATATCATTCCATTGTTCCAAATTATATAACCAATCTGCTTTGGCATCCAACATATTAAAATATAGTTTTTCAAAATTTAAATCTAATGAAATTTTAGAATCAGAAGTCAAGTTGTTTACATCTAGCTCTGTATTTAGAGAAGTATTAACTCCATCTATAAAACCAACAAAAGTAACATCATCTATATTAAATTTTTTTGCCAATTCAGAAACTGTTCCAGTTACAGTTTCTTCTTTATTTTCCAATAAATACTTATAAATTTCTGCTTCTTTTGGCAAATATTCATTCCAAAACAATTCATATTCTTGTTGATTTTTCGGTTCATATGCCATTTTTTGCCAATTTTTAAATAACTCCATTTTCCTATTCCTCCCAAATGATGTGACAGACTCTAAATCTATAATAATGCTTTCGCATTATTATAGCATAGTTTATGATAGATTTTAAATCAAGAAAATATAATTTTATCCAACTTTATTTTTTGCTCATTCCATAATTTAAGTAATAAATCATCTTTCTTCCTAAAAATAACGTTGAAAAGAATACATCCTGAAGTCCGCAAATATATCTTATTCTAAATAGTCCTTTAATTTTTTAGAGCGACTTGGATGTCTTAATTTCCTTAATGCTTTTGCTTCAATTTGTCTAATTCTTTCTCTGGTGACATCAAATTCTTTTCCAACTTCCTCTAAAGTTCTGGTTCTACCATCTTCAAGTCCAAATCTTAATTTCAAGACTTTTTGTTCTCTTTCATTTAATGTGGATAATACTTCTTCCAGCTGTTCTTTTAACAAAGAATATGCAGCTGCTTCAGATGGAGCCAATGCATCATCATCAGGTATAAAATCTCCCAAATGGCTATCTTCTTCTTCTCCTATAGGCGTCTCTAAAGAAACCGGTTCCTGAGAAATTTTTTGAATTTCTCTTATCTTCTCTACACTCATATCCATTACTTTAGAAATTTCTTCCGGTCTAGGTTCTCTTCCAAGTTCTTGCAATAATTGTCTCTGAACTCGAATTAACTTATTGATTGTTTCAACCATATGAACAGGTATTCTTATTGTTCTTGCTTGATCTGCAATTGCTCTGGTAATCGCTTGTCTAATCCACCATGTAGCATAGGTGGAGAATTTGAATCCTTTGGTATAGTCAAATTTTTCTACTGCTTTAATCAGTCCTAAATTTCCTTCTTGGATTAAGTCAAGAAAAAGCATTCCCCTTCCAACATATCGTTTTGCTATTGAAACTACCAATCGTAGGTTTGCTTCTACTAATTTTTTCTTAGCAAGCTCACTTCCTTGATCCATCTTCTGTGCTAACTCTATTTCTTCTTCTGCAGACAGTAAAGAGATCTTTCCAATTTCCTTCAAATACATTCTGACAGGATCATCAACAGATATTCCTTTCGGAACTGATAAATCTTCTTCTACCTTAGTCTCTTCTAAGTCTTTTTCGTCCGTAAATTCCGGTTCTTCTATATCATCTAAATTAACATGTGTTTTAGGTGTATTTTCATCAATAATTTCAATCCCTAATTGATTTAGAGTTTCATAAATGTTTTCAATGTCATCTTTATTAACTGCAATAGGATTCAATATCTCTGCCAATTCCATATAAGTCAGAGTTCCTTTATTTTTTCCTTTTTCAAGAAGCTCTTTCATTTTTTCTTTACTTTCTTCTTTAATCATATAAATATCCCTTTCTTATTTAAGATTAAACTACTTTATATTTTTTAATTCTTTCTGTAAGGATATGATATCAATTCCTATACGAATCAGTTCATCCTTGCATTGTCCACTCTGCATAAGTTCTCGTTGTCTTTTTTTCAAGATATCAATACTTCTACGAATATTATCCTGACGTATGCTATAAATCAATGTGGGCATATCTTCTATTTTACATATACCATCACGCGAAAAGCTGTCTTCGAAACAATCTTTTTTTTGTGCAAGCAATTGCCGGAATAAGCTTCTATTCTCTTCTGAAAAAAAATCCGATTCTTTTATTGAAAATTTAGTAATATATTCGTCTATTCCATAATGATAAATGGAATCTATCAACATCTTTTCCTTATCATAATCATGAAAATCAATTTCTATTTTTTCAACATGTTCTTTCTCAATACTATGATTATGAAATTGGTTAGGACTAAAATACTTCCCATACATTTCTTGCCCTAAAGACTTAATGGAAATTCCGGTGGAAAAAGATATTTTTTTTAATGCTTGCTCTATTAAAACAAAACTGTTTGGTATCTTTTCTTCATACTTTTTTAATACCGAAACAGCATTTTTGACAAATAATAACTTATCGTTTTCTTTTTCCAAATCAACATCGTTACTCAGCAAATATAATTCAAAGTCAATAATATTAAGAGCATTTGTTAAACATTGTTCAAATTTTTGAGGACCATACTTTTTTAAATAATCATCCGGATCTTTCTCTGCGTCTAAAATAACAACTTTTCCTTCCAATTCTTGTTTGTACAAAATATCCATTGCACGTTTTGCAGCTAATCTCCCTGCATTATCAGAATCATAAC
Source organism: Filifactor alocis ATCC 35896 (assembly GCF_000163895.2). Lineage (NCBI taxonomy): Bacteria > Bacillati > Bacillota > Clostridia > Peptostreptococcales > Filifactoraceae > Filifactor > Filifactor alocis. The sequence continues at coordinate 306,278 of NC_016630.1, forward strand.
AGAGATAAACATTTTTCACTTTATTTTTTTTCAACAATTCTGCTTGTTGTTCTGTAAAAGCAGTTCCTAAAGATGCTACTGTATTAGAAAAACCATATCGATGTAATGTAATAGTGTCCATATATCCTTCTACCAAAATAACATCTTTTTGATAAATTGATTTCCTCGCAAAATTAAGAGAATACAAATTATTTTTTTTAAAGAAAATGATTGTTTCGGGAGAATTTAAATACTTCGGTGGATAAGAATCATTAAGAGCGCGCCCACCAAAGGCAATCACCTTACCTTTAGGGTTAAAAATAGGAAACATTACTCTATTCTTAAATCTACAAGTAATCTCTCCATTATCTCTTTTTAGGAAAATACCACTTTTCAACAAATCATCTTCCGTATAAAATTTTTCTAATTTTTCGTATAAATCATTATTAAATGGTGCATATCCTAATCCGAAGTGAAGAATGATTTCTCTATTTAAATCTCTTTTTTCTAAGTATTCCAAGGCAAACAAATTCTTCCATAAACACTCCCTAAAAAAACGAGCTGCCTCCAGATTAATTCTCATAAGGATATCTTTTTCTTCTTGAACCTTCTTTTCCTCTACAGAGTATTCTTTTTTTTCAGGCAATGGAATCATTGCTCTGTTAGCTAAAAAAATCACTGCATCTACAAATTCCAATCGTTCTTTTTCTTGAATAAAAGAAATTACATCTCCTGACTTCTGACACCCGAAACACTTATAAAATTGTCCATTCTGATTCACAGAAAAAGACGGTGTTTTTTCATTGTGAAACGGACATAGCCCCATCCAATTTCCATGTGTACCCTTCAATGACACATACTCAGAAACAACATCCACAATATCATTCTCATCTTTTATTTTTTCTATAAAACTGTTGTCAAAATTCATTTTAACCTCTGTTTCCTATAAAAACTATATTTATATATTTCTACAAAAGAGACCCATTTCCTTTTATTTAACAGATTTATCAAATGACAAGTTTTTAATAAATTCAGAAGGAATAATTTTTTTATTCCAAAGCAATTATCTCAACATTCACAACACCATCCAAAGCAGATATTTCTTCTAAAATTTCTTCAATTTGTATATCCATATTTTTCATATCAAATGTGATGGAAAGATCTGCTGTATTATGAATAGGAATATTTTGATTAATTGTCAAAATATTAGCCTTACTGTCGGCCAATATTTGTAAAATACTTGCTAAGATACCCTTCTCATGTTTTAACATAAAATGTATTGTTGCCTTCTTAGTCAATGTAGACTCAGACAAAGAAAATACATAATCTTTGTACTTGTAAAAAGTACTTCTTGATATCCCTGCTAAACGAACAGCTTCATTAATTCCTTTTACTTCTTTCATCCGCAATAACTCTTTTGCATATAATACTTTCTCATAAATATCCGGCAAAGCTGATGTGTCAATAACTAAAAATTTTCTCATAAAACATTTTCTCCTATATTTTACATAAATCAGAATAGATTATTTCTTTTTCTATTCTACTCTACAATAAATTCCACAAGGCAAATACAAATCTCCTGAAGTAATTGGTAATAACGTTTGTCCCGAATAAATATTTCTATTCATATCAGAAAATTCTATCTTCACAATATTTTCTAAAGCAATATTTGAAAAGCCTGTTGTATAACAATTAATAAGAACAAACAAAAAATCGTCTGTTAATATTTTTTTGATACGTTGTAACAACTCGTTAAATTTGTTCTCAATCTTCCAAATTTCTCCTTTTGGTCCTCTTCCATAAGAAGGAGGATCCATAATAATCGCATCATACTTATTTCCTCGTCGAATCTCTTTTTCGATAAATTTGAATACATCATCTGTTAAAAAACGAAATTTATTGTTTTCTAATCCGGAAAGAATACTGTTTTCTTTTGCCCAACGAACCATCCCTTTTGCAGCATCCACATGAACAACCTCACTTGCTCCTGCGTTTGAAGCTGCACAACTTGCTCCACCTGTATATGCAAATAAATTTAATACTTTTACATCTTTGGTCGAAGATTTAATTTTTTTTGAAATCCAATCCCAATTAACAGCTTGTTCCGGAAATAAACCGGTATGTTTAAAACCCGTAGGATGAATTGAAAATTTCAAGTTGCCATATTTAATTTCCCAACTATCAGGAATATCTTTATAAAATTTCCAATATCCTCCGCCTTTATTATTTCGTAAATATCTTGCATGTGCTGAATTCCATAAATACTCATCAATCGACTTGTTCCATATAATTTGAGGATCAGGTCTTCGTAGTACAATATCTCCCCATCTCTCTAATTTTTCACCGGAATTAGCATCTAATATCTCATAATCTTTCCAATTGTCAGCTACAATCAAGATAAAACCCCTTTCTCTACAATAATTTGACTCCATTCATATAATCTTCATATTTAATATTCATACTAACACCATATTTAGATTCCAAAAAAGATTGATTTTTATCAAAATAACTTTTCATATAACCAGGCGCTAAAACTAAAATATTTCCTTTTTTTAATTCTCTATGATACAAATACTTTCTTAATTCTACTTCCAATTCATCCAATAAAATAAGTGGAGATTTCAAATACCCACTTCCTGAGCACAAAGGACAAGAAAAAGAAATCATATCCATAATATTTTCTTTTTCTCGTTGTCTAATCACTTGAACAATTCCTAGGGAAGTAATATTCAGCACGCTAACTTTTTTGATATCTCTTCTAAACTCTTCTCTCAATCGACGCAAAAGTTTTTCTTGATATCCATGTTTTTTCATATCAATAAAATCAATTAAAATAATTCCTGAAATATTTTTTTTGATAATTAAATCTACTACATATTTACACGACTTAAGATTCACTTCCAAAGCCATATCATCCATATAACAATGTCTTTCCTGATATCCACTATTGACATCCACCGCTGTAAATGCTTCTGTAGGTTCTATGATAATACTAATATTTCCAAACTCATATTTTTTAGAAAATAATTTTGTTAGCGAAATTCCACAACTGCCAAATAGGTCTATTTCCTGAAATATATATTCAGGACGCATCTTTTTTGAACGAGCCCAATCTTTGACTTTTGAAATAATTTCTTGGCTATTTGAAATAATTTCATCTATTGTATCAAATCGAAAGTGATGAAAAAAATCTGACAAAGAATCTTGTTCATAAAGTAATCCAATCACTCCTTCTTTCTTTTTTTTCATTATTTCATTAAAAAGGTCTACTAAGCGCTCTACTTCGTCCCTTACCTGTTCATAATCCACCTCAATAGCCTCAGTTCGTACAATTAAACCTATGTTCAAAAAGTCCGTACTAAGCTTCTTCACTAGTTTGTCGGAACGAGTATCATTTTTTATTTTATTCGATAGAAATATCTCTTTTCCATACGGAAGATATATTACATACTCTCCTGATAGATTAATATCATCGGTTAGCTTTGCAAGTTTGCTGGAAATAGGCTCCTTCTTTATTTGTGCTATTACCACATCCCCATTTTTTAAATCTTTATTAACTTGCAAAAAACCCAATTCTTGATTTCCTAAATCTACCAGCTTACCGCTGGAAGATACAATATTTTTTTTTACTCTACATTGATAAATTTGATTTTTTTTAATATGATAGTCTTTCTTTATAATCTCAATTCTTTCAACAGTACCTTGATTCAAATATGCTACCTTCGTTAAGAAAGAACTATCTTCGATAATTAATTTTTTCTTCATAAAAAGTACCTATTTCTTCCCATTTATGCATAAAAAATGGATTCATTATAAAGTACATATTATAACTTCACCATTTTTTAAATCATATATTACATAAACAATTTAAGTTTAAGACAATCTATCTTCTATAAAAACAGATAATCTTTTTGCCTCTGTTTCTATTTCTTTATAATCTTTTCCTTCTATCATTACCCTGATTAAAGGTTCTGTACCGGAAGGTCGAATCAAAACTCTGCCCTCTCCATTGAATTTTTCTTCAATTAGTTTAATTTTATTTTGTATTTCATCATCATCCAAATACTTGGCCTTGTTTTCCGCTTTTACCTTGGCATTATAAAGAACTTGAGGATAAACTGTCATTATTTTTGATAAAGAAAACAAATCCTTACCTGTATGTTTCAAAATCTCACAAAGAATCAATGAGGATAATATTCCATCTCCTGTTGTATTAAATTCCTTAAATATCATATGTCCTGATTGTTCCCCACCAACAGAATAGTCGTCTTTCAACATCTTCTCTAAAACATACCTATCTCCTACATTGGTGATTGCTAAATCTATCCCCAAATTTTTAGCAGCTAGTTTCAAGCCCAGATTACTCATCACCGTAACTACTAATGTGTTATTTTTAAGTCTATTTCTTTCCTTCAAATACGCTGCTGAAATTAATAAAATTTGATCCCCATCAACAATATTTCCTTTGTTGTCAACAGCTAAAAATCGATCAGCATCTCCATCGTATGCTATTCCCATATCAGAGCCGTTTTTTAATACTTCCTGTTGTAAATGCTCTAAATGAGTTGACCCACAATTTTGATTGATATTATATCCATCAGGAGAATTATGAATAACATTAACCTCGGCACCTAAACGACTATATACTTCAGGAGCAATATGGTACGCAGCACCATTGCTACAATCCATAGTCAACTTTAATCCTTCAAGATTCCCTTGAATACAATTCGTTAGAAAAGTAATATAATCCTCTTCCGGAGTAATACCTCCCAACTTTACTCCCAAACCAATACTATCTATTTTGTACGGAAAATCAATAAAATATTCAATTTCTTCTTCAATTTCATCTGCCAATTTAAAACCGTTGGAATTGAAAATTTTAATTCCATTATATTCGGAAGGATTATGTGAAGCAGAAATCACAATTCCAATATCAGCATTATACTTCCGTATTAAATAAGCTACTCCGGGAGTTGGAATAATCCCCACGTCAATTACGTTCGCACCCACACTCATGGCTCCCGCCGAAATAGCAGAAGACAATAAATCTTTTGAAATTCTGGTATCCGTCCCAATAATCACTTTAATATTTTCATCTGTGCAATGTCCGTTTTTTTTAAACACATAAGCTCCGGCAGCACCGACTCTATATCCAATTTCTGCTGTAAGCTCCTTACCTACAACCCCTCTTATTCCATCTGTTCCAAAGTATTTTCTCATGAAATATAATCTCCACTTCTAAATTTTTAATCTTAAATCTACACCTATATTCTGATATGCTAATTACCTAAAAATATTTCATTTACATTTACTTTGTATGAGTCTATCGGAAGTCTTGTTACCAACTGAAATGATACCTTTTTAGTCACATTGTCCGTGTTATTTTTATCCAAAACAATAGTTACATTACTTTTATCGATTTCAGAATCCAACTCTTTACTGTACAACACTGTTGCTATGATAGACTCTTTCAAAATATTTTTTACTTTTTCTATTTCTTCCGATGAAAAATTTTTAAATATAATCTCGGAAACATCATATTTTATCTCTTTTTGTAATATATTTTCATCTATGCGAGTAATTTTTACGCTACTAGGTTCCATAGATAAACCATCAACATTATTTAGCTCTATTTGATTTCCTATACAAGCTAAAATATTATTACAAGGAATCTGCTTTGTATATACTTCTGTTAGCATATCAAGCGATTTGGTATCCCCTGTAAGCAATATTGTATTTGGTTCCGTCGAATAAGCGCTTAAACGAAGTTTCTCACCATTATAAGAAACTATATTAGGAACAACATCTACCTCTTTAGAGTAATTAAACGATACCTTTACAAAAACATACTTATCACTTAGATGCACTGTATTCATTCTCTTGCCATTTTTATCAACTGCATATAACTCCAATTTTTCACTAAAATTTTCTTTTCTGTTGTCTAATTTAACAGTTGCTATAATTTTTTCTACTTTTTTTAACTCTGAACTGGCACCTTCTACATAAGTAGATGTGATATTGTTCTCTATAGAATAGACTCTTTCGGCTGTTGTTGATTCATCAATAACGTCTATCTCAATAGTCCTGCTTTGCACAGCTATAGTATCCAACTTTACTACAAATTCTTTCGGAATAAACTCATAATGAATTTTTGCAGGAAGTTCTGTTTTTAACATAACAGTATTTTCCCCAATCTTAGGATTGGAAATAATTCCGGTTACACCAATTCCATTAGAGATTTGATTTGTAATATCACTGGACTTTCCTTTCATTTGTATTCTAACAGTTTGAACATCATCTATCGGAACAAATTCCATGTTGTTATTAGAATTTTCATATATAAAGGAAATATCGTTTATGGTAATATCTCTCGTAATAATAGGATCCACGACACCCATTACATAAATCCATAAGATAAAAGAAGAAAAAAGAACAATCAACTTGACTTTTGCATTTTTTTTATAAAAGTTCTTCATCATTTTTGTTCTCCTCTTTTCTTTAAAAAACTATACTTCGGTTGCTCTTCCTCCAAACCTTTCTTTAACAAAGATTTCAAAGTATCTTCTTTCAAATCCTTATATAACTTTCCATTTTGAGCAATGGAAATATGTCCTGTTTCTTCTGAAACTACTAAAGAAATACAATCTGACCGTTCGCTAATCCCAAGTGCTGCCCGATGTCTCGTACCCAATTCTTGGTTTAAAAATTTATTTTCTGTCAATGGAAGAAAGCATCCCGCAGCAGCAATTTTATTTTTTCTCACTACAACAGCACCGTCATGTAAAGGCGTGTTAGGAATAAAAATATTAATTAAAAGTTGTCTTGTCAACTCCCCATCAATCTTAGTCCCTGTTTGAATAATTTCATTAATTCCCGTCTTTCTTTCTAAAATAATCAACGCTCCTATTTTTTGTCTTGATAATGACATCATTCCCTCCACCAATTCTAAAATAAAATTGTCATTATTCGTGTAGGAATTCGTAATACTGGTAGAAAGAAATTTTGTCTGTCCTAAATACTCTAATATTCTACGTAGCTCAGGTTGAAAAACAATTAATAGCGCAAACATTCCCGCTTGAATGGTATGAGTTAGCAACCAAGATAACAATTGTAACTCTAACACTTCTGCAATTCTTGTTATCGCCAGTAGTACTAAAATACCTTTCATTAATTGCTCTGCTCTTGTTTCTTTTATTAAAAGATATAAATTATAAAAAATATACGATACAATTAAAATATCAACAATATCTTTTAATTGCATATTAATTAAAACATCTTTTATTTCCCACAAAAAAATCAACTCCATCTACGCATTATTTTGAGAATACATCTACAAATATCTTATCTTACTTTTTATAAAAAAACAATAATTTCTATTGTAAAAACAATGCTAATAAAGTATTTTTATCCTCTAAATAATATACCTATAACAGCAGAACATATAATTATAAAAATTGGATTTATTTTCTTATAGTATGACAATAAACAAGAAACCAAAAATATAATACCACTTTTCCAATCAACAAAATTATTTCTATTCATCAACATAATGGAGGAAGCAAAAATAAATCCAACAACAATAGGTCTCAAAAATGTAAATACAGACTCCATATAGATATTATCTTTAAATTTTATAATAAATTTGCATAAAATAATGGTAGTAATAAAAGAAGGTAGGACTACCCCAAAGGTAGCAGATACTGCTCCTAAAATTCCTTTATGATTCAAAATTCCAATATACGTTGCACTATTAATAGATATTGGTCCCGGAGTAATCTGCGAAATTGCTAAAATATCAGTAAACTCAGATGGTGTAATCCAATTCGAATTTTCTACAACCTCATGATAAATCATAGAAAGCATTGCATATCCTCCACCAAAACTAAACAATCCTATCTTAAAAAAAGTAAAAAACAAGATAAATAACATTGACTTTACTTCCCTTCCGATTTTCTACAAGATACCAATCCTGCTAAAATTCCAAATAAAATCAATAAAATAGGAGTTATTTTTAATACACAAATCAGAAAAATAACTATAACGATAAATGGTATTGTGGAATACTGTAATTTAGATGTTTGATAAATTTTTATTGCAGAAGAAAAAATCAATGCTACTACAGCAGGTTTAACTCCCATCATAGCAGAGTTAACATAAATATTATCTTTTATTTTTACAAAAAAAGTAGCAATGATACTAATAATACAAAAAGAAGGCAATACACAACCTAATACGGCCATGATAGCTCCTATCATACCACTTGTTTGATATCCTACAAAAACAGATGTGTTAACAGCGATAGGTCCGGGAGTTGTTTGTGCAACAGATAGAATATCTATAAATTCTTCTTCTAAAATCCATCGTTTTCTATTTACAATCTCATCTTGGATAATAGGAATCATCGCATATCCTCCACCGATAGTTGCCATTCCAATTTTAAAAAAACTAAAAAAAATTTCCAAATACAATTTCAAATCCTTCACCGACCACCATCTCACATAACACTAAATTAATTTCTTTAAAGCTCTCCAAACAGATAGAGCAATCTCATCTTTATCATCTAAATCCAATGCCTGTTTTATATATTTTTCAGATAATCCAAGCTCGTTCATATTCATATACACCATAGATAGATTACATAATAATACTGCAGAATCCGGTGATAAATCCAACGCTGCTAAATATAGTTCCTCCGCTTGTTCAAAATCATTCATCATGGCAAAACAAAGAGCCAATTCAGAAATCAATTCAACCTCTGTATTACATAAGTCAAAAGCGTGTGAATAATGCTCTATTGCCTTTTTATACTCTCCCTTAATTCTATAACCATATCCCAAAAGGAAAAATCTTTTATACTTCTCTTCATTTCGAAAAGGGTGGAATTTATACAAATCCCTAATAGCCAAATCTATATTTCCTTCCTCTATTAATTTTTCAATTATACTCAAGGAGTTAATATTTTTAATATTATTTATTTGGATATCAATATCTTCCAAAATATCCATATTATCTTCCGATATATATTTTTTTGCAATTTCAAAGCTATTTTTTGCATCTTCCAAGCAATTATCATTCAAGAAAAAAAAGCCTAACTGATATTGAGCCATAGCAAATCGAGGATTGTGTTTTACAATCAATTTAAATACCCGCTTACTTTCATAATAAAAGTTTTCTTTTTCCTCCGGATTATTCGTTCTATCAATCATTCCTTTACAAAGATTTGCATAATTAAACAGTACATCCAGTTCGGTACTATAAAAGTGTATAATACATGATAATATGATAATGGCATTCCTATACTCACCTTTGTTATATTCTGTATTGGCATAACTAGAAAAAAAAGCAGTCGGATTCGATATATACTTTTGAATAATCTTAAAATATAAATTATTGTACTTAAAATCCTTATCTATCCCCATCACATATCCCATAGATTTTAATGCTTCACCAATAGATATTCCTTCTTTCTTTTTTAAAATCATTTCTTCCAAATAATCGGTAAAAATAGGAACCTGTATCTCATTATCATAAATAAAATCATCACAATCTCTAAAATATTCCTTCGGCAACTCTAAAAATCTTAATTTTTCAATATTTTTTCTTAAATGTATATCTATACAACTCATATATTCCCTTTCTTTAATTCAATTATACATAAAAAATATTACTAAAAGAAGACCTCAAAATTTAAAAAAACAAAATATCAACACTGACATTTTGCTTTTTTAAATTCTATCGGTAACGTTTTGCACCATAGTATCTTTCAGAATAATATTTAGAATCCAACTCATTAATCACAACTTTCTTCTGTCCCGAAGAAGCATGAATAAACTTTCCATCCCCAATATATATTCCGACATGCGTAACCTTGCTTGGCTTTATTGTTACTCTTTTTTTCTTTTCTTTATCAAAATTTGTATCTTCTAAATCATGTGAAACTACTGTTTCAATACTTTCCTGAACAACTACAGCACCGTCGATAGGATCATCAACCTCTGTTTCTAACTTACTTAAACTTCTTGTATCAAAAAAAACTAAATCTCCTGACTTCAGCTTATTTTTATCTACACTCTCGCCTTTTTCAGCTTGTAAGTAAGATGTCCGCGGAATAGAAATTCCAGATTTTTTAAATACGTATGAAGTAAATCCGGAACAGTCAAAAGTGGAAGGACCATTCGCACCATAAACATAAGGTTTCCCCAATTCCTCTACTGCATAGGACAGTAAGTCAGATTGATTAACAAATTTATCAAGCCCATTATCCGACACAAGTTTAGAATACTTCAATTTATCGAAGTCAGAAGTGTTTTTCGGAACTATCTCTTCTTTTTTGTTATCCTTTTTATTCTTTATTTTTTTAGTTTGTTCAACATTTTCTATATCTATCTCATAGCCATCAAACAAATCTATATTATCTTCCGATTTAGCAATTTCTAACGGTTTAGCAGACTTTATTATATTGGAATCATAATTCAAAACATACGACTCTGTCTGATTATTGTCAAGAATAGAAATCAGCTCTTCTTCAGTATGTTCTGTTTTGACTTCATTTTGCTTTATTTTAACAATCTCTTCCTTCTCTAATCTGGCAGATTTTAACTTTGTAGACATACCGTTTTTGATGACAGTCGGTTTCGCAATATCACTCTTCTTATCAACACTTACAACCGAATCATGAATATAAAAATACTGATGTTTTTTCTTGACTAAATAATATCCATTAAAATAATCATATACCGGCACCACTTCACCTTTATAAAAATTCATAGTTGTATCTTTCATAGGAAAGTTATGTTTAAAAGTTGCTTCTCCAAAAGATGTAACTTCATAGAGATCTACATATTCTTGAAATAAGTACCCCTCTTTATTTTTAACTTTTGCCTTTAACCATTTGTCCCCTTCTATGCTCACATCCAAACGAGCATTAGCTGATACTTCACATAACACAGTAGAAGTTGAATCTTTTTTAGCTCTGACATTTAGTGTATCGATATTGACAATTGCTTGATAATCCGCAAAAGAAATCATCGGACACATAATGACGGGAATCATTATGGATAATATACGTCTATAAAGCATTGTTGTTCTCCCCATCCCCAATAACTTGTACAAATACATGTATTCATTATATACGATATAAAAATTAATGTCTACTGTTTCATCCCATAAATTTCACTGTTTTACTTAAAAATAAAGGAGAATTAACACGATAGTATGCCTTCTTATAATTCTAACTCGTAATGTAACATCGACAAAACTGCTACACTGACAGTTTCAGTTCTCAATATTCTTTTTCCCAATGACAAGGACGGAATTCCTTCTGAAACCAATATGTCTTTTTCCTGCTCTGTAATTCCACCTTCAGGTCCAACAATAATTCCTATACTTACACCGTTTTGCAACACTTTTATTCGATTCAGCTGCTCTTTTAGATAACTTTTCAATGTTAAGTTGTGCTCTTCTTCATAAAAAAATAAATTTAAATCATTTTTCAATAATTCTGAGGACAACTCACTAAAATCTATAGCATTCTTTACACAACTGATTTTATTTCGTTTACACTGTTTTGATGCTTCTAAACAAATCTTATTCCAACGCTGTATCTTTTTATCATCTTTCTCTAACTTTGCTACCGACCTTTGAAAACGGACAGGAATAATTGTATCAACACCCAGCTCTGTTGATTTTTGAATTAAAAATTCCATTCTATGGCCTTTTGCGATACCTTGATAAAGAGTGACGAAAATATTTGATTTTGATTTCGGTAATTCTTTTTGAATATCAAAATAAATCCTTTTTGAATCAATTGCTGATATTTTTGCAATATACTCCCCTTGCACGGAATCAAATATCTCTACATAATCTCCTACAGAAAATCTTAAAACTTTAGTGATATGTTTAATTTCTTCTATATCGTCTAAAAAGGCATGTTCCTTAAAAGGATGATCAACATAAAAACGATCCATATTATTCTCCCTGTTTTGCTACTATAGCATTCCATTCTCCCTTTTGAAGAAGAGTAGTAATAACAAAGTTATGCTTTTTGAGTTCAAAAACCACTTCGCTCAATTTATCTGAAATAATTCCAGAAGCAATGAACATTCCATCTTTGTTCATAAATAAACGAACTGATTGAATCAACATGATAATCGCATCAGCCATAATATTGGCAACAACAATATCATACAACCCAATACTTTCATCAAGCAAATTTCCTTCTTTCACAACAATTTGTCCGGTTAAATGATTATATTCTATGTTTTCTTTTGCAACTTTAACGGCAACGGGATCTAAATCAATAGCTTCCACGATATTGGCACCTAATTTTTTTGCTACAATTGATAGAATTCCACTTCCGCAACCTATATCTAACAAATTGTCCTGATATTTAATATTCTTTTCAATCAATTCAATACACATAGAAGTTGTTTCATGTTCTCCAGTTCCAAACGCCATACCGGGATCCATATCGATTACAATCTCGCCCTCTGTTGGTGTATAATGTCTCCACACAGGATTAATCACTATTTTATCCGTGGCATGAAATGTTTGAAAATAATCTTTCCAACTTTCTTCCCAATCTTCTTGTTTAAGAGAATTTGTCGATATTTTGCCCTTTCCTATATTCAAATCAAATTTTTTCAACTCTAATATTCTAAACTGTAAGTTTTCTAATATTTCACTTAAATTGTCAGATTCAGAAACATAAGCTTTTATAATAACATCTGCTTTTTTCCCTGATTCTACTTCTTCATCAATATAATCCCAAAAAGGAAACTCTTCTTTAAAACTTTTCAAATCATGTGGATCTTGTATAGAAACACCAGAAATCCCAATCTCCAATAAAATTTCACAAATTGCATCCACAGCTTCATTAGACGTTACTATTTCTACTTCTGTCCATTTCATAACTACAAACCTCTCTTGAACCCGGTCCCATCAACCTTTGGAATCTAATATCTTTCCGGCTCCGGAAAATCAACTCCAAAGGTATTTACCGTAACCATTTCCATAACAACATCTTCTAACGGCTTATCACCAAATGATGTTTTTACTTTTTCTAAATCCATAATCAAATTCAATCCTTCTATAACTTTTCCAAATGCAGCATATTGTCCATCCAAATGAGGGCTGACTGATGTCATCAAAAAAAATTGTGACCCTGCGGAATTTGGATCCATAGTTCTTGCCATAGATAACACGCCTTCTGTATGTTTTAAATCATTTGTGAAACCATTAGCAGAAAATTCACCTCTGATAGAATATCCGGGACCTCCCATTCCTGTCCCTCTCGGATCCCCTCCTTGTATCATAAACCCCCTGATAATTCTATGAAATATTAAACCATCATAATATCCTTTTTTAATTAAACTAATAAAATTATTAACAGTGTTTGGTGCAATTTCAGGATATAGTTCTATCTTGATATTTCCCTTATTTTTAATTTTCATCTCAACAATTGGATTTGGCATAATCATTCTCTCCTTAATTTCAAAAATAGCAACTACATAATGATAAAAAAATACTACAAAGCAAAACAATATTGCATATTATAAAATTATGTATTATAAATTTTGTTCGTACTCAATCAATCTATTCTTGTTTTTATACTACTCACAAAAACACGTTGAAAAATATGTTCAACGTGTTTCCAAATAAAAGGTAAGTATTTTTATAAAAGTACTTATTTGTGGTTTACTTTTTCTTTCAATCCTTTTCCAGCTTTAAAAACAGGAGCTTTTGATGCAGGTATCTTAATAACTTCTTCTGGTGATCTAGGATTTCTTCCTTCTCTTTCCGCTCTTTCTCTGGTTTCAAAAGATCCAAAACCTACCAATTGTACTTTTTCGCCAGCAACCAAAGCGTCTTCAACACAGCTCATGAAAGCATTCAATGCTACTTCCATATCTTTCTTTGTCAAATTACACTTTTCAGCCATTTTTGTTACTAATTCTGCTTTATTCACAGTACTACCTCCTTAAAATTGAAAAAAATAATATAAAGCTAATTGATTTTCCATAAAACTATGGTTTTTGAAAACAAGTTACTACAAAAATATCCTAACGCATATATTACTCAAAATAACTGCTTACACTTTAACCTAGATGTCATAACACAGAGTCCTAAACAATCAATAACACACGCTCAAAGTTTCTCTTCTTTATTTTTACACTTGTTTTTCTTAATTCTATCAAAAAATATGATATAGTCAAGTATTTATCAGTATTTTTCTTGTTTTTATTAATTTTTAGCTCATTTCTAAATAAAAATTAGTTCTTTTTCTCTTAAATTACCATAATTTTTCAACTATGTGATAGATTTTAGCGTGAGGTTTCTATATAATAAATCAATAACGTCAAAAATATCAAAGAATCCCGTTTCCCTGCCATTTTGAGCACACAATAATATCAACAATAAAACATCGCCTAACTCTTCTATAAGATTATCAATATCTTTATTATCACTGGACAAGTTCAATTCATTGCTTTTACACGATAAATACTTTTCCAATGTGTTATAGCATCGATTTTTATCCCAAGCATACCCATACGCACTTTTTGCTACTCTTATCAAATCAACTAAATCATAAAAACTATAGTGTAATTTTTCTAATTGAACTGGAATATACAGACTTGTAAGATGATTGAATTTCCATTTTATTTGATCTAAGCGATATAAAGGGATCTTTACTTTTTTTTCTAAATTTGGAATAAGAGCTCCTTCTACAATCCATATTTCAAACTCATCGCCATATATCTCCATCAGTTTTAATTTGACTTCAGAAGCAATCCAACTATTATACACCTGTGTCAATATCAAACTTTTCCCTGTATCTATCTTGTTTTCATCAAAATCCATCGCATTTAACAAACAAAAACCATGTACCGGATCCAACTTCAAATATTGATAAATAGCATCAACAAAGCTCATAGAACCTATCACACGACATTCAATATTCTTTCGTTCCAATTCTTTTTCAATCATAGCTACTGTTGTTTCAGCAACGTATGGGTGCCCGGGAACACAATAAATAAGATCTTGTTTTTCAGCACAAAGAACAATAAACTCACAAATGGTCTCATATACCGTTTCAAATTTATCATAATCCGAATAAAATCTATCTA
Source organism: Filifactor alocis ATCC 35896 (assembly GCF_000163895.2). NCBI lineage: Bacteria > Bacillati > Bacillota > Clostridia > Peptostreptococcales > Filifactoraceae > Filifactor > Filifactor alocis. The sequence goes on from NC_016630.1 coordinate 321,382, forward strand.
AAAATTCAAATTGTATTCCCTGCTCTAATAAAGCATCCACTACAGGATGTTCTTTTGTTCTACAGTATATTTTTTTACCTGATACAAGTTCTCTATATGCCCCTAAACTCAAATTGTCAATATTTCCCGGACCCAGTCCAATGATGGTTACAGACATATCTATCTCCTCTAAATTTATATGTTCAAATCCACAGTATCATCCAAATCGGAGAAATCATCCATATTTACCTTTGTTTCAGATAGTGCATCTTCTATTAAATCATTTTCAGAAACATGAGATTTCAACAGTGTTCTTCTGACTTGCCCTTCAATTTCTTCCATCATTTCTTGGTTGTCTAATAAAAATTGTTTTACATTTTCTCTTCCTTGCCCAATTTTCATATCATTATATGAATACCAAGAACCTGCTTTCTCTATAATTCCATATTGTGAAGCAATATCAACAATTTCTCCTGCCCTGGATATTCCTTCTCCATACATAATGTCAAATTCTGCTTGCCTAAATGGAGGCGCAACTTTATTTTTTACAACTTTTACTCTTGTTCTATTTCCAACAACCACATCGTTCTTCTTGATAGTATCAAATTTTCTGATATCCAACCTTAATGTAGAATAGAATTTTAAAGCTCTTCCACCCGTTGTTGTCTCGGGATTTCCAAACATAACTCCTATCTTTTCTCTTAGTTGATTGATAAAAATAATAACTGTCTTAAAACGATTTGTTGATGCTGTTAGTTTTCGTAACGCTTGAGACATCAATCTAGCTTGAAGACCAACATGAGAATCACCCATATCTCCCTCTATTTCAGACCTTGGAACTAATGCTGCAACAGAATCTATAACTAAAATATCAATCACCCCACTCTTTACTAATGATTCTGCTATTTCCAACGCCTGTTCCCCGTTATCCGGTTGGGAAATAATCAAATTGTCAATATCTACCCCTAACGCCTTTGCATATACCGGATCCATGGCATGTTCTGCATCAATAAAAGCAGCCAACCCTCCGGCTTTTTGAGCTTCTGCTACTGCATGAAGTGCAACTGTGGTCTTACCTGAAGATTCCGGACCATAAATTTCTATAATTCTACCTTTCGGAAGCCCGCCAACACCTATTGCTAAATCCAGTCCAAGAGAACCGGTTGAAATTGTCTCGATATTCATATCTATATTGTCACCAAGCATCATTACAGCACCTTTTCCAAAATCTCTTTCTATTTTAGAAATAGTCGCATCTAACACTTTTTTTCTTTCAGCACCGATTCGATCTACATTATCAACATTTTTACTTTTTTTATCTGAGCTTTTCATACCACACTCTCCTTCTTATGTACATAGATAATATACCACATCTTCACAAAAAACATTTGTTCTTGTATGTATTATATTCAAATTTTATTTCTTCGTCAAGTCTATATGATAATTTATATTCCGTTAAAGAAACTAACCTTTATTCACATATATGTTTGTCTTATCACCACATCCTTACCTGATTGAAAATTAAAAGTTTCTTATATCTAAAATTGGTTTCATAGATTGAATAAAAGCTTCATACTCATATTGATAAAGAAGAGCAACATATAACAACTATTATACCTTGCTCTTCTTTAATTATATAATTTGACTAAAACTCTGCTGTTCCAACTGTTCTTGGGAATGGAATCACATCTCTAATGTTACTCATTCCTGTCAGATACATAATCATTCTTTCAAATCCTAATCCATAACCTGCATGTTTCACACCGCCATATTTACGCAATTCCATGTACCACCAATAGTCATCTTCATTCAACCCGATATCTTTCATGCGTTCAGAAAGAACATTTAGTCTTTCTTCCCTTTGAGAACCTCCAATAATTTCTCCAATACCCGGAACTAATAAATCTGCCGCTGCTACTGTCTTATTATCATCATTTATTCTCATATAGAATGCTTTAATATCCTTTGGATAATCCGTAACAAAAAGAGGTTTCTTAAACACTTCTTCTGTTAAATAACGTTCGTGTTCTGTTTGCAAATCACTACCCCACTCTATCGGATATTCAAATTTCTTATCTGACTTTTGTAACAACTCAACTGCTTCTGTATAGGTAATTCTCTTAAAATCAGAAGATGCAACATGATTCAACCTATCTAATAATCCTTTATCTATAAAAGAATTAAAAAATTCCATTTCCTCAGGGGCATGCTCCAATACATAATCAATGATAAATTTTATCATTTCTTCGGCTAAATCCATATATCCATTTAAATCAGAAAAGGCAATTTCCGGCTCAATCATCCAAAATTCAGCAGCATGTCGTGCTGTATTTGAATTTTCCGAACGAAAAGTAGGCCCGAAGGTATATATATTTTTATATGCAAGAGCATAACACTCTCCTTCTAATTGACCGCTTACTGTCAAGTTTGTTGACTTTTTAAAAAAATCTTTTGTATAATCTATACTGTTGTCCGAATTTTTAGGAATATTGTTAAAATCAAAGGTTGTAACATGAAACATTTCACCCGCGCCTTCTGCATCAGAACCGGTGATAATAGGTGTATTTACATATACAAAATTCCTTTCTTGAAAAAATTTGTGTATCGCATATGCCGCTATAGATCGAACTCTAAATACTGCAGCATAAGTATTCCCTCTTGGTCTCAAGTGAGAAATTGTTCTTAAATATTCAAATGTATGTCTTTTTTTCTGCAGCGGAAACTCCGGTGAAGATTCAGCTTCCACAATAATCTCAGATGCCTTTATTTCAAAAGGCTGTTTCGCTCCGGGAGTTTCAACCAGTGTTCCTTTTACACTAATTGCAGTAGCAATACATAATTTAGAAATTTTTTTAAAATCAGTTAAATTTTCTTCATACACAACTTGAAGATTTTTGAAAAAAGTTCCGTCGTTCAACTCGATAAACCCGAAACTTTTGGACGAACGATTAGTTCTTATCCAACCCTCTACTACAATTTCTTTTCCTACATAATCTTTACTGTTACGAAACAAAGCTCTAATATCAATGCTTTTCATCAGATACACCTCCATCATTTATTCCAAATCCTCTTTTGTAATTGCCATAGAAGGATATTGTGCTAATATTGTTAAATCCATGTCTTCAGGGACAGTATATACCATATAACAATTTTCAGGATGCTTTACAATCAACTCTTGCATTTTTTCTTGTGCCAAATCACGATCGTAGGTAATTAGTACAACAGATACTACCCCAACTTTTTTTTCGTCTTCTTTTCTAACTCCACCGCATAAAACAACTTTCAACAACTCTTTTTTCTTCAAAATAATTCCCCACCTTCAATTTCTATTTTAACTGTCTTTTTGAATTGTTCCTAACTCCACCCCTATCAACATAGTATCATCTTGGAGAACGGTATCTGTATGTCTAATATATTCCAAAACATCTTCATATAACCTCTCTACAAAATTTTCATATCCTTTTCCTTTATTCTTTCTACAAAAATCAATAATTCCATCCGTACCATACTCAATTCCATCTATATTTGTAGCTTCTAAAATTCCGTCTGTATATAACAATAACATATCATACTCATCGGCTGAAATTTGGTTTTGAGTATACTGCACTGAAGAATCAATTCCTAACGGAAGACCTTTATTTTCCCCAATATAACTATACCAAAACATATCTTCATTCTGACTAAATAAAATAGGTTCTGTATGGCCTGCATTGGTAATATAGAGCATATTATCTTCAAAATTGATATAAACTGCCTGTGCTGTAATAAATAGATTCGCCTTATCCAACTCTTTCATCAATAATTGGTTCATTTGATTCATCAGATTTTTCGGCTCAACAACTCCCATAGAAACACAGGTTTTCAAAATACCTTTCATCATCGGAACAAAATAATTGGAAGATGCACCATGACCCATCACATCCGCAATAAAAACTAAAGCACTTCTATTTTCAAAGGGAATAATTTCACAATAATCTCCACCTAATCGTTTAGAAAGTTTTGGAAGATACTTCATTGTTTCACCATATTTATATAAATAGTTAATTCGTCCTCCATTTAAAAACAATAAATTATTTTCACTCATTACATTTTGTTGCATATCAAATGCTATTGCCATTTCCCTTTGTCTCATCTTAGACTCTAATATCTTTTTATTCAACTCTGTTCTTTCAATAGAGATACCAAGCAATAAACCAATCTCCTCTAAAAAACAAATGTTATCCCTCGATAAGAAAAAATTTTTTTTAAACAAAAAATAAATGAAGCCATCTATTCCTTGACTTGTTATAATCGGAAACACTGCTCTCTGTTGGTAGTTTTTTTCATCACTAAAAGTATATGAGTAAATCCCTTCCGAAACTGCATTCCATATAAAGTCCGAATAACTTTCTCTTGGCAAAGAAATAATATCATCCAAGTTTGATTCTATTCCTTCTCCGAAAGATGATTTATTTGTATAAGAATATACCAGCTGAACCTCTTTAGCATTTTCTTTAGGTATCATATTAATCGAAATTTTTTCACAAGGAATTACGCTGCGGACAGATTCCATTACCTCATTTTTTACATCATAGAAATTTTCCTTTTTTGTAATGAGTCGAATGATATTAAGAATTAAATTTGCATGATTTCTAACCTCAGATAATCCCATACTCATCTCCAATACATATCACTTTAAATGCCATAAAACATCCTTGCGTTATAATTAGTTCTATCCACTACTTCCGTAAAATCAATATTTTTTAACTCGGCAATTTTTTGAGCCACAAATCTAACTTTGGAAGGATCGTTTCTTTTGCCACGGAATGGTTCAGGTGTCAAATACGGACAATCAGTCTCTAACAACAAATGTTCCATAGGAATAAATTTTGCTACATCCAGTAAATGCTTCGCATTCTTAAAAGTAATTGCTCCCCCTAATGCTATAAAAGCCCCCATATTAACATACTTTTTTGCCATCTCTAAACTTTGAGAAAAACAATGAATCAAAAGTCTTGAAGACCGATTGTGTTGTTCAAGAATATCGTAGGTATCTTGCGCTGCATCTCTAGAATGAATCACGATTGGTAAATTACACTCATTTGCCAACTCTATTTGTCGTATAAACCATTTTTTTTGTAATTCTCTTGGAGAATTATCATAATAATAATCTAACCCTATTTCTCCAATAGCAACTACTTTATCGTGTGTGGACAACTCTCTTAATAAATCAATATCATCTTCTGTCATAGATTTCACTTCATGCGGATGAACGCCTACTGTAGCATATACAAAAGAATATTTTTCAGATAATTCAATAGAGTTTTTTGATGTTTGTAAATCAGCACCGATATTAACAACGTAATCAATATCATCTTCTGACAAAGAAGAAATCAGTTCTTCTCTATCTCCATCAAACCTTGAATCATCTAAGTGTACATGACTATCGAATAGCCCCATTATCTCACCTCTACTCCATCAATAATCCCTTCTGCAGAAATTGTAACCAATGATGTATCATCCTCTGTAGCTGCTGACAAAATCATTCCTTCTGATACAACACCTCTTAGTTTGACAGGTTTTAAATTCAAAACAACAACAAGTTTTTTACCAATCAAGTCTTCAGGCTTATAAAATTTTGCAATACCACTGACTATTTGTCGTTCTTCACTACCCACCTTTAATTTAAATACTAATAATTTATCTGCTTTTGGATGTTGTTCACACTCTAAAACTTTCGCTACCCTAAGTTCAATTTTATCAAAATCCTCAATCGTAATTTCATCTTTATGAGGTGTAGAAGTGCTTTCTTCTTTTTTATCCACAAATAGAAGTTCCATCTCTTGCAATTCTTTTTCGATATCTAATCGCGGGAATAAGTTTTCTCCCCTTTTTACCTTAGTCTCAAATGGATATCCACCAAACACTTTTACACTATCCAACGTAGCCTCTTCTACCGGAATATTGATTTGTTCCAGTATTTTATCGGAAGTAATTGTTAGCATAGGTCTCAAAAACACTGCTACAACTCTCAGAGTTTCTATCAAATGATATAGTACTGAGCGTAACTCTTCTTGTTTGGTATCGTCTTTTGCTAATTTCCAAGGCATTGTTTCATCAATATATTTATTTGCTCGACGAACTAATTTCCACAACTCTTCAAAAGCTTCATTAAACTGCATATTTTCCATAGCTTCATCAAATTTTTCGAACAATTCATTAATAATTGTTTCTAAACTCTCATCAAATTCTGTTGAAGCATTATATTCCATTACTATTCCATCAGTATATTTTTCAACCATAGAAACTGTTCTGGATAATAAGTTCCCCAAGTCATTTACTAAATCTGAATTTATTCTTGTAAGAAATCCTCTATTGGTATAGTTTCCATCCTGTCCAAACACAAATTCTCTCAGTAAAAAGTATTTTAATGCATCAATTCCATAACGTTCAATGATTGGTTCAGGATATACCACATTTCCTTTTGATTTGCTCATTTTATCATCAGAAAACAAAATCCATCCATGCCCATAAACCTTTTGAGGAAGTGGCAAATCCAAAGCCATCAATAAAGCCGGCCAAATAATGGTATGAAACCTCATAATTTCCTTACCGACAATTTGCATATTTGCAGGCCAATATGCTTGCATCTCTTTTGTATTATCAGGATATCCCAAAGCTGTAATATAGTTACACAATGCATCAATCCATACATAAATTACATGTCTCTCGTCAAAAGGAACCTTTACTCCCCAATCAAACGAGGTTCTGGATACAGACAAATCTTCTAATCCTTTTTTCAAAAAATTATTTAGCATTTCATTTTTTCGACTTTCCGGAAAGCAAAAATCCGGGTGTTGTTCATAGTACTCTATCAAACGATCTTGATATTTGGACAATCTAAAAAAATAAGACTGTTCCTTTTTGGATTCCACCTCTCTGTGACAATCCGGACACTTATTGTCTTCCAGTTGAGATTCTGTCCAAAAAGCTTCACATTCCACACAATAATGCCCTTCATATTCTCCTAAATAAATGTCTCCTTGATCATATAATTTTTGGAATATTTTTTGAACGCGTTCCTCATGTCTTGATTCTGTTGTACGAATAAAATCATCATAAGAAATTTCCATAACATTCCATAGTTTTTTTATATCGGAAATCATATTATCTAAATATATAATCGGCTCTAATCCCATTTCTCTTGCCTTCTTTTGAATTTTTTCTCCATGTTCATCAGTTCCTGTCAAGAAACGAACATCAAATCCTGCAAAACGTTTATATCTGGAAATAGCATCTGCAGCTACAGTGGTGTAAGTGTGTCCAATATGAAGTCTTCCACTTGGATAATAGATTGGTGTTGTTACATAAAAAGTTTTTTTACTCAAAAAGAACTCCCCCTTATTTTAATTGAAATATAGCGCTTAAATTTATGTATCAAAAAAATTACCCGTGTTTCAAACGGTATCCCCATATAAAAATCCGACAAGCGGTTACCGCAAAACATCCTACTCCAATACACAAAATATCAATCAAATACAAAATATTTTTACTCACCTTATGATACAACAGAGGTGTTGCAATGTCAAATCTTTCATACCTTCAATTAACCATCCAAATTATTTAATCGAAAAACTAAAAGCTCTTATGCATAAATTCCATTCTATAAGTTGATTTTATATAGAAAAATATAGGAACATTCTATTTTCACAACATTATCGTTTCATAATAAATCCAATTTAACCACCACAAATTGGAACTTAATACAAATACTTTCTTTAAAAAACTCACTATCATCAAAGTACTGAGAAGCAATCATTATAATCTCTAACATCTGAATTATATAGAAAATAAGTAAAACATACAAATCGTGTGATATAAAAAATTTTTATCATAAAAATACAGATTACCCTAATTTGAATCAATACTCCATCTTAAGTAATCTGTATTTACAATAAAACAGTTATTTTTATAAATCTAACTTCAAATCTCCATCTTTAATCCAACCCACACTCTTTAGCATCTTATAAAACAATAGACTTAATACTGTTGGCAGAATAAAGTGTATTAATAAAATTCCACCATAAATTTTCATAGAGGAATTCCCTGATTCCATCATAGCAGTAACAGTTCCTATTTGTCCTACAAAACCGCTTGTTCCCATCCCGGAACCAATTGGAATGTTTTCCATTCTAAAAACCATGGTTGAAATTGGACCGGTAATCGCTGCAGCCATTGTAGGCGGTATCCATATTTTCCAATTTTTTAATATATTTGGAACTTGTAGCATAGAAGTCCCAATTCCTTGAGCCAAAAGTCCGCTCCATCCATTTTCTTTAAAACTAATTACTGCGAACCCAATCATTTGTGCACTACATCCGGCGGTCGCTGCTCCTCCGGCTAATCCTGCTAAAGAAAGCATCATACACAATGCTGCAGAGCTTATTGGTAGTGTTAGAACTATCCCTACAACAACTGATACAATCATGCCCATCCAAAATGGTCTCAGTGTAGTTGCAACCATAATCATATTTCCCAACCGAATCATAACAGCGTTAATCGCTGGTCCTAAAAAAGTTCCCAGCCATACCCCGGTAACTATAGTTACTGCCGGAGTAACTATAATGTCCACTTTTGTTTCTTTAGATACTATTTTCCCTAACTCTACACTAATCCACGTAGCAATCCAAGCGCCAACCGGCCCTCCAAACTTATTTCCTGCAAATCCTACAATAACTGAAGAAAAAATAACCAGATTTGGAGCTTTCAATGCCATAGCAATCGCTACTGCAATAGCGGGACCTGTCATATCTTTTGCTATAGGCCATATGACTTCAGATAAAAAAGGAATATGTAATTTAGTACCTATAGTATTTAGAATAGTTCCTATTAATAAAGAAGCAAATAAACCCATCGCCATAGAACCTAATACATCAATTCCGTATCTTTGAAAAGACATTTCAATTCCTTTTTTCTTTAAAAAATTTTCTTTTGCATCGTTTTTTTCTTTCATTACTATTTTCCTCCTTGTCAATTTCAGTAAAATCATGTATCTCATGGAACAAAAATATAGATTTTTACCTGAATATCTTTGTGTGAAATAAAATCTATTCAATCACAAAAACAATCATATATCAAAAAGAATGTTTTTACAACTGTCTTGTCATAAAAACATTCTTTGCAAAAAGACTGATTTATGAAAAATATAGATTCTTCGCTGTTTAAATTAATTCATAAATCACTTGAAATATACGATATTTACTGTATAATGATAAGTAGTTAAAATCTAAAGTTGATAGATTTTTACACAAAAATTAGGAGGGATTAATTTATGAAACACTCTACATCATCTATTGTTATGGTTAGACCTGTAGCATTTCAATTTAATGCAGAAACTGCAGTAAACAATGTTTATCAAAATAATGATAACAGAGATGTTAACGAAGTACAAAAAAAAGCATTGGAAGAATTTGATAATCTTGTAAAAGAACTTGAAAATCGTGGTATTACTGTTCACGTTCTTCAAGACACATTAACTCCTGCCACACCGGATTCCATTTTCCCAAACAACTGGTTCTCAACACACGAAGGTGGTTTGATGGTAGTATATCCTATGTTTGCTGAAAATAGACAAGCAGAAATTGCAAAATTCCGTGCAACTGTAGAAAAGATTGCTGAAGAAAGTCAAAAAGATGAACCTTTCTTTACTATCATTGACTATTCTAAAAACAGAGAAAGAAATCAAATTCTAGAAGGAACCGGATCTATTGTAATTGATAGAAAAAACAAGGTAGCATACTGTACTCTAAGTCCTCGTGCAGACAAAGAAATGTTTGACAAATGGTGTAAAGAAACGGGACATACAGGAGTAACATTCGTTTCTTACCAAGAAGGAAAACCAATTTACCATACTAACATCGTTATGGGAATCGGAGAAAAAACTGCGTTGGTTGGTCTTGATGCAATTGATGAAAAAGATAGAGCTCGTGTTCGTGAGTCATTAGAAGCAGGTGGAAACGAAATCATTGAACTAACAATGGATCAATTAAAAGCTTGTGCAGGAAATACCTTAGAATTAAAAGGAAAAGATGGAAACTTTATCGCTATCAGTAAAATGGCATATGATTCATTAACAAAAGAACAGGTAGAAAAAATAGAAAAAACAACACCTATTCTTGTAGCTGACATCAACACTATTGAATTCTATGGAGGCGGAAGTGTTAGATGTATGATGGCTGAAGTGTTTTAATTTATAAAAACGAAATTTTAGTAACTAAATAAATTTTTATACGGATTATATCTGACAAAGTAGATATAGTCCGTTTTTTATTCCCAAATAATTCAAACAAAAATTTTTATTTTTCAATATTGTTCTGAATGAGGAAACTACAGGACATTAAATTAATACAAAAAAATAAAATGCCGTGATTTCAATATTCACAGCATTTTACAAAAAAATACAATATGTATGGTGCAGATAGGGAGACTCGAACTCCCACGAACAATGTTCATACGCCCCTCAAGCGCACGCGTCTGCCATTTCGCCATATCTGCAAAATCTCTTGTAAATTATAACACACTCTTTTGAAAAAAGAAATCACTATTATATATTTCATAATTCATCATAAAATTCGAATCAATAGTTCAAGCAAAAGATAATTCAAAAAACTATTTTTCATATCACATCATAACTTTATTTATTACAAAGAACATATTCTGTAAAAATAATTCATTGTACTTTTCATAAATTACTTATATGTATTAAATCGCCTAACGTCGTCTCATATCTGTCAAACCTAAACTGATGTATAACGCCTTATCTACTTTTTCCATAAATCTGGGGCTACACTTCCCAATCTTATCTTTCAATCTCTGTTTATCTAGAGTACGAATCTGTTCTAATAAAACTACAGAATCCTTTGCCAATCCGAACTCTTTTGCGGAAATCTCCAAATGCGTTGGTAATTTCGCCTTATTAATTTGTGAAGTAATTGCTACAACAATAACTGTAGGAGAATATTTATTCCCTATATCATTCTGAACAACAAGAACCGGTCGAACTCCTCCCTGTTCAGAACCGATGACGGGGCTGAGATCAGCATAAAAAATATCTCCTCTCTTTACAATAGTATTTATCATAATCATTTCCAACTTTCCATAATTATCTATAGATTTTGTAAGTCCATCAACTATTATAATACTAAAACCTAATTAAATGATTGAACCAATCCAATCTCTACAAGTTATACTTTTGATTGTTTCGTGAATCAGTTTATTTACACTTTCACAGAGCATGTCCATAACTTTTTCAAATGTCTGAAACACTTGATTCTTCAAGAAATAATTAAATCATTCTATTGAGTTTTAGTATAAATATACAAATGCTACTTGAATCAAATACATTGTGCTACAATACCGTTGTTCCTATTACTATAATACATCATAGCATAACTCAATTATTTGAACAATCTCATCTCATTCTTAAATAATCTACTACTTTAACAACTTTCCCTTTTCTACGAAAAATCCTCGGTATTCTTCGTTGCATCATACATAAAACCTCATAAGAGATTGTCCCCATAGCTTTTGCTAATCGCTCCACACTCATGTCTTGTTCATCTGAATAAATAACCACTTTATCTCCTATATTAAATTCTTTGGATATATCTAAACGAATCATACTTTGATCCATGCAAACATTACCAACAATCGGATACTTATCTCCTTTTATCTTAACATAACAATTATTGCTTAACGCCCTACTAAACCCATCTGCATATCCGATTGGGATTGTTGCAATTTTTTCATAATCATCCTGCACAATATATTTATGCCCATAGCTAACTCCGGTTCCTTTTTCTACTACTTTTAAATTCGATATTGTTGAAAATAAACTCATCGCCGGCTTAATATTAACATTTTTTTCAGAAACCTCTTTTGATGGATAGTAACCAAACAAAGCTATTCCGAGTCTTACCATATCCAAATGGTATTCAGGATAACAAATTGTTGCAGCAGTATTACAACAGTGTCTTATATCAAATGTTATATTCTGTTTTTCTAAACTTTGAATTAATTTAGAAAAAACATAAAATTGTTTTTGTGTATGGAATTTATCACGTTCATCCGCTCTTGCAAAGTGAGTAAATATTCCCTTAAAATGCAATCCATCCAATCTACTCAATTGTTTGATATCTCTTATTGCCATATCATTACACAGAAAACCTATTCTAGACATGCCACTATCTATTTTAATATGAACATTTGCAACTTTTTGATGCTTCAGAGCAATATTGTTCAAAGCTATTCCTTGACTTAAAGTATATATAGGTATATCTATATTGTTCTTTAATAATTCTTCATACTGATATTCAGGAACAAAACTCAAACAAGTAATAGGTAACTTAATTCCTGCGTTTCTCAATTCTAATGCTTCATCCATATTAGATACAGCAATATAGTCAATCCCCATATTTTCATACAACTTTGCTATTTCAACACTTCCGTGCCCATATGCATTTGCTTTCAGAACACAGCATACTTTTGTTTTATGAGTAATTAACTGTTTCAAATTTTTATAATTTTGTTCTAATGTATCTAAATTAATCTCAGCCCAAGTTGCTCCGTATTGTCTCACAAAAAATTCCCCTCTGAAATGTTCATTTCATACAGTATATCACTAATTTACATATTTTTATTTGATTTTTTGTATTTTGTAATATTATTTACATTTTTCACATAATACCAACATTCATAAAACTATTCCATAACACAAAAAGCAATTGCATTGTCTCTTTCATGAGAAATAGATATATGTACATAAGATATTTCTTTTTCTTCCAATGCCATCCTGGCATTAGAATACAAAGTAACATAAGGTTTCCCATAAGAATCATGAAAAATTTCTATATCCTTCATAGAAAATCCTACAAATCCCGTTCCTAACGCCTTAGCTACAGATTCTTTCACAGCGAAAAAAGAAGCAATCGTTTCTATGGAATTGTTTTTTTGCTTGAAATAATATTTTTCTTTTTCTGTAAACAACCTATCTATAGTCCTAGGATGCTTGCTACATAGGTTCGACATCCTTTTTATAGAAACAATATCTACCCCTACTCCTTTAACCATATTTATTCCCCTTTTGACTAAATTTGCATTTTTTTAAAATCATTTGAATGTAATATTTTTTCTTGGCGAAAAAATATTATTCCAATAATTTTATCTAACAACACATCCAAACTATGTTATAGTAATGTAAGTGATGAATTCTATCTGTTTATTTTTAATTATACACCAATATTTATGAAAGGTAATGAATCTATGAACAAAAAAATAAGTTTTTTCGTATATATTCTGAGATGTAAGGATAATTCACTGTATACCGGATACACTATAAATGATATTAAAAAACGAGTTGAACAACACAACAACGGAACTGGAGCAAAATATACACGCAGTAGACGACCGGTTTCTCTTGTTTATTTTGAAGAATTTTCATCAAAATCAGAAGCTTTAAAAAGAGAAATTGAAATAAAATCGTATTCAAAATCAAAAAAAGAACTTCTTGTAAAAAGATAAGGTTAATTTTTTTTGTTTTTTTTATTTTTTTATTCTATAGCAATGCAAAAAATGATATTATAACAAGTATTATATTATAAAATGATTGAGGTGATTGTAATTGATTAATTTAATAAATATTTCCAAAAATTTTCACACAAAAAAAAATACCGTAGTAGCTTTGGACAATGTAAATCTTCATATTGAAAAAGGTGATATATTTGGTATCATCGGATACAGCGGTGCCGGAAAGAGCACCTTAGTTAGATGTATTAATTTCTTAGAAGTTCCCTCACAAGGAACAGTACAAATCAAAGGTGTTGACTTATCTTCACTTTCCCAAAAAGAATTAAGAAAACAAAGAAAAAACATAGGTATGATTTTTCAACACTTTAATCTTATGAATAATATCAATGTATTTGACAACATAGCAGCCCCTTTGAAACGCGACGGAATGAGCAAAACCCAAATTAATGAACGAGTTAATTCCTTATTGAAGTTAGTTGGTTTGGAAGAAAAATCTGCCGCTTTTCCCCGACAACTGAGTGGTGGACAAAAACAGAGAGTTGCCATTGCAAGAGCATTAAGTAACAATCCGGAAATTTTATTATGTGATGAAGCCACATCAGCATTAGATCCTAACACAACAAAATCTATTCTGTATTTACTGAAAAAAATTCACAAAACTACCGGAATTACTATCGTCGTTATTACACACCAAATGGAGGTTGTAAAACAAATATGTAACAAAGTCGCTGTGATGGAAAGTGGAAAAGTTGTAGAGGAAGGTAGTTTGATTGACATTTTTGCAAATCCACAGAATAATATCACAAAAGCTTTTGTATCTCAAACAATGCACGGAGATGAATTTTTAGAAAAAATGAAAGATGAAAAACAAACGATATACAAACTGTCGTTTCTGGGAAATACGACTCACTCTCCATTAATATCCGATGTAATCCAAAAATATTACATCTCTATTAATATTTTATTTGGAAACATCGAAAAAATATCTAACTCTATGGTAGGTAATTTATATGTAGAACTATTTGGAGATTCAGAAAAAATAAAACAAGCGATTGATTATATTAAACAAACCGGAACAAGAATCGAGGTGATTTCTCATGATTAGTGTATATTTCCCAAATATAATAGATTTATTTCCAGAACTTATTTCCTCTCTATGGGAAACTATTCTTATGATAACTATTTCCGGATTTTTTTCCACACTTTTCGGACTTCCTCTTGGAATTATCATGTTGGTGACATCAAAAGGACATATATTAGAAAACCCTAAGCTTTATTCCGTTTTATCAAAAATAGTAAATGCATTGCGTTCTATTCCTGCAATTATCTTATTTACTGCATTAACCGGAATTACTCGCTTTATCATGGGAACCAGCATCGGATTAAAAGGTTCTTTATTTCCTCTTACCATTGCCTGTATACCATTTTTGGCAAAACAGATTGAACTTGCACTATATTCCATTGATTTAGGAGTAATAGAAGCTTATACCTCTATGGGCTTTTCTCCATTTCAAATAATTTTAAAAGTTATCTTAATTGAAGGTTTAGGAGGAATTATTAATGCAATCACCGTTTCCTTAGTAAGCTTGCTCAGTTTCTCTGCGATTGCCGGATCTGTCGGTAGTGGTGGGCTCGGATATTTTGCAATTCGTTACGGATATCAAGGGTTTAAACAAGACGCAATGATTGTCACCGTTATCATCATCCTGCTCATTGTATATTTTATTCAGGCAGCAGGAGATTTTCTTGCAAGAAAAGTAACGCATTAATTTTATTAAAAACTGTATTTGTCGATAAGCACAGTTTAATGGGATGATTCAGAGTCTATAATATTCAATTAAACATAGAATTATACTATATTTTAAGATATAATGTTTATAGACTAATAGAAAATTAAAACTATAGGAGTAATTGCCATGGCACAAAAAATCGGAATACTTGGCGGAACTTTTAATCCAATCCACATAGCTCATCTATATATAGCTGAAGCTGCCAAAGATTATCTTGCACTTGATAAAGTTATGTTCATTCCTGCAATTCACCCCTATCATAAAGATAGCAAGAATTTGATCAGTTTTGAACATAGAATGAAAATGATTAAGGAAGCTATTAAAGATAACAATGACTTTATCGTATCTAACCTGGATCAAGAACTTCATCAAGAAAAATCCTACACAATACACCTTTTAAAAAAATTAAAAACCGACCATCCTAATGATGAATTTTTCTTCATTATAGGTTTAGATTCTTTAATTAATATAGAATCTTGGTATCACTTTGAGCAACTGTCTCAATATGCAACCTTTGCCTGTTTTTTAAGAAACAATGAAACGCTTCCGTCTAAATCTATTCAAGATAGGTTGTATTATTTAAAACAAAAGTACAATATGGATGTCCTATATTTTTCTACTGTATCATTAGACATATCCTCAACCAAAATTAGGCAATCCATACAAAAGGAAGAAACTGTTCGCTACTTGTTACCTGACAATGTACTTCAGTACATCAAAAAAAAACATCTGTATGAAGCAAGGTGATTCGTTTGAATTTAGAAGAATTAAAACTACATTTAAAAAACACCTTATCGCCTGAACGATTCCGACATACGCAAGGTGTTGTAGAAACATCTGCCATGTTGTGTGACATCTTTCAGGAAGACAAAGAAAAAGCTATCATTGCAGCATGGTTTCACGATTATGCAAAAGAGTACTCATCTAAAGAACTGATTTCGTTTTTAAAAAACAAAAATTGTCCTATAGACGAAATCGAAAAAAAGAGTACTCAACTATTACATGGAAAAGTCGCTGCCATCATCGCCAAAGAAAAATATCATATTTTAGATCAAGATATTCTCAATGCCATTTATTACCATACTACCGGCAGAAAAAATATGAGTCGTCTGGAGTTGATTGTTGCATTTGCTGACTGCATAGAACCAAGTCGAACTTATCCATTTGTTAATGAATTAAGACAATATTCTACTTATGATTTAGAGTTGGGATTCTATCATGCATTAAACTATACTATCGCTTTTTTAATAAAAGAAAATAAATTAATTCATCCTCTTACTATTGAAGCAAGAAATGATTTAATGGAACGTTGCATAAACAGAAAGGTGATCTTTTGTGAAAAAATTTCTTAAAAATATTAGTATTGCGTTTATTATTTTATTTTCAATAATCTCCTTAACAATATATTTCAAACAAGATGGGGTAACAAATAAACCTACCGAATTTGAAAAATACTGGTTAAATGCAACAGAAGCAAAAGAACGAGTCAATGTTCTGATTATGGGAATAGATACTATTGAAGGAAAAACAGATGCTGATAACGCCAGAACTGATACAATGATTATATGTAGCATTGATCCTGTAGGAAAAACAGGATATATACTTTCTATCCCCAGAGACAGTCGTGTAAAAGTTGATGGTAGAAAACACAAAACAAAAATCAACCATGCACATAAATATGGCGGCATTGAACTTGCTGTCTCAACAGTAAAAAATACTTTTCATATTCCAATCCATCACTATATTCGAGTAAATTATGATGCTCTTATTAAAACAGTAGATGATATGGGTGGGGTAGAAATTAATATATTACAAAATATGGATTATGATGACAACGCCTCCAATCTACACATCCACTTCAAGCCCGGAATACAAACACTAAATGGACAACAATCTATGGAATTTATAAGGTATAGACATGGGTATGCAAATAAAGATTTGGGAAGAATCGAAGCACAACAATATTTTTTGGACTCTTTTCTACGCAAACTACTGTCAGCACAGTCTATTACCAAAATACCTAAATATCTTGAAACACTATATCAATATGTTGACACAGATATGTCAAAAAAAGAAATTATTTCTTTGGCAGCTACCATCATAAAAATAAATCCAAATGATATTCCTAAAAAAACTGTTCCCGGAAATGCAAAGACTATTAATGGAATTTCCTACTATATTATTGATGAAGAAGAAACACAAAATATTTTAGAGTATCTAAATAAAGGCATTTATGAAAAACAAGAAGATATCACTACTGAAAATGCACCTATTGAAGAACTTTCTTCTGAAAGTAAAAAACCGGAATATAGCATCTTTGTTTACAATGGGTGTGGAACACCAAAAATTACAAGACGAGTATCTGATTTGTTAAAAATTGAAGAACTTCCTATTTCATATAGTGGAAATGCAAGTAATTTTGACTATGAAAAAACAAAAATTTATTACAAGGACAATGAACGTCTCGCAAAAAAAATATCCGGTATTATAGAAGTTGGAGAAATAAAACAAGGTACCGGTGCAATTGATTATAGAGAACCGGATATTGTAATCATTGTAGGAAAAGATTTTAAAAAATAGAAGGAGAATGAATCGTGAATGAGCTAAAAACCATCATTAGTGCCATAAAAGACAAACTTGGAGAAAACATCGTAATTCTGGATATCAAAAAAGTATCTACAATTTCAGAATATTTCATCATAGCAAGCGCAGATAATGAAAGAAAAGTGTCTGCAATTGCTAAGAATGTAGAGGATGAAATGAAAAACATATCTTATTTTGCCTATTCTAAAGAAGGATACGATACACAAAAATGGATTGTCTTAGATTACGGAGAATGTATTGTTCATATATTCAAGAACGAAGAAAGAGCTTTCTATGATTTAGAACGGCTATGGAAGGATGCCCCATATATTGATATTGATACCATCTTGGCCTAATGAAACAAATATATCACAAATTTATTAAAGGGTTTGTACTATTCATATTGATAATTATTGTCATAATAGTACAAACCCTTTAATTTTCATTATATATAATAACAACTCTATTGATTATCACAATTACTGAAGAACACAATCTTTATCTATAAAGAATGAAAGACTGACATAGTACTAATGGATATCTACATCCTGTATCAACTGTGACAAAAGGTTCTGATATCGTTATCTTCACTTGACTGGCATTTCCTACCCACATAAAAAACTCTTTATTCAAGTTATTTGTAACACTGCCAGAGGTAGCTGTTAATTTAGTACTACTTAAAACATGACCATTTAAATTATTATATGCTGTAATTATAGCAGTTCCTCCCGACATTAAAGAAACAGTAGAGCTGACTTTAAATGATAAATCTAAATAATTACCTGACAAATCATCTGATATTACTTCTGCAATTGCCAGACCATAATCTTGTTCACTTTCTTTCCCGATTTCTCCTGCCGCCACCGCTGCTATTTTCTCCTCACCATCATTGGTATCTACTATTATTCCGATTGCCATTGCACTTTTTGAAGGTTCATCAGTTTTTTCATCTTTACTTTCTCTTAATATTCTCACAAGATTTTCTGAATTCCAATTATTCTTTTCATTTATAAATATAACATATATGATTGAACACACGATAAACATCATTAAAAATAAAGAGATATTTTTACTCATAATTAACCCTCTTAATTTAAACTATATTATTTTCAGTATTATAAAAAAAAGTAACTATATGATAAAAAATATATACTGTCATTTTCAGTATAGTGCAATTTTTTATAAAAACTATAATAAAAAACACACACCTTCGAAAAAATGTGTGTGTTTAATAAACTGAAATTAATCTTCCAATTCAAATTCTTCTTTTCCCACACCACAATTTGGGCAAGTCCAATCCTCAGGCAAATCTGCAAATGCTGTACCCGGTTCAATTCCACCATCAGCATCGCCTTCCAACGGATCGTATACATAACCACAAACTGAACATACATAAGTTTCCATTTTATAATCCCCCTAAAATATACAATTCACACTCTATGTGCTGTTCATTTAATACCCCTATTTTCTGAATTTCACACATATATTTTAAATTTTTCTATTTTTTGATAAATATTTTTTATCAAAAAATTAGTTGCCCATTTGTTTTGCAACTTCTTCTGCAAAATTTTCTTCTTTTTTCTCCAATCCTTCTCCCACTTCAAATCTAACTGTAGATTTCACCACAATTTCAGCACCTACTTCTTTTGCTACATTTTTTACAACTTGGCCTACAGTCAAATCAGAATCTTTTACAAACGGTTGCTCTAACAAGCATACTTCTTTTAACTCTTTATTTAATCTTCCAATTACCATTTTTTCTATAATTTCCATCGGTTTTTTCTTTTTACCTTTTGCAGCTTCTTCTTCATTTTCATTCACTGCTTGAGCCATTAAAATTTCTTTTTCATGAGCAATATATTCTTGATCTACATCATCACTGGAAATATATTTTGGATTCATCGATGCAACTTGCATAGCGATATCTTTTCCTAATTCTTGTAATTTTTCAGAATCAGATGATGTAGCTAAATTAACTAAAACTGCAATTTTTCCTGCTCCATGCACATATCCAACCACTGTTCCATTTTCTTGACTTTCAACGGCAAAACGACGAATAGTCATATTTTCACCAATTTTAGATATTTTTTCATTTAATACAACTTCCAATGACTTTCCATTCTCTAACTCTGAAGCTTTAAAAGCAGCTAAATCAGCCGGTTTTGCTCTTAATGCCAATTCTGCAGCAGCAGAAACAAAATTTTTGAATTCTTCATTTTTTGCTACGAAATCAGTTTCCGAGTTAATTTCTACAATTGCACCATGCTTTTTATCATCAGAAACAACAAGAGAAACCAAGCCTTCTGCTGCAATTCTTCCTGCTTTTTTAGCAGCTTTTGATAAGCCTTTTTCTCTAAGAATATCCACAGCCTTTTCCATATTTCCTTCTGCTTCTACCAGCGCTTTTTTGCAATCCATCATACCTGCTTGAGTTTGTTCACGTAATTCTTTTACCATTCCTGCAGTAATTTGCATTATAATTCCTCCTCATATTATCAAAAAAATAAGGAACCCTCCCCTCACAATGGGTGAGTAAAATCAAGAAAGGTTCCCTTAAAAATATATCTTTACAATTTTTATTATTCTTCTGTTGAATTTGAAGTATTCTCTTCTACAACCTCAACTTCAGCTTCTTCTGTTACTTCATTCATTTCTCCTTGCTTTGCTTCAATAACAGCTTGAGAAATAACAGAAGTAATCAACTTAACAGCACGAATTGCATCATCATTTCCAGGAATCGGATAATCAATTTCATCCGGATCACAGTTTGTATCAATAATTCCTATCAAAGGAATTCCTAAATTTTGAGCCTCTTTAATTGCAATTCTTTCTTTTCTAGGGTCAACGATAAAAATCGCTCCAGGTAACTCAGGCATATCTTTGATTCCATCAAGATACTTCACTAATTTAGATTTTTCATGCAATAATTGCATAACTTCTTTCTTTGGTAACAAATCGAAAGTTCCATCTTCTTGCATTGCTTCTAATTCTCTTAAACGATCAATTCTCGTACGAATTGTCTTATAGTTAGTTAACATTCCTCCTAACCATCTTTCGTTTACATAATACATTCCGCAACGCTCAGCTTCTTCTTTGATTGCATCTTGTGCTTGTTTTTTTGTTCCTACAAAAAGAATAGGTTTACCTTCTGCTGCTACTGTTGAAACAAATTCATATGCTTCCTCAATTTTCTTTACTGTTTTTTGTAAATCAATAATATAGATTCCATTTCTTTCAGTAAAGATAAACTTTGCCATTTTAGGATTCCATCTTCTTGTTTGGTGTCCAAAATGTACTCCTGCTTCCAATAATTGTCTCATACTAACTACATTACTCATATTTTCCTCCTTGGTTATATCTTCCGACAAATTGACTCCTATCAAAAACCATATTAGGCACCAAGAAATAGGCTATTTGTCGTGTATGATAAATAATACCTTACTATGATACTTGAATTTTAATATAAAATCAAGTACTTTTTTATACAATATTGCATTTTATCGTTAAAACCAATCTTTGGTAAGTTCTAAAATGAAATTAGCCACCTAAATGGAATTAGATAACAAAAAAACATCTTTAAGCGATATAATTAAATTTCAAACAACCTATTTTCTTTTGTCTCTTTGAGAAGAATCAAATTTTCTTCTGTTTCCATTTCTTTGACTCTTTTTATCTTTTTCAGAAACATAATCAATTGGTTCTCCGACATCTCGCTGCATTACAGCTCTTCTAGACAAATTCATTCTGCCTTGATCATCTATTTCCATCAACATAACTTCGACTTCATCACCCACACTCCATAAAGAAGAAATATCATCTGTTCTTTGAATATCTGCTTGAGAAATATGAATCAGACCCTCTTTACCGGGCATAAATTCTGCAAATGCACCGAAATCCATTAAACGAGTGACTTTTGCACGATAAATTTTTCCAACTTCGGGCTCTTCTACTATCTCTTCTATCATTTGTTTTGCCAACTTACCTTTATCTCTTTCAACTGCAAGAATAAAGATATTTCCATCTTGTTCGATATCGATCTTAGCACCTGTTTCATCAATAATTTTATTAATTACCTTTCCGCCTGTACCAATAACTTCTCTAATCTTCTCCGGATCAATTTTCATTTGAAGAACCATTGGTGCATATTGAGAGATTTCAGGTCTTGGTGAAGAGATTACTTCTCTCATTTTATTTAATATAAATAAACGACCTTGTCTCGCCTGTTCCAATGCTTTAGTTAAAATTTCTTCATCAATCCCTGAAATTTTAATGTCCATTTGGATAGCCGTAATCCCCTCTTCTGTTCCTGCTACCTTAAAATCCATATCTCCAAGAAAGTCTTCCATTCCTTGGATATCTGACAAAATTGCTAAGTGTTCGTCTTCTTTAATTAGTCCCATAGCAATCCCGGCAACCATTCGCTTCATTGGAACTCCGGCGTCTAACAGAGATAATGTACTGCCACATACACTGGCTTGTGATGTACTTCCGTTTGAACTCATAACTTCTGATACAACACGAATTGCATAGGCAAATTCTTCTTTGGAAGGCAACATAGGCAAAATTGCTCTTTCAGCCAACGCTCCATGTCCTATTTCTCTACGTCCTGGTCCTCTGGATGGTCTTGCTTCCCCTACACTATAAGCCGGAAAATTATAATGATGCATATATCTTTTTTCTATATTTTCATCCAATCCGTCTAATGTTTGCATTTCTCCTAAAGCTCCCAATGTGGTAACACTCATAACTTGAGTTTGTCCTCGAGTAAAAATAGCGCTCCCATGTGTTCTAGGTAATGTCCCTACTTCACAAGAAATAGGTCTGATTTCATCCATAGAACGGTTATCCGGTCTGATACGATCAACCAAAATAAGCTCTCTGATGCCTTCTTTGGTAATTTTATAAATTGTTTCTTCAACATCTTTTATATTTTCAGGATAAATTTCAGCAAAATGTTCCATAATTTCCTGTCTTGCTTTATCCATATTTTCCATTCTCTCAGTCTTATCTTTTGTAAGAATAGCAGCCTTCATTTTCTCTTTTCCATATTCTAAAACATGAGATTCAATTTGTTCATCTGCTTTGAATACTACATATTCCATTTTTTCTTTCCCGACTTCTTCGACAATAGTTTCTATAAAAGACACTATCTTTTTGATTTCTTCGTGTGCATATAGAATTGCTTCTAACATAGTTCTTTCAGTAACCTCATTAGCACCTGCCTCAACCATCATAATTGCATCTTTTGTTCCGGAAACTGTTAAATGTAAATCTGAAGCAGCTCTTTGGTCTACATCAGGATTTAAAATTAATTGTCCATCAATTAATCCTACTGCTACAGATCCGGTTGGTCCGTTAAAAGGGATGGAAGAAATAGAAAGAGCTATAGATGAACCAATCATAGCCAATACATCCGGAGTAACATCCGGTTCTACCGAAAGGACAGTTGCTACTACCTGTACATCGTTCCTAAATCCTTTTGGAAACAACGGTCTGATTGGGCGATCAATTAATCTGGAAGTTAAAATAGCCTTTTCAGAAGGTCTGCCTTCTCTCTTAATGAAGCCTCCCGGGATTTTTCCAACAGAATATAGTCTTTCTTCAAAATCTACACTTAGCGGAAAAAAATCAATCCCTTCTCGAGGTAAAGCTGAGTTTGTAGCTGTAACCAACACAACAGTATCTCCACAACTTACCAAACATGCCCCATTCGCCAATTCGGCAACCTTTCCTATTTCTATCTTAAGTTGTCTATTTCCCAATGGCATTTCAAAGATTTTACTCATTATAGTACTCCTTTTCAAAACAATTTTATTATCATCACTGTTATCAAAATAATTTTCAACAATAAAAAAGTCAAATAATTGCAATCACTTCTATTATTTTACAATACATTTAAAAAAAGAGCAGGACTAACCCTACTCTTTTTATCTCACTATTTTCTCAATCCTAATCGTTTAATTAGAGAGTTATATCTTTCCAAATCTTTTGATTTTAGATATTTAAGAAGATTTCTTCTTGTTCCTACCATTTTGAACAAACCTCTTCTTGAATGAGAATCTTTTGGATGCACTTTTAAATGGTCATTTAATTCCAAAATTCTTCCTGTCAAAACTGCAATTTGAACTTCCGGAGACCCTGTATCTCCTTCGTGTACCGCATACTCTTTAATAATTTCAGTCTTTCTTTCTGCTGTCATTTTATTTCCTCCTAAAATTTTTATACTCCACCAAGTTACAAAGAATACGTTGGAGTGTCGAATTCCTCGTAAAGGTGCTTGCAACTGTCTGTATGATACCACAAACTTGTAGTTTCGTAAATACTTTATTTAGTATTTATTAATTTGGTTTCTATGATTGTCAAACATATGTGACAAAAACATCCGTTTTAAATCTAAGCTATACTCTTAAAATATTTATAATTAATAAAATATGAATTCCAATATATCGTATTTTAAGATTTAATACTTTTCATCATGCTGTTTTCTAATCAATATTTCGTCTTTTGAAATTTGATTTTTCAGCTCCTCTAAGGAATTGAATTTCATCTCATCTCTAATTTTACTGATAAAACGCACTGTAATTTCTTCTCCATAAATTTCTTTTTCAAAATCCAAAATATGAACTTCTAACGAAATTCTATTATTTAACAAAGAGATAGTAGGATTATATCCTACACTTGTTGCGCCAATATAATGTTTACCATGATATTCAACTATTGTATTATATACTCCTAATGCAGGTAATACAGTATGTTCATCATAACTTATATTTGCTGTAGGAAATCCTAACTTTCTGCCATTTTCTTTTCCATGAATCACTTCTCCCGTAATAGCAAACATTCTTCCAAGATATTCCTTTGCTACATCTACTTTACCTTTTTTAATCAATTGTCTGATATATGAACTTGAAATCCGAACTCCATCCTCAAAAAACAAAGGAATAATTTCAACTGTCAATCCTAATTGACTCCCCACACTCTGAATACACTCAGCAGAACCTTCTCTACCTTTACCAAAATGAGCATCTTCTCCTAGTACAAGATATTTCGTGTGCAATTTATCAATCAGTATTTCTTGAATAAAATCATTTGTAGACATTCCCATAATCTCTTCATCGAAAGGAACACTTAAGATAGTATCTATTCCCAACTCTTTCAATTTTGCATCACGTTCTCTATTAGTAAATAACTTTTCAACTTTTTTTTTCAAAACATATTCTAACGGATGATTTTCATAAGTGAATACAACGCTTTTTAAATTTTTTTGCTTTGATATTTCTAATGTTCGTTCCATAAGCTTTAGATGACCACGATGTAATCCATCAAAATTTCCAATCGTAACAACAGTCTCTTCACTTATCGCGATTGAGTTCATATATGATTTAAATGACACTCAGAATACCTCCAATTTTTTTATATGTGAAATAGTCCCAGATATTATTCCACTATACAAACTTAATATTTTTTAAATACTTTTTACTATTACTTTCAAATATAGTTCCAATTCCCAAGAGCATATCTTCTTTTGAATATATACGATAAATTCCTGTTGTTAAATCAAAATTATTTAAAAAAACTGTTCCACCATTAAGATAAATCTTACTAAGCAAGTCGTCTAATGTATATTCTGGATAATGCAATAATATATTTTCTATGGGGATTATGATATTATTTTGATCTAAACTCTCCGTCTGTCCTTCTAATTCTTCCAGTGTTATACTATCCTGGATATAAAAATTTCCACTTTCTGTACGAATTAATAATGATAAGTATCCTATATTTCCTATTTCTGCAGCAATATCTACCGCTAAACTTCTTATATATGTTCCTGAGGAACAGATGATATCAAGCGAAAAGGAATCCACATCACATTCTAACAAATTAATGGAATGAATAAAAATATTCCTTTCCTTTATTTCAATTTCAGAAAGTTCCTGTCCCAATCTTGCTAATTCATATAGTCTCTTCCCATTCACTTTTATTGCACTGTATTTAGGAGGAATCTGAGAAATTTCTCCAATAAATTTCTGGATTGCTTGTAGCAACTGTTCTTTTTGGAAGGGAACAACCTTTCTTCTATCTGTTACCATTCCATAAGAATCCAGTGTATCTGTTTGTAAGCCCAAATTAACTTTAGCATAATACCTCTTTTTATCCTTTAATACAAAATCACTAAATTTAGTTGCTCTCCCTATGCATATAGGAAGAACTCCGGCAGCATTTGGATCTAACGTACCGGTATGACCTACTTTTTTTTGGCGAAGCAATCTTCTTACAATTGACACAACATCATGCGACGTCATCCCGGTTGGTTTTAAAATATTAATGAAGCCATCCATCATAAAACATACTCCCTTGCATTATTGATTACCGACTCCATAACATCTTCTAACAAACCGGCAAAACTACAACCTGCAGCATTCTTATGCCCACCACCACCATATTTTCTCGCAAATGAAGCAACATCCAAATCTCCTTTTGAACGAAGGGATAATTTAATCTCATTTATGTCTTTCTCTTTAAATAAAATTCCCATCCTCACTCCGTGAATATTGATGACATAATCAACCAAATTTTCTACATCATTGTAACAAATATGATGTCTTTCTAACATATCTTTTTTTAAATAAGCAGTCGCTAAAATTCCATCAACCTGTATCGTGGATAAAACTTCTGATAATAATTTAAGATAATTCTCATCTTGACTGCGAAAAATACAATCTACTATTGTTGTACGGTCTGCTCCCTTTTCTAATAAATCAGATGCAGCCATTAAAGTAGTACTGTCTGCACAGTCGTACATAAAATTTCCTGTATCGGTCAATATTCCTGCATATAGACATGTAGCAATATCTTTTGTCAAACACTGCGGATAATATTTTTTTAAATGATGGTATACTAACTCGCAAGTAGAAGACATATTTTCATCCACAAAATTATAATCTCCATACATTTCATTTTGTTCATGATGATCAATATTTATCACATGAGAGCTATTTTTAAAAATCTTGTCAGATATCTTCAGTCTGTCTATAACACCACAATCTAAACCGATAAAAACATATTCTTTTCCTTCCAGATAGCCCTCTATTTTTTCTGATGTCATTTGTTTGTCATAATCTCTAAGAAATGATAAGTTTTGTGGCAGTTTATCGTCTATTACATAATAAGCTTCTTTACCTAACTCTTGTAAAGCCAATTTAAATGCCAAAGAAGAAGATACATTATCTCCATCAGGGCCAATATGAGAACTAATTATAAAAAGTTTATTTTTTTCAATAATATCTCTAAAATCCATCTCTACAAACCCCTACTCTTCTGTGGAATTTTGGTTTAATTCACTTATCATCTTGGACATCTCTACACCATTTTCAATAGAGTGATCTAGTCTAAAAATAATTTCCGGAGTATATCTTAAATCTACCTGTCTTCCCACTTCTTTTCTGACATAACCGCTCGCTCTTTTCAAGCCATCTAAAATAGTTTCAGGGTTATCTCCAAGCACACTAATATAAATGTATGCATATTTTAAATCTCTGACAACCTCTACACTTGTTACAGAAATTAAACCTTTTGAATTTCTGATTTTTGTATCTTTAATCTCTCCTTCAAGGAGCATATTACCAACTACTTTTCTTATTTCTTCAGAAATTCTTCTTGTTCTATCATAAGACATTCTTTTCTCACCTTAGCCTTTTTTTATCTCTTTAATAATGTAATTTTCAATAATATCTCCTTCTTTTATATCATTATAATTGGTTAGGCCAATTCCACAATCATATCCTGCGGCTACTTCTTTAACATCGTCTTTGAATCTACGTAAGGAATCAATTTCTCCTTCGTAGATTACAATTCCATCTCTTACTAACCTTACTTTTGCATTTCTTTGAATTTTACCTTCCAATACATAAGAACCTGCAATCATACCAACCTTTGGCACTTTAAACGGCATTCTGACTTCTGCCTTGCCTAATTCTTCTTCTACAAATTCAGGAGAGAGCATTCCTTTCATAGCCTTTTCTACATCTTCTATCGCTTCATAAATAATACGATAGGTTCTCATATCTACCTTTTCTCGTTCAGCAATAGATACTGCCCCTGTAGCAGGTCTTACATTAAATCCAATAATAATAGCATTTGATGCTGATGCAAGCATTACATCTGATTCTGTAATTGCTCCTACACTTCCATGAATTACTTTTACCACTACTTCCTCATTACTAATTTTTTCAAACGACTTTTTAATCGCATCAATAGAACCTTGTACATCCGCTTTCACAATGATGTTTAATTCTTTCATTTCACCTGATTGCATTTTTTCGAACAAATCTTCTAATGAAATTTTTGAAGTCTGCTTCATATACTCTTCTCGTTTTCTCTCCTGTCTAGCAGTTCCCAAATCTCTTGCCTCTTTATCACTAGATACAGCAAAAAATTGGTCTCCTGCATCCGGGACGGAATTCAAACCTTGAATTTCAACCGCTGTAGACGGTCCGGCCTTTTTTATTCTTTTCCCTTTTGAATTAAGCATTGCTCTCACTCTACCATAGGCAGTTCCTGCAACAACAGGGTCACCTTCTTTCAGTGTTCCATTCTGAACAATTAAAGTTGCAACAGTTCCCCTACCCTTATCTAACTTAGACTCGACTACAGTTCCAATCGCTTTTCTATTTGGGTTTGCCCTTAATTCTTCCATTTCAGCAACCAATAGAACCATTTCTAACAAATCGTCAATATGTTCTCCTGTTTTTGCTGATACGGGAACATCAATTGTAGTTCCTCCCCACGACTCTACCAAAATTCCTTTTTCTGATAATTCTTGTCTAACACGATCTATATTGGCTGTAGGCTTATCAATTTTATTGATTGCTATAATCATTGGGACGCCAGCCGCCTTAACATGATCTATAGCTTCTATTGTCTGTGGCATAATTCCATCGTCCGCTGCAACAACAATAATAACAATATCTGTTACTTGAGCCCCTCTTGCTCTCATTTCAGTAAACGCCTCATGCCCGGGTGTGTCTAAAAATACAATTTTCTTTCCATTGATTACTACTTCGGAAGCTCCGATATGTTGTGTAATTCCACCTGCTTCACTATTCGTAACCTTGGTATTTCGAATGGTATCCAACAATGTAGTCTTCCCATGATCTACGTGTCCCATAACAGTTACAATCGGAGATCTGGGTTTTAAATCTTCTTCGCGGTCTTCTTCTATGACAAAATCCACAACTTCTTCTTCTTTTTCTTTTTGAACCAACATCACATCGTAATCAAGTGCAACTTTTTCTGCTGTTTCAAATTTAATTGTTTGATTGATATTTGCCATAATTCCCAGTTTCATAATACTCATAATAACATCCGTTGCAGGAACATTTAAAATTTGTGCCAAATCACCTACAACAATCGTATCATCTATTTCAAAAATGCCTTCATCTTGCTTTACTACTTCACTCATATCTTGTTTGGATTCCTTTTCTTTTTTATTGACATAATCATGTTTCTTCCCTTTAGATTTCTTCATCATTTTATCATTGTGATATCCTGATTGTTTTTCTTGAATAGGTGCTGATTTTACTTTTATCTTTTCATTCTTCTTTACTTTCTTTTTCATTTTTTTATTTTTTAAGCTATCTTCACCTTTGTTTTTATCTACAGCTTCGGGTTGTGAAATGATAGAAGGTTTTAACTTCTCTTTATTATCCTGTTTCTTTAATATCTTATCACTATCTTTTTCAGAATAGTTTTGATTAAGCTGCTTTTTTTTGCTTTGATTTACAGTTTTGTTTGTTTCTTTTTTTGAACTAGCATTGGACAGTGTTACTCGGATTTTATTGCTATCATCTGCTGTCAATGTACTCATATGACTCGCTACATTGATAGACAGTTTGACTGCTGTCTCGATTACCTTTTTTGATGATATATTCAACTCTTGAGCTAATTTATATACTCTTATTTTCTCCATAATTCTCTCCTCCTAACAACTCCATAATCGCTTTTGCAAAGCCCTTATCATTGATACAAATTGATACCCGTTCTTGTTCTCCAATGGCTTTACCGAGCTCGTCTCTACTAAAAATATCACATATTACAATCCCTCTATAATTTGCCTTATCCCTCAATCGCTTAGCTGTATTTCCCGAAGCATCTGAGGCAATAAATACAATTTTTGCTTTTTTTGATTTTATTTTTTCCAGTGTGATTTCTTCTCCCGAAAAAGCTTTACCACATTTTTTTGCGAATCCAATCAATGTAAGTACCTTATTCTTCATTGGCTTTCAACTCTTTTCTTAAAGTATCATAAACTTCTTCAGATACATCCATTTTGAATGTTTTATCTAACAATCTATTCTTATACATTTTTTCAAAACACTCCGGTTTAGAACAAAGATAAGCTCCTCGCCCATTCGCTTTTGAAGTCAAATCTAAAAAAATATCCCCTTGCTTTGTTTTTACTATCCTAAATAACAATCTTTTATCAGAATGATCTCCACAAACAATACATTTTCTTTGCGGAACTTTTTTTATCTTTCCAACGCCACTTGCCATCGATTTCCTCCTTACAATTGTAACTTAAAATCTATGACTCACGATTAAATATCGTTTCCATCATCAGTGTCACTATCATCCGAATCTTCTTGCGGAATAATCCAATTGTCTCTATTTTCCATTTGACTTGAAAAATCTCCATCATCCATGGTTTCTTGTAACGCTTGACTTTCACTCTTGATGTCAATCTTCCATCCCGTTAATTTAGCGGCCAATCTAGCATTCTGTCCTTCCTTACCAATTGCTAAAGATAATTGATAATCCGGAACAATCACTTTTGCTGTTTTTTCTTCCTCATTTACTGATACATCTACTACTTTTGATGGACTCAATGCATTTGAAATGTATTCAATCGGATTCTCATCATAATTTACAATATCAATTTTCTCTCCGTGTAATTCCTCTACAATATTTGCTACACGAATCCCTTTCCCGCCGACACAAGCGCCTATTGCATCCACAGACGGATCAACCGAACACACTGATAATTTTGTTCTGGATCCTGCTTCTCTTGCAATAGATTTAATTTGTACAATACCATCGCTGATTTCCGGTACTTCTCTCTCGAATAATCTTTTTACTAAACCCGGACGACTACGAGACACTAAAATTTGAGGAACATTATTGTGTTTCTTCACTTCCAAAATATATACAATAATTCTTTGCCCCACACTATATTCCTCGTACGGAATCTGCTCTTGAGAAATCATGGTTGCTTCTCCATAAATTGTGTGTCCCTTTTCAGAAACCAAACTTAAATTTAAATGGCAAGTATTATGTTTTCCGATTCTAACAACCTCTCCTATCATAATTTCACTTTCTCGATTAGAAAACTCATTATATATAATATCTCTTCCTGCCTCAGTAATTTTTTGAATAACCACTTGTCTTGCTGTCTGCGTTGCTATACGACCAAAGTTTCGTGGAGTAATCTCTTCTTGAACGATATCCCCTACTTTATAATTGATATCAATCTCTTGGGCTCCTTCTAAAGAAATTTCTCCCTCCAACAAGTCAATTTCTCTCTTATTCACCACTTCTTTTTTTGAAAATACCTTAATGTCTCCAGTTTCCCTATCAATAGAAACCTGAACATTATTTTTTTCTAATGATAATTTTTTTGGATCTTTTTCTACCAATGTATCGTTATAATTATTTTTTTCAACAAAATTTTTCTTATATGCCTTTACCAAAGCCATTTCCACCGCTTCTATTAAAATGTCTTTGCTAATTCCTTTTTCATCTTCCAATTGTTGAATTGCAGATATAAACTCAGCGTTCATCTTATCTTTCCTCCTAATAAATAACTAAAAGTCTACCTTTAACTTTATTGATGCAATATCTTTTTTTGATAAACAAAGTTGTTCATCTTCCGATTGAATGACTATATTCCCTGTTTCATCCAAACCAATCAGAACTCCGGATAATTCTTTTTGTCCATTCACAGGTTGATATAATTTTAATTCTATTTCTTTACCGGATTCTCTAATAAAATCTCTTTCTTTTTTTAATGCTCTGCCAAGTCCCGGAGTGGAAACTTCTAAAAAATATTGTTGTTGTATCGGATCTTTTTCATCTAATAGTTTATTTAAAACTCTTGTGATGTCTGAAATTTCATCAATATCTAAGCCACCGTCTTTATCTACAAAAACCCTCAGATAATAAAAAGCCCCCTCTTTTACATACTCAACATCTACCAATTCATACTTTTCATCCAACACACTCAAAAATAATTCTTCTATTTGAACAGCAATTCTTTTTGACATTTTAAGTGTTCACCTCCAAATTCAATATAAAAAATTTATAACAGTTAAAAGCATTTCATTCAAAACAAGCAAACCGTCCATGCTTTACTCAAATAAAACATCTGCATAAATCCCCAAACAACAAGGAGTGGGTTTGCCCACTCCTTGCCAAAAATCTTCTCTAATGATTCTTACAGTATAGCAAAGAATAAATTATTTATCAAGTATTACTGTTAAATCAACTACAATAAGTAAATCATTCTAATAAAGACACAAAAAAATGATACTTCTCTTCATAATTCTCTAAAATAATTCCTATCTCAAAATCTTTTTCAGATATTCTTTTAATCGTCATC
Organism: Filifactor alocis ATCC 35896; assembly: GCF_000163895.2. Lineage (NCBI taxonomy): Bacteria > Bacillati > Bacillota > Clostridia > Peptostreptococcales > Filifactoraceae > Filifactor > Filifactor alocis. Next base: position 353,950 of record NC_016630.1, read on the forward strand.
TCTTTGACTCCATTTCCGATTTCATAGTGAAATTTTCCTATTACCTGACCACAATGTACATCCTTCCCGGATTTTATCTTATGAACACAAATTGGGTTTGTTGGTATATCTCTTCTTAAAAATATAAATGTGTTAACCTCGTAAAACTTACTAACATTGCCGAATCCTATATTATAATTTTCACTTCCATCGTCTAACTGAGATAATTTGATACACTTTATCGAAATCTCAGAAGTTGGAATTTCCACAATTGTTTTTCCATCCGTTGTTAAAACTTCATCTATGGAAACAGATTTTGAAAACTGAGATTCAATAATTCCTGCTATCATATCTTGATCCAAAAATATCTTGTCTTTATTTATGTTAGAATTTACATATTTTTGAGTAGAGATAACAAATTGTAGTAAATATTGAACAATAAGTACAGAAATAGTTATCACAATCAACACTTCTATCAGTATGTATCCTCTATCCTTTTTCTTCAATGATTAACACCCTTCCACTTATTGGAACTATCGTCATTTTAAAAAATACTTTAGATTTCTGGTTAGAACCTATGTAAACAGACATAATTCCATTCTTCTCAAACGCATGATGGTGATTGTATCCTATACACATATCATTAATTGGAACAAGACTATTTTTATCTTTCCCGGAATAGAGTATAACATGATTAGATAAACCACCTTCATAAATAGACTGATTCGCGGCATCTCTTACACTGTAACAGTATTTTTCTTCAGAATCTTTTTTAATATATAATCTGATTATTTGTCCGGATGAACAAGAATATTTTCTGCAATACTCACACACATACTTTAACTGATAAGCATCACTACGTTCCTTGATGTAGTTTGTAGTAGAAAAAGATATACGATATGTGGCAATAGAAACTATAATTGCAATTACAATAACAATTTCAATCAAAGAAAATCCCCTTCGTTTCAATTTTATCACTATTCCTTTTTAATAAAATTAACTCCTCCGTTTTTTATAAAAGAATCCCAATCTACCTGTTTTGAAACAGACTTATCTTTTTCCAATTTAATATCAGGACACTCTACATTTACCATACCGAAAAAATAAAATGTACTTTCCAATCTTCTTCCGTTTCCTCTATACAAAAAGCACATCACATTCTTTGAATCTCCGGCAGAATCTACATACTCCACTTTTTTGACTTTATACAACTCTACATACAGTCTTGATAAATGTAATGCTTCTTTCCAATCTTTGGTATCAAACATCCCTTTTGTATAATAAGTAGAATTATAAAACCTATATTCCATGTCATTGATGACATCTTCTTCAGATGAATTTTGCATAGAACCTACTCTCTCATAACATGTATCTGCCATATGTCTCCACTGTTCATCAACAACACACTTTGTATAGCTACACAACAAAACCTGGATACTTCTTTGATCCAAATCTTTTTGCACGCGAAAAGAGTCTAAATTCACAAATCTTCTTTTCAATGTAATCGATGCAGTAATCAAACTTACGGAAACCACAATAGTTGTCATAATCATAATGGTAGAAATCAAAATGCTCCCCTTACGAATCCTCATGGCACCTCCACACTTTCAACAAAAAATAATTTCTCTGTATTATCTCGATCTGAATAATCCACTTCTATAACCTTTACAGGAATACTGAAACTGCCTGTTCTTAGTTCCATATGCTTAATGTCTTTTTTGATATCCTCTAAAAAAACATTCCCATCAGCGTATAGTTGCTTATCAAGCTTATCTTTATGATTTCTATGTTGATGCATAGACTTATCAAATTGTTGATTAATATTTAAAATTTTTATAACAGTAAAAGACATCATGATACATATAAAAATAGACACCATCAATTCAAGTAATACTACTCCTTTTCTTTTTTTCACAGTATCCTCCTAATTACCAAGATAACTTTTTATCCTTTATTTTTAATTAAAATTTCTATTGTTGTATTCAAATACTGACTATCTTCAAGAGAAGAATTGATTGATAAAATCTTATATTTGCCGTTATTCCATTCAGAGGATTCCAATAGCTTTTGCAGTTGAATTTTTGAACATTGTAATTCTAAAGATAATTGAATTGATTCATTTTGTGTCATGCTAAAGTTTCTGTTTAAAATAACAATACCTTCTTTTTTCATAATTTCATCTAATTGAAACAACCAATATTCTATATCTCTATCATCTTGTTTTCCTTTTTCTGCTGACAAATCATACTTCGAAAGCTGATGTTCCATCTCCATCCTTGATAATTGATAAGAATGAATACTTTTGATGTTTGGAATGATTACCCATAAAATATCCACAACTACAAAGACAATAAAAAATATAATATATTTTTTCTTCATCACTTCACCGTCAATACCAAACTATTCCACTTCCCTTTTCCCTCTCCTCGTGAAATATAGCTCGTGTACCCTTTCTTGTTCAAAGCTTTTCTCATTTTATCAAAGTCTTTATTTTCAGATATATTCATTTCAACATCAACAACATCTTCCTTTGAACGAAACCCTATTACGTTGAACTCATCTATATTCGAAAGAATAATAATCAATTTTTCAGAATCCACAAATATATCAGTATCTCCTTCTGATATCAAATCATTTTTAGATTTCATCTCATAAATAGACTTTACCTCATCTAATCTTTCTCTTTCTTTCGTATATCTGTACTCCAAAAAAACGCTGATGGCAGAAAGTAGAATTAATATCAAAATCATACCCTTAGATATTTCTTGCATAATAAACTTTTTCACATCATGCCCTCCTTACATATACACTTCCGTCACATTCATCAAAGGAATGATAGAAAATGCTACAATTCCAACCAATAGTCCTAAACACAATATCATCACAGGTTGTCCATAGTCCGATATTTTTGAAATCATTTTTTCCGAATCTCTTTTGTACAAAAAACACAGCGCATGAATGTTCTCGCGAAGTCCTCCCGACTCTTCTCCCTGCCGTATATATGAGATATCATTTACAGAAAACAACTCCGGATATTCTGAAATTGCATCAGCAACAGATTTTCCTCGTTCTATCAAAAAAATCATTTCTGAAAAAACTTTCTTCAAATATCTGTTCTGTTCTGTTTCCTCTATTATTTTCAAAGATTCTTTTATTGCAATTCCACCATCTAACATGCATGATATCCTCCACAAAAAATCTTTTTGAAAAAACAATCTTTTGATCTTACGAATCAAAGGAACTCGAAATTGTATCTTTCCATAATAATCATGCCAATAATCTGTTTCGCAAAATTTCATGATTCCATATATACTCCACATACACACCACCCATAGGAAAGCTCTATGATTTTTTTGAATGGTATATACAATATTAAAATATTTCAAGCTGGAAGGAAGAGGAATATTGGAATCACTATATATCTCTAATAAACTCGGAAAAACATTATTAAATGTAAATAAGAACAACAAAGCAATATTACACAATACTATCGTTGGATAAATGGATATCTTTAACAATTCTTCCTTCATCATTTCTCGATTTTGATAATATTTGTATACATTCTCCAGAGCATCAGGAATATTACCGGTTTCTTCTCCAATATGTATTGTTGCAAACACAAATTCATCACCAATTCCACGATTTTTTAAGGAATGACTCAAAGAAATTCCCTGTACAATATCGTCCTTCACTTGGGTCAATCTCTGTTCTTTCGGAAATTCATTCTTTAGAATTGTTAGTGTTCTGAGCAAAGGAATGTTTCTGTTTGTAAAACTATACAACAAATAAAAAATCTCTTTCCTCTCCCTATCTTTTAACTCTTTTTTTATAAAAACATCAAACTTCTCCTTATCCTTGAGTGTAATTTCTGTAAACAGTCGACTATATATAGATTTCAATATCAATCAACATCATCTCCTTCGCAAAAACATATCGCATCTTCAAGAGACATATCTCCATTCCAAAAAAGCTGTTTTACTTGTTTAAAAACACTTAAATCTTTTCTTGATTTAAGATGACCACTTTGTAAAATTTCATTCTTCATCTCATCATCCACAAAAATGACCTGAAATATCGGTCTTTGTCTATCGTAACCGGTATATTGACAACGCTCACATCCCCTTCTGGCGTAAATATTATCTCCTAGATGTAACGAGAGTTCTTCAATATCATTTCCAAAATACTCTTCCTGCTCTTTACATGCCGGACACAATATTCTCACGAGTCTTTGATTAACAACAAGTCCTAATGACATTGATAATACCTGTGAGTTGATTCCTATGCTGACCATTCTATCAATTGCACTTTGAGCACTTTTCGTATGCAATGTACTAATCACAAAATGTCCTGTTAAACTACTTTGTATTGCCGTATTACATGTTTCAAAGTCCCGTATTTCTCCTATTGCCAAAACATCAGGATCTTGTCTAAGCATAGCTCTTAACGCTTCCAAAAATCCATATTCACTTTCTTTACAAACTTGAACTTGAGTAATTCCTTCTATCGCATATTCCACGGGATCTTCTAAACTAATGATATGTTTTTCTCCATCATGTATGGTGTTTAGACAACATCGCATGGTTGTACTTTTCCCGCTGCTCGTCGGTCCTGTTATCAATAAAAATCCACTGTCTCTTTTTAGAAAAGAATTCAATTTAACTTGATCTTCCACTCTCATTTCCAGCTCATCTATTTCAAATGGCACACTATTTTGATTCAATAAACGCAAATGAATTTTTTCATTATCTACAACCGGAACTACAGACACACGAATATCCACTTGAATATTTTCTGCATCATAATTAAAAATAATTTTACCGTCTCGAGGATTTCTATTCTTTGAAATATCAATAGATGCTTTTACCTTAATTGCTCGAATAAAATCATCTGATATTTCTTTATCCAAAATGCAAAATGTCTTCAATGCACCTCTTACTCTAAATCTTACCAACAATCCCAACTTAGATTGAAAAAAATGAATATCCGTGGCATTCATATCCAGCGCACAACACAATATCAAGTCTAATAACTTCAAGATATCTCCATTTTCTAAAACATGATTTAGTTGCACATCCATCAAATTATTTGACTGCACCAAAGTATAATAGGTGACAATACATCTTGAAATTAAAATATCATTTGCCTCTTTCCAAATAATATCTGTAATTCCTTTTTCAGATAGATACTGCTTCATTCTTTGCTTGTTTTCCTCTGAATAATTTTCATTATGTAAAATAGAAATCATATTTTTCGATAAATCAAAGGGAAATATATGATTCCGTTCTGCAACAATTTCTTCAATATAATCTGTTGCATCCAAGTTCTTAACTTCAAACATTTTTGAATTCAATTAACATCACCTTTATTCTTCTAACTTAAAAAAACTTTCCCTTATCATCTGACTCCAACGATTCTTATTCAAATCAGATTCTCTATCTTCTATAAATAAGTATAATCTTTCTAAACTTCGATTTAAAATAGTATAAATAATGTTAAATTCTTGCAAAAAAATTTGTTCTTCTAAAATATGTTTCCGAAAAGACAATTCAACACTTTCCAGTTCTAAAAAAAACACAACACTAAATTCTAAATTTGAAACAGTATATACGTTAGATAAGGTAACACCAATCTTATTCGTCATATTGGTCATCTCATCCGTTGCAATTAAAAATGGAATATCCTGCTCCTTCAGCATATTCTTAATCAAAAATTGATAAAAAACATAATTGTTACCTTTCATCTTTTTAGAATTAAAAGGATAGACAATACAAATATCTGAGTAGCGATACCCTTGCTCCAAACACATGGTAATTTGTTTACAAATAATCCTAAGGCTATCATTAATATCTTTTGTCAAAAAATATCCTGACAAACCAACATTTTTTATCTTGGTATATCCCTTTTTAGCATATTCTTCTAATCCCATACCGTAATATTTTTCAACATAATCTCTTGCTTGATCAATAAATGTGTTAATTGAATTGTTTATATTGGTACATGCTCTATAATTTGTTTTCAAATAAATAATTTCATCAAAATCTACCTGATCAATATCTTTCCAAATAGATTTTCTTGAATTTCGAATATCTTTTGACTTGTCCTGTGAAACAATAAAAAAACTCTTTTTTGTATAAATACTCCCTAACAAAAAATCAATCTCTATATCAGAAAAATTTTCGGATTCATCCAAAAATATTCCGCGATAAATACGTTTGTTTTTATAAATCTGAGATATTTTCTTAAATATCTTCAAAAATTCTGTATCAAAAGTCTTAAATCCTTTGCTTATTGGCATATTAAGTCCGTATGGTTTCCCGAGTTGCAAAATGTACTGATGAAAATTGATGATTTTTAAATTATCAATTTTCAAGTTTTTCATTTCCAGTATCCCTTTTAATTTATTTACCAATTGCTTATTAAAAGTAATATAGATAAATTCATCATTCGGGAATAATTTCGATAACTTTATCGCTCTGTTAAATAAAATCGTTGTTTTGCCTGTTCCGGAAGAACCTTCTATTAAAGTCCTTCCATATTTTATGGAATTGATATGTTTTATCTCCACAGAATCCATAAATATCGCCTTATACTCATGATTTCTATAAAAATAGTTAATATCGCTCAAATTACCTTTTCCGCTTCTTAAATCCGTAGATTTTTTAAAAATGTAATAATCTTTCATCATAGTCAATTGAAAACAATTTATTTCTTCTTCAGAAAAAGTACAACTTAAATAGTTGTCAAATAATTCTTCACTATTAATTAATCGTTCAAAAATGTATTTATCAATAATATATCGTCTTTTATCTTCCAACCCAAATTCTGCTAAATCTACATATGGCATGATATAGTAGTATGGGATTTCAAAAGAAATGTTGTTACAATTCAAAGTATCTTTAGCTTTTTGTATCTCCTCTTCCATTATCTCTAAGAGCTCTTCCGAAAGAATAGAAAACGTATCTTCGTTTGTGTCCATAAAGCGAAATAAACCTACACGTCCCTCATGGATATAGATAAAATCACTATATACATACGGAAAGGAAACTACCTTAGTAAAACCATATCCTTTCAATTTATCTGACATATATCGGTAGAATTCTTTCTCACTGTTTCTAACCTTCAACGCATCTACATCTGATACACTACTCATTGTAAATAACTTCAATGTCACCATTCCTTTTCTTTCAAACAATTCTTTTATCTGATAAACGCCATCTATAACTACTTATTCTCTTTTTCCTGTAATATATGCTCTAACTCTTTTTGAAAAGAATTCAAATCCTTAAACTCTCTATACACAGAAGCAAAACGTACATAGGCTACGTCATCCAGATCTTTTAAATGATTCATAACCATTTCTCCAATCAACTCACTTTTAACCTCTCTCTTCATAGAATGAAATAAACTTCGTTCCACATCGTTTACAATCTCTTCCATTTGTTCAAACGATACAGGTCTCTTTTGACAAGATTGAACAATCCCTCTTAACACTTTCTCTCTGTCAAAATATTCTCTTGTCTTATCTTTTTTCTCAACGATTAGAATAATTTCCTCTATCTTTTCATAAGTTGTAAAGCGACGTTTACATACTTCACACTCTCTTCTTCTTCTAATTGCATTATTTTCATCTGTATGTCTGGAATCTACAACTTTAGAATCAACTGAATTGCAAAACGGACATTTCATATTTTCCCTCCAAATGAATTTTTTATATGACAAAAAAAGGAGAAACATTCTCCTTTTTTTAAAAACACTATTTTTTCCCCTTCATCCAATCAGGAATTTTAAACACTTGCGGTTCCGTAAATGTATCTACTAACTCCACATTCTGTTTCTTATCTGATTCTTTTCCTTTAGAAAATACTTCTTTCGAAATCATTTCCACATCATCGTCAAATCCTGTAGCTATTACAGTAATCACAATTTTATCATCTTCATCATCACTATAAGCTGTTCCGATGATAGTCTCAACATCCTCTCTCTCAACGTTCTCGGTAATAAACTGGGAAGCTTCTTGAAATTCACTAACCGTGAAAGAATCTTTAGGTGCTGTAACATTCAACAACAATGCCTTTGCGCCCTTAACCGTTGTCTCAAGTAAAGGACTAAATATCGCCTGCTTAGCAGCTTCTAATGCACGATTCTCTCCCTTTGCGCTACCAATCCCCATGTGAGCAATCCCTTTGTTTACCATGGTATTTCTAACATCGGCAAAATCAACATTGATAATTCCCGGAACTTTGATAATATCTGTAATTCCTCTAACTCCTTGCTTCAAAACTTGATTAGCCATTTCAAAAGCATCATCCAAACGAGTATCTTTAGCACTCATTTCTAAAATTTTATCATTTGGAATGACAATCAAAGTGTCTACATTTTCTTCTAATTCTTTAATGCCTTTTTCTGCTTTACGCAGTTTTTGCATTCCTTCCATGAAAAAAGGTTTGGTCACAATTCCCACTGTAAGAATTCCCATTTCTTTAGCGACATTTGCAATGACCGGCGCAGCTCCCGTCCCGGTTCCACCACCCATCCCGGCAGTAATAAATACCATATCCGTTCCTGCAAGTTCCGACTTAATTTCTTCAATTGTCTCTTCAGCTGCTTTTCTTCCGATTTCCGGATCAGCTCCGGCTCCTAATCCTCTAGTTAACTTCGTACCAATCTGTAATTTGGTAGTTGCTTCAGATTTATACAGTGCCTGTGCATCAGTGTTGACAGTGATATACTCTACACCGACGATACCTGCTTGTATCATTCGATTAACAGCATTTCCCCCGCCGCCACCGACTCCAATTACCTTTATAACCTCACTATTTACATTATCTTTCATATCTAATTGTACCATCTTATTTCACGGCCTCCTCAAGAATAGAAGTCTAATCTATAAACTTTATTACCTATCACTTTATCTTAAAATATGGACATAGTCAATACTTTTCATATTTCTTTTCCACTTTATTCTTATAATTTTTTAATGATTTTTTAATCTTTTTAGAATTAATCTTCTAATCACTGCAAAATTCTCAAATAATCTGCCCCCAAACACTAAAATAGGCGCATAATACAATGGTACTCCCATTCTATCTCCAAGATAAGATAAAAAAGATGCTAAGATTCCGTTTGACAAAAAACCTGTCACAAAAATTTCGTTATCATATTTTTCTTCCATTGATGCTCTCACAGCTCCAAATATAGAATCTATCGCTGCCAAAATCCCTACAGAAATATATAAAGAATAACTATCAGGATATGTAAATGGTAAATATTTTCCTACAATCACACCCAATAAAATTCCAATCACAGCCCAAACCATTAGTTACAACCTCCTTTTATTCCTTTTCGAATGCCCCGATTTCAACAAAATCCTTTATCTCCGTCTTTAATCTGATATGATACAATTGTTGCAAAATATCACCATATGAATCCGGAGAGAGGACTGCTGCTTCTAATTGTTTCGGATCTCCTATTGCCTTTATAATGAAAGGCTGACCATAAGTAGTTCCGTTGATGGTAATTGTAGCGCCACTACACTTTATTTCGCTTCTTGCAACAATTCTTTGTCCATTGACAGACAATGCTTCTGCTCCCGCCACTTTCAAATCATTCAATAAAATTAATATGTCTTGATCATGTATTAATAAATTATTCGGATTCTCTCCATCTCCAGCTTCCTCTTCGCTGTCCATCAACTCTATGATAACACCTTTCCCTTGTAATTTTTGATATCCGGCTTGCATTTTTCTACGTAATAGTATCTCGTTTAGCAGCTCAGAAGATTTCTCTGGCTTTTTTATGTTTAGAAAAGCATGCAGCTCTTTCTGTTTTTCTTCTTTTAACTGATGCAAGTGTGTTAATTCCTCTGTTTCTATACTAAGATCATCTTCCATAACCTTAATGCTTTTCAAACTTGTGTAGAGGTATTGATCTTCTATTATTCTAATTTGAGCCACAATCACCATTGTTAAAAAGAACGAAAAAAACAGTATTAAATTATTCTTCAAGCTTTTTATTTGCATACAAATCACTCTTTAACAGTTTCTGCATAATTATATTCTATCAACCCCGTATATCTCGGTATTTCAATAGATTCGTTTTTCCTTACCTGGGCTTCAATTCCATAATAATTTCTCATTTCCCAAAGAATGCCATATCTAAAATTCATTGCTGCTTCCAAGGTATCCATATCACCAATGGCTTTAATAACAACCGGCATTTTTATAACAGTATTATTCATTTTAAGTTGCCCTTCTACAACTTCAAGATGACTCGTTAGGACATACCTTTCTTCATTCAATGAAATCGCTTCAGCTCCAGCCGCATTTAATTTATTGATAATTGCCAAAATTAATTCATAATTGGTCAATAAAGCAGAATTATTTTGTCCTATAGATTCTGTCAGCTCTATTTCAACACCTGAACCGAATACCTTTTTATAACCAATAATTTTTTCATACTTATCAATTTCTTCTTTTAGACTTTGTTCAACATCTTCACCACTCTTATCGCTTTCTTTCAATTCAATAAGTTGTTGCTCTAATTCTGTCAGTTCCGCTTCTAAGGATTCTCTTTTTTGCTTTAAATTTTTCAGTTCTATCTGAAGCATCCTAATTCTCTGTGAAGTAGTAGTAGAACCTGTGTATTTTTCTGCAATATTTATTTGCATTGCCACTCCGATTCCAATAATGACACTAAAGAAAAAAAGAATATAACGACTCACTGTTTTGCTGTTTTTTAATCGATCAATATTATTCTTCATCGTCTCAATTCTCCCTATAGACAGGATAACTGTTAAATCTCATATCTATCGTACCATAAGTAATATTTTTTGTATGCAAATCTACCAATATAGGACTTAATTGCATCAACTTATAAGTCAAATCTTCTCCGTCTCCAAGTAATACTTTTAACCCCTGAGTAGTAATCATATAAATATTTTTAGGATCCTGCAAATTCATTTCTGAAATATTTTGAATCAATCCTGCATTTTGGATATTTGAAATCAATTCTAAAATCATTCTAAAATCATTTTCTTCAGAGGAAGGCAACACCTGTCCAACTTTAAGCCCTTTATTACTACTAACTCCTGTAATCAAAGGTTTCACTATCTTGCTTACATCCTGTTCAATTTTCAAAATATACCCGGTATGATCAATGATAACAAATCCCTCTTCAAAATTCACAGTAGCAACTTCCTCTCGCATATTTAAATCTGCAATCAATTTGTTAGGAAATTTTCTTGTAATATTTGCATTTTTCACATAAGGATTTTCAGTCAATCTGGATTCAATCGCCGATGTTGATATAAGGTAAATACTTCTATTTGTCTGTATTTTTCCTAATTTAATCAATTCTTCCTGAGTCAGTGTGTTATCTCCTAAAACTACAATCATCTTCAATTTACAAATAGGAGAAAATAGAAAAAGCAATATCCCTATTAAAAATATAAAAATTATAATCTGAACTTTTTTTACATAACTCTTCTCGTCTAAAAGATCCATTATAGATTTTTTGCTATTTGAATCCTCCGAATTGGTGATGCTTTGTTTGTTTTTATCTGAAATCAAGGTTTCCTCTGATAAAAACACCACATTACTTTCATTTGTACTATTTTTATTTGTTCTTTTATCCATATTAATGTTCCTTATAAATCATACTCACTAAGACAGCTTTTCCATAATCTTTTTCACAATGCTTTCTGCAGGGTTTGAAGGAAACATACTTGCACTGTTTCGTTCCATCTCTTTTCTACACGGACCATTAGAAATAATTTTCATGATTTTATCTACCAAAGCTTGTGAATTTAATTCTTTTTCAAGAATATACTCACCGGCTTTTTTTTCTTTGATGAACTTAGCATTATATTCTTGATGATTTTCAGCAGTATACGATTTTGGAATAACAATCGAAGCTTTACCCATAGCATTGACTTCTGCTAAGGTAGTCGCCCCGGCACTACAAACTACCAAGTCTGCTGCCGCCATATATAACAAAATATCCTTTTCATAGGGTTTAAATATCTGATTTTTAGAAAATTGATATCCTTTGACACAATTCATAAAATAACTATAGTGAACTTTCCCGGTAATGTGTAAAAAAGATATATTTTTTTCTAATAAGTAAGGCAGTGCACCTAAAAAAGCATCATTCAAACTTTCAGCTCCTCCGGAACCGCCCACTGATAAGATCATAATCTCATCCGGAGTCATATCCAGTAATTGTCTGGCACTTTCTCTCGTCAAATCAAAAACCCTATCTCGAACAGGATTTCCTACAAAACACACTTCCTTATTTGTATGAAAGTGTTCTCTTGCCTTTTCTGAACCTAAAAATACAACATCTGCCTTCTTTGATAAAATACGATTCGTCAACCCCGGAAAGGAATTTTGTTCATGAATAGCAGTAAAGGCACCATATTTTTTTGCAGCTCGTAACACAGGCCCGCAAACATAACCACCGGTACCAACAACAATATCCGGCTTAAAAGAGTTCATAATCCTCATAGAATCTTTTGTTGCTCTCCAAGCCAAGTAAATTCTCTTTATATTTTCAATTGTAATTTTTCTCAAAAAGCCTTTTACTTCAATACCTTCAAAGGGATAACCGCTATCTGGAACAATTTCCGATTCCGGTCCACTCTTTGTTCCAACATATAAAATTTCAATATCATCTACATATTTACAAAAAGCATTTGCAATAGAAATTGCCGGATAAATATGTCCTCCTGTTCCTCCACCGGATACAATTACCTTCATTTTCCTACTCCTTTACCTCTTGTAACTCTCTTGAAATCTTTATTCGTCTACCATATCTTGAAACATTCAACACAATTCCCATCGATGCCATCGATATTACCAAAGAAGTCCCTCCGAAACTGATAAACGGTAATGGTACTCCTGTAGTTGGCATTAATGACAAAGAAACTGCAACATTGACAGTGAATTGGAAAGCTATTTGAGCAACAATTCCACATACCAACAAAGAACTGAATTTATCCGGAGCAAGTTTCACCAACTGTATACAGCGAAGAATCAAGATAAAAAATAATAAAATCAAGATTACAGAGCCGATAAATCCAAATTCTTCTGCATACACTGAAAAAATAAAATCATTGTAAGATGCAGACAAGTACAAATATTTTTGAATACTGTTCCCAAGCCCTCTTCCAAAAAAACCACCACTTGAAATGGCATATAGAGAATTTAAAACCTGAACTTCTGCTCTGCTCCCTGTAATAGATGGACTGAGAATTGCAAGTATACGCGATTTTGCGTAGGAAGAAACTACTATTAAAGAAATAGATGCAACTGATACAAAACCTAATATGACTGCAATATATCTACCGGAAATTCCTGCTATTATTAATATATATGCTATAATCACCAACAGGGTGATTGTTGTAGAAATATGAGGTTGTAAAGCAATCAAAACAGCAAATAAAGCAGGAATTGCTAAAATAATAAGTAAATTGATGAAATTATTAATATTTAGCTTTCGAATAGAACATACCTTCGATAGATATAGAATACATACCATTTTCGCCAACTCAGATGGCATAAAAGTAAACCTTCCTACTTGAATCCATCTTGTAGATCCATTGATATTTTTTCCGAACACAAGTGTACCTAATAATAAAAGTAGTGTTGTCAATACTGAACCAAAAACAAATGAATCTGAACGATAGAATGTGTATGGAAGTTTGGAAATAAGAAGCATCCCTATAAACCCTATTACTGCATACACAAAATTTGACAAGAAAAAATGATACATTTTTCTATTTGAATAATATGCTTGTATATAACTGGAACTATAAACCATAATTACTCCTATCATAACAATGATAGTAACCAATAAAAATATTGTTTTATCCATTTCTCCCTGACGCCTTTTTTTCATCCCATACAACTCCTATTTGTCTAACGTAAAGCATATACTCTATTTTTAAAATCTTCTCCTCTTATTTCATAACTATCATACATATCCCAAGACGCACATGCCGGAGATAATAATACAATATCTCCACCTTCCGCTTGTTGATGTGCAACATCTACAGCTTCTTCCATATTATTAACTAAGTCCACAGAATCGAATCCATGCTTTTGAGCACAATCTTTGATTATATTTTTTGTTTCTCCGAGTAGAATTAGTTTTTTTACCTTTCCTAAATGTTTTCCGGTAAATGTTTCTACAAACTTATCAAAGGGAACTTTTTTATCCATTCCTCCTGCAATTAAAATAATGTTTTTTTCGAAAGCTTCTACCGCTTTTACAGATGCATCCGGATTTGTTCCTTTAGAATCATTAATGTATCTAACTCCATCAATCATCTCTACAAATTCCAGTCTATGTTCTACCCCTTCAAAATTTGATAAAACAGACTTCATACAATCAAAAGAAATGTTTGCACAATATGCCATACACATCGCCATCAAAACATTTTCCATATTATGATTCCCTGCAAGCAAAACATTTTTTCTATCAAACAACTTATTTGTGATTCCTGTTATATTTTCATAGATATAACCTTCTTTCAAATAAATTCCAAAAGGCACCTCCCTTTTTGTAGAAAAATACAATACTTTTGAAGGTAGTTTCTCACCTAAATGACATACGTAATCATCTTCGTAATTTAAAACGGCATAATCGTCTTTTGTTTGATTCTTAAAAATATTTGATTTCATTTCACCGTAAGTTTTTAGAGAGCCATGTCTATTCAAGTGATCCGGTGTTAAATTCAAAAACCCTGCAATGTGACACTTAAATTCTTTTATCATTTCTAATTGAAAACTGGACAATTCTGATACATACCATGTATGTTCGTCAGCATTTCTAACTGCTTCAATAACAGGATTTCCGATATTTCCAACAACCTTTGTGTCTAATCCGTATTTTTTAAAAAACTCCCCTAATAACGTTGTGGTTGTCGTCTTTCCATTTGTTCCCGTAACTCCAACAAAAGTACCTCTGGTATGACGATACGCAAATTCCACTTCTCCAATGACTTCAATTCCTCTATCAATAAATTTTTTCACAAAAGGTAAATCTGTAGGTACTCCCGGAGAAATAATCACTTGATCTACCATCTCTTCTCCACTTGGATTTTTTCCAATATAAAATTCCACATTTTTATAGTCTTGGATTCGTATCTTTAAATCTTTATTATTATCATATGCTAGTATATTTTTTCCCAAAGAATCCAAATAATCAATCATTGCCAATCCACTTTTTCCAAGCCCAATCATCAAAAATTTATTGTTCTCTTTCATTCATATCCCCCTAAAAACATACTCCTGCCAATCCATACCATCCTATTATACAAAAAATAAAAGTAATTGTAGTAAACACTATAGTGACCTTAACTTCACTCCATCCGCCAAGCTCAAAATGATGGTGCAAAGGAGACATCCTAAATACCCTCTTACCTGTTGTTTTAAATGATACAACTTGAACAATAACAGATAATGCCTCAAGCATATATATTATGCCAACAAACGGAAGAATTAGTGCAGTATGCAACATAATCGCACTGATTGCAACGGCTCCTCCCAAAGCCATAGATCCGGTATCTCCCATAAAAACTTTAGCAGGATATTTGTTGTAAAGTAAAAAACCCAGACAAGAACCCAACACAGCCACATTAAAAGACACAAGCCCCATACTATGCATACAGTTAGATAAAACTCCAAAAAATAACATGACTAAAATAGTAACGGAAGTACACAGTCCATCCAAACCGTCTGTCAAATTCACGCTGTTACTGACACCAATCAATAAAATAACAAGGAAAGGAATATAAAGGCATCCCATATCCCATAGTTTATTTGAAAAAGGAATATATACAGATGTTCCTAAAGAAGAATATTTTACTTCCAATAAAGAAACAACCATCGCAAAAGTAAATTGTAATATTATTTTTTGATATGCATGAAGTCCTAAATTTCGTTTCTTTACTACCTTAATATAATCATCAATAAAACCGATACTACCAAATAATAACAGAGCAAGAACAGGCAGTACGGTATCAATATAAAATCCACCGATTAAAAATGTTACAATAGTGATGGGAATAATAAAAATAAATCCTCCCATCGTTGGTGTTCCTGACTTAATTTGATGACTTTCAGGTCCCTCCTCTCGTTCTGTTTGACCGAATTTTAATTTTCTTAGAACCGGAATAACAACAGGACCTAAACATACCGCAATAACAAAAGAAATTATCGATGCAAAAACAATACTCACTCCATACACTCCCTATCATCAAAATATCAAATCTATCAACTTCTCCATTGCCATACCACGCGATCCTTTTAACAATACAACATCACCTACCCTCATAATGTCTTTGATGGTAGTGACCGATTCTTCCTGTGTACGAAACGAATAACAAAAACCTTCATCCATACCGTGCTCTAATGCTCCTTCTCTCATGTAATCGGAAAACATCCCGATTCCTATCAAAATATCACAAGAATGAGCTGCACATTCGCCTATCTGTCTATGATATTTATCAGAATCGCGCCCTAATTCCAACATATCTCCCAAAATAGCAATTCTTCTAACATTGTTTTTTTCTGCCAAAATACTCAACACCGATTTCACGGAATCCGGATTTGCATTATAACTGTCATTTATTATCGTAATACCATCTTTTTTTTCAATTTGCATCCTTAGTTTAGACGGTTGAAAATCTATCAGGCTTTTCGCAGCTTTTTGTAAATCCATTTGCAAAACAGACGCAACTCCCAACGCTGCTAAAGAATTCAATATGTTATGTTTTCCTAAAGATGGAATTGTATAATTTACTTCAAGTCCATCAATCATAGCGCAAATATCAGTAGAATCTTCTCTGTAATCGTAGTTTTTACAGAAATAATCACAAGAATTCGAAAAACCAAATGTTTTAATCATAGGTTGATATACATCCTTATCAAGATTTCTTAAAAATTTATCTTCCCCATTGACAAGCAAAATATCTTTTTCATGCATAAAACTCGTAATTTCCATTTTTGCTTCAAATATTTTTTCTTGAGAACCCAATTGTTCTAAATGAGCTGTCCCGATATTAGTAATGACACCTATATTAGGTTTTGCGATAGAGCATAAATATTCTATTTCACCAAGTGAAGACATCCCCATTTCTAAAATCATTACATCATGCTCTTCATCAGAATTTAATATTGTTAAAGGCATCCCTATTTCATTGTTAAAATTTCCCTCTGTTCGATATGCATTACATTGTGAATTCAAAGCATAGAAAATCATATCTTTTGTTGTTGTTTTTCCACTACTGCCTGTAATAGATATCACAGGAATATCCAGCATATCTCGATAACCAGATGCCAGTTTTCCCAAAGCTTTCACGGTATCAGGAACTGTAATTACTCTGGGGCTTTTATGAGAAATGCTTGAAAGCACAGCTACAGCACCGTTATCTAAAGCCATATCTACAAAATGGTTTCCATCAAAATGTTCTCCTTTGATAGCAATAAACAGATCTCCTTGTTTCACTTTTCTACTGTCTGTTGTAATACTGTAGATAGATTCTGAAAACATACTATCTCCCAAAACAACACCCTCTGTCCATTCAACAATCTGTGAAAATTTTAATATATTCATAACAGTTTTCCTCTCTTGATATCTCTAACACTTGGATTAATTGCTCATTCGAATGACGGATGGCATATCTTCTTCCCTATTCTCCAGACTGTTAGCATCGCTACTATTGTTAGTTTCAGATGAATCTTTTTTTGTATTCTTATTTTGTTCTATAAGATTCTCTTTTGTCTCTGAAGAACCTGATTTCTCATTCGACGATGGTTTAGAAGAAGACGAATCTTCAAATTTGACATTTACCATAGAACCTTTTTTTACTAATTTATTTGGTTCAGGAAACTGCTTGATTGCTTTTCCGTTTCCGGAAAAATTAAATCTAAGACCTAAAGAATTGACAATTTTTTGTGATTCCGAAACCGTTTTTCCTATTAAATTAGGCATTAACACTTCATCCATTTTCTTCCCTTCGAAGTATAAAACAATACTTGAGCCTATAGGGACTGTCTCCCCCGCTTTCGGGAACATATCTACAACTAAAGTATCATCCTTCGCAGAATCAACATCTATCGTATATTTTAAGTGATGAGAATTTAATAATACTCTCGCTTCTTTGAATGTCATATTTCGAACTTCAGGAATATCAACTTTTTCGATATTTGTGTTATTACTTACAATTGCATTCGGAGTAACTCCCATATATCTCAGCGTGTCTTGTAATATCATTCCGACAAAAGGTGCTGAGTTTCCACCTCCGTAGAATCCATGCTGACCATGTGGCTCATCAGTGATAACAAGAACAACTACCTTTGGATCTTCCACCGGTGCAATACCAACAAAACTGGAGATATAGTAGCCCTTTGGATATTTTCCATCGATAACCTTTTGTGCTGTACCACTTTTTCCGGCAATACGATAACCAAAAATTGCCGCTTTTTTTCCACCTTCTTTTTTAACCACATTTTCTAACAACTCTAACATAGTCTCATTTGTTTTTTTTGAAATCGGTCTACGAACTACCTCAGGTTCAAACCGCTGTATAATTTCACCATCATCAGAAACTATTTCTCTGACTAATCTGGGTTTCATCAATTCACCATTGTTTGCTACGGCACTTACTGCCATGACCATTTGAATCGGTGTCACAGAAATACTTTGCCCAAAAGACATTGTAGCCTGTTGAACCGGCCCTAATTTATCTAATGAATAAATAAGCCCTTCCGCTTCGCCCGGCAATGAAACCCCTGTCTTTTTTCCAAACCCAAACGCATAAATATACTCTAAAAATTTTTCAGAACCAAGTCTTTTTGCTACTTCTATAAAGACAGTATTAACGGACTGCCCTACAGCTTTTCTGAAATCAATTGTCCCAAAAGGTTTTTTCGACCAGTTGGATAATTTTTGACCTGCAACTTCAACATATCCTTTGTCTACAAAAGTAGAGTTCGGTGTTACCACCCCTTCTTCTATGCCGGCACTGGCAGTAATGACCTTAAATACAGATCCCGGTTCATATAAGTCACTAACCATAGGATTTCTCCACATGGAATTAAGCACTTCTAACTGTTCTTCATTTGTCTTTGCATTGCTCATCGCTTCACGAAATCTATAATAATACAATTCATTAGGTGTTTCCGGATTATAATCCGGCTTTGCGGCCATCGCCAAAATATCCCCTGTTTTAGGATCTATTACAATTGCCATAGATCTTTTTGAATTATTTTCGATGTAAGACTGCTCCATTGCTTTTTCAACATAATGCTGAATGACTTCATCTATCGTTGAAACAACATGGTATCCATTCACAGGTTCATGATAACGAATAGAATGGTCTTCCAATTCTCTTGATTTAGCATCACTAAGGACAATTTTTCTTCCCGGAATTCCATTCAGTTCCTTATTAAAATAAGCTTCAATTCCTGCTAACCCAACATTATCTTTGGAGGTATGGCCTAGAATGTAAGATGCAAATTTTCCATAAGGATAAAGTCTTCTCTTGCTTTCTTCATAGAACAGCACCTTATAGTTTAATTTATCCAACTCCAATTTTTTTGCATAATCAATTTTTTTCATCAAAATAAATCTGGACTTATCTTGATTCTGTCTCACTTTTTCCAAAATTTTGTTCGAATCTTCTCCTAATATGCCTCCCACATTACGAGAAAACTCTTCCCATTCTCCATCTTCCCATTTCTTTAATTTTTTTTCTTGCTTATCATATTCCTTTGCATAACTAAGTTCTACATATACATCATAAGTAGATACACTCACTGCTAATTCTTTCCCGTTTCTGTCATATATATTCCCTCTTTTGGGCTTCACTTCAACATCTCTGTATTGTTGATAGCTTGCTTTACTGGAATAGTTCTTAGAATCTATTACTTGAACCAACAACAATTTTCCCACTAAAATAGATACAATCACCGAAAAAAAGATGACTGTTATTTTTAACCGAAAATCTCTTTGTTTTCTCTGTTCTATCTGTTTCATAACTAAAGCAATCTCCGTTTCAAACACAAATTAATCATTAATTTACTTTGATGTAAGTAATTTTATCTTCTTTGGGATAATCCATTCCCAACTGTTCTCTGGCACGCTTCTCAATCACATCGCTTCGATTATTGCTTTCCATCTGCACTTCCAATATTTCTTTTTCATTTTGCAAGTTTAATAATTCTTTGTTTAATTCATTAATATCATACTTCAACTTAACAATTTGGGTATTTCGATAAATTAAAATAACAAATACAAATGAAACTAACAGAGCAACAAAAAAAATAAGGGATGTTACCTTTCTGCTCTTTGAAATTACTTTCCTGTTTTTGTTCCTTCTTTCCTGAATAATGCCTCTTCTCTTCAAATCAGTCTTTCCTGAATGAAGCATTTCTGTTGATTTTATATTTTCTTTTGAACTTTTTTTATTTTTTAGAGTTACAGCATTATCTAAGTTGGAACTATTATCTACCAGACTGCCTTTGTTAACATGCTTTTTTTTTCGAAAAATTTTCTTCAGACCTTTTTTTTGTTTCTTCTTCCCTGAAATATTATCTGAATTCAACGAAACTCCGCTTTTTTCACTCTGCATTTTTTCTTTCATTTTATGATAAGCTTCACTTTGTGAGTTTCGATATGGATTCTTTTCATTCTGTTTTTTCGAAACAATATTTTTTTTGCTTTCTTTTCTCAAGATAAACTCACTTCCTCTTATCTATTTATATCCAATTATAACTTAATCGCTCCTCTTACCTTTGCGCTGCGTGAGCGAGGATTTTCTCGCAATTCTTCTTCGCTTGGCACAAGCGGTTTTCTATGCGCTAACCTTAACCTTGCTTGATGGTTACATACACAAACTGGAATTTCCGGCGAGCAAATACACCCTGTCGATTCATCTCTAAAAAAGTTCTTTACTATCCTATCTTCCAAAGAATGAAATGTAATTACAGAAATAACTCCACCCGGTAAAAGCAACTCAACTGCACTTTCCAAAACATCATGAATCACATCTAATTCATGATTTGTTTCAATTCGTATAGCTTGAAAGGTGCGCTTAGCGGGATGTTGTTCTTCTTCTCTGGCTTTTTTTGGAATCGCCGCTTTTATAATTTGAACTAACTCTCCGGTTGTATCAATTGGCTTTTTCATTCTTTCTTCCACAATAAACTGAGCAATTCTACTTGCCCATTTTTCTTCTCCGTAATCTCTAATGATTCTTTTTAAATCCTCTTCAGAATATGTGTTTACAATATATTTTGCACTGATTTGTGAACTTTGATTCATTCTCATATCCAATGGTGCATCATAACGATAAGAGAAACCTCTTTCCGGAGAATCCAGCTGA
Organism: Filifactor alocis ATCC 35896; assembly: GCF_000163895.2. Classification (NCBI taxonomy): domain Bacteria; kingdom Bacillati; phylum Bacillota; class Clostridia; order Peptostreptococcales; family Filifactoraceae; genus Filifactor; species Filifactor alocis. The sequence continues at coordinate 375,317 of NC_016630.1, forward strand.
TAAGAGGACACTCCTAAGTCTAATAATAACCCATTTATACGAAAGATATCAATATCTTCTAATGATTTTTTTATATTACGAAAGTTATCGTGAATGAGTATCACTTTATCCTCATAAGATTTTAATTTTATCTTTGCATTCTTAATTGCTTCTATATCTTGATCAAAAGCAATCAATTTCCCGGAATCTAATCTTTTTACAATTTCAAGAGAGTGTCCTGCACCACCTAAAGTTCCATCTACATATATTCCACTTGGAACAATATTTAACATATCAATACATTCATTTAACATGACCGGTTTGTGTAAAAAATCCATCCTTCCACCTCATAAATTCAATTTCACGAAAACATCTATAAATCCCGCTATAGTTAACATCTTTTTACATAGGCTCCGTCTAACTCATTGTTCTTTCTCATTATCCAAATTCCAAACCCCACAATAATGAGAACCACACTGACAGTCTGAGCGATTTTAAATGAACCTATCATAAGAGAATCAGTTCGTAATCCCTCAATAAAAAATCGTCCTATGGAATACACTATTAAATATATTGATATCATCTGTCCGTCAAATTTCTTATTTTTTCTAATATAAATCAAAAATACAAATAACACAAAATCCAAAATAGACTCATATAAAAAAGTAGGATGTACTCTCACTCCATCTATCATAATTCCCCATGGTAAATCGGTAGGTCCCCCATGTGCCTCCTGATTCATAAAATTGCCCCATCTTCCTATGGCTTGTCCTAATGCAAGATAGGGTACATACAAATCAAGTGTTTTCCACAAATTCAGTCCATATTTTCTGACAATGAAGTATCCGCCGATAAAAGCACCTATCAAACCTCCATGAATTGCCAATCCTCCCTGTCTGATGTTTAACATAGAAAGAACATCTCCCTTATAAACAGAATATCGAAACAAAACATAATACAATCTTGCCCCTATAATAGACAGAGGAAATGCACAAAGAAAAATATCCATCAAGTCATTTTCTACAAATCCTTCTTTTTTACCTTGTTTAGAAACCAAAAATACACCTAACAACATTGCAAAAGTAATAAATATCGCATACCATCTTATTTCTAATCCAAAAATCTCAAATGCAACCGGATCCATAAATCATACAACTCCCCATCCAAAATATATCCTCATTGAAATATGTCAACACTTACTCCTTAGGATTAATAAAAGATACTACTTTCATATCTTCCACAAAATGTTGCTCTAATCTATCTTGGCAAAACTCAAGAGTAATTTCCTCCAATATTTCTCCGTACTCAAACCAATCCATCCCTTGAAAATAATAGGACACATAGTTATTTGCCAACCCTTCCATTGCATCAAAAGATTTGATATAACTTCCTATCCTGCTTTTCTTAACTCTATCAAAATCTTCTTGATTTAAACCGATTTTCTTTGATTTTCCAATACAATCCATAATTTTTTGAATAACAGTAGTTACTTTTCTGCTTTCTGCAGATATTAAAGTATATCCGTAATTTCTACTTGCATTATATTCACAATCTAAAGTAGAGAAAATCAAATTTTCATTGTATAACTCTTCATTCAATTCACTCCCTTTACGGAACAACAAGTCTAAAATGATTTCTGTCGAAATCATTTTTTTCATCAAATCTTTTCCTCTATGTTCCCCATCCATCTTTTCCTTAAATGCAATCATAAACATTGGAATAGATACAGGAAATTTTTGTACGATCGTTTTTTGACTGATTTTATTTGGCTCTTTCTTCTCAAGACGATGAACTTTCCCCTCAAATGCAAGATCATTTTTTACCGTTTTTTCCACCGTATTTACTATGTCATTCCAATCTAAATCTCCAATCACAAATAAAGCCATATTAGATGGAGAATAAAAAGTGTTATAACAAGTGTATAGCTCTTCCGGAGTAATTCTATAAATACTCTCTACTGTTCCTGCTATATCAATCCTATTATTGTGGTTAATATACATTGCTTTTAATGCATTAAAAAACAGCACCCACACCGGATTATCCTGATATATTTTGATTTCCTGTGCAATAATTCCTTTTTCTTTGTCTACATTTTCTTTTGTAAAAAATGGTGTTTGCACATAAGAAATCAAATGTTCCAATCCTTCATAAAAAAAATCAGTAGAAGAAAACAAATATGCTGTCATATCAAAATTTGTAAACGCATTCGCGTCTGCTCCTATTTCAGAAAACTTCTCAAACGCATCTGTCCCATTCGGTTGTTCAAACATTTTATGCTCTAAAAAATGGGCAATTCCTTCATTTACTGTAACTTGTTCCTTTGTATGAGGACTGACAAAACTTAAATCATTTGAGCCAAAGTTTGTTGCAAACACAGCATATTTTTTAGTAAATCCTTCTTTTTTCATAAAAAACAACTCCATGTTATTTGATAATTTTTTATGAAAAATTTCCTCTTTTAGACGACTCATCATACTATGTTGTTTCATTGCTTACCTCTCCCTTGCCTCTTAAGAAAAAAATAGTATCCAACTGAATATCATGTGCAACTTTCGCTATTTCTTCTACTGTTACACTTTGAATAGAGTCTATAATCTCTTCGATAGATTTTTCATTCCCATGCAAAGTTTGAAAATAATAAAAGTCACAAAGTCCCATAACACTATCTTTCACACTTTTAAAACCGTTTATTACTAATTTCTTCCCTTGTAATATCTCTTCTTCAGAGATATTTTTCATCTCCATCTCTTTCATTTGTTCTTGAATCAATCTCATTACCTGCGCCTTATTTTTTGAGTCGATTCCGGTTTGAATAAACATAATTCCCTTTAATTTTTCCAAAGATGTACCAATTGAATAACATAGACTATATTTTTCTCTAACCACTCGAAATAATTTAGAGAAAGAACCATTCCCCAAAATAACAGAATACATCAACAATGCATAGTAATCATCATCTCTTATACTTCGATTGGTTCGAAACCCCATTACTAATTTTCCTTGTTCAATATCCATTGTTTCTTCATATTCCTTAACAGTTTCCACAGTTTTTGCTACAACTTCATTTTTTAACACAAAACTTCGTTCTGTCGGAAAAGAAAAATATTGTTGAATTAACCCTACAGTTCTATCAAAATCCATGGTCCCTTCTACCACAATATCGACCAAAGAATAAGAGAGGAGATTCTGATATTGTTGATATAAAGTTTCAGGAGTAATTTCATCTAAATCTTCCAGATAGCCCTCCTCAACAATTCCGTAAGGCTCTTCTTCACACATTTTTTCAATGCACATTTCCTTTGCATAATGTCCTTTATCATTAATTTTTGCTAAAATGGATTCCTTAAGCACTTCTTTTTCTGTATCTACATATTTACGTAAGAAAACTCCATCCTCTAAAACCGGTGAAAAAATAATTTCGGAAAGAATAGAAATTACCGACTCCAAAATACTTTCTTCTAAAAACTCTTCTCGTACAAAACTCATCTTAAATCCAATCACCTGATTTTCTCCGGCCTTAGATACAGAGATTCCTAATTTTGTTCCATACAACTCCTGTAAGTGTTTTGAAAGTCTCATATCTGTAGGATAATTTTTTGTGCCTGATTTCAACACATAGGGAACCAAAGAGTTTTGTGTGACATCATCCCTAGATAACTCTTTCCTAAAATAAACCTCTATTATATTAGTCTTAAATTGGGTACAATCTATTTTTCTAAAAGTAACCCCATGACAAAGGTCTGTTTTTCTTATACTCAAGTGTAACCTCCTAAATTTTTACAATATATTTAAAAAATCACAAAAATAATCAGTCTCTATACTCTATCTCAATATTATCTAACTGCTTTTTAAAGTTTTTACGAAAAGCATCCAAATACTCTTTTCTTAGCTGTTGCTGTTCTATTTTTTCGTCCTCAGTCAAACCCTCTGTTTTGGATTTATGTGCAAGAACATTAATACGATTGATTAATTCAGGTTTCATATCAAAATACCTTTCCTTTCATTCTGTTACAAAAAATCTTATCCTGTTATCAAAGATAATTTATCTATATTGTCAACAATTTGTAATTGTTACATAAAAATCCACTATAAATTTTATCTCTTTATTGTATTACAAAATAAAATCTTTGTATACCAAAAACGATACTATCACTATAATATTTCAAAAAAAAATTGCAGATATCAAATATAATGATACTTTAGTTCTCTAAAATGTTCATTTATGAAATTCATTTTTTTAAATAACATAGTCTAAACATAAATCTTAAACACACAAAAAAATTTGCATGGTAAAGTCCAATCTTATCCACAAAGTTTATAATTTTTGAAGCATATATTTGTGATATACATGATGTAATACAATAATTTAATCATTATAAAAAACTATAATTTAATCTACTAAGTTATCAACAATATAATACCTTTACAAAAACTACTAAAACCCTTCACAACCAGGAATTTGAAAATGTATCTCGATCTCTTTTTTATCAAGTTTAGAGAAAAAATGTGTAATGCCTTAGCGAGAACAATAATATAGAATATGAATTGCAATTTAAAATAATAATGATTTCATGCAATTCTATCAGATAATAAGATGAACTGTTTGTTTCTAAATATATTTTAAAATTCATTCTTTTATGTTACAATGAAGACCTCTTTGAATTAATTTATTTCAAATCTAATTGAAGAAAACCAAAATAACACAAAATAGCAGAAACAAAAAGAGCACAACAAAAGAAAGGATATATTATGTGATGAATACAAATACAAGTCTTCCAATTCCTACAAAAGAAATGGAACGAGCCTTAATTAAAAAATTCAGAAAATATCTGTGGTCACCCTTTATTCGGGCAATCATTGATTTTGAAATGATTCAACAAAACGATAGAATTGCTATTGCTATTTCAGGTGGAAAAGACAGCCTTGTGATGGCTAAACTAATGCAAGAATTGTATCGCCACTCCGATATTCCGTTTGAACCTGTGTTTATTTCCATGAATCCGGGGTTCAGTAAAGAAAACGAATCCTCTCTTATTGCAAATTGTAAAGCAATGGATATTCCTGTACATTTTTTTCAATCAGATATTTTCGAAGTAACTACATCAATTGCAAAAGAAAATCCTTGTTATATGTGTGCAAGAATGAGAAGAGGTGCATTATATGGAAAAGCCGAAGAATTAGGCTGCAACAAATTAGCTTTGGGACACCATTTCAACGATGTAAATGAAACTACTATAATGAATCTTTTATACACCGGTTGTTTTAAAACAATGTTACCTAAACTAAAATCTACCAATTTTAATAATATGGAAATTATTCGTCCTCTATACTATGTCTATGAAGAACATATTCATAAGTATATGAATTATATTCAAATTTTTCCTATGGATTGTGGATGCACTGTAACAAAAAATGAGGTTTCAAGTAAACGAAAAGAAATCAAAAATTTAATTGCAACATTAAAAATACAAAATCCCAATGTTGAAAAATGCATTTTTAAATCTATCCAAAACATCAACATAGATTGTTGTATTTCTTGGCAATACAAAGATAAAAATTACTTCTATTTAGAAGATAATTACTAAAAGGTAAAAAATTCTACTCTTATCATCCGGTTCATATATTACATCAACCTGTATTTTATAAACATTAGGTGGATTATGTATGGATTATACATGTTTTATTATAGATTTTTTCCTTGCATATTATTTTAATCCATTATCACATTTAATATCTGATTGATATCAACATCTTAAAAACTATCTATAAATACTTTTTATCTGCACACCATTTTTTAATCTTGATACAAAAAAGATATCTTAATTGACAACTATATTCTGTCAATCAAGATATCTTTTCAATTTACTCTATTACTATTCATTCATGAAGCCATAGTGCAAATATAGCATTATTGTTTGTTATCAGATATACAAGTAAACACTATTTTTTTACAATTAGTTGTAATTCTACAGGTATGCTTGCTTCTGTCTTCTCTCCGGCTAAAATTTTTCCGGCTGTTTCTACTCCCAAAGAACCGATCAATTTTGGTTGTTGAGCAACAGTTGCCAACATTTCTCCGGCTTCAACAGCAGTTTTCGCATCATCGGTAGCGTCAAATCCTACAACTTTAATATCACGGTTTGATGCTTTAATTGCTTCCAAAGCACCAAGTGCCATTTCATCATTATGTGCAAATACAGCATCAATTTCAGGTTGAGCTTGAAGAATATTTTCCATTACAGAAAGTCCTTCTGTTCTATCGAAGTTAGCTGTTTGTTTTGCTACTACAGTAATCTCTTTTCCGGCAATTGCTTCATTAAACCCTTGACCTCGATCTGTAGCTGCAGATGTTCCGGGGATTCCCTCTAACTCTACAACATTTCCTTTTCCGCCAAGTTGTTCAATAATATACTCTCCTGCCATCTTTCCACCTGCTACGTTATCAGATGCAATATGTGTAACAACATCTCCGGAATTTGCTCCTCTGTCAAGAGTAACAACGGGAACTCCTGCTTCGTTTGCTGCTGCGACTGCAGAAGCTACTGCATCAGAATCTGTCGGGTTAATCAAAAGTATTTTTACTTCTTTTGTAATTAAGTCTTCTACATTTGACAACTCTTTTGCAGGGTCATTTTGAGAATCCAATACAATTAATTCCAATCCAAGTTCAGCTGCTTTTTCTTCCGCACCTGTTTTTAAGTCAACAAAAAACGGATTATCCAGTGTAGATACTACTAAACCTACTTTTCCCCCAGTTTCTGCCTGAACATCAGACTTTGTTTCTTCTTTTTCCCCACAACCTACAAATACCATTGTTACCATTAACATGGCCGTTAATAGTAATGCTAAACGCTTTCTCATAAAAATATCCTCCTTATTTTTCTTTTCTATCTAATAACACTGCTATCAGTATCACTATAGCCTTACAAATCATCTGATAATAAGATGATACATCCATTAGGTTCAGTGCATTGTTCAATACACCAATAATCAAAGCGCCCAATATTGTACCAAGTACGGAACCTTGCCCCCCGGCAAGAGAAGTTCCGCCAAGGACAACAGCTGCTATCGCATCCAACTCGTAACCGTTACCTGCAGTTGGTTGTGCAGAAACAAGCCGAGATGCCAAAATCAAACCTGCCAATGCAGCAAGAACACCATTGAACACATACGCCATCGCTTTGATTTTTTTTACATTCAAACCGGATAATTTAGCAGCTTCTTCGTTCCCTCCAATTGCATAAATGTATCTTCCAATTGCCATATTTCTTAAAATATGCCAACATAATAAAAATACTACAATCATAATGATAATCGGGATAGGAATTCCTAATACTTTTCCGGATCCGATTTTTTGAAAAATACATAAACTGCTTAAATTTATCGCATCTTTGGAAAAAGAAATTGCCAATGGTTTTCCGCCGGTAAACACAAGTGTTGCTCCACGGAGCAATGTCATTGTTGCTAAAGTAGCGATAAATGGTTGAATATTTCCTCTTGTAATTACAACGGAGTTAAATAAACCGGCAAGTGCTCCGATAACAAGACAGACAAGAACGCTGACTGCAATTCCGTTTCCCGTTTGTAACATCCATACTCCCACAGCACTGCTAAAAGCCAGTATAGAGCCTACTGACAAATCAATCCCACCGGTTAAAATAACAAAAGTCATCCCTGCAGCTATAATTGCGTTAATAGAAGTTTGTCTTAAGACATTTAACAAGTTTGCAGATGTCATAAAATTAGGACGAATTATGGTAATCACTACAGAAAATAAAATTAAACCTAACACCGGTTTCATTTTTTTAATCGATATTTTTTTTAACATTAGATCTACTCCTTATTATGAAAGTATATACTGCATGATTTTTTCCTGTGAAAATTCAGTTCTTACTAATTCTCCCTTTTTCAGTCCTTCATGCATAACAATAATTCTATCGCTAATCCCCAGCAACTCCGGCATCTCTGAAGAAATCACAATAATTCCCTTTTGTTCTTTCTTCATTTGATTAATCAATTCATAGATTTCGTACTTCGCTCCTACATCTATCCCTCTGGTAGGTTCATCTAAAATTAATACATCAGGTTCTGTCATAAGACACTTTGCAATAGATACTTTTTGTTGATTCCCACCGGATAGATTCTTTATCTTTTGTTCCAAACTCGGTGTTTTTATGTTCATCTTTTTCTTAAAATGCTCTGAGTACTCTACTTCCTTTTTCTTATTGACACCAAAAACTGTCCTAAATGTTTTCATAGACGAAAGACTCATATTCTCCTTCACACTCATTGACAATACTAAACCGTCTTTTTTTCTATCTTCCGACACATATGCAATACCATATTCCAATCCTGAAAAAACTTTGTTACAATCGATTGATTTTCCTTGTATTCGAATATTTCCTCTTTTAGCAGAATAAGTTCCGTAAATTGTTTTTGCCAGTTCTGTTCTTCCTGAACCTACTAATCCGGCAATTCCTAATACTTCACCTTTTTTTAATTGAAACGATAAATTTTCAAAAAATTCATTGCTCAACTCTTCTACTTCCAAAATAATTTCTTTCGATTCTACCTTGATATATGGAAACTGTTCTGTTAAGCTTCTTCCTACCATCATCTGAATCACTTCGTTCTCTGTTAAATTAGAAATTTCTCGTTCTCCAATCAATTGTCCATCTCTTAGTATAGTTGTTTTTTCACATATTTCAAAAATTTCACCTATTCTATGGGAAATATAGATAATCGCTTTATTTTGTTTCTTCAAAGAACGGATTACTTTGAATAAAGTTTCTACCTCTTTATCTGTTAATGCATCTGTCGGCTCATCCATCACAATAATTTCAGCATTTTCCGAAATAGCTTTTGCAATTTCAACCATCTGTTGTCCGGCAATTGATAAATCAGAAACAATACTTTCGGGAGAAATATTCACTCCTAATTCCTGTAAATATTTTCCCGCTTCTCGAATCATCTTTTCCTTATCTACAATATTAAATTTTTTAACAGGTTCTCTACCGATAAAAATATTTTCTGCTACAGTCAAATTCGGAATTAAGTTTAATTCTTGATGAATTACAGCAATCTTATATCGTTGTGAATCTTTTACTGTCCTAATATCTACTTCTTTTCCATCAATGAAAACACTTCCTGTATCTCTTGTATAAATTCCTGCCAAAATTTTAATCAGAGTTGACTTTCCGGCTCCATTCTCTCCCATCAAAGCCATTGCTTCTCCGGCATAAGCATTCAAAGAAACATTGTCCAACGCTTTTACGCCGGGAAATTCTTTTGAAATGTTCTTTAGACTTAATATACTCATACTCATCTCTCTTCCTTAAAATTGAACACCTGACTGTAATATAATATTTGCATAAGGACTCGCTTCTCCGGTTCTGACAATACATACTACATGTTCAGACATTTTCTTCAATTCTTCATGTGAAACAACTTCACTTGGTATTGAACCCATTGTCTTTTTAATATATTGCTCCATAGCAGCGTTTTGAAAATGTAATTCTTCTGCTACAATATATTTTTCTACACATAGTTCGGACAATACCGTCTCTAAAATATCTGCAAAAGACGGCACGCCTCTTTTGACAGCCAAATCAATTCTTTTTACACCGCTTGGAATCGGTAATCCGCAATCACCAATCAATATGGTTTGAGTATGCCCCATTTTAGAGATTTCATAAGATAAGTCACTATTTAATAATTCCGATTTTTTCACAATCAATCCCTCTTTTCAAAATTATTATGTTTCATTCACAACAACATCTTAAACACTATAACATTTCCTCAATCTCATATAAATATGGAATGGATGTCTGTGCACCTTTTCGAGTAACAGAGACAGAAGAGGCAATAGTAGCAAAAGAAATAGCTTGTTCCACATTTAAACCTCTTTCATATTCTGCACAAAAAGCTCCAACAAATGTATCTCCTGCAGCAGTCGTATCTACTGCCGCCACCTTCCTTGCCGGATATTTTCTGTTTTCTTTCTGTGTTGCATGAAGACATCCTTCGTCTCCAAGAGTAATAATAATATTTTTTACTCCTTTGTCTAAATAGTACTGAATATAAGGTTCATATCCCTCTAAGTCAGATGATATCCCCGAAGAAATTTTTTTAATTTCATGTTCATTCGGTATTAAAAAATCAATCTTACTCAAAACATGATCCGATACTTCCATTGCAGGTGCAGGATTCAATACAATTGTTTTTCTTTTTCCTGCATAACAATCAATAATATACTCTACTGTAGTTAGCGGAATTTCATGTTGTAATATAATAATGTTTGATTTCTCCAACACATCTTTCATACTGACAATATACTCTTTTGACACAGTGTTATTAGCTCCCATTGCAACGATGATACTATTTCCACCTTGTTCATCAACACTGATAATCGCAACTCCTGTCGGTTCAGAACAACGTTGTATCCATTTGGTGTTTACGTTGCTTTCATTCAAAGATGTTAACACTTCGTCTGCAAAACCATCATTCCCTACTTTACCAAGCATATAAGTCTCTGCACCTAATCTTCCGCAAGCAACCGCTTGATTCGCTCCTTTGCCTCCCGGAATCGTATGGAACTGTTTGCCTATTACAGTTTCACCCACACTTGGAATTCTCTGACAGTCTATAACCAAATCCATATTCAAACTTCCCACTACACAAATCATCGTATCCCTCTTTTCATCACAATAAAATAAATCTTCCTATTTACATCATCGTTATGTTGTCTCTCTTTCAATCAATTCTGTATCTAATAACAAAGTATTCTCTTCTATCTTTCCGTTTTCAATATACTCTATCAACATTTCAGAAGCTAATTTCCCAATATCATAGATAGGTTGTCTAATCGTGGTCAATGCCGGAGAAAGATACCGCGATACATAAATATCATCAAATCCAATCAATTTGATTTTATCAGGTACAGAAAACTCATATTCTTCTAAAGCCTTCATCACACCTAAAGCAATCAAATCACTTCCTGCAAAAATCCCGTCAACCTCCAATCTATTTTCCAACATTTTCTTGGTTGCTTCATATCCAAACTCACTGGTAAACTTTCCAAATAAGCATACTCCGTCTGAAGAAGGAATGTTATTTTCTTTCAAAGCTTTCTGATATCCGACATAACGCTCTTTTGTTGAACCGGAATGTTTCCCTCCGGATAAAAAAGCTATTTTTTTGCAACCCTTCTCAATTAAATGCTTAGTCGCAATATATCCCCCATATGTATTATCTATCCCTACTTTGCCTATAAAATATCGTTTCTCATCATTTCCGTCCACCAACACCACAGGCGAATGAAATGGTAACAGCTCAGATTCTCCAAAGCGAAAAGAAGATGAAACTAAAATAATTCCATCAACCATTTTTTTCTGCATAATTTGTAAACATGTCTTTTGTTTTTCGATATCATCATCTGTATCTAAAATGATTAAATGATATCCTCGACTGTTGGAAAAATCTTCTACAGCACGAATCAACTGAGAGAAGAAAGGATTCCCTATATCCGGAACAATAATTCCCAATGTATCGCTTCTCTTTGTAACCAAAGTTCTGGCAATTGGATTGGGAGTGTAATTTTGTTCCTTCATAATCTTTTTTACACGTCTCCGTGTAGCATCACTAATATTAGAATCTTTTCCGTTAATAATTTTAGAAACAGTTGCAATAGAAACATTAGATAACTTCGCAATATCTCGAATTGTTTTTCTCATTGTGTTTCACCTTTCAAGGTAACCGTTTTACTAAACCGTTTTCTTCAGATTATCATATTTAGAATAATTTTTAAAGATATATTGTTATTTTTCATGGGAATCCTTCATATACAAAGCAATCACTTCAGCAACCAAATACAAAGATCCTGCTACAACAACAGCCATGTTTTTATCCAACGCTATTTTTCTTGCAATATCAACACCTTGTTCCAAACTCTCTTCAAAATAACTGTTCTTATTTTGATCAAAATAAAATTCTTTTAACTCTTTTTGTGTCATTGCCCTCTGCATATCTAATGATACAAAAATGGTATTCTCTGATAAATCAGATAGTTCTTTTATCTGTTTTTTTACCACTTTATCTTTCATCATTCCTGTAACAAATATAACTCCGGAAATAATTTTTTTCTTTAAAAATAATTTTACTGTTTCTTTTAACTGAAATAGTCCCATCTCATTATGAGCACCATCTACTATTACAATTGGATTCTCATCAATAACTTGCATTCTACCGGGAATAAAAGATTTTTTTATTCCTGATGAGATTCTGTTTTTTGGATTTGAGATATATCCTTCTCTATATAAGAGTTCAATTACAGAAACAGATATCGCTATGTTCTCTGACTGATACAATCCTATCATAGAGCTTTCTAAATGATAATATTTTGTACAAAACGGCGTTTTTACATCTACACACATTCCGTGTAACCCAATTCCTACAATAGAAGCCTCCTCCACAAAATATACCTTTGCATCAGATTCTACTGCCTTTTTTAAAATTGTTTTTATCACAATATCATCTTTCTGTTTCCCTACAACAAGCGGTACATTTTCTTTGATAATCCCACTTTTTTCGGTAGCTATTTTTTCCAATGTATCTCCTAAAAATTGTTGATGATCCAAACTTATAGACGTGATAATACTTAAGATGGGATTACAAACATTCGTAGCATCTAACCTTCCACCCAAACCCACTTCCAAAATAACGAAATCAGGATTTTCAAAAGAATAATGCAATAATGCAATAATGGTTAACACTTCAAATTCAGATAAACATTCTCCGCAATGATCCATCATTTCTTTTTCAACCGGAATCAATTTCTCTACATATCTACACACCTGATTATCATCAATAGGTATACTGTTCAATAAAATTCTTTCGTTTAATTTCAACAGATGCGGAGATGTATATACTCCGACATTATAACCCATTTCCATCAACACACCGGCTATATATGTGCTAACAGAGCCCTTTCCATTTGTTCCGGCAACATGTATGATTTGTAATTTTAAATGGGGATTAGAAAAATGATTCAAAATATACTCTACTCTGTGCAATCCTAATTTCCTACTGAACTTCGGTCTGTTCCATATATATTGCTCAGCCTCTTCAAAGCGCATAATATCCCTTCTTCCCTTATAAAAATAAAGATTCTACCCCTTATATAAGATAGTAGAATCTCTATAAAATCTGCATTTTATTTTTTTAATAATCTCTTCTTCCCGATCTTGTGATAAATAAATTCAGAATAGAAAACAATATCGACGCCAAAATTGCTGACCATAACCCGTCAATTGTAAATTTTGGTGTCAAAAATGCAGCTATGGACAAAACCACACCATTTACTACAAGAGAAAAAATACCTAAGGTTGCTATCGTTATCGGCAGTGATAATATTTGTAATACCGGCTTAATTAGAGTGTTCAATATTGCCAAAATAATTCCACCGAAAAGTGCCGATCCTATCCCATCAATCGAAACACTATCCATTAAAGTTGAGATTACATACAATATAATTGCATAGATAATCGCTCTTGAAAAAAAACCGTTTTCTCTCATAAAAATCACCCTCTCTAGAAATTTTTTCATCAATCAAACAAAAACATTACCATTGTAACATTCCTACTTCTCGTACCTCGACTAAAGAAATTGCCTCATTTAGCATATCTTCCACATCCAAAACCTCTTCCGCTTTTTCTACTTTTGATAACTTAGGTTTTGTAACAGGATGTTTTGGCAAAAATACCGTACAACAATCTTCCTCTGGAATAATTGATATATCGAAAGTACCGATTTTTTTCGCCACTTCAATAATATCCTCTTTATCGAAGGAAATCAATGGTCGGAATACAGGAATTGTTTTCACTACAGCATTTGTAGATTGCAAGCCTTCAACCGTTTGAGAGGCCACTTGTCCTATACTCTCCCCTGTAACCAATCCGCCACAATTTCTATCCAAAGCTATTTTTTCTGCAATCCTCATCATAAAGCGTCGAGATAGTATGGTCATCAATTCTTCCGGACATTTTTCTGCAATTTTTGTTTGAATCGGCAATAGGTTCACCATATGAATACGAATACCTTCTGTGTATAACGATAACTGTTTTGCCAATTGTTCGATTTTCTCTTTTGAACGCTCACTTGTAAAAGGAAAACTGTGAAAATGCACTGCTTCTATCTGAAGTCCTCTTTTTGCAATCAAATAACTTGCTACCGGAGAGTCAATTCCTCCTGAAAGCAAAACCATAGCTTTCCCTCCAACACCAACCGGCATTCCCCCAACTCCGTCAAATTTTTCTGCATACACAACATTTCCGCTTTTCCTAAGCTCTACATGAATATGCAATTCAGGATGAGACATATCTACTTCCAAAGGTTTTTTACCGGAAGAAAGCAAAAAACCGGCAATATCTCTCGCCATATCCGGTGATTTCATAGGTAATGTTTTATCCTGCCTTTTCACTGAAACCCGAAAAGTCTTACAGTTATTGTTTTCCACAAAATAATCGTATAATTCCAATGCTGTTTTTTTAGCCGGTTCGTATCCGGGTTCTGTTTTTATTACAGGACTATAAGAAACTACTCCAAATACGTTTTTTATTCTATTTAAAATCTCTGATTGAATGTTTTCTTCAAAATCAATATACGTTCTTCCATCAGCTTTATATACATGATATCCCTCTATCCCATATAAAGCTCTTTTTAAATTCTTAATCAATTTTTTCTCAAATATCGGTCTGTTTGCACCTTTAATTGCCACTTCACCATTTCTAATAACAATTGAATTATACATGTCTACCCTTTCCGAAATTCATAACTGTTCGAATCATATTAACATTTTTCTCCAATGCTTTCACTACAATATCCACCTCTTCTATCGTATTATATTCACTCAAAGAGAATCTAATCGCTCCATCCTTTTCCTGTTTTGTAAATTCTAAAGCACCCAAAACATAAGATCCGGCTTTCTTGGAAGAGCAAGCAGAACCGGTAGAAACACAGATTCCTTCCGATTCTAAACTATGCAAGAGAACTTCACCTCTCACACCCAAAAACGATACATTCAATATATGACAAACACTATCTTGCGGAGACAGAATTTTAATATACGGTATTTTTTTTACCAAATTGTCTTTCAAATACTCTTTTACTGTTTGAATATATTTAATTTTGTCATCCATATGAGGATAAAATTCTTCTACAGCCGTTCCAAGTCCAAAAATTCCGGGAACATTCTCTGTTCCTGAACGAAAATTCATTTCTTGACCACCTCCAACAATATGTGGAGAAAGTTTCACACCATTCCTATGATACAAGATACCAATCCCCTTAGGACCATGTATCTTATGTCCGGAAGCACTTAAAAAATCAATTACATTCTCATTAACAAATAATTTTAATTTCAAATAAGCCTGCACTGCATCTATATGAACAATAATATTGGGATTTGTTTTCTTCACCTGTGTCGCTATTTTAACTACATCTGTTTTACTTCCCAACTCATTATTGACTGCCATCAAACTAACGAGGCATGTGTTTTCTGTAATGAACTTCAACACCTCATCTGCAGTCACACAACCATTTTTCAAAGGCTTAATATAAGTGACATCAAAGCCTAATTCTTCCATTTTCTTCATTGCTTGCAAAGTAGCAGGATGTTCTATCATCGAGGTTATAATATGCTTTTTTTTGCTTTTTTTTACGGAAAAAATAGCAGTATTGATGCTTTCCGTACCACCTGATGTAAACAAAATCTCTTTCGAACTACATTTTAGTGTATTTGCTATATATTCACGATATCTCTCTATTTTCTTTTGAACCAAAACCCCGTCACGATAAATGGAAGATGGGTTGTAATAATCTTCTTCCATTGCTCTTACCATACTTTCACATACCTTAGGATATGGTTTTGTAGTAGCACTATTATCTAAATAAATCTCCATTCTCTATTTCACCCTCATTCCATAACTGTTACTCTACTACCTATTGAAAACAATAGCTTTTAAGTTCCAATATACAATTTTAAGCACCCATACTCTCTCTGTAATTACTTCTATCGGTCAAAAAACAAACAACAAATCCTATAAAAGTTCCTGTTCCTAAAGAAACGTATGCCATAATCGGAAAATATACTGCGATGGACATATTTTGGATTACAAGTCCTGCCACAATTAATTGCCCAATATTAAAAGATAGCGCTCCTACCACGCTGACTCCCAAAATCCCTACTTGAAACCGCTCCAATTTTCTGGTCAAAGCCATAGCAATAAAGCTAAAAATCCCACCAAACAGACTATACAACAAAGCAGACAAGCTTCCACCAAAAAAAGAACCAAGCAAAATTCTTAACACAAGAACCAAAAATGCATCTTTTTTACTTGTTCGGTACAATAAATACAATGTTATAATATTGGCCAGTCCCAGCTTTGCTCCCGGAGCAATAAAATGTAATCCCGGCAAAATGTTCTCAATAAGATGAAGGACCAATGAATAGGATATCATCAGCCCTAAAAAAACAATCCTTTTTGTTCCTTGCACAACTACCTCTTTCTCATGTTCCCTATCTTTGTCTATTCTACAACTGCATCCAAATCAGAACTCTGTCCAGATGAAGATATAATTCTGATATACATTTTGTGAGGTAAAGCTACAATCATTTGTCCGCCTCTATTAATAAAACCCATTTTCATACAAATCTTATGAGGAGTATTCGATTCTATCACTTCAACACCGCCATCATGTATCCAATAAACTTCATGACCACCTTTTCCATCAAAAAAATCAAATTTTTTATCAAAATTACAATCAACTTTATAACTTGCCACTATCTTGCCATCATGAAATACTTCTATTATCTTCATTGATGTCTCTTTCTCAACGTTTGTAAAGTACATCCCGATACAAGCAAGTATAAAAATGATACAAATTATTATGATATCTCCTTTTTTTATCATGATAACACCGCTTTACTCAATCCTATATACCAACAATGATTCCTTCACCAAAACACAAAATAAATTCATTCATAAATCAGTCATTATTTTTCATCCAAAATAGAATTTGCTATATTCAGAGCATGGTCAGAAACCCTTTCCATATTACTACACAAATCTAAGAACATAATTCCGGATTCCGGATAACAAACATTTTTATTGAGACGAGCAATATGCGATGTTCGGCAATTTTTTTCAATAATATCCACTTGAGTTTCCACTTGAGAAGTTTCTTCCACAAGCTTCAAATCTCCTGTTTCTCTTGCCTTCAAGGCAACATCTAAGGAACGGATGACATGTTCTCTGATTACTGCAATATCATTTAATGCCTCTTCCGAAAAATCCAACTCCCTCTCTATAACCAAAACCGCTAATTCTGCAATATTTTCCGCATGGTCCCCAACACGTTCAATATCATTTACAACATTAAACAAGCTATCTACTATTACTCTGTCGTGTTCTGATATGGTTTGATTGGATAACTTAATTAAATATGCAACTAACTCCCGCTCTTTTCTATTAATCAACTTTTCCAAATCAAATGCTTTTTTTATGGATGCTTCATTTTTATTGACAAAACCATCTAACGCACTTTCAACAGACTCTTTTGCCATATATCCCATATTCAGACATTCCGATATAGTATTATCTAATGCTATACTTGGTGTTTCCAACATACGATCATCCAGTCTTGTCATATACGCTACTTGTTGTTTCTCAGCCTCTGTTTCAGGAACAATTTTTTGTGCAAACATCACAATAAAACCGGCAAAAGGAAACTGAACAATCACATTGATAATATTAAAAAATGAGTGCGCATTCGCAATTTGTCTGGAAACAGAATTCGGATTCATTGAAACTACAATCTTCATAATAGGATAGCTCAATACAAAGCAGAATAGAATTGTACCGATAATATTAAAAACCAAGTGCATAATAGCTGCTCTCTGTGCATTCTTACTTGCTCCTATACTGGAAATCAAGGCTGTCGTACATGTTCCGATATTGTCTCCATACAAAATAGGTAACGCTGATGAAAGAGGTAACAGTCCTTGTGAGGCAAGCGCTAACAATATCCCAATAGAAGCAGATGAACTTTGTAATACTAAAGTTAACACAAATCCCATTAAAATACCTAAAAATGTATTATGTCCAAAAAAAATTAATAAATTTCGAAAACTTTCGCAATCTCTTAAAGGTGCCATAGCACTCTTCATAAAATTCATTCCGACAAAAAGAATTCCAAAACCTATCAAAATTTCTGCAATATTCTTTGCTTTATTCGTTTTTTTTATGGTCATCCACAAAACACCAATTCCTATCGATATCGGCGCCAGTGCCTCTAGATTAAAAGAAACAAGCTGTGCTGTAACCGTTGTTCCGACATTTGCACCCATAATGATACCAATTGCCTGATTTAAGTTCATCAACCCCGCATTTACAAATCCTACCACCATAACAGTGGTCGCAGATGAGCTTTGTATAATCCCTGTGACAAACAATCCTACTAAAACTGAAATGAATCTATTTTTTGTAAGCAAACCAATGATATGTTTCATTTTTTCACCGGCAGTCTTTTGTAATCCCTCTCCCATAAGACTCATTCCATATAAAAACATTCCCAGTCCTGCAAAAAGCATAGGAACAATCTCTAATACCATTTTAGCCCCCTAAATCATACAAAATCATTAAATTCACGATATGCAACATAACACATCTTTAACATCGAAGTCAAATTCTAAAAAATCCATCACCTCTTGTGCAAGGATACTTTTTAGCAAAAAAAAGTCACGCTTTAAATTCAAATCATCTTTTTGAATTTCCATACGTAATCTATTACGCACTCCCTTATCAGAATATCCGATATCCGTTTTATGAATCCACACCATTATTGTTGTATGTGGATGATTCAGTTCTATTCTATCATTATTTTTAAAAATATGAAATAAAAAAGCATTTTCATAGGGAACAAAATCTTCCAACACAATATAATTTGACATTATTTTATCTCCTTTGACAACCTATCTCGAAGTAATTTGAGGTATTGGTTTCGAGATTCGTGTTTCTACTATCTCAATAGAAGGTACTTTCTTCACACTAACGTGAAACTGATACACTTTTTTCATAAACATTACTGTGACACTTTTTTTATCCAAAAAACGATATAATTTCTCACTATCTCCAATAATTTTCACTTCATACTCAGGTCCAATCTCAGTATTATTGATATCCAAATGAGTCCCTGCCAATGTGATTCCCGATAAATTTGTAATCTGTTGACCATTGATAGAAATTGTCTCTGCACCGTTTAATCTCAATTCATTAATTAACAAGAGCAAAATTTTTTTATTCTCCATTTTTAGAGCAATATTTTCATCTTTTCCGGAATCAATGATAAGTATGACTCCTTCACCTGAAATTCTACTCTCTCCTGAAATCATCTTCAAATAAGTCACTCTTTTTTTGAGTTCTAAATAAGACTGACTTTCTCCGACTCTATCACGCTCTAATTTTCTTTTCTGATGTTCCGCATGAAACACTTCTCGTTTCAAATGCTTGATTTCATACTTTTCCTGATTGATTTGATTTGTAATTTTTCGAACCGGATAAGAAAGTTCTCTACTCGTATTAGCAGCACTATTAATTTGCATTCCAACTAAAACGCCCACCAAAGTCGCCATCACAAAAATATATGTTTTACCATATTTTATATGTGTTAAAATATTATGGAATTGAAATAAATTTCTACCTAATTTGTTTTGCAACTTCATTCACATCCAACTTTCATTAACCTCATTTGGCTAAAACAACCCAATACATAAAAACTACTCTTCGTCTATTTGCACTCCATTCTCTGCAAATATGTCAATAATTTTGCTCCAAATTTCTTCCTTCCCCGTTTTTTTCAATGAAGAAATCATAAATACATCTTCACCGCTTAACAAATTTAATTTCTTTCGGATAACCGAAATGTTTTTCTGTAATTGACTACGATTGATTTTATCAGACTTAGTAGCAATCACAGTTATCGGAATGTTCCAATGATGAGCAAATTGATACATTTGAACATCACTGTCTTTTGGTTCATGACGAATATCTACAAGCAAAAACAAATGAATCAAATTAGGAGATTCAATAAAATATCTCTCCATCATTTTTCCCCAACCCTCTTGTTCCTCCTTAGAAAGTTTAGCATATCCATATCCAGGCAGATCAACAAAATAAAACTGTTCATTCACACTATAAAAATTAATCGTTCTTGTCTTTCCCGGACTTTGGCTTACCCTGGCAATACTTTTTCTATTCAACAAAGTATTAATTGCAGAAGATTTTCCTACATTTGATCTTCCTACAAAAGCAACCTGTAAAAAATCATCCTTGGGATAATGCTTTGGACTTGTTGCACTTAAATTCATCTCCACACTTTTTATTTTCATAGTCTACTCCCTTATATCGCAATGGAAACAACTGCAAAATACAGTTGTTTCCGATAACTAAAACTATTCTATTGTAGTAACGCAATATCCAGCACTTCTTTCATTTCCTTTACAAAATGAAAACAAATACCCTCTCTTACATGGACCGGAATCTCTTCAACATCTTTTTGATTATCAAACGGCAGAATAATCTCCCTCACATTAGCACGATATGCAGCAAGAACCTTCTCTTTGATTCCTCCTACAGCCAGTACTTTTCCTCTCAAAGTGATTTCTCCTGTCATAGAAATTCTAGGTTTTACAGGTATTTTAGCTACAGCAGAAAGCATAGCTGTAGTCATGGAAATCCCTGCAGAAGGTCCATCTTTCGGAATTGCACCTTCAGGAATATGAATATGCAAATCAAAATTTTTATAAAAATCCGATTCTATTCCATATTCTTCTGCAATCATTCTGAGATAGGAGTGTCCTGCTTTTGCGGATTCTTTCATTACATCTCCCAATTTTCCTGTTAATTCTAATTTTCCTGTTCCTTTTAAGCAAACCACTTCAATATTTAAAGTTTCTCCTCCGACTTGAGTCCAAGCCATCCCATTGACACTTCCGATTTGTGCTTCCTCATCAGCAACATCATGTCGAAATTTTATTTTGCCCAAATAAGATTCTATATTTTTCAAAGAAACAGTTACGCTTCTTTTCTTACTGTTTTTCACCTTTTCGACAGCACATTTTCTGCATAATTTTCCAATTTCCCGTTCCAATCCTCTCACTCCGGATTCACGAGTATACCCACCAATCACACATCGCAGTGTATCTTCATTCATTTTCAAGTATTTTGGACTCAATCCATTTTCCTTACAAACTTTTGGAATCAAAAAGTCTTGGGCAATGCAAATTTTTTCTTCCTCTGTGTATCCGCTCACTTCAATCAATTCCATTCTATCCAACAAAGGACGAGGAATCCCTGAAATAGAATTTGCCGTTGTAATAAATAATACTTTAGATAAATCGAAAGGAAGTTCCAGATAATGATCCGTAAATTCCTTGTTTTGTTCAGGATCTAGCACTTCCAACATAGCAGAAGCCGGATCACCTCTAAAATCTGATGCCATTTTATCAATTTCATCAAATAAGAATACAGGATTATTCACTTTCACATCCTTTATTGATGACATTACTCTTCCGGGAATAGCTCCAATATAAGTTCTTCGATGTCCTCTAATCTCTGCTTCATCTCTAACTCCTCCCAAAGAAACACGAACAAACTCTCTGTTCAAAGCATGAGCCACAGAGCGAGCAATAGATGTTTTCCCAACTCCAGGAGGTCCTACAAGACATATAATAGGCGCTTTCAAACTTGTTGATAACTGTCTCACCGCCAAAAATTCCAATATTCTCTCTTTTACCTTCAGCAGTCCATAATGTTCCTCATTCAAAATATGTTCGGCTTTTTCGATATTCATACTATCCTCTGTACGATTATTCCACGGTAAATCAAACACCATCTCTAAGTAACTTCGTAATACACTACTCTCAGCAGACATGGAAGGTAATTTTGCATATCTTTTAATCTCTTTTTGTATCTTTTCCCTAACAAAATCACTCACTTCTAGATTCTCTAATTTTTCAGCATATTCTTCAGCTTCATCAGAAATACTTTCTTCACCCAATTCTTTTTGAATCGCTTTCACTTGTTCTCTTAAATAATACTCTTTTTGAAAATGATTAATTTGATTCTTGACTTCTTCTTCAATTTTTAACTCAATTTCCAGTATTTCCAATTCATTTAACAAAACTACATGAAGCAACTTCAGCCTTTCAAAAGGAAGATATTCTTCTAACAATTCTTGCTTCAACAACGGTTTTAAATACAAATAGGAAATAATCAAGTCAGAAAAAATAGAAATATCATCAAGCTCTTCCAATCCCAATAAAACTTCGGGAGAAATACGATTTTCCAACTGAACATATCTTTCAAAAAGTTCAAATACGACTCTTCTCAACGCTTCTTCTTCCTGAGTAATTTCGTGTAAATCTTCAGGAAGTCGCTCCACATTAGCTATAAAACAGGGTTCATCCTCTTCAAAGTTCAAAATTCTTGCTCTTTGCTGTCCTTCCACCAACACTTTCACCGTATTGCCCGGCAAACGAAGCATTTGTTTCACCCTACTTATGGTTCCTATTCTAAATACATCATCCTCAGTAGGCAAATCAATATCTGCTCTTTTCTGAGAAACCAAAAAAACAATTTGATCTTCCTCCATTGCTTTTTCTATAGCAGCAATTGATCTTTCTCTTCCTATATCAAAATGTGAAATTGTACTTGGAAAAACACTCATTCCCCTTAGCATAATAACCGGCAATTTCATTTTCTTACTTCTTCTTCCCATTCTAAAATACTCCTATCTATTCTTATAAAAAGTGTATTAATTTAATCAATAATAAAAATATATCCGTCTATATTAAATAACATCCTTCCATTATATTGCAAAACGATACTTACTCAAAGTTATCATTTTTTTAAATATTGTTCAATACTTTTTTGTATTTTCAATTATCTCGCGTGCTACAAATCTTATTATTTATAACAAACAAAATCATTCTCTTTTTACTTTTGTAATTGTTTCTCTTAGATTAAAAAATACATTAATTATTTTTTTCTCACACTAATGATACCATATTTATCATTTAATATTCTCCGTTTACAGAGATATTTTGTTTTCATATTTAAAATCTCAAATCTTCTTTTAAAAAAATACTATAAAATTTTTTCTGACATAAGATTTTTAAAAATAATTATTTCCCTTTGTAAAAAATATCTTTTTTTGTAAAACTTATCCACAAATATATTTGAAAATCGCCATTTTCAGGCTTTATAACGTTTCAAAAACCAATACGATTATTCCATTTTTTTTATTAAAGATTGGTTTTTTCTATCAAAAACTTTGATTTTATGCGATTTTTGTGGATTTTATACAATTTTTTCGAGTTTTTCCGAACATTAAATAAAATTTCTACATAAATGTATGAAATTTTATTTAATGTTATTTCTGTTTCATTTAATGAAAATTTTTATCCACAGGCTATATCATTGCATTTTCCAATCATACAAAACTTTTTAAAAAATTACAAAAAAATTTTTTATTTTTTAAAAAAAAAAGGATTTATTCAATATTTGTAGAATGATAACAATATATAAAGAATATAAACTTATCTACCATCAAATTATAAATTACACGACCGATGTTTGTCGTACTGATATAAATCTAAAGGGGGGATGGATTTGATACAGTCTGTTGTTTTAGTTTTTTTCTCGTTTTCAATTTTATTTGCTTTTATAAATTTACTTTATATAATAGCAACTGCTATGGAAATTCCGCAAAGTACTTATGTAAAATCTAAGAAAACTGAATCTTATGAGTATGTAACACGTCAAAGAAAAAATCGTCATACCCCTCAACCAAGCAATACATATTCTGCTTTTACTACTAAAAAAGTAAAGCAAACGGTAACACACCCCCGTTCATATAAAAAATATGTTAAGCAAGGTTCAAATTCCAATAAAATCAAAAATAGATATTAATCAGTTTATAAAGAAGTATTCCTTACCTTAAATAAGGAATATTTTTTTGAACAAAAATAAAAAAAGTGTAGAGCATATAACTTTATATCAAAGTTCCACCCTCTACACCTCTATCTCTACAAAGTTTCTTTTATACAATTTTTAATTTTTTAAATAAAGAAATAATTTTTTGTCCCTTCGATAGATTTCGAAGATCGTCTTCCTCTATAATTTTACATTTTATTAAAGCAACGATATAAAATATTCCGGCAAACACAATTCCAATCATTGTAGCAAACTTGTTTGCTGCAGAAACGGATATGGCAACAGAAAATGCTATAGACGCCACTTTATAACTTATCCTTGCAATGAACCCCATAAGAAGTGTTACTACTATCGGTCTAACAAGTATTTTTTTATAATCAAATTCTAACATTAAAAATTTCTTTACAGCAATAAAATCTAAGAAAGCAGAAATTACATAGGCAACCACAGTACCAATTGCTGCACCTTTTACTCCAAACCGTTCATTTGTAGTCAATAAATAAGTAATTATTACTTTGAATACAACACCTATCATAAGGTTTAGTACAGGAAGATGTGCTTTTCCGACCCCTTGCAAAATAGCAGTCAAAACTTGAATCAAACTCAAAAAGACTACTCCCAAAGCAGCTATAAACAAAATTTGTCCTGCTAACTGACTTGGCTCTTTCGGAAACAACAAATTCATAATAGGTTCTGACAAAGACATCAAGCCAATTCCTGTCGGCAATCCAATCAACAACGCCATTCGGATGGATAATACAACATTTCTTTCTGCAGATTCAATATTATTTCTGGAGTACTCATAAGATATAATAGGAACAATACTCATAGCAATTGCTGATATCATAATAGACGGTAAATTCACCATAGTAGTCGCCATACCACTTAACTGCCCCAACATAGAATTTGCCTCTAATTCACCAACCCCCGTCTTCATCAGCAATCCAATTACCATGCTTGCATCAATAAAATCCATAATCGGCTTTACTAATGCTCCAATAATAACCGGTATCGCAATAATTAAAAGTTCTTTAACAATACGAACAGAATGTTCTTTTTCATAACAGTCCTCAACTTGAGACTCTGAATTCAAAGTTTTCTTTTCTCTTAAATAGAACCATATCATAGCCAGCAATCCAAGAAATGCCCCTCCGGTTGCACCGAACGAAGCACCTGCCGCGCCGTATTCTACGCCTTTTTTTACCATAATAAGCGCTAAAGTTAATCCCAGTATCACTCTGCCCATTTGCTCCATAAGCTGAGAAATTGCAGAGGGAAACATTGTATTTCTTCCTTGAAAAAATCCTCTGTATGCTGACATAATCGGTACAAAGAACAATGCTAAAGACAATGCTTTTAATGAATAGACAGCCTTTGGATTTTCCAGCATATTTCTTGCCAAGAAATCTGATGACAAAAATAATCCTGACGAAGTAATAATACCTATTACAACCATTAAAGGTAAAATAACATAAAAAATTTCATTTGCCCCTTTTAGATTTCCCTTCGCCCTTCTTTCAGCTACCATCTTAGAGATTGCAATCGGAAAACCTGAAGTTGCAATTGCTAACAACATGACATAGATTGGATATGCAGAACTGTAATATCCCATCCCGGTAGAAGCAATAATAGAAACCAACGGAATTTTAAAAATTGCTCCCAAAACTTTTACTATAATACCAGCTATTCCCAATATTGCTGCACCCTTAATAAAACTTCCTTGAATTGTTTGATTTTCCAAACAAACACCTCCCAATAGTATTATTTATCAAATATAAAAATTTTCAGTGCAATTTTTCAATTTTTATACAGGAGTTCATCAACTCTATTGTTAATGTATTTCTAATCAACGATTGTTATTATAATGAATTTGGAATGATTTATCAACAAAAAAAGTACTTTAGTATTTTTATATACCTTAAAGTACCTTCTTTGCTTCTTACAAAAGTTTATTTTTTTGTTTCTGTATCAGTCTGTTCTGTAGTCTCAGTTTCTGAATTTTCATCCGTTTTTTTTGCTTTTTCTTCCTGTTTCTTACCAAACTCTTCTCTTACTTTCTTGATAACATCTTCATTTTTCTTAACTTTTGCTGCTTTTTTCAACCCGTCAATCACGGACTCATACTTTTGATATTGTAAGTTTGATGCGATTGATTGTTTTACATCCTCAAATTTTTCGACATTTTCCTTTTTATCAAACAACTTGATGATATGGAAACCAAATTCTGTTTCAACAATACTATCGGAAATATCTCCCTGTTTCATAGAAAATGCTGCATCAGAGAACTCTTTCACCATAGTATTTTTATCAAAATATCCCAAATCTCCACCATTTTTTGCAGAACCCGTATCATCAGAGTATTTCATTGCCAAATCAGCAAAATTTTGCCCGTTTTTTGCCATTCCGAGTACTTTTTCTGCTAACTCTTTCTTCTTGGCAACTTCTTCCTTAGAAAGCTCTTCATTCTTATCAAAATCTTTTTTTGCAAACAGAATATGCGATGCTTTTACCTGTGAAGAAGTAAATTCATCAATATGCTCATCATAGTATTTTCTTACTTCGTCTTCCTTTACCTCATTTTCTTGCATCAGAGTATCATAGTATTTTTTTACCGTCATGTCTTTTTTAACTTGTTCCTTCAAAAATTCATCGTCTATACCATTGCTTTCTAAGATAGACTTAAATTGTTCCTGAGAATCAATTGATTTTTTCAGCTCATCAAATTGAGTATTGATTTCCTCTACAGAAACTGTAAGCTCTTTTTTTGCTGCATCCTGCAAAATAATTTCATCATTAATCATCTTCTCTAAAATTTCTTCTTGAAATTTTTGTGAAAATGTTACACCGGATTCAATCTCTGTATTCCATATATCCGGTCCAAATTGCATTTCATAAGACGGAGAATATAATCCCAATGTCTTCTCATAAACATCTTTACCGATTTTTTGTCCATTTACACTTGCTACGGCATCTCCACCGATACTACATCCGGCAAACAGTAATGTAGCAGATACTACACTTGCTATCACTTTGTTCCATTTTTTCAATTCCACTCACTCCTATTTTTCATTTTATTATGCCATGATTACTCACAATCTTTCCATTGTAAAACTTATATACTTTCTTATTATACCACGATTTCTAAAAAATCTATAATATTTTTCACTAATTTACTACTGTCTTTTTGTGGAAATGCTTTTTTTGTAATTAATTTGTTATCTTTACCCACAAAATACACCATAAAATTCTTTTGATATATTTTAGTAACCTTCCCTTTTTTTCCTAATGCTCTTAAATAAGATACATCCAAAAGTGTTACAACAGAAATTGGAATTTCTCCGAATCTATCACAAAGTTCGTCCATCAAGTCTTCGTAATCCTCTTTTTTATCAATCATAGCAATTTTTTTATAAATATCAATCTTTTCTATTTCATCTTCCACATAATAGTTAGGAATATATCCATTCAATTTTAACTGAATTTCCGTTTCCACATCTGTGACAGGAAGTTCTCCTTTGTATTTCTTAATTGCTTCATCAAGCATCCTTACATACAGATCATATCCAATATTAGCAATATGACCGGATTGACTCTCTCCAAGAAGGTTTCCCGCTCCACGAATTTCCAAATCTTTCATCGCTACTTTAAATCCTGAGCCAAACTCTGTAAATTCTCGAATTGTCTTCAATCTTTTTTCGGCAATTTCAGTCAAAACTTTTTCTTTTTCATACATAAAATAAGCATATCCCTGTTTGCTGGATCTTCCAACACGCCCTCGCAACTGATATAATTGGGATAAGCCCATCTTATCTGCATCGTATACAATCATTGTGTTGGCATTGGAAATATCCATCCCGGTCTCTATAATTGTTGTGCATACCAAAACATCGTACTCTCTATTCAAGAAATCCACCATAATCTGCTCTAATTTTCTGGATGGCATTTGTCCATGTGCAACTGCAATATCTGCATCAGGTACAAGTTCTTTCAACAAAGTATGAATTTTATCAATTGTTTCCACACGATTATAAACAAAAAATACCTGTCCCCCTCTTGCAAGTTCTCTATCAATTGCATCGGCTATAATATTGCTCTTTGCCTCCGTTACATATGTGACAATCGGATGTCTGTCTTGAGGCGGTTCATTCAAGATACTCATTTCTCTAATTCCTGATAAGGAAAGGTGGAGCGTTCTCGGGATAGGTGTTGCAGATAATGTCAAACAATCTATATTCATTCTCATTTTTTTTATTGCTTCTTTTTGTTTTACTCCAAATCTTTGTTCTTCATCCACAACAATTAAGCCTAAATTTTTATATTTTATCTTCTCTGAAAGGATTTTGTGCGTTCCAATGACAACATCTACGCTGCCTTTTGCCAAAGAATCAAAAGTCTCATTTACTTCTTTTGTTGTCTTAAACCTACTAACTAAATCTACACGTAACGGATAATTTAAGAATCTTTCCTTAATTGTAACATAGTGCTGCTGAGCAAGAATTGTCGTAGGAACCAAAAAAACTACTTGCTTCCCATCCATGCATGCCTTAAAAATAGCTCGAATCGCTACTTCGGTTTTCCCATAACCTACATCTCCACACAAAAGGCGATCCATTACTCGACTACTCTCCATATCCCTCTTAACTTCTTCTATCGCCTTCAGTTGATCGTCTGTTTCTTCATAAGGAAATGCATCTTCAAACTCCCTCTGCCATACTGTATCTTCTTGAAAAGAGTATCCTTTTTCATTCTCACGAACCGCATACAATTCTACTAAATCCTGTGCAATTGCCTCAACTGCTTTTTTTGTTCTTGCTTTAGACTTTTTCCAATCAGAAGATCCTAATTTACTTAATTTATATGCTTGCTCTGCAGAATTCCCAATAAAACTTTGCACTTTATCCATCTGTTCCAACGGAACATATAAGGAATCGCCACCAAAGTATGCAATCTTAATATAATCTTTTTTGATTCCATCAAATTCTCTTTGCTCTATTTCTATAAATTGTCCAACACCATAAGTCTCATGAACAACATAATCACCTTTTTTTAATTGTATGAAATTTTCAATTTTCTTACTATCATACTTTTTACCGATTTTTCGACTCTGTTTTTTCTTTCGATTTTGAAAAATATCATTTCCTGTATAAAAAGCTACTTTTGCATCCGTAAACAGAAATCCTTTTTCCAAATAGCAAGAATGCATCACCACTGCACCATTTTCAAAATATGTTGTTCTCTCTTGTAATAAAATGGGATGAATCCCTGAATCAAGCAACTTCTGATAAATATTTGAAAAACTATTTTCATTACAATCTAAAATAAAAATAATATAGTCTTCTTTTATTAAATATAACAGTTCTTCTACAAATTCGTTTAAACGTCCTTGAAATTGAATACTGCTACGTGTATCTGAATGTACCAGAGCCTTAGGTTTAAAATATGTCAATTTTTTAGGAAAATAAGAATGTAACAAAAGAGCTCTGTCACTTAATTGCCTTTCAACAACAGCCGTTCCCCACAACAAATTTCCACAAGACTTCAAAGTCTCTCTTTTTTCCAAACTGATTTTGAATGACTCGGAAAACTCATCCTGAATATTCTCAATACGCTCCAACACACGATTACTGTCAACCATTATTACTAAAATGTCTTCATCACAATATTCTAATAAACTAACTGATTCTTTCCCGTACAACAAGTCAACATATTTCTCCATTCCCTCAAAATAAACAGAGTCATTCAACATCCTCACTTCATCTGACAAAGGATCATTCAAATCCTCTTCATGTGGTATCTTAAATTCTACACTGTCAGGATACAGCAAAGATGCTGCCGGATAAATTA
Source organism: Filifactor alocis ATCC 35896 (assembly GCF_000163895.2). Taxonomy (NCBI): domain Bacteria; kingdom Bacillati; phylum Bacillota; class Clostridia; order Peptostreptococcales; family Filifactoraceae; genus Filifactor; species Filifactor alocis. Next base: position 405,190 of record NC_016630.1, read on the forward strand.
CTGCTCTTTTCTCGTTTTCTAATGACTTCTGACTAAAAACATCAAATGTTCGAATGGAATCAATCTCATCATCAAAAAATTCTATCCTATAGGGATTTGTCATAGAAGGAGAATATATATCAACAATTCCTCCTCGAATCGAAAACTGCCCTACACCCTCTACTTTGTATTCTCTTGTATATCCCAAAGAGACCAGCTTATGACAAAGCTCTTCCCTATCACAAATTTGACCTAAAGAAACAGAATATATACTTTCCTTAAACCTTTTCGGCGGCATATACTTTCGATTCAATTCTTCTCCGGACACTAAAAGGATATCATATTCTCCATATAACAAAGATGCCATTGTTCGAATATTCTCCGAGTCTTTTTCATGGTCTTTTGCATCTATATGATAAAATCGAATTGACTCGGTATCTATTGTAACAACATTCAAATTCATTTTTTCAAATGCTTCTTTGCAATCATTTACTTCCTTTTTGCTTGATACCACGAACACTATTTTTTTTCTTAATTTTTCAACTAAGTATGCCGTATGCAAAATTCGTTGTTCTGTTAAAAACCCATCCACAGAAATCGGAAATTGCCCTTTAGAAATCGCTGTGTCAATTTTTAAAAAAGGTGCAAGAAATTCTAAATTTTTTACCAATTGTTTCATCCCACATCACCCTATCCATTGTACCTCGTCATCGCTAATTCAATCCCGTCTTTCATTAAACATTCTATCGCATCTGCACATCGTTCAATTGAATCTGCAACAGATGGAATTTCTTCTTTCAAAAAATTCCCCAAAACATAATCAGCAAGATTTCCTCTCCTGTTTTCTCCGGAGATTCCTACTCTAAATCTTGGAAAATCATCATATCCCAATAAATAAATAATATTTCTCATTCCATTGTGTGTTCCGGAGCTTCCTTTTTTACGAATACGAAGTTTTCCAACTTCCAAATCAATATCATCATAAATAACAATCAATTTATCATGGTCTACCTTATAAAAAGACATAAGTTCTCTTACAGATTCTCCACTAAGATTCATAAATGTTTGCGGTTTTACCAAAACAACTTTTTCTGTTCCAATTCTACCTTCTCCGACAGATGCTTTGAATTTCAGTTTATTTGGAATAATCCCGGTTCTTCTGGATAATTCATCTATTGTCAAAAAACCGATATTATGTCTTGTTCTCTCATATTTTTTCCCCGGATTACCGAGCCCTACAATAATATACATACATCCTCCAATTCACGCCAAAAGGAGTCTATGTCAATAGACTCCTTATTTCATTTCTCTATACTCCAACAATCTTTATTGCTTCTTCCACAATCAACCGGATTCTATCTTGTTGGTTCACAAAATGCAAATATCCCAACAATGTCTCAAATCCTGTCGCATAACGATATTCCATCGGTGATGCGTTCTTAGGAATCATGGAATGTTGATTCCTTCCTTTTTTTACCCAACTCCACTCTTCTTCCGTCAAAAAATCCATTTCATGTAATTTTTGGACAACATTTGCTTGGCTGCTTGCTTTTGCAAAAGAAACAGCCTTTCTATGCACAGCATGTATTTTCATGGTAGGAAATTTGCGAATAACATAATCTCTGATTGCAAATTCATAAACACAATCTCCCATGAAAGCAAGTACAATCGGATTGACAGAATGCAAAGGAAACAACTCTTTTTCTAATCTATTTTCTTCCATGTAGTACCCTGCCTTGTATCTAAAACTTCTACTCCCATATCATGCAATTGTCCTCTGATGCGATCTGCTTCAGCAAAATTCTTCTCTTTCTTAGCGAGACTTCTCTGTTCTATCAATTCATTGATCTTATCTTCATCAAAACCGTCACTTTTTTTCTTTTGAATAATATTCAACACATTTGTCAATTCACAGAAGATATTCATGCATTCCTGTAAATACTCTTTGGAACTTTTTTCACTTACTGTTGTATTGATAAATTTTGACAGTTCAAAAATAGCTGAAATACCGTCTGCAGTATTCAAATCGTCATCCATCGCTTCAATAAACAACTCTCGATAAGAAGGCAATTTAGACACAAATTCTTTTTCATCTTCCTTTATCATACCCTGTGCCTGTTCTAACAAAAACTCAACTTTGTGTTTTGTATTGTACAATCTTTCCATTCCCGATTTTGCTGCATCTAACAAATCTTGGCTGAAGTTTACCGGATTGCGATATTGTGCACTTAATAAAAAGAAACGAACTATTTCCAAATCAATCACTTCAGAAATTTCTCTTACTGTGAAAAAGTTATTCAATGACTTACTCATCTTTTGATTGTTGATATTGATGTATCCGTTATGCAACCAATAGTGTGCAAATTCTTTCCCAGAACGCCCTTCACTTTGAGCAATCTCATTTTCATGATGAGGGAATATCAAATCCTGACCTCCTGAATGAATATCAATTGTATCTCCCAAATACTTTCGACTCATAACAGAACACTCAATGTGCCATCCCGGTCTTCCTTCACCCCAAGGAGATATCCAACCTATTTCTCCCTCTTTTTTCTTCTTCCAAAGTGCAAAATCAGAAGGACTTTTTTTTCTATCGTCTACATCAATTCTGGCTCCGGCATTTAACTCTTCCATATTTTGTCGTGACAGCTTCCCATATCCATCAAAACTTTTGGTATCATAATAAACATCACCATCTATCTCATAGGCATGCCCTTTTTGAATCAGTTCTTCTATAAACTCAATAATATCCTCAATACATTCCGTTACTCTTGGATGAACGCTTGCTCTTCTAATTCCCAATCCATCTGCATCAACAAAGTACTCTTTGATATATTTGTCTGCTACCTCCAAAGGCGAAATACCTTCTTCATTCGCACGATTGATGATTTTATCATCTACATCCGTAAAATTCTGAACAAAAGTAACTTCATATCCTCTGTACTCTAAATAATTTCTCAATGTATCAAAAATAATAAACGGTCTTGCATTCCCGATATGGAAATAATTATATACTGTCGGCCCGCAAGAATACATTTTTACCTTATTCTTTTCAATCGGTACAAACTCATCTTTTCTTCGAGTTAATGTATTATAAAAACGCATAAAACAAACGCCCCCCTGTTTTTTTCTTTATTATAGACTACTTATGTTTTTTTTACAACAAAGGTCATTTTAATAACAAACCCTAACTGTTTGCATATTTTTACTTTACAACATCATGTAAATATTCATATTTCATATTCAATGGTTTCCCCTTTGTAATAATAGCGCTCCCTAAACAAATTTCTCCATCATAGAAAACAGCAAATTGTCCGGGAGTAATAGAACGAACAGGCTCATCATACACTACTCTTACTCCCTCGTCTTGATGTTCATATACTGTTACCGGAATATCTTTTTGTCGATATCGAAACTTGGCAGTTCCTCTAAATGGAAATTGCGGTTTTTCTGTAATCCACACAACATCTTCTCCCAACAACTCTGTTGTATACAATGACGGATGTTGTTCCCCTTGTGCGACATACAAAATATTCTTCTTCAAATCTTTTCCTGCTACAAACCAAGGTTCTCCACTCCCAACACCGCCAATTCCGATTCCTTTACGCTGACCAATTGTGTAATGAATCAAACCGGTATGTTCACCTATCTTTTTTCCATCCACTGTTAATATAAGACCCGGATTTGTTTTCAAAAACTGATCCAAAAACTTATCAAAATTTCTTTCTCCGATAAAACAAACTCCTGTCGAATCTTTTTTTGTTGCTGTATATAGACGGTATTTTTCTGCAAGTTCTCTTACTTCCGATTTTTCTAAATCAGCAATCGGAAAAATAGTTTTAGAAAGAGCCTCTTCCGTAATACGAGACAAAAAATAACTTTGATCTTTATTGGCGTCTTTTCCTCTTCTTAGATAATATCTTCCGTTTTTTTTCAGCACTCCGGCATAATGCCCCATTGCAATATAGTCTGCTTCTAATTTCAGCGCATAATCCAAAAACGCATTGAATTTAATTTCCTGATTGCACATTACATCCGGATTAGGAGTTCTTCCGTGTTCATATTCATTCAAAAAATAAGAAAATACTCTATCCCAATACTCCTTTTCAAAATTAACTGTATAAAAAGGAATCTCAAGTTGCCCTGCCACTCTCATCACATCTTCATAATCCTGTGTTGCTGTACAAACTCCGCCTTCATCCTTTTCATCCCAATTTTTCATAAAAAGTCCTACCACTTCATACCCTTGTTGTTTCAAGAGCAGGGCGGAAACGGAAGAGTCCACTCCTCCGCTCATACCTAAAATGACTTTTTTTGCCACAATATACTCCATTTCTATTTCTATACTTTAAATATCACTTTCATCTACTTTATCTGTCATGATAAATTTTGATATTACAATAATTGAGCGATTAACACATCCTTTGCCACATTCAGTGCATCTTTGATTTTACTTACATCTTTGCCGCCTGCTTGTGCCATATTGGCTTTTCCGCCACCGCCACCTTTTGCGATTTTTGCCACTTCCCTTAAAAGATTTCCGCAATGTGCTCCTTTTTCTACCGCATTTTTTCCTGCCATTGCAATAAAATTAATTTTTTCATCCTTCTTAGAAGCAAGCACCACCACAAGAGTATCGTCCTTATCTACCAAACTTTGAGCTATATTTCTCAAATCGTCTGAATCAACATTTTCAAACTCATTTGTTAATAATTTTAAATCACTAACATCTATGCAGTGAGACATAATATTATCCATATTTTCTTGCAAAATGGTATTTTTAAGTTGAGCAATTTCTTTTTTCGCTTCCTTTAATTCCACAATCTGATGTTCCACTCTTTCAGATAATTGATCCTGTTTTGTCTTCATTTTTTCAGATAAATCTTCCAAAAGACCTTCTTGCTTTTTCAAAACTTCATATACTTTCATTCCTGTAACAGCTTCGATTCTTCTCACTCCGGACGCAACTCCTGATTCTGAAACAATCTTAAACATTCCGATTTCAGAGGTGTTGCTCACATGTGTTCCGCCACAAAGCTCAACAGAATAATCGCCCATAGATACTACACGAACTGTTTGACCGTATTTTTCTCCAAAAAGCGCCATTGCTCCCTTTTCTTTCGCTTTCTCAATTGCCATTTCTTGACAAGTAACTTCCAAATAAGAATAGATTGCTCCGTTAACTGCCAGCTCTACTTTTTGAAGTTCTTCTTTTGTCATTGCTTCAAAGTGAGTAAAATCAAATCTCACACGCTCAGGTGTTACAAAAGAACCGGCCTGAGTGACATGATTACCCAATACTGTACGAAGGGCTTTGTGCAAAAGGTGAGTTGCTGAATGGTTTCTCATTGTTTCGTTTCTACGAGATTCATTAATTTCAGCAATCATACTGTCTCCAACAGAAATTTCTCCTTCAATCACTTCTCCGATATGCATAATAACATCATTATTACCTTTTTTTGTCTGGATAACAGAAACTTTTCCTCTTTGACTCTCTAAAATTCCGATATCCCCCACTTGACCGCCACTTTCTGCATAAAACGGTGTTCTGTTCAAAATAAAGATAGCTTTATCTCCCTTTTTCGCTGTTTGAATCAACGCATCCTCTTGAACAATACTGATAATACTTGCTTCTTCTGTAAAACTTGTATATCCCTCAAAAACAGTAGGCTCTAAATCCAATGAGATGTTCTCTTTCTTCCATCCTTCGTTATCACTGTCTTTTCTGGCACTTCTTGCTCGATTACGTTGTTTTTCCATTTCTTCATAGAAGCCTTCTTCCTCTACAGAAAAACCTTCCTCTGTCAAAATCTCTTTTGTCAAATCAAATGGAAATCCAAATGTATCATAAAGACGAAATGCCTTTTCAGGGCTCATCATCGTTTCATTAGTATCTTTCATACGATTCATCTCTTCTCTCAAAATTTCTAACCCTTGATAAATCGTCTCTTCAAACTTGTCTTCCTCTACCTTAATCACCTTGTAAATATATTCTTGTTTTTCCTTTAATTCCGGATATGCATCTGCATTAATTTCAATCACTTTTGACATTAATTCATGCAAAAACGGTCTATCCATCCCCAATAATTTTCCATGTCTTGCAGCTCTACGAAGAAGTCTGCGAAGAACGTATCCTCTTCCTTCATTAGATGGAATAACACCGTCTCCAATCAAGAAAGTTACTGCACGAATATGGTCTGTAATAATACGAATACTGATATCCTTTTTACTATCTTCACGATATTTCACATGTAATAACTCTTCAATCTTTCGAATAATATCCTGCATGGTATCAATATCAAAGATACTATCCACACCTTGCAACATACAAGCTACACGCTCCAATCCCATTCCTGTATCAATATTCGGATGAGGCAATGGAGTCAAAGTCTTATCTTCTTCCTTATTAAATTGAGTAAATACCAAGTTCCAAAATTCCAAGAAACGGTCGCAGTCGCATCCAGGTTTGCAGTGCTCATCATCACAACCGAATTCTGCTCCTCTATCGATGTAAATTTCCGAACAAGGACCACACGGACCTGTTCCTGTTCCTATTTCCCAAAAATTATCCTCTTTTCCTAATCTTACAATCCTATCTTCCGAAACACCGATTTTATCTCTCCAAATATTGTATGCTTCGTCATCTTCCTCGTATACAGTTACCCATAACAACTCCGGACTGATTTCCAAAACAGTGGTAACAAATTCCCACGCCCACGCAATCGCTTCATTTTTAAAGTAATTGCCAAAAGAAAAATTTCCTAACATTTCAAAAAAAGTCGCGTGGCGAGCTGTAATTCCTACATTTTCAATATCTCCCGTGCGAATACATTTTTGACAGGTAGACATTCTGTTCTTTGGCGGTTTTTCAATTCCCATAAAATAATTCTTCAGCGGAGCCATGCCGGCATTGATAAGTAACAAACTGTTATCGTTAATTGGAACCAAAGGAAAACTTGGACTCACATAGTGATCTTTACTTGCAAAAAAATCCAAATAACTTTTTCTAATCTCATTGACAGACTTAAATTTTAACTTCATTTTCTCTACCCCTCTTTTTTCAAAATACAATCCTTCTATAAATTGATGATAAGCAGTTATGTTAGATGTGACTCTAAACAACCACAATAGTTCACATCAATTCTTTTCATATAATAAGAGACAACCACCATTAAAACTATCATTTCAAACAATTTTACTGCTAATAAAATAAAAACACCCCTATGCCATCTCGTTTATGACATAAGGGCGACTCATCATCACGGTACCACCTTACTCTAATTTGAAATCAAACTTTTTCAAATTATCTTATTAGAACCGATAACGAGATTCCACACCGTTTTCCATTACGAAAATTCTCAAGGAGAGCTTCTCTTTATCACCGGCAAAAGCTTTCACCAACCGCTTCTTCTCTAAATGCAAGTAAAATAAAGATACTAATTCCTGTCACCGATAAATTATCCTATTCTCCACAAATCTTTCTTTTTATTATAGAAAATGAATTACAAAAAGTCAAATAAATTTTTCATAGAACATCTCAATATAAATTCGTTCTTAAATTGCAACGTTAATTATAAAATGAAATTACACTAATATTTTCAGCATCAATCTCAATCCGTCTGAAATTGATTTCTTGACATATATGTTCTTGACATATATGGATGTAACAATCTTTCATTAAAATAATTCAAAAACAGGAATACTTGCTTCAAGACAGTTCATATTCCTGTTTTCAATTATTTTAATAGTTATTTGTTCTCACTAACTATCCACGGAAAATATAGCCTAAATGAATGTAAAATTCAATTGTCTTCAATAACATAAAAAATATATTTGTCACAATAAACCATCTATAGGCTCCATGGATCAGTTCTTTTTTTCTTATATCTTTTATCTTTACTACTATTACATAGAAACTCGAAAAATACATGATACATACAATCCAACAATATAATTTCTCAAATGAAGAAGATAGTATAGTGTCCGTAATTCCACAACAACGATATAAATAAAAATAATCACTCCATTCATAATTTTGTAAATATGAAAAACGTTCCTCAATAAACACTATTGTGGACTGTATTTGTATGCTTAAAAATATTACAGTTAATATATCAACAAAGTGTATTACTTTATTCTTCATTCTCTTAACCCTCATATGCTAAACGCTGCATCTAATTCAATCAAAAAATCCACCGTCTTAAATATAACAAAACATATATTTATCACAATAAACCATCTGTAAGTTCCACTAATAAGTTCTTTTTTCCATAAATCTATCAACTTTACTGTTATTACATAAAAACTAGAAATATAAACAATAAATACCAATAAATTATAGATAAAATCATATGATGATCTTCGTATCATATCTGATATACCACTAATAGAATACATCCACATATAATCATACCATGGAGAATTTTGCACATACAAACAATTTCCTTTGATAAAAACAATTTCCGATTGTAATATTATCATTAAAATTATTACAGTTAATATATCAACAAAGTGTATTACTTTATTTTTCATTCTCTTAACCTCATATACCCATTGCAGCAGTCCAGAACACATCAAATTCTACTATTTTAGCACAAATAAAAGCTATATTAACAAAAAGAAGAGCTCTATGCATTCCATACATCGTTTCTTTTTTGTACATACATATCATCTTTATCACTATTACATAGAGATTTAGACAAAATACTATGAACAAAAATTGATAATATATAAACTCACTTCGAAAAGAATCATACACTAAAGTACTTAAACCATACGAATTATAATATATAAAAAATTTGTTCCATGAATAGTAGTGTAAATATGAATAATCTTCAAAAATAAAAACAACAGTAGATTGTATTTGTATTGCAAAAAGTATTACCGTAAGTATATCTATAGCTAAGATTATTTTTCTTTTCATTCTACTACCCCTTTCCATTCTCCCACAAATCGAATTCTGGCTCTCAGTGCATCAAGATTTTTTTCATACCTCTTCTCATTATCGCCATGTTTTTCCCCATCTCTCGGCAAATCATTTCTCGATACATTTCCATAATTGTCATAAGGACGAATATCATATAACCAATGACTTGCTCCATCTGTAGATATTTTCCCTTTTGCATAATACATTCCGCTAAAGTTATAGGTTCCCATATTCTTCGGATCTGTTTTTTCGGTACAAGCTTTTCCCTTATTTTTGTTTTTGTTATTACTTCCGTAATAGTTGATATACACTCCTTCGTTCCTGCCGTTTTTGGAGATAAATTTCAGATTGTATGAACCCGTTTCGGAAAAGGATGTCGGACACATATGATATCCGGAACTTCCTACCTTCAGCAACACCCAATTACTGCTTTGGGAATTTAACTGTTGCAGTGTTGTCGGAATTCTGTTCAAATTATTTCTAAAATAATGAACTTTTTCTGTTACACTTCCTGAATGTTTTACATAACTATTGAATTTACTACAATATTCATCCCGGTATTTATCCCAATCTTTTTTCCAGTAGTCTTCTCGAAACTTACCCTTTGTATTCACTTTTCTCTCTTTTAAGAAGGTACAATAGTCTTTTATGAAAATAATTCAAAAACAGGAACACTTGCTTCAAGATAGGTCATATTCCTGTTTTTAATTATTTTAATAGTTACTTGTTCTCATTAATTATGCATGCGTGATAGTGATTAAATAAATGTAATATTCAATTGTCTTCAATAACACAAAAAGTATATTTGTCACAATAAACCATTTGCAAGCTCCATGGATCAGTTCTTTTTTTCTTATATCTTTTATCTTTACTACTATTACATAGAAACTCAAAAAATATATGATAAATACAATCCAAATATATACTTGATCATATGATGACCTGCGTATCATATCCGATATACCAAATATACTATATAAATCAAAATAATCATCCCATGTGAAATTTTGCAAATATGAGGAACTTTCCATAATAAAAACAATAGTAGATTCTAACTGTATCATTAAAAGTATAATACTTAATATATCAACAACGAATAGGAAACCCTTTTTTTTATTGATAGTATTATTTTTCATTCATCTATTCCTTTCCATTCTCTTGTAAATTGAATTCTAGCCCGCCTTACATCAACATTATACTCATACCTTGTTTCATTATCTTTACGCTTTTCTCCATCTCTCGGCAAATCATTTTTCGATACATTTCCATAATTGTCATAAGGATGGATATCATATAACCAATGACTTGCTCCATCTGTAGATATTTTTCCTTTTGCATAATACATTCCACTAAAGTTATAGGTTCCCATATTCTTCGGATCTGTTTTTTCGGTACAAGCTTTTCCCTTATTTTTGTTTTTGTTATTACTTCCGTAATAGTTGATATAGACTCCTTCGTTCCTGCCGTTTTTGGAGATAAATTTCAGATTGTATGAACCCGTTTCGGAAAAGGATGTCGGACACATATGATATCCGGAACTTCCTACCTTCAGCAACACCCAATTACTGCTTTGGGAATTTAACTGTTGCAGTGTTGTCGGAATTCTGTTCAAATTATTTCTAAAATAATGAACTTTTTCTGTTACACTTCCTGAACGTTTTACATAACTATTGAATTTACTACAATATTCATCCCGGTATTTATCCCAATCTCTTTTCCAATAGTCTTCTCGAAACTTACCCTTTGTATCCACTTTTCTCTCTTTTAAGAAGGTATAATAGTCTTTTATGAAAATAATTCAAAAACAGGAACACTTGCTTCAAGATAGGTCATATTCCTGTTTTCAATTATTTTAATGGTTACTTGTTCTCACTAACTATCCACGGAAAATATAGCCTAAATGAATGTAAAATTCAATTGTCTTCAATAACATAAAAAATATATTTGTCACAATAAACCATAGATAACATCCATGGATCAGTTCTTTTTTTCTTATATCTTTTATCTTCTTCTATTACATATAAACTAAAAAAAACATGTGATGCACAGAATCCAAATATATGCTTGGTCATATGATGACCCGCTTATCATGTCAAATATTCCACTAAGCGTATAAAGTGACAAAAAATCGTCTCATGTATAATTTTGTAACTTTTAAAAACTCTTCAACAAACACTATTGTATACTGTATTTGGATGCTTAAAAATATCACAGTTAGGGTATCTACAAGCAGCATCACTTTCTTCTTCATTCTCTTAACCCTCATATGCTAAACGCTGCATCTAATTCAATCAAAATTTCAATAATCTTCCATAGAACAAAACAGATATTTATCACAATAAACCATCGATAAATTCCATGGATCAGTTCTTTTTTCCATATATCTTTTGTCTTCACTGTTATTACATAGATATTCCAAAAAAATGTGATAAATAAAGTCAATATATATATATAAATAAATGAAGAATGATATATAGTATATGATATTCCGTATAAACTGTAGATAGAAAGATAGTCAGTCCATGTTAAATCGTGTGAATATGAAAGACTATGCACAAAGTACACAACTAAAGATTGTAACTGTATCATTAACAGTATAACAGTCAATATATCAAAAAAAATAATTTTTGTCTTTCTATTCTTCATTCTTTTATTCCTTTCCACTGTTTTTCAAACTTGTTTCTGGAATTTTTAGCATCGTAATTATCATTGTACCTATTCGCATTAGAATTACTCATTTGTTCAAATAAATTCGGCAAATCATTTTTTGATACGTTTCCATAGCTGTAATAAGGCACCATATCTAATTCAAAATGATCTTTTTGCTTCTTTGGATGCTTTTCCTTTTGCATAATACATTCCGCTAAAGTTATAGGTTCCCATATTCTTCGGATCTGTTTTTTCGGTACAAGCTTTTCCTTTGTTTTTATTCTTATCTCCATAATAATTGATATAGACTCCTTCATTCCTGCCATTTTTGGAGATAAACTTCAGATTGTATGAACCTGTTCCGGAAAAGGTTGTCGGACACATATGATATCCGAAACTTCCTACCTGTAGCAACACCCAATTACTGCTTTGGGAATTTAACTGTTGCAGTGTTGTCGGAATTCTGTTCAAATTATTTCTAAAATAATGAACTTTTTCTGTTACACTTCCTGAATGTTTCACATAACTATTGAATTTACTACAATATTCATCCCGGTATTTATCCCAATCTCTTTTCCAATAGTCTTCTCGAAACTTACCCTTTGTATTCACTTTTCTCTCTTTTAAGAAGGTACAATAGTCTTTCATTAAAATAATTCAAAAACAGGAACACTTGCTTCAAGATAGGTCATATTCCTGTTTTTAATTATTTTAATAGTTACTTGTTCTCATTAATTATGCATGCGTGATAGTGATTAAATAAATGTAATATTCAATTGTCTTCAATAACACAAAAAGTATATTTGTCACAATAAACCATCTGCAAGCTCCATGGATCAGTTCTTTTTTTCTTATATCTTTTATCTTTACTACTATTACATAGAAACTCAAAAAATATATGATAAATACAATCCAACAATATAATTTCTCAAATGAAGAAGATAGTATAGTGTCCGTAATTCCACAACAACGATATAAATAAAAATAATCACTCCATTCATAATTTTGTAATCTATCCCATTTTTCCATAGTAAACATGAGTTTAGATTGAATGTCTATCACCAATAGTATTACAGTTAATATATCAACAAAGTGTATTACTTTATTTTTCATTCTCTTAACCTCATATACCAAATTCTCTATCTAAATGAATCAAAAACTCTAATGTTTTAAATACAACAAAACAGATATTTATCACAATAAACCATCGATAAACCCTATGGATAAGTTCTTTTTTCCATAAATCTATCAATTTCACTACTATTACATAAAAACTGGCAAAATACACAACAAATACAGTTCCATGATAAATATACTCATATGATGATCTTCGTATCATATCTAACATTCCACAAACAGAATAACACAAAATACAACTGTCCCATGAATAATTCTGCAAATATATAAAATTTTCTTTAACAAAAATAATCCATGATTGTAATCCTATCATTAAAATTATTACAGTTAATATATCAACAAAGTGTATTACTTTATTTTTCATTCTCTCTTAACCTCATATACCCATTGCAGCAGTCCAGAACATATCAAATTCTACTATTTTAGCACAAATAAAAGCTATATTAACAAAAAGAAGAGCTCTATACATTCCATACATCGTTTCTTTTTTGTACATACATATCATCTTTATCACTATTACATAGAGATTTAGACAAAATACTATGAACAAAAATTGATAATATATTAACTCACTTTGAAAAGAATACCCCAAACTGCTCAAACCATATGAGCGATAAAATATAAAAAACTCATTCCAAAAATAGTTCTGTAAATATGAATACTCTTCAAAAATAAAAACAACAGTAGATTGTATTTGTATTGCAAAAAGTATTGCCGTAAGTATATCTATAGCTAAGATTATTTTTCTTTTCATTCTACCATCCCTTTCCATTCTCTCACGAATCGAGTTCTGGCTCTCAGTGCATCATAATTTTTTTATATCTTCCTTTATTCTTGTCGTTCGTTTCCTCATCTCCAGGCAAATCATTTCTTGATACATTTCCATAGTTGTAATAAGGCAACATATCTAATTGAAAATGATCTTTTGCTTCTTTGGATGCTTTTCCTTTTGCATAATACATTCCGCTAAAGTTATAGGTTCCCATATTCTTCGGATCTGTTTTTTCGGTACAAGCTTTTCCCTTATTTTTGTTTTTGTTATTACTTCCGTAATGGTTGATATACACTCCTTCGTTTCTGCCGTTTTTGGAGATAAACTTCAGATTGTATGAACCTGTTTCGGAAAAGGATGTAGAACACATATGATATCCGAAACTTCCTACCTTCAGCAACACCCAATTACTGCTTTGGGAATTTAACTGTTGCAGTGTTGTCGGAATTCTGTTCAAATTATTTCTAAAATAATGAACTTTTTCTGTTACACTTCCTGAACGTTTTACATAGCTATTGAATTTACTACAATATTCATCCCGGTATTTATCCCAATCTTTTTTCCAATAGTCTTCTCGAAACTTACCCTTTGTATCCACTTTTCTCTCTTTTAAGAAAGTATCATAATCATTCATTAAAATTTCTGTTCCCCATCTTCCGATTGTACTAACTTTCTCTCCATTACTTAATGATGATGAGTTCTTTTTTATCTTTTGATTCAATCTCTCTTCCACGCTTTTAAGATGTTTCGAGCTGCCGAGATAATCTATGGTATAGCGTTGTGGAATAAGTGGCTTTTCATCCTGTTTATCTTCAATTCCGTCGCCATCGCTGTCTCTTTTGTTCGGATAAGAGTGCAATTTGAAGAATACTCTTCCTTTTTTATCTGTTCTTTGGATGATTTCTTGTCCGTCTTTCAATCCGTCATTATCTGTATCTTTGTTGTTCGGGTTGGTCCCATGTTCTTTTTCTTGTTTATCATTGAAGTAATCTTCGTCATAGTCCCCAAAAATCGGATTGGAACCAAAACGTACTTCTTCTAAATTGGTAAGTCCGTCGCCATCAATATCCAGCTCCGCATCTGCTGTATCATCCAAATAGGTGTGTGTTTTTAACGGATCGGTCGTTGTAAAATTGTGTTCTTCTGAATCTGTTAATCCATCTCCATCTGTATCTGTTTTGTGAGGATCTGTTTTAAGAATCATTTCATGTCCATCCAACAGTCCGTCGCTATCACTGTCATGTGTGGTATCCAACCATAATGCATATAATGTAATATCTTTGTGGATTGGTGTACCATCAAAAGAAAATCCGTTGTCAAAATCTTGTACTTCTTTTTCTTGGTACCACGCCAAAAAATAGTACCCGTCTCTGTACGGGGGTTCCAAATATTCTACATAGTTTCCTTCTTTTACCGATTGCATTTCTTTTTTGCTTGGTATTCCATCATTTAAATCAAAAGTTACAGTATATGTTTTGTCTTGTTTGGAATCATGATTGCTTTCTCTTTCTTTTTTTGCTTTGTTATCACTTTTTGCCTGTTGTGTTTGATTCTGTAAGGAATTCTTTTTCGCCTGTTCCGACATATGAGGTTTTAAAGATAGCCCTTTCCCTCCCACATGCTGTATGATGGAATTTTTCATGTATCTACCATCTTTGTCCACTTGGCTACCATCAGGTGTTGTTGTATTTTGATACAATACTCCATCATTTCCAAAGTAATATCTGTATCCATCTATCCAATGCCAACCTACCAATCTTTTTCCAAATGTCCTATCGTGTTTTGTGTTAAAAAAAGAATACTTTCTATCGCTATCCTTGTACCATCCATATATCAACTATCCTTCTTTTCCTTCTGTGTTGATGCTGAAACAGTACCAAAAATTCACTCCGCTAACATACTTATCCATCTTGCTTTTATTCTGATGTATACTTCTGATTTCTTCCACAACTATTTCATTCCTATGAATGGTTTCACTAATTCTAATTTATCTATCTATAATCCTCTAAATCCCTAAAATACTTGGTTTTTCATAGGATTTCGCTTTCTTTTTTACTTGGTTTCCCTTGATTTTTCCCTTATGAGAATTTTTAAGGGAAATTTTACTTAATCGATTCCCATTGCATTGTCCAGCAGTTTTGCAGAGGAGCGCTTTGCTTCTCTTGAAGCGTGGGCATAGATATTCATCGTGGTAGTGACATCGGCGTGTCCAAGAAGCTCCTGAACTTCTTTCGGCGCTGCTCCATAAGAGAGTAAATTGCTTGTAAAGGTATGTCTTAATGTATGGAAGTGAAAATCTTCCAATCCCGGTATTTTCTTCTGAGCACTTCTGCAAACAAGGCTGACGGTGCTTGGAGACTCATAGGCTCCGTCCGGTCTTAAACAAACTAAAGATAAAGGCTTGTAATCTTCCGGAACATTTTCGTTCATCCCTAAAGTATAAACCTCAAAGTAGCTGCGGTTCTTTTCCTTAACCTCTACATAATAATTTAGGGAATAAAGTTCTCCATATTTCATCCTGTTTTGTAATTGCTCTTTTTTCGCCTTTTTCAAAATATCAGTCAGCACATTTCCGAAATCAACCTCTCGGACTTTCTTTCGTTTTGTAGGACCTACCTCTACTTTGTGTCGCATCTGATTATAGCGCATACTTCTGCGAACCGTCAGATATTGTTCTTCTAAGTTGATGTCCTGCCAATCAAGCCCGCATGCCTCTCCAATCCTCAAGCCTGTATAATTGGCAATCTGAATGGGGAGTACCGCCGGATTGTTCTTTTTTTCCAAATAAGCGATAAGTTCCTTGAATTGCTCATGGTTGATAGTAGGTGTTACCTGCTGGATTGCATTGTTTTCCACAAACAGTTCGTAATCCTCCGCCTGATTGCGACGAATAACATATTGCATTGGATTAAACGAAATCAGTTTCTTTGGGAATACCGCAAAACGAAACGCTCCCTGCAATACTGCTGAGTATTGCCGAATTCCACCAATACTTAGAGGTTGAGCAACTGTTCCGTCCGGCTTTGTTCCTCCAAAACTGAGTAAATCCATAAAGGATTGCAGATGATCCGAAGTAACAGTTTTCAGCTTTCTTTTTCCGATCGGATGTTGCTTGATGCGACGAACTGTTGCTTGATATGCCATAACAGTACCGTTGCTTAGATAGCCGGGCTTTAATTCTTCCTCGACCCACATATCAAGCATATCACTTAATGTCACATTCTCATTTTTCGCAATGAATTTTTTGTTATCATAATCCTCCATTGCCTTTCTGAGAAGTGATTCTGTTTCCGCTTTACTTTCTGTTCCGGGGAATTCTTTTTGAATTCGGTTGCCGCTTTCATCTTCGATATAAAACCGATAGTACCACTTTTTTCCTTTTTTTCTTACAGATCCCTTTGCCATTGTTTTTCTCCTTTCCTACGACAAAGAAAACTGCAAGGATGTGATACTTTTATTATACCAAGCATCCCTGTTTATGGCTATGCCGTATTTTTTATTTCACTGCTCGAACCTCATCATTATCAAGTAGATTCAAGCCTTCATTG
This sequence comes from Filifactor alocis ATCC 35896, assembly GCF_000163895.2. NCBI lineage: Bacteria > Bacillati > Bacillota > Clostridia > Peptostreptococcales > Filifactoraceae > Filifactor > Filifactor alocis. Next base: position 422,201 of record NC_016630.1, read on the forward strand.
ATTTTCAAAAAATATTCCATGGTATCTACACGAATAATGGTTTTACGACCGATTTTCAAAGTCGGTATCTTTCCTGAACGGATCAGGTGGCGTAGAGTAGTTCTCCCAATTCCGGTGTAGTCTGCCGTTTCATCAATCGTCATTCCAATGCGGGGAACCATTCTTGAAACTCTATTCTTTTCTTCGTGCCCGGAAGTACCGAATGATTGTCGTTCTTTCTTTTGAGTGACATTTAGACCATCATTCATCGCTTAGACCTCCTTTCTTTTTTATGAAATAAGCTGCACTGACTTGCTTAGAAGATTTACATCACACCAAAAATCAGTGCAGCATTTGTCATATTATCATTATTTGAACATATCCGGACGGATAGGTAACTGCCTATCCTCATGGGAATTCCACCCCCTCCCATGCTGATGGGTGGGCCGCCCCTTACAGTGACGTTAGCCAGACGGAAGTATCATTACTGCATATCGTTGCCATAAAACCGTTTCTCTTTACTTGCAATGTTGGTGTTTTTCGCTCCGTCTTTGACATTCAAAACCGTATATCCAAAGTTATTATTTCGGTTTCTTCTGTAAAAAAACATCATGGCGTACCCACTGCTTGGCTCCTTGCAGCCTGCCTTTGCAGGTCGGTATCCGGATTGTTCTATTCAGTTGTCAAGGTACAAATTAGGTAGGGGATATTATTTTATATGCCTCTCATAAGTAAGGACATTTTTTGACCTTTTTCGGAGGGTATTACAAAACTTTTTTCAAAAATTTTGCCATATTCTTTAATCCCCTTTCAATGGACTCTCTCACAGCTCTTTCATCGACCTGTTCCGATTTGGCAATTTCGCTTTTACTCATACCTAAGAAGTAATGTGCATAGATGCGATCCGCCTGTTTCTTTGGAATGCTGTTGAGTCCTCGGTATAACTGTTCTTTGGTCAATTTTCGCTCATAAATCTCATCCGGTGTCTGTGCAGTCAGCAAGATACTATTTTCAATTCCATTATCTACATCAAGAGAGTAATAGGCTTTGTATCTGCGAATATATCGCTGATAACTTGCCTCTTGAATGTCAAACACTTTTAAAATCTCCGCTATCTGATCCTCCACCTCGATAAAGAAATCTTCTTTGTAGAACGGGTAATAATCTCGTAGGTTAATCTTTTTCATTGGTATTCCTCCTTTTGATTTGAAAAACTTAAAAATCAAAAGGAGAGAGAGGGGGAGAGCGACAACGAGAGAGTATTTCTTTGCAAGAAAAAATGCCCCACCGGAATAATTCCGATAGGGCATAAAAAACTATTTGTATATTCTCATAGAGATAGAAAAAAACGATTAAGCTATATGCTACTGTTTCAACAAATACTACAGCTGATTTTTTATCTGCAAGAAGATGATTTGGCTAAATTTATATATTTTGCATATCACAACATTCTCACTCCTTCTAAAGAAAAAAATCATCCCATTTCAAATATACATAATAAATAGGGTAAAAAGCTGATAAGAACTTTTACATCAAGTAAATGGTATTGAAAGAAAAGAAAAAATATACGGCAATTCTCTGCGTTTTAAATATTTTATTAATTTCAGACAATATTCAATACACATTCACTGTGAAACTAAACGCAACTTATCAAAGGACGCCAGCTTTTTCAAAATGCTTTTTCAGCAGAATTTTTCCGATATAAGCACCGATTATACCACAGAACGCAGAAAGTAGGCACAGTCCGGCAAGGCTGAGTGGTGTCACCAATTCGATTATTTTGCTGATATAACTTTCGCCATACATGGCAAATGCTTCTGCAAATGCATCTTTCAAAAGTACAACAGAAATAAAAGCAACCAGCGTCAACCCGCAAGTATAAACGGCATGTGCCATCGCCATCCCTCGAAAACTTTTCCGACCCAGTGCTCCGTAAAGAAGCTCGCCAATCAATCCACAAAAAAGCATTGTAATCACATCCAACGGAAGTCTCCCCATAATCCAAAAGAATACAGCAACTACTGTGGAGGCAAGGAAAAAGGTTCCCTTTTTTGGAGCTTTTGACAAAAGCAACATCATAACGATCCCTGCCGGGATTCCTGAAATAGCCGGTGCAAACAAATAAGTAACCGGATTCATGCCTAAAATCAAAACCACTACAAACATACAAGCATAAAGCAGAATTGCCATTACACCAATCAAGATGAGATCCTTGACTTCTAATTTTTCTTTTTTTACATCATTGTTCATTATTCTTGCTCCTTTCAGAAAATAAAATTTGATAAATCTGCTCTCGATTTTCCTTACAAAACGGAATTATGGTAGGAGCTCTGCAACGTTCTAGATGTAATAAACAATCAGCGGTTTCAAGGAGAAATTCTGCGTCGTGGGAAATAACCAATACGGTTTTTCCTTGTTTTGTCAAGTCTTTTAGAAGTTTAGAGACACGCAACATATTTCTCCCATCCAACCCACTGGTAGGTTCATCGAACAGTATGATTTCTGAGTCTTTCATTAGTGCGACAGCAATAGTGACACGTTGCTTTTCACCACCGGATAAGCTCCCCGGATGACGATCTTTGTATAAAAGGATTCCCAGCCGATCCAATATCTGTATAGCTGCCTCGTTTGTCTCTTTGTCGTCCTCCTTTCCAGCAACCAGCTCTCCTAACACACTATCAGAGAAAAGCTGATAGTCTGCATCCTGCATAACATAGTACGATTTATGAATTCGATCCCTTTTGTTGCATTTTTTTCCATTGAAGAGAATATCGCCTCTTTGTGGTTGCTCCAGCCCGACGCATAACCTTGCCAAGGTGCTTTTACCGATACCGTTTTCCCCAACAATCCCGATTACCTCACCGGACGGTATGGAGAAGTCCAGTTCATTAAAAATAGGAGCCTCTTTATGATAGTGGAATGAAATTTGTTTCCCTTTTACCTTTTCGATAAAATCCGATTGAACAGTTTTTTTCATTTCCTTCCAGTAAGGGGAAACACACCGCAATCCAAGGTGTCTGCTTTCGTCGATTTTCATGCACTGAAACTCGTTTGCGGACAATTCTATGCGTTTTCTTCCGTTCTCCAAATATATCATCCGATCACAAAGTCCTGCTAGCCAATAAATCTTATGTTCGGAAATAAGGATTGTAGTACCTTTACTTTTCAGATTCAAAAGGATTTGCTTCAGACGTTCGGTTGCTTCCTTGTCGAGATTTGCTGACGGTTCATCTAGAACAAGAATTTTTGGATGTAGTGCACAAGCGGAGGCAATCGCAACACTTTGCTTCTGACCACTGGAAAGCTCTGTAACCTTTCTCTCTAACAAATGCGTGGCGCCTGTAAGGCTTGCGGCAGACAATACCCTTTCCTGAATTTCGGCTTGTGCAAGTCCGAGATTTTCACAAGGGAAAGCAATTTCCGAATCTACATCCAGCGTGAAAAACTGCGACCTGGGATCTTGAAAAACGGAACCTGTTAATGATGCAATTTCTTTCATACTCAGATCAGAAATTTCTTTTCCATTAAGAAAGATTTCTCCCTGCATTTCACAGGAATAGAAGTTTGGAAGAAGTCCGTTTAGACACCGTGTCACAGTTGTTTTCCCACAGCCAGAAGAACCTGTCAGCAGGATACACTCACCATCTTTTACGGACAATGAAAACTGATATAAGCTTTCTGCTTCCGCCCCAGCGTATTTCACGCTTAAATTCTTTATCTCAAGCAATATAACCACCTCCCCATATCCAAAGTAGAACATCCCAGAAGATGATGACTGCAAATAAAATATAGTCCAAAGGTCGCAAAACAACCGGAACAAGTGTTCCGCGACTACCTGCAAGGCTGTAGCCTCTGCAAAGTGCCGACTGTGACAGCTCATCACTTACTTTCAAGCTCCGCATCAAAATCGGAATCAAATAGTTTTCCATCGACTGAACCGGATGCAAAAAAGAGGGCTTCATATCCCTTAGCAGTAAACTTTCTCGTATACTGCCCACTTCCATTTTCAAAGTTGGAAAATAGCGAAATGCCACGGCAAGCGGCAGAATCAATTTTCTTGAAAGTCGCATATTGGATAATGCCGTAAGCAATTCGCTCAGTTTTATGGCTTTTGCAATGATTAGTCCGCACAACAGAGGCGGCTCATACAGAAGTATGATTATTTTAATCATGGAGAAAGTTGCCCCTACGATAGGTAGTTTAAAATGTTCTGCAATCAACTCCCAAACAATGATTGCTATATAGGGAAGAGCTGCCTTTAATGCAACTTTTTTGGATCCAAGACAGAACAGTGCCGCCAACAATACCATTCCAATTGCATAAATTGGAAAAAGAACACGTTTGGGCATCATAAACGCAAGCATACTTGAGGTAGCAGTAAACAAAATCCATACGCGGGGATCCGGCTTTCGTGCTTTAAACATGGAGCTTCCACCTTTTCATTGTATGTTCTTTTTCCCACATATCCATATAAAGTCCCTCTTTTGTCAGCAAGTCGTCATGAGTGCCTAACTCTACTATTTTCCCATTGTCCATCACGATGATCTGATCTGCAAAGCGAATGTAGGAGAGAGTATGAGCAATCATAACGACCGTTTTTCCTTTTGTCAGTATGTCCAGTCCCTTTTGAATTTCCAAAGCGTTTTCGGAATCTATACTGGAAAGCGCCTCGTCCATCAAAATAATCGGAGCATCCTTCAAGATAGCTCGTGCAATTGATATCCGCTGTCTTTCTCCTCCGGACAAAGTGTTTCCACCTGATCCGACCAAAGTATTATAGCCTTCTGGCAATGCCATAATAAAATCGTGGCAGCAAGCAGCCTTTGCCGCAGCAATCATTTCCTCCTGCGTGGCATTCGGTCTTCCCATGCGGATGTTATCCGCAACCGTACCTGAAAAAAGATAAACATCCTGAAAAACGACAGAAAGATGATTCAGCAGTTCCATATATGGGGTGTCTCTAACATCCGTTCCACCGATTCTAATTGTACCGTTTTTCACATCCCAAAACCGTGCTAGTAAAAGAAGAAGTGTCGTTTTACCACTTCCAGATGATCCAACCAGCGCTGTAAACGAGTGTTCAGGAATTATGGAAGTGATGTCTTCCACAGCATATTCCGTTTCATTGTCATATGTGAAAGAAACTTGTTCTGCCTTCAGTTCACAAGAGGATATCGTTCCGCTATCTCCGTTGGGAAGCGACTCCTTCTCCTGCAATTCTTTGATATGATCCAAGCTGATGTCCATTAGATTTAAAGTTCCAAAATCAAGGAGCATCGATTCTACCGGCTGATAATAACTTGCACTGATAATAGCAAAGAACAAAAATACAGGGAGAGATGTTATCTCTGCAAAGTAGAAAAAGAGACCACATACGAAAATTAACGCCATTCCTAATCGCACAAAGAGCTGAAACCACATCATTGGCACCTGAACTTTCAGCTCATAGTTCTCCGAAGCATCTCTATATCTTTGTAGGTCTTTGTCCATTTTATTAAAAATGAGGTTTGTCATTTGGTAGGATCGGATTGTTTCCATCCCGGAGAGATATTCCAACATGCTTCCGATACAGTTTTGACTTTCTGTCTGTCGATGTTTTCCATAACGAACAAATTTTTTTCTGCTGTCTCGATATACAAACCAAGCAGGAATGAACCCCACCATTGCGCATAGTGCCAGACGCCAATCCGCAATTAGCATCACGATGGATGTGCAAATTACAACGGTAAGGCCTGCAACAAAGCCGGACAGTGTACTGATGCAATACATCTCTACAAAGCTCATATCGTTTGTGAAAACGGAAGCCAACTTTCCTACACCTTCTCTTTGAAAATCTCCCAAAGGAAGCGTTGTAAGTCGGTTTGTTTCTTTTATACGGAGGTCACACATCATTTCATAACCCGCCGAAGATTGCAAACTGTTTACAGCATACTCAAACATATACCGCAAAATTAGCAGTGTAGCTAAAGTTCCACTGTAAATCATAAGTTTACGGCTTTCAAAGGCATTAGAGATCAAATCGTTCAAAGCAAAAAGGAGTGTAATATAGGTTCCGCCAACACAAAATGCTTTCAATATGTTGAATAACACAGCTGTAATCAATGCAGATTTTTTTTGACCTGCAATCTGTAAAATTCGTTTGATTCGCTTAAACATGTTCTTCTCTCCCAGCAAACCAGCGTTCAGACATGAGAAAAGCTTGCCACATATCAGAGTACGCCGTTGAATGATTTAACAAATCGTCATGTGTACCGTGAGCAACCAAACATCCGTCTTTGATTAAGAGAATCTGATCTGCATCGGCAACAGAAGAAAGACGGTGAGCAATGACAATTACAGTTTTTCCTTTAGCAAGAGCAGAAAGTGCTTTTTGTAATTCTGCTTCATTGTCGGGATCGCAGTAAGCGGTTGCTTCATCAAGAACTAGAATAGGTGCGTTTTTCAGTATTGCACGTGCAAGAGAAATGCGCTGTTTTTCACCGCCTGATAAGGAAATTTCCTTTCCCAGTTTTGTATCATAGCCATCCGGTAATGATACAATAAAATCATGACAACAAGCAGCTTGAGACGCCTTCACGACCTCATCAAAAGATGCATTTGGATTTCCAAGTTGTATATTTTCATGGATAGACATTTCAAAGATAGTAATATCCTGTGTTACAAAAGAAATTATTTGAGTGAGTTGTTCCTTCGGTATCTTACGAATATCAATACCTCCAATGCGCACCTCTCCACCTTTTGCATCCCAGAAGCGGTCGATAAGTTTTGCGATTGTGCTTTTACCGCTACCGGACGGACCTACAAGAGCTGTTACTTTATTTTCAGTTGCCTGAAACGATATACTATGCAGTACTTCCTTTTCACCATATGCAAAAGAAACCTTTTCAAAGGTAATGGAATAATCGTTCAATTCTTTAAAATCACTGGGGGCCTCCAGTTCCGGCAAAATCATTAAACCATTCAACCGATCTGCAATCTGTGCGTTTAAGTGCAGCATATCTGTATAAATCGCAATCTTAGATAAGGGAGTTGCAAAGCAAAGAGCGACAAACAAATATAAAAGAAGACGGGAAAGCTGAAAAGCTCCTTGCAAGTACAAATATCCTGCAACTGGAAACACAAAAACGATACTGGAGTTCATGACGATGGTGTTAATTGTCATCTGATGCCTGGAATCTTTAAACCACTTCACCATGAAATGCCGATAATTATTTGTTGCCTGTTCAAATTTGGAATATGTTTTTTCTTCCACTGAGAATATTCTTAGTTCTTTAATTCCATGAATAAACTCAATCATAGCTGTATTCATCGCTTGTGAAGTTTGAAACATACCTGGAAAGTTTTTATTTTGTAGTTTTCCAATGGAACGCAGACAAAGAGCAAAAATGATAATGGTTATAAAAAGGGCAAGTGCAATGCGAATATCCAAAACAATTATGCACATTCCCATGACGATTGGAATGAAGATGCCTCCCAATATTTCAGGAAAGTGATGACCATAAAACATTTCAAGCTGCTCTACATCATCAAACAGCATACTTTTTAACTTACCGATCGGGTTCTCGTCCATGTATCCTTGATTGATCTGTGACAGTTTTTGCAAAATCTGAAGCCGGATTTCATACAGAGCATCAAACGCAGTACGATGTGAAAGCCGAGTTGATACCATGTGAAATAAAACTTGAAGAAAAATCCCTGAAACAGAGACACAAATCCCTGGCAAGCACCCATAAAAATTTCTTCCGTCCAAAATAGCATCCAGGATTAGATACAGACCGAACATCGGAAAGACACTGAAAGTGGCAGACAAGATAGCAAAGAAGCCGGACAAGCAGAGCTGTTTCTGGCCTTTTAGACTCAAAAATCGAAATAAGGTTCTAATTCCATTTTTCAAAGAAATAAATCCTCCTCTCAAAAAAAATAATCCTGCAATTAGCTTCGGCTAACTACAAGATTATTATAACTTTGCTTTTATGCAAAAGTATCTTTCGATTGGGTGAAAGATTATCTGAAAAAGATTTTTTTAAAAGCCATTTTTTCGTACATCAGATGGAGTTACTCCAAACTCCTCTTTGAATGCAACACCAAATTGACTTTGGCTAATATACCCTGATTGATAAGCGACATCTAAAATAGTCAATTCAGTATTTAGCAAAAGATCTCGGGCATGCTGCAACTTCGCTTTTTTATGATATCCATATATGGTGGTACCATATAGCAACTTAAAACCTTTTTTCAACTTTGTAATGTTGAGACCAAGTTCCCTTGAAAGTTCTGAAATAGTAGGAGGATTTAGAAAATCTTCTGTCATGCGTGAAGGAATTTTTTTGATCTGCTCTTTTTCAAAGGCATCTATGTCTAACTGTTCTTCTCTCAATCCCGCTTCACAGATATAAGAGATAATCTCTGAGATGCGACTCTCGATGAACAGGCATTTTGCATTTTTGTCTTTTATGGCACAGCTTTGAATTTGAAAAAAGGCATTTCGTACCTGTGGCAAAAACTCCTGATTAAAAAAAAATTGTTCATCTCTGTCGTCTCCATTTAATGCAGTATTCCACAATTTAAAACCGACACTTCCAAAATAATGACAGCAGGCTTCTTTTGAAAATGCAAAGGCAAGATTAACATACTGAATGCCTTTTGGGATTTTCAGGATACCCTTTGCTGTTTCTTTTGACATAGTAGCCATAGAAAGCGTCATTGTGTTGGGAGAAATATCCTTTTTGTTCTTCCCTTCTATCAATACGGAATTGCCCTTTACGCAATAAGCGATTTCAAAATGATCGCGAGGCAACTCATATATGATTTCAACAGTTTCAGAAAAGCAGATATCGAACATTAAAAAACTAGAATATTCAGAGATATGAAAAAAAGTAACTGTTCCGTTCCCCCAAGAAGGGGCTATATGAAAAATAGTTTCCCTGCCATCAGTAATTACAGATGACGAAACCGCTTTGTAAAAATCAATGTAATCCGCTTGAGAATAAACAAAATATTTCATTCAACATGTATACCTCCTTTCGCTCAAACAAAACAAATTAGCTTAAACTAACTTTTAATATATCATTATATATCACTTTTTTTATTTTAGTCAATACATTTTCTTCTTGCTTGAGTTTCCGCAGATTTATCCACAGGTCATCATTTTTAAGGTTCCTTCATCAACAAATTTCAAAAAATAGCAAAAATATAAGGAATCTTATTCCTTTTTGATGTAAAATTAAGCTATCAACCAAAAACCTTACTAAACAAAAAGAAAGGAGATTCCTTATGTCCCATTTTACATCAAACACCTATACTTTGAAAAGAAAAATTTTAGCATTTACCAATAAAATTTCAAAAACTTAAATTGCAATATCAAATTGAACTAATTCCTCATTATCATCTAAAAGTCCTAAGTTATTTAGTTCTTCTATAAAAACTTCTATAGGAGTGCGGTAATTTAGGATTTTTCTTGGCAAATTGTTCATCCAATTCATTATCTTTATATAGTGTTCTTCTTCATAATCATTTAATGATTTTCCTTTCGGTAGAAATCTTCTGATTAGGCTATTGTGCTTTTCATTTGTTCCTCTTTCCTGGGGATTATTGGGATGACAGTAATAGATGTTTCCTATATATGTTTTTTCAAGTTCACATAATTTCGCAAACTCTAAGCCGTTATCACTTGTTATGCTTCTAAATATTTTTTGTGGTTCCTTCAATCTGTTCAATGTGTTCTTTAATGTTTCATTTACTATGGATGCTTTTCTTCTGTTTAATTTTAAGATTAGTTCCATTCGACTTTTTCTTTCTGTTATGGTTATTAATGATGCTTCTTCTTTGTTTTTCTTTGGTATTACTGTATCTATTTCCCAATTTCCAAATGTTTTTCTTGTTTCTATTTCTTGCGGTCTTTCTTCTATACTTTTTCCAAGTTTTCTTTTGTTTTCTTTTACTCGTTTTTTAGCCGGTTTTCTTTTCACTCTTAAGGGCAAATCAATAGATTTTATTCCTATTAGACCTATATCTACATAATTGTATAATGTCTTGGTGCAGACTCTTTGACCTTCATATAGCTTATTTAACTTTGCATATCCACAAATTGCATCTAACGACCATTTTTCTTCATTAAACTTTTGCTTTACAAAGTCTAAATATTTGCTACATTTCAAGGCTTTAAATTTCTTTTTGCAATTTTTTCGATTCTTCTCATATACTAACTTACCTGTATCCGGATAATATACTTGTACATCATGTATTCCTTTTATTTGAGTTACTGTACCTCTTTTTAACTCATTTCTTATGGTGTTGGATGCTCTACGAAGTTCTTTTGCTATTTTGTATGCTGAATATCCTTTATTATGCAGAAGTTGAATTTGTCCTCTTTCGAAATCGTTTAAATGTTTATTTTTTCTTGAATTTGCTGTAGTATTATTATATTCCATAGTCATCACCTTTGGTTTTTTTGTTTTGTGGTGATTCAATTATACCAAACGTGATTTTCTATGGAATTTTTTTAGTTCATTTTCATTTTACAATTAACCAAAATTTCAAAAAATCTCTCTAAGCCCGAAAGAAAGTTTACCGCTGACATTACTTATGGCATGTTAGCTTCCGGAAGTTGTCTGCTCACCGACGTTTGCGACCAGCTTCATGAGCCCTCTAAAAAGATAAATGTGGTTGACCGTTTATCCCGACATCTGGAAAAAGGAACTCCGATACCTTCTCTTTCTGCCTATCTACAGCAGATTAAAAAATGGGTGCCGACTCATCCTGTCATTCACATCGATGACACTGATGTGGTTAAGCCAGACGGCTACAAATTCGAGGCTCTCGGAATTGTTCGCGATGGCTCGGAAAGCACTTCCGCAAAAAATGTGTATAAAAAAGGCTATCATGTTACAGAAGCCTGCGTTCTCACTTCTTCGAATCATCCGGTCAGCCTTTTTTCTCAAATACATTCTTCTCACGAAAAAGATTATAAATCTGCCAATACCATTACCTTTCAAGCCATAGAACGGGGAGCTGCCCTCTTTGGAAACGCAATCTTTGCTATGGACAGAGGCTACGATGATAATAAGATGTTTTTAAAACTGGATGACCTTAACCAGCACTACGTAATCCGTTTGAAATCCAATCGCAAACTTTTCTACCATCGCAAATGGACAACCGCTACCGAACTTTGTAACCGCAGAAAAGGCAAAATCAAAACAAGTGTGTTTTACAAAGGCAAAAATCAAGAAGCTTACCTTTCCCATGTCAAAGTACAGATTACGGCATCCAAAAACGATATCTATCTAGTGCTTATTTATGGCATTACCGAACATCCGATGATGCTTGCCACTAATATAGAAATCAAGTCCAAAGATGATGTTATTCGGGTAGCCAGAACTTACTTCTCACGCTGGAAAATCGAAGAATATTTCCGCTGCAAAAAGCAGATGTTCCGGTTTGAGAACTTTCGTGTGCGTAAGCTCAAAGCAATCAACGCACTTAACTTTTATATCACCTTATGCATGGCCTTTCTGGCAATGATTTCCATGAAATCCGAAACCAGTGCCCTTAAGGTTTCTATTATACAAACGGCAAATCCTGTAAAGAAAAAGGTTTTCTTCTGCTATTACCGATTAGCAAAAGGCATCTTGGGCATACTTTCTTATGCCAAAGAGGGCGTCAGGCTCTGGTTCCGGACAAAGCGTCCGGCATACCGTCAACTCTGCCTTCCGCTGGTCGCTTAAATAGATAATTGAATCTTCTCCCAAAGCCCGGTTCCGGCGGGGCTTATTCAAGTGCCTCTATTTTCAGCACTGCCATTCTTAAGCTCTCAAAAAAACGGCAGATTGGCACTTTGGAACAGTATATTCTTTTTGAAATTACATTTTGCGGAAACTCAAGATTTTCTTACAAATGTCTAGGGTTGTTTCTTAATTGTCAAGACATATGTTACTGTCTGGCGAATTTTCATTTCTTTCATTATACTTGTTCTCATAGAAAGCCTCTCTCTGATAATTTTGGTTTGTTCTTAAACTTATTTTATCAGATGGCTTTCTATTTTTTCGCTTTTTTGTCACACATGCATTATCACCTAATATTTTTTACAAATGAGTAGCTAAAAATAGTAATTTAAGCATTGTTATCGTTATACTAAAAGAGACTAAGAAAATCAAAAAATATTGATATAAGCTAGTAAACATCAAATGAACATTTCCCATGAAATAATCGTTAAACTCATAATAGATGTAGGTTTTTTTCTATAATTTTTGACAAAAATTGATTTTCCTTTGTTGTAGGAACTAAGAGGCAAATGAAATTGGCAAGCAATGCCGAGCGGTACACACTCGGCTTTTTTGCTTGTTGGTGGTCTGCCCCCAATCCCCCGAAAGAAAAACTTTCAGTTTTTCTTTGACACCTCCTGTGGAGGAACTACGGAAAAATGGCTAACGCTCATTTTCCCTTTCAGGTTGCTCTTTCTGCGGAGGAAAGAGCAGGCGGTCCACATTGGATTTTACGGTTAAAATTTCCTGCATTTCTTTTTTCTTCTTGCGGTAGTCGGAGTAGAGATTTTTCTTTTCGGTAAGGAGTTTTTCATACTCTTTGGAAAGCTCTTTTATAGTCGGGAGTTTCTCTGTGTTGAGAGCGGAAAAGGCTGCTTTTGCTGCCTTGTGAAGCTGTATTTTTTCTTCGTTTTCCGCATAGAATTTTTTGCTGTATCCTGCCTTACGGTAAGCTACATAAACTTCCTTTGTTTTGGCATATTGATAGATGTGTTTCTTCAGGTCCGAGATGTCCTGCATTCTTTTTTCCGCTTGTTTCATCTGAGCGGAGAGAGTATTAAAATCGGAGACCAACTGCTTTGTTTTTTCCTCTAATGCTTCATAATCCGTGAGTTTGTTTTCCATTAAATAACTCAATGTTTTTGCTGCCTGTTTTAAGTTGAATATCTTTGCCCAGTGTTCATATCCGGCGCCTTTCCCGGCTTTGATTTTCTCTTGAATATCAATCAACAGGTCAATCTTATCCTTAGATTCTTGCTTCTGCTTCGGAGAATTTCTTTTCCCTAAAATTCTTTCTTTGATGGCTTCTTCCGTGTAATCTTCTCCAAGGGAATGGTCTTTGCACCTGATAAATTTCTTATCGCCGTTTAATCGAAAAGCAAGGTGTTTTCCGTGTTTGATTTCATAGTCGGCTTCTTCCATCTTTTTTAAAAAATTCTCAAAGGAAGATGGCTTTTGAGCGAGGGTGTCATCAATGGCAGTTTTTAATTTTTCCCGCTTGCTTTGCTTCTTTTTCTCTCCGAGCCATTTTCCGTAATGGCATTTTGTCTCTTTCGGATTTTCTACAATGGAAAGTCCGTTTTCAAGGCAGAGTCGATCGGATAAGTTTCGGACGGCTTTTGTACTGTTCCAAAAGTTTCTGAACTTTCTTTTACAGTCCAAAGACACCGCCGAATATACGATATGATTGTGGATATGAGCCTTATCCGTATGGGTACATACGATAAAAGGATAGTTCTGTTTTGTCCATGAAAGAGCAAGCTCATACCCGATACGGTTTGCTTCCTCCGGTGTGATTTCACCCGGTTTGAATGCCTGTCTGATCTGATAGGCAAGTACATCATTTTTTCGGTTCTGCCTGCGTCCGGTTTTATGATGATACTGATTTTTAAGGAGTAAAAATTCCGCATCAATGGTGGCAATATCGCATTCATAAGCAGAGATGAATTCGCCTTGCTGCGTCTTATCCGGATTTTTTACATAGTCGGTTCGGTCCCGGATAGACTGTGCAATACTTTTTCCTTTTCCGATGTGCATCGGGATGATTCGTGTTGTCGCCATCGTTTCCTCCTTTTCTAAAAAAATAACGGCGGCACAAAGGAAAATTCCCTCATGCCGCCGCAAGTATGTTATTCCTAAAGTTCTCGTATCATTTCTTTTAAGTCATCCAGCTTTTCTACCATCCAAAGAGCAAGAGCGGGGAGACCGAACGGACTGATGAAAAATCCTATGAGAAGAAGTCCGGCAGCAGCTTCCTTTTCACCCATAATGAGATTACCTACTGCAAAGAAAAAGAATAGCCCCGACAAAACGGAAAGCAGAATAGAGGAGAACGTACACAGGAAACGTCCGAACGCCACAATGAAAGATAGTACAAGAACAAGCGGCCATAATAAAAGTTTGAACAGTATTCTCATTTCGTCATCCTCCCTTATTTCTTTTTCTTTTATTATACCGCGCTGTGTATTTTATGTCTGCCGTATTTGCTAAATTTTAGAAAGTTCACTAAGAATTTTTCTTGCCGACCTCCAAAGTAACTCATACCTTTCCTGCATCATTTTAATCTCTCCTCCATAGATATTTCCCGTAGCATTTGCGACTTTTGCAATCTGATTTAAGTTGTTGGTGGCATTTCTTAAAAGCCGAATCATTTCCCGCACTTCCGATAAATCAAGATGAATCAGATAGCCGTCAAGTGCCATTTTCCGAAGATACGCACCTAAGTTTTCAGTAGAAAGCAGCTTCATATTTTCTTCAATCTGTTTTCGTTCTTCCGGGCTTACCATGAAATGAAGCTGGACATTTCGTACTCTGTTTTTCTCTTTCATATACGCACCCTAAGTTCGGCGAGATTGCTAATTCTCATATTCAGCTCCTTTCCGGCTCAATGAGCTTTTTTATTTTGGAAATATCCTGTTTTTTCTCTGCCGCATTCTTTTGAATCATTGCCTCATTCTCTTTCAGGCGTGCAAGAACAGAGGAAGGTTTTTCATGTGTTTTTTCCAGTGCGATGTTGTTGAGCTGTCCGTCAATCATATTGTAGTTTTGTTCTTGCGAAAGTTCCGCCGCTCTCAGATAATTCTCCTTTTTTTCTTTGATAGAAGCGGTGACAGGGATTGCAACGATTTCTCCTCCGATATTTGCGAAGATTTCCGGCGTCTTAAAACGCTCCTGATATTTATTGCAAAGTTCCGTACTTAAAGAAGTAAAACCGTCCTCACTAAGACCTGCAATAAAGAACGGACCGCCTATAATATCGTAAAGATTGCCGGTTTCATCGTAGAGGGCGCGGTTGAGCTCCATCCCGTTGATTTTTCCTTCGTCATTGCAAACAAGGACGACAGGATCATGAAAAGCATATACCGACTCAATCAATCCGCCGACCTGTGCCTGCAAGGAGGAAATATCACTCTTGATTTCCGTTACATACGCCTCCTTTCCGGGTTCTACCATCAGAACGGTAAGTGTGTCCGATTTTTCCGGTTCCGGTTCTTCTATATTTCCCGTGATGAGATATTCTTCCGGTATGTTCTCTCGGTTTCCGTGATAAAACTCTCGAAAGGTATCATAGTTATCTCGGATATAGCCATAGCTTGTAAAACTTCCTCCCTCATCCATGGCAACATCTCTGCCATAAGCGGCATAGTCAAAATAGTTTTTCAGAGGATCCGCTACTTCAAGGATACCGTATTCATCAATATACATTCTTCCCAGATCGTCATAATCTTCGATTCCCGGATAGACTTCATAACGATCGAGATTTTCGGTGAGGTTAATCAAATCTTTTACACTTCCTGCATAGTCGCTGATTTCCATTGCCGCCTCAAAATGTTCTTTTTCACTTTCGGAAAGTTCTTCTATTTTTGAGGCAAGATAGTTTAATTCGTTTAGGGACTCATATTCCCCAAGGACATTGTAGAGATTACTGATTCTGCAATCATAATCACTAATAAAGATCTCCTCATACACGGTTCCAAGTTCATTCTCACTGCCGATTCCGATGCGTTTGAAAACCTCCTGTAGACTTTCACGATCCGTCGGAAAGGCGACCCATTCTCCAACCAACTCTCCCTCGTTGTATTTTCCAAGATTGGTGATAAAGGCTTCAAAGGGTGCATCTGTTACCTCGTAATTCGTTCCCGTTTCTTTGATGGAAGAGGAAACCGATAGAGCACTTTTATTTTCCTTATCCGTTTCTTTTTGTATCTTCTTTCCGTAACGAATTGTCTCCTCCAGCACACCGCTTTCTTTGAACGAATAATAGCGGTCTTTCTCTATCCCGCTGATAATCACATGATCCAAAACCTCAATCCCATGAGTTTTCCGGCTTCTTTCAGCCTGAGGGTAATCGTTTTGTCCTCGCCGCTTGGCGTAAGATCGCCCGATGGGTGATTATGGCAGAGAATAATCGCATTTGCCTTATTGATGACAGCACCTCGAAATATTTCTCTTGGGTGAACAATGGAAGAATTTATCGTGCCTAAGGAAACTTCCTCATAATCGATCACTCTGTTTTTGGTATCGAGGAATACCGCCATCATCGCTTCCTTATCGTGGATATGCTCCATCACGGACTGCATAAAGGAAGTAACCGCTTCCGGTGAGGAGAGGACAGGATTTTCATGATGCAGTTCACTGCTCATACGATATAGATCCACAAAAGCCTTGTGCTTTTCTCTTTGTGTCTTTGTGGTAAGCAGACCTGATGCATTATTGATCAGTGCCAATGTTCCTTTCTTCTGTGCATAGGAAATGGCCGCTTCTTCCTTGACGCCGATAATTTTGGCATACGATTGAATATAACGTGCTTCATTTATCATAAACGTTCCTCCATTTCTTTCGCATTTTCCAAGAGAAGAAAGAGCTGTTCAAGTTTCCAAGCTTCTCTTTTTGTAGCAACATGCTCCTTTGGATGTTCTTTTAAGAGGCGAAGATCTTCCGTATCGACCTCCACATCAATGAGCAGTTTTATCATTTCTTTTGTGTTCATAGCGTTCTCCTTTCAAAAAGTTTCACATTGTATTGTATTTGTTTGCAAAAAGTGATATAATTTCTATAAGAAAGCAGGGAGGTGAAAACCATGGCAAAAACGGCGAATATCAATGTACGTATTGATCCGGAAACAAAAGCAAGTGCGGAACAGTTATTTTCAAGCTTTGGAATTACCGTAACCGATGCCATCAATATTTTTCTTCATAAATCACTGATGGAGGGAGGGCTTCCTTTTGAAATGAAACAGCCTCGTTTCAACTTGGAAACGGAAATGGCGATGGAGGAAGCAAAGCTCATTATGGCAGGAAAAATTCCCGCCAAGCGTTATGCCTCGGTACACGAGTTATTGGATGAGCTGGAAACGGATGGTGAATAATGTTAGAGCTTGTAACCACAGGTGCCTTTCGCAAGGATTTGAAACTTGCCAAAAAGCGAGGCTACGATCTGTCTTTGCTTGAAACGGTACTAAATACTCTTTTAGAAGAAAAAACCTTGGATCAGCGTTATCACGACCATGCTTTAACCGGAAATTATATCGGGTTTCGAGAATGTCATATCCTGCCGGATTGGCTGCTTATTTATGCAGTAAATAAATCACAACTGATCCTCACAGCTTCAAGGACGGGAACGCATTCCGATTTGTTTGGGAGATAGGGTACATCTGTTTTCGCAGATGTACCCTTTACATTAACACCCCTTTCTTTCTTTTTTCTCTTTTAGTGAATCCGAAGCCCTTTTGTCAGATGATTTCTCCTTAAGAGAAGAAACCGCCTTTTTCGGCGGCTCCTTTTGAGGTCTTGGAATTTCCATCATCATTCTTTCGTAGGGACTGTCTGTAAAATACTTCATCACAATTCCTCCTCCTCTGAAAATTCGGATGTTTCTTCCATATCTAAATCCAAGTCCTCGAATTCCTCCTCATGTTCCGTATCTTCCTCTGTTAAAAATTCAATCTCCTCAAAATCATCCGCTGCATCCAGTTCTTGTTTCGGTTTTAATATCTTGAAATAGTAGGCGACGATTCCAACTCCTACGGTGACAAGCAAAAGGATTAAAAACATACCGATATTGCTTTGCTTTTTTTCGGGTTTTTCTTCTTCCACCGGCTTTTCTTCCGGTTTTTCCTCTTTAATTTCCGGTTCCGGTTGTTTGGTTTCCGGTTCCGAAACCTCCGTAATCAGAGGGTTTTCCTTATCTTTTTTGGCGAGAGAGATGAGGTCTTTTTCCGTTACATAATCAAGAAAATACACATTGTTGTCGCTTCTTTGCTTGTCGATAATCAGAAAAAATTGATTGCCCGCCGGAGAGGTAAAGGTATAAAACTCTTTTCCGTCCTTATCGCTTGCCTGATCCACCAAGGTTGCATTTCCATCCGGCGTCAAAGGGTTTTTCTCTTTTTCTGTCATCGGGTTTTCCGTAATTTCTTCGGTTGGCTCCTCGTAATCCGGACCTCCCGCATAGGCGATTTGTGAAAAAGTAAATAGGCTGATAAGCAGCATAAAACCTAAGGTGATTTTCTGAAATTTATTTTTCATGGTCTGATTCCTCCCTTTTTATTTTTGAAAGACCGGAAATTTTATCCGGTCGCTTTAAGAATGTTGCAAGTTCCTCCGGACTCATGTTAAGAGAGCGGACAATGCCTACAATTTGAGTGTTTTCTTCTTCAATACGCTTTGCTTCAAGCTCTTTGACCTTTGTTTGCCACTCTAAAAGACGGCTTCTTGCCTTTTCCAGCTCTTTGTCGATTTTTTCCAGTTTTGTCATCGCTTCTCCTTTCCCGGCAAACTACGGTCTGCCGAATGCGTAAAAATGTTCTCTCCAGTACGGAGACTGAATGCTTGTATACTGAATGGGCGATCCGCAATGAAGCATCATCCCGTTTCCGACATAGATGCCGACATGAGATACGGGACTTCCGCTGTCATAGGTTCCGGTGAAGAAAATAATATCGCCCGGTCTCGCCTCGGAAGCGGAAACAGGGGCACATTGGTTATAAATTCCCTGTGCCGTTGTACGAGGAATGTTTGCGACACCGCTCTTTGTATAGACCCAGCAGATAAACCCGCTGCAATCAAAGGAAGTGGAAGGAGAGCTGCCGCCCCAGACATAAGGGTATCCGAGATATTTTTCCGCTTCCTTCATAAGTGATGCAAAACTCGGATCCGATAAGGCTTCTTTCGGTATCTTGTAGTTTTCTCCTTCTTTGGGATTGGCGTAGATATTATCCGCAAAGAGATGCGGCTTGTTTCCCCTTGTCCGTAGGAGCAAAGCGTACCTGCTCTTTTCGCTTTCCGTAAGGTTTTCCGCCGTAACAATGCCAAGCCCCTTGTTTTTAAGCGTTACATAAAGGATACGATATTCGTAAGGAACCTCCTCTGTTTCTGTGACTGTTTCCCCTGTAACCGGATCTGTGCTTGTTGTCGTTTCCGTTCGGTAGCGAGTTTCTGTTTCTTCCCGAAAACTAAGGGAATATTGTTGACTTAGTAAGCTTTGCAGTGTTTCCTGTACATCCTTTGCCTTAAAATCTTCGTGTTTTAGCGTTAAAAAACTGATCAGTTCGTGAGGATTGTGTCCGATCTGATCTACCTGATAGCGGTATTCATCAAAGCCGGGACGTGTGCTTTCCACTTCGGCAAGCTCTCTTTGCAGCTTTTGCTCCAATGCAAGATAGCCGTTTTCCGCCTCCAAAATCTCATGATCTTCTGCAATATAGGTTCCGCTTACTACCATGCCGGATCCGCTTTGAAGAAGCATGGAGCAAGAGGAAAGAGAGGAAGAAAGCATGACAAATAAAAAGGCAAATATGCCGATGGCAAGGAGTATCCCTTTATGTTTTGTCGCAAATCCCTTGAAAAAATCCGTGATTCTTCCCAGCAGATCTTTTGTCTTTCTTGCTCCTTTCCCGGCGTTTTGTGCTTGTTTCTTCGCTTCTCGGAGTTCTTTGACATACGCCTTTTTTATTCGGCGTTTTTGTTGAAATCGGGATAAGGGATTGCTCATTCTTTCCGGATGTTCCAACATTTCCTGTTGATACAGGGCTTTGATATGAGTATCTTGCAGCTTTTTTTCAAGTTGTTTCATCCTTAGATAAGGCATCCTTTGTTGCTTCTGATAAGCTGTTTTGACGGCTTTCCTCGCAAGATAGGCGACGCTTTGTGTTCCTACGCCTGCGATTTCTTCGCCCGTGTTTTCTTCTTCCTCTGTTTTTAGAAAACTGCCTGTTCTCATTGCTTTGTCTGCAAGAAAGGTAGTAGCAGGAAGAGCGGAAATTTTCTTCGGTGTTTTTACTTCTTCCTGAAGTTTCAGTTTTGTTTTCCGTTTCCCGGTTTCCGGATCAAACTCTCTTTGAACCCTTAGCCTTTTCTTCTTAGGAAGATGTGCGCCGGTCTCCTGTAATTTCTCTTGTAAATGCTTTTCTTTTGCTTTGGATCGTTGTAAATCTTTCTTAAGAGCCTTCTCTTTTTGAGATACATGATTATGGATTTCCTCCTCCTTAAAATAGAAATTTCGGTTTCCCGTTTTCTCGTTTTTTGAAACAAAGTCCTCTGAATGACCGGAAGCCGAAGATGTTTTGTCTCCGGCTTCCTTTCTAAATGACTGGATATAGCGATTTTTATTTTTCTTCATCGGCTGCCTCCATAAGATCTTCCGGTCGTGTCGTCATAATGGAATAAAGATGGTTATGCGGAAAATGATCAACAAACGGAATAATGGTATTTCCATAGAACAAGAGACCTTCGCCCGGATTCGAGTGTGTGACATAGGATAGCTGCGTCGGGGAAATGCCCAGCTGCTTTGCAAGGATCGCTCGGTCGCCCGCCGCCTGTGAGAGCATATAGATAAAGTCCGAGTTCTCAAAGATATTTTCTATCTCACGAGAAGCCAAAAGATCCTTGATGTTCTGGGTTAAACCGCTCGGAACGCCGCCCCACTTACGAAATCTTTTCCATACCTCCACGGAATAAGCGGCCGTTTGCTCGTCCTTTAGCATCAGGTGAAATTCATCCTGATAAAACCATGTTGTTTTATGTGCCGCTCGGTTTAAGGTAACTCTGTTCCAGACCTGATCCTGTAAAATCAGCATTGCGATTTTTTTAAGCGCCTTTCCAAGTTCCTTGATGTCATAGCAGATAAGGCGATTGTTCAGGTTGACATTGGTACGGTGATTGAATACGTTTAGGGAACCGGTAACATAGATTTCCAGTGCGGTGGCAATCCTTGCCGCCTCGGCTTCCGGCTGCTCTTTTAAGAGTGCATGCAGGTCTCCCAGTATCGGCATATTCTTCGGTTTCGGATCCGTGAGATAATTTCTGTAAACCAGACGGGTGCAGCGATCAATAATGGTTTTTTCCACCGGTTGAAGTCCGTCTTTTCCTCCAACGATAAGTTCACACAGAGAAAGAATAAAATCACTCTTTAAGGTAAGGGGATCCTCCTCATCGGAGTAGTCGGGGTTAATATCCATCGGATTGACATAGTGCTTGGAGACCGGAGAGAGCTTTACCACCTGACCGCCTAAGCGATTGACAAGGGGAGCATACTCCGCTTCCGGATCCGAAATGATGACATCATCCTCTGTAATCAAAAAAGCGTTTACGATTTCTCTTTTTGCCGCAAAGCTTTTTCCCGATCCCGGAACACCTAAAAATAATCCGTTGGGGTTTTTCAGGCGTTTTCGATCCGCCATGATCAAATTATGTGAGAGAGCATTTAAGCCATAGTATAAGGACTCCCCATCCATAAAAAGCTCCTCCGTAGTAAAAGGAATAAAGATGGCTATGCTGCTTGTCGTAAGACTTCTCTCAATCTCGATATGATTTTCTCCAATCGGAAGACTGCTCATCAGTCCCTGTTCCTGCAAAAAATCCAGACGTTTTAGACTGCAATTATGCTTTTGCACAATGCCTGCTGTCTGAAAAATACTGTTTTCCAGCTTCTTTCTGCTTTCCGAGGTATTCATAATGAGCATGGTTACAAGAAACAGTCTCTCATTGTGGGATTGCAGGCTGTTCAGAAGATTTTTCGCTTCCTGTGCATAAGTGATTAAGTCAGGAGGCAGCACATCCATATCATAGCCCGAGCGTACCGCTTTTTTCTGTTCTTCAATCTTCCCTTTTTCGATGTCGGTAAGTTTTCTCTTGACTGCCTTGATTGCCTCCGCCTGATTTAAAGAGCGGATATGAAAGGTAACCGTCGAGGCACTGTCAAGATTTAAGAGGTCTGAGAGCATACGATCATTTAATTCGGGAGCAATAATCTGAACAAAGGATACCGCTCCCAAAGTGCTTCCCATATGAAAGGTCTTGGAATCTCTGAAATCAAAAGAGGACGGACTGATAAAGTCTTTGGTGGATAGTCCCGTCTTGACGATGGAATCCCAAGCAAAGCGAAGTTTCTCCTGTCCGCCGGGGTGAAAGGCATTATGCAATACTTTTAAGCGTTCCAAACCGGAAAGTGTTCGTGCCTTTACTCCGAGTGCCTTCATGTTTCCTATGAGATCCGCTTCAATACGTTCCAAACGAAGCCTCGCGGTTTTCATATCTTCCGCATAGATACCGAAGGTCAGATATTTCTTTCGGATCAGTCCGTTATTTCCCTTTCCGAGCTGTGCAGAGAGCATTTCCGAGTATTCCTTCCTCACATCGTCGAAGCCGTCCTCTCTTTTTGGAATGTCGATGGATTTTTCGTAATCCATTCGGTTCACATATTCGTTCACAAAAGAAAGCTGAATCTTGATGGAAGGATCCATATAGTTGAAAAAATCACACCACAGCTCAAATATTTGTGTCTTATCCTCCGGGCGAGCCAGTTGGTAGTTAATATCCGAAAACTGCATTGTCTTTGTATAGAGCTTATCCTTGACTTTGCATAAGCCGTCGGGATAGATCTCCTGATAGGCGATTGTCTGCTGGGCACTTTTCGGGATCTTCCCGTCTCTCTTTGCTTTTTTCACGGCAAGGGTGAGCCTTTGTTTCTCTGTTCTGCCAAGCCTTGCATCCACTCCGCCGATAATAAGTTTTTCTTTTTGGGATTTATTTTTTTCTTTCGCTTTTTCTTTTCTGTTTATGGTAAACAATCTCCATCACCTCCTTGTCTATTTTTGCCTGTCTTTCCAGTGCGGAATACAGGTTATCGGTTTGATAAACCCGAATGCGGGGAAGCAAAAACCTCGCATGGATCATGTGATACAAAATCTTTTCCAGCGGCTGTCCGTCTTTTTCATAAACTCCAAACGCCATAAAGGGCAGCATCAGAGCAATCATGAGAAAGGCGGCAACATCACCTCCGATAACAGACCTGCTGAAAAGATAAAAGGGAATTCCGATTCCTCCCGCAAGAGAAAAGCTGATTAGCTGTCTCTTGGTCAGATTAAAAACCAATTTATTCTTTATGCGGGATAAATCCTTTGGAATTGTTACATACGGCATAATTTTCCTCCTTTTCTGAGAGTGTTACAGAGCTTTTCACCTCGTTTCCGAAAACCTCCCAACCGGGTGTCGTTTGTCTTGCAAAAAGCTCAATGCGGGGTAGATCCCCCATAAGTTCTACAATTTTTTCCCGGACAATATCCGGTTTTTTGCTGTGCTTATCAATCGGTGAAATGATGAGCTGAGAAACCTTTGCACTTTTTCTCTGCGGTTTTCCTTTCGTTGCAAGTAAGCAAATTTCAGCGTTTCCTCTTGTCCAAAAGCCGAGCCCGAAAAACCAGTCCTTATTCTTCCTGTTCTGTTTCAGCCAGACAAAGGCTGTTGTCTTATACGTAAAGCCCCACGCTTTGATAAGACGCAGGGCTTCGGGAAGAAACGGAAAGGTTGACCATAGAAATAGTGTGCAGTTTTCATCTGTGATTTTCTCCACATCAAGAGCACAAAGCTGCTCTATGCTCATGGTGGAATAGTGATTTTCTGCGGCTCCTTGTACTTTATTTCTTTCATATTTCCAAGGCGGATCCGCATACAGGATATTGAATTTTCTTGGTATCAGGTATTCCTCCTTTCCCATAAAGGGATATGTTAATGGGCGTTAAAGATGGACTTACTGAGTGAGGCGGTCTTAAACAGACTGAAACATAAAAGCACCGTGTAGCCTGCTACCGCCCATACCGCAGCATGAATATCCGCCGATGTCGTAATCGCTTTTACCATTACCGCATAAATTCCTACACAAATCAGTATGAAGAAACCTTGAAAGCCAAGTGCGAATAAGGCACGAAGATAGTTTTGCCCCATTTGTCCCCAGTCCCTGTTCGCCATGGTGGCAAGAGGAATAGGACCGAGAGAGCAATATAAAAAGATCTCTATCATACGGCCGTAGATGATGATAAAAACGCACCAACTCATAATGTTCATCGTAAATCGAATGAGAAGCGTCTCCATACAAAGTCCGAACAATTCTCCAATGTCCATTCCTTGGAGCGTTGTTTCCAAATCCGAAATGGCTGAGGCAATGTCAATACTCGTCTGTGAGCTGATTACTCCTTGGCTTCCGCTCACCACATGCTGTGCTACATCAAAGACTGCCATAACCATTTCAAAGGTGTGCGTTACAAGATAAATTGCCACGAAGGACTTGAATATCCATTTGAAGAATATCCAGCTGTCCACTTCATGGAGGTTGTTTCTGTCAATCAGCATTTGGATCAGTTCATAGGTTAATACAAAGGCGAGGATCATTCCTGCAATGGGAATAATCACGGTATCCGAAACAGAGTGAATCATGGATAAAACGCCGCCGTTCCAGCCCGACGGCGTCTTTCCGACTTCTACCGCAATCTCACCGACCTTTGTATTCACTGTATCAAACAGTCCGGAAAGGTTATTGGTGATACAGCCAATCAAAAAATCCTTGATCCACTGATTGAACTGGTCGATGATATAATCCATAGGCTACCGTCCTTAACTAAACAGTCCGGAAAGCATTGGAATGAGTTTGACACCGATGAGGATAATTCCCCCTCCGCTCATCAGTTGTTTAATTCCCTGACTTTTTGCGCCGGGATTGTCGGATCCGTATCCTTCGAGGAGATTGACCGCTCCCCATACGCCAAGTCCTGCACCGATAGCGATAACAAGAACGGATAGTGTACTGATTGCCTGATTGAAAAATGCCATAAAATTACCTCTCTTTCTGCCGCATTTGCGGTCTTTACCATAGTTTTTTATATCATTCAAAGCCTTGTGGGCTTCGTCTGGACGAAATCTTGCCTTTTGTGGCGTGAAAAAAGCCTGCTTCTATTTATGGAAACAGGCATCTTTACAACTCATTTTCCGAGAATTCATACACTTGAAACACTTCATTTTTCTTTATCTGGAGCCGGGTACTTAAAAACTTTTCAATATCAAAGGTATTTCTTTTGTCGTAATCGGCGGTCAACTTATAGCGTGGGTGTTTTTTTAGGTCATACTTGTCTGAGAAGAAAGGACGCACCCCTCTAAGCTGTAAGATACATTTTGCACCGTCCATCGCCATCAGTTCATCCGGGGTAAGAAGTTCTCTCCCAAGTTTTTGATAATTTACGCCATAGCTTCTGCTCGTCCCTCTGGTATCATTTGTGTTATATGTGTCAATGCTCTGTTTTCCAAGCATGGCGCTCCATTCCTTTAGGGTGGAACTTTCCGCTCCTCCAAGAAAGATCCGGCTGTCCATGTTTCCGATGATGGTTTCCGCATTTTCCTTATACAAGGCTTTTAACTGGCTTTGTGCCTGTAATCCGAGACACATGGAGATTTCTCTGGAGCGGATTACCGAGCAGATTTTTTCAAGTTGCGGAACTTGTCCGGTGTTTGCCGCCTCATCCCAAAGGCAGCGGACATGAACGGGAAGCCTGCCGCCATAGTGATCGTCCGCTTTCTTACAAAGCAGGTCGAACATTTGAGTAAACGCCATAGCAATCAGGAAATTCAAGCTGCTGTCCGTATCGGATATAATGAAAAACAGTGCCGTTTTTTCATCGCCGAGCGTGTCAAGCTCCAGTTCGTCATAGCTCATGATTTCTCTTACTTCCGCAATATCAAAGACGGCAAGTCTGGCACCGCAGGATATTAAGATCGATTTTAAGGTCTTGCCGGCCGCCAGTTTAAATTTTCGATACTGTCTTACGGCAAAATGTTCCGGATCGATTGCCTCTAAGGCTTCAAACATATAATCCACCGGATTTTTGAATGTTTCGTCATCCTCCCGTACTTCCATGGAAGCGATCAGTTCGACAAGGGTATTCATATTCTGTTCTTCCTTTGGTGCCTCGTAGTGAATGTATCCGATCAGTGCACAGTACAGGAGCGTTTCAGCTTTGTTCCAAAATTCGTCACTGCTTTTTCCATCTCCTTTGGTATTTGAAATCAGAACATTTACCAGCTTCAAAATATCCTGCTCACTGTGAAGATAGGCAAAAGGATTATAGTGCATACTTTTTTTAAAGTTGATCGTATTAAACACCTTTAAGCGATAGTTGTTTTTTAATAAGGCATTCCCGCAATCGGCAAGAATTCCCGCTTTCGGATCCGTAACTACATAAGAGCTGTGCATTTGTAAGAGGTTGGGTGTAAACCAGAAACGAGTCTTTCCGCTTCCGGAACCTCCTACGATGAGCGCATTTTTATTTCTTGCAAACTTGGGATTTTTAGGTCTTGGATTCATGGTTAACTTCTCCGTTGCCGTAAGAATCATATTGTTCTCGAATTTCGGATCGACAAAGGGTTTGATGTCCGCCTCCTTTCCAAAACGTGCCGATCCGTATTCTTCCTTATGGCGATAGGTCTTTGCGTTTTTTCTCTTAAAATGGACGAACATCGCTATTCCAAACGTTCCGATGAGCCCAAATAAGAAATCAAAAGGATGAAAGCTCGGGATTGGATTTGTGCTGATTGTTCCAAGAGCGAATACACCGCTAATGCTTTTATCAATGAAATCTCCTCCTTTGGAAAGGCGGTATCCTTCCCCCAATCGCATAAACAGATAGAGCAGGGAAAGATAGAGAACTCCTTGAGGAAGATATTTTTTTAGGTTTTGTTTCATCGTTCCCGTTCCCCCTTTACCAGTTCTTTGACTTTATCCAATCCTTTTTCTTTGATCAGTTTTTTAAATGCTTCCAATGTCTTTTTAACCGACTGTCTCTGTTTTTCTTTTCTGAGGGTCCTTTTTGAAAACTCTGTAAAAGCGGCCGCCATTGCATCGGCATCTCTTGATTTGAAAAACACGAGATATTTCGGCGGTGTGGAAAGCCGATCCTTTTTCACCGCATAGTCTATGCCGTATTTTCTTGCCGTTCTGTCAAAGGACTTGATATTGCTGTTTGTAAGCTCGATGTTTGAAACTCCTGCATTTTGTCCGATCAGTTGCTTTATGTTTTGTTTTCCCGTTTTCTGATGAGACGGAAAATTTTTGTTTTTTCTCAGTTCCAGCACCTTTCTCATAGCCTTTGCAAGAGCCCTTGCACTGAGCGTTACGCCTCCCTTGATGACAAGCACGACTCTCTCATTTACTTCTTCCTGCATGGTTTTTCGCCTCCTTTCAATACTTCATAAATCCCTTGCATAATATGCTCCGCACAAGGGAGGGCAATGGAGTTGCCGAGTGCTTTACACCTTGCTCCTGTGCCGACTTCTTCGCCCATAGCCCCAAATTTCGTCCAATCTTCAGGAAGTCCTTGCAGGCGTTCACATTCCGTCGGTGTAAGATAACGAATAAAGCCGTTTTCTTCGTCCCCTTCATACCAAAAGGCAAAGTAATTTATTCCTCCTGCAAGTAAGGTAGGGAAAGGATCATCTGGCCGTCCGAAGCTACCAAGAAAATTTCCTCTGTCTCTTTCCTTTGCCGCTCCTCGCATTCGTCTTTCTTGAAAGGGGTGGACGATTGGTATTTTCCCCCTTGCTTTAATAAGATTGCTTCGATGAACTCGGGCGGAGGAGCTCCTATCTTTTCTGCAAGATGCAGGATACGGGAGCATACTGCGGGGCTTAAATAATATTTCTCCGCTACGTTTTCCTCTAAAATCCGCCACGAGAAAGATACGCCTTCTTCGTTGTAGTAGTGGGGGCTTTCCCCAATATCTGGCATCCATAAGGCGCCAGCTGATGTCAGTTTCTCTCCCTCGCACCATTCCTGCACTTGCCCATCTTCCGGAAGCAGGCATTGGAATTTCGGAGCCTGCGAAGGATTCAAGGACGGACTTAAAATCCATCCTGTGATTTGATGAAAACGCTCCATAGACGTTTTCCCAAACAGCGAAAGTTGGATACATGCCATTCGTGTTACCTCTCATTTCTCTTATGATTCGGATCGCTTCAAAAAACAAAGAGGACTTACTTCCCGATAAGCCCTCACGACAGCCTGCAAGCGAGAGATTTTGACAGGGAGAACCGAATGTGATGATATGAACCGGGGTGATTTCGCCTCCCTTGATTTTAGTGATGTCTCCGAGGTGTTCCATGTTCGGAAAATGCCGTTTTGTAATCGACATCGGTACTTTTTCTATTTCGCTTGCCCATACCGGAACGATATGGCAGCGGGAAGCGGCCAAAGGAAATACCCCGATTCCGTCAAAGAGACTTCCCAGCTTAATGTTCCTCATTGGCATCTTGTCCCTGCTTTTTGATGGTCATAATTCCCTCCAAGGTTGTAGCGGTAATTTTCAGTCTTTGTGCAATAGCAATTTCGTTTTTCACCCCCTCATCTATCTCTTTTCCGCAAACGACAAGTACATGGCAGCGTTTCAAAAGATCTCTGCTCATATCTATCCCGTCCTTATGTTCGGCAGGGATTTCATCTCGAATAAAATAGGGGAGAAAAAGCGGAGGGCAGATTGGAAAATATCCCGCCTCATACACTGTTCTGCAATAGTTTGTCATTTCCGTTTGCTGCTGTATGTTTCCTTTTTCCAAAGCACAGCTGATATATGCTAGTGGTCGTTTCATCGTTCCATACTCCTTTCCATTGTTTTCTGAATTTCATTTTTTCCTTTTGATAACAGTTTTTGCAGATAGAGGTTGTAGTCTTTGCCGCATTCTTTCGGACACGGTTTATGGATAAGCGTTAACACCTGCCCGCTCAAACTTGGATCTTCCTGAATACATTTTCTGATTTTTTCCATTCCCATGATTCCGGCTTCGTCATTATCAAGGCACAAAACAACACTTCGGACTTGCGGATTTTTCTTGAGAAAATGCAAAAGTGCAAGTGGCGCCGTTCCGCTTAGGGAGAGATAATGACGATCCTTATAATTTTCTCCAAGAAACAGTTTGATGCTTGCCCTGGACATGGCATCAATCGGACTTTCAAATACTTCCAACAGGGAACAATCTTTGCTTTCTGCCGGAATATGAAATCCATATCGTTTGTCACTGCCTGAAATATCCAACTTAAAATGGCTCGCTGTTCCTCTAAGGCTTGCAAACCGCGCCTTATTGTTTTCGTCTTTTCCCACAAAGACACAGTTATGATGTTTTTTGCTCTCATACAGGGTTCCTACCCTGATACAGCTTCCAATCACCTCCTCATGAATCCCTCTGCTTTTCAGATAAGAGCGAACTCTGCTTACGGAAGATGCGGCTTCCGGCAAAAGAAACGGTTTTTTCACTTCTTCCCGATTTTCTTTTTTCTCTACCGGCTGAAACAAGGAAGGAGAAGGGGTTCCCTGACATAAGTGGTTTACCGCTGTTATAAAGTCCTCTCCGCGCACCTTGATCAGATAATCAAGAGCACTTCTTCCGCCAATATTTCTACTGAACCAATGCCATTTCCCATTGCTAATCACAAGACTGTCATGGGTTTTAGTTCGATATTCTTCCGGACCCGATTTTTTTAGTTCTTCCGGTTCATGAACCATCAGGTAAGAAAGCAGATCCCATTCTTTGGCTTTGGCAATCTGCTGTTTTGTAACTCCGGGCATGTTTTTATCCACCTCCTTTGAGATTAAAAAAAGACAACCGTTCGGCTGTCTTTAGATAAACTACACTCTATATATTTTTTCTTTCAGCAGGTAACTATGATTACCAGCTGGTAACAGAAAAGATACTCTCTTTTCTAAAATGGACGCACTTATCCCCTAAACCCTGTTATATCAAATTTTGATAGGGTAGAATATAAAAAACAGGCGCTTATATAAGACACCTGTTTGAGCTTTGTGTTTGCCTGTTCCTGCATTCACATCCAAGCAATTTTCTTTCCCTTATTCTTCCCTTATTTTCCCTTATTGACGGAAAAGGGAAGATGATATTTCCCTTGATTTTTCCCTTAATCGTTTCCAAAAAGCAATTAAAGGGGTATACTTGATTGCAGGCACAAATGATATACTCACATACATAAACCCTTGAAATATAAGGAGTTTTCAAGAATTGAATGATAGATTATAATAGATGGCACAACGATATATTTTATGCTAAAAAGAATTCTGATTGGTGTCACATAGATTACATTTGGAAGTAGTAATGTAACAGTACAAATTGTCGTTACCAACGCTTTATATGTTCTTTTTTGTTTCATTGTAATCCTCCATTCACTCTTTATACTTGATAAAAAATAAAAACATCATATTCTTTATAATTATAATATAGAGTAATCGATATTTATTGTCAACGAAAAAAGATATGATATTAAATTCAATAAAAATTTAATATCATATCTTTTCAATTTACTGATAAATGACCTATTGGCTATCCGCACTAATACACAAATTCTTCTGCCAATTTCGTTTTTTCTACCAAATTATTGTATAGTTTAGATTTCATCATCAGCTCTGCATGAGTTCCGATGTTTTCTACAACACCGTTTTCAATCACAACAATTTTGTCTACATTTTCTATTGATTTTAGCCTATGAGATATGATGATAACCGTTTTATTTTTTATCAGCTTATTCAAACTTTCTTGAATTTTCTTTTCGTTATCCACATCAAGACTTGCAGATATCTCATCTAAGATAAGTATCGGCGCATCTTTTAAGAAAGCTCTTGCGATAGAAAGTCGCTGTCTTTCCCCACCGGAAAGTTCTGCACCGTTTTCACCTATCAAAGTATCAAAACCGTTTGGTAGTTTTTGAATAAAATCCATACAATTTGCCAGTTCAGCCGCTTTCTTTACTTCTTCGTCAGTAGCACCTTTTCTCCCAATTCTAATATTATCCATAACAGACACATTGAACAAGGTAACCTCTTGAAAGACAATCGAAATTTTTTGAAAAAGTGAGTCTGTCGATACATTTTGAATCTCCTGTCCTCCAACCAAAATTTCGCCACCTGTACAATCATATAATCTTGATACTAGACGCAAAATGGAAGTCTTTCCGCATCCGGATGCACCTACTAATGCTGTCACTTCATTTTGTTTTGCAACAAAACTGACATCGTTCAATACTTCTGTATCTGCATCATAAGAAAATGAAACATTTCTAAACTCTACATTGAAGTTTTGTATCTCTACATCCTTCCCTTGTTGTACTTCCGTATTCTTAATTTCTCTAATTCGTTCTACTGCGGGATCGATATAAAACAGTTCCAAAATCCCTTCTTTAGAGATATCAAACAACTCTTTTACTTTGATTGCTCCTATAATATAACCAATCAAATATAATAAATCGATTTCATTATTTAAGATAAGTATAATTCCTACCAAAATAACTACCGCAACACTAACAAACGCAAACAAAGAAGAGATTCCTAAAAGAAGAACCGACCCAAGCTCCTCTTTTAAATGAATTTTTTCGCTTTCTTCCATTTGACGATACAAAGTATCCTTAAATGTTTCAGTCAAATTGAAACTGCTGATTTCCTGTTGTAATTCTATCGTTTCTTGAAAGCTCTCAGAATTCTCCCTCAGCACATCATAATATTTGGTAGATGCATTAGTCCTATTCTTTTTTCCAAGAGGAATAAAAACAAAACTGACCAAGGTTGGAATGATAACTGCCAATCCCATTTTTACATTTCCTATCATCATGAGAATTCCCATAATCGGAAAAAATAATCCCATTCCCAAAACTTTCGGGATAGAATGACTGATTGCGTGCTCAATTCTCTCTACATCTGACATAATTGTCTGAGAAAGATCGGATAAATTATGTTTTGAAAAATATGCAATCGGAAGGTCTGCTAAAGTTTCTGAAATTCCCACTCTAAGATTGGCACTTTCTTCATAAGTTGCATTATACAAGTTAATATATTCTTTAGATAACAGTAAGTACATCAAAATCAGCGTAACAGTTGCAAAAATGATATAAAAGATAGGGCTTTTTACATGATTTAGAACTAATTGATCTACAATCATCATTAATAAAAACACCGGCAAAAGATTGACACAATAGGTAAAGAAACAAGCTATGGTTGCCTTCACAAGATTTTCAGCCCCTTTATCTGTCAAACAGAATCGCTTTTTATAATAATTTTTCATTTTCAACCCTCCAATCATTTGCGCTATTGTAAAGAGCAAACAGCTTGTGATACAAACCGTTTTTCTCCAACAATTGCTTGCTGTTTCCTCGTTCTACAATCTTTCCGTCTTCCAAAACAAGGATTTCATCCACTGACTTGATGCTTGTCAGTCTGTGAGCAATCATAATGACTGTTTTATCTTTCATTAAATTTTTAAATGCTTTCTGAAGTTCATATTCATTATCTGAATCAATGGAAGCACTTGCTTCATCCATAATGATAATATTTGATTTTTTCAATATCGCTCTCGCAATTGCAATCCTTTGTTTTTCACCACCGGACAGATAGACACCTTTAGAACCGATAATCGTGTTCTCTTTATTCGGAAATTTATTTATAATCTCATCACATCCGGCTAATTTCATAGCATTCAAAACTTCTTCTCTTGTAGCATTTTTGTCAGCTAAAGATACATTCTCATAAATAGATTTCTTAAATAATTTGCTATCTTGAAATATGAATGAAATCACTTCGACAACAGCTTCCTTCGTGTAAGATTCCAATGGATACCCACCTATTTTGATAACGCCGCTATCCACTTTATAGAATCCCGATAAAAGTTTTGCAATTGTTGATTTTCCTGAGCCTGAGTGTCCAACCAATGCATATGATTTTTTTTCGTCTAATGAAAAAGATACATTTTCCAGCACTTTATTTTCATTATAAGCAAAAGTAACATTTTCGAATTCTATATTGAAATTCTCAAAAATATTTCTTTGACCATAACAAAGCTTATCCACTTTCATCTTATCATAGAGTTCTTCCAATGTTTTTACTGCATATCCCGCATTAAATATATTCATTCCCGCCCACATAATCTTCATAAAAGAAACCATCATTACTCCGCTTAACAAAAAGACCATAATAAATTCCACAGCAACAAATTTCGGTTCTTCCAATCCGGTAAGAAAAAATGCAGACGGTATTGATACAATCGCAATGATTCCCAAAAAAATCCACTGATACAAAACATATGGTTTCTTGCAACTGAGAGAATACTGATATGCATATTTTGAGTAATCCATAATTGCCGTATAAAGAGATTTGAAAGATTCTACCTTTGTTCCGAATATCTTTACTACCTGCATTCCTCGGATATACTCTACTGTCTCAGCGCTCAATTTATCCAGAGAAGCTTGGTACAACTTCATAAATTCTCCGTTTCCCATCATTCCCTTAAGCAACAATGCACACGATATACTGAGAACCAAAATGATAATCCCTACACGGACACTTACAGCAAATGAGAGTATCAGTGATAAAATCGGAACCAAGGCTGCTTGAGTATTATCAGGGAGCATATGCGCTACAGCTGTATGAGTTTTTGCTGCATTATCATCGATTGTTTTTCTGATAAATCCCGATGCATTTAAATCAAAAAAACGAAAACTCGCATCCATCAATCCGTCAATACCTTTTTTTCTCAAATTCGTTTCTAAGCGAAATGCCAGCATATGAGAAAAAAGTCCTGACACAAGATATAAGATTGCACTCAAAGTAAAATAAATAACAATGCGAATTGCATATACTTTCGCATTTTCAAAATCGGAATTTACAATCAATTCCCTCAAACATTCAAACATCAAATAGTATCCATATACCAAAACAAATGCAGATATAGCAGACATTATGATTGATATGTAACCATTGACTTTAGATTCCGGAACATATTTGAACATCTTTTTATATACATCCATTTTTTACTCCTTTCTATTCTTCAATATCAAAATACTTATTTATTCAAGTAAATCTTAAGTTTCTTTGAAACTGTAAAGTTACAACATTTCTCTTTTAATTACTTTATTACTCTACTGTTTCATTATTTTGTATCACTATACCTTCCTATCTTATCTACATCGACGGTTGCGTCTATAACTATGTTATATCTGTATTCTTAATTTGTCAATATTGATTATCAATATTGTTTGATGTTTTGTAAAATAATCAAATGTTTTTTACACACTTCCTTTCATTCTTTCTTTTAAAATATCTTTTTCATTATTATGTAAACCGATATATACTTGATGAAGCTAACACTTTATTCATAACTCTTAAACATTTTCTTACTATGATTTTTTCTGCATCACTACTTTTTCAGACAGTATTTTGTAATATCTTCTCAATATTCGCAGAGGTTAATCATTTGAAATAAGCGATTAACCTCTTTTATTGATTATATATACTGTAGTCTAATACAATTCTATATTTGAATTGCCTCAAGTCATCAGTATTTCAAATTGCCATTCATTTTTTAAATTATTGTTTCACTGTGAGTGATTATATACTCTGTTCCCCTAATTTTAAGAGGGGTAAAAATGAGAGATATTTTTTTAAATTTGAAGTTTTATTCAATTTTTCACTAAACCTAATTTTTTCCATGTAAAAACTCCCAAAAATCTATAAATAAACTTTTGGGAGTTCACTACATTACAAAATTTGAAGAATATCGACTTTTTTCATTCATCAATATTACAACATATTTTCAATTTTTATTTACTCTTCTTTATTTGACCATACTTATATAATGCAATCATAGCATTAACAGATTGTTCTGCTGTCGGATAAGCAGGAATACCATGATCTCTCAGTTTCATAATTGCTTCCTGACATTCCTCTCCACCTTGACATTCCATGATAAACGGTTTGTTTAAATGTTTATACATTTCATGAAGCTCTATTACGATATCAACTACAGCACCTACATCTGTTACAGCAGTAGGACAAATAGAACCAAGTATACCATGAACCTTCGGATCCCTGATTGCTTGATGGAATGCACCTTTATACTGTATTGGTGATGCAGTTCCGGAAATATCTACCGGATTAAGCGGTGAGCCAAACATAGGCATATAGGCACGAATACGTCCGGCAAGACCCGGTGAAATTTCAGATAACTCATGCAAAGGCAAACCGCAACGTTCAAAGTGATCACAGCTTAAAAGTCCCGAACCTCCACCATTTGTTATCATGACAATATTGTCACCTTGTAAAGGTGGTTGTAATCCAAGCGCAAGAGAGACATCTAAAAATTCTTGCCATGTTGTTGCACGGATTGCACCGGCTTTTTCAAACACCTCGTCATAAAATTTATCTGTTGTTCCCTCATTTTCAGAAGCTGTATGTGCAAAAGCAGCTTTCACACCTATTTTCGAGCCACCTACTTTAATAGTAACTATTGGCTTGTTTACAGATTTACATGCATCTATAAACGCTTCCGGACTATCTAACCCTTCTATATAAACAGCCAAACACTTAGTATTGTCATCTACACCGGCATAAGAAATAAATTCACAAAAATCGACGTCAGCCTTATTACCGAGTCCTACAAAGAAACTCATTCCAAAGTGATCTTTTTGCGATGTTCCAAGTGCAGCCAACAGATTCGCACCCGATTGTGAAATCATAGCCACAGGTCCTTCGATCGGCAAATAAGGGATAAAACCGCAATTAAAATGTAAATAAGGGCTACCCATACCTACCAAGTTCGGTCCTATCATCGGCAATTTATGATCTCTACAATACTGAGTAAGCTGATTTTGCAAATCACCTCTTCCAATTTCTTTAAAGGCGCTGGTAGCGATAACCACAATTTTGGCTTTTTTTGCAACACAATCTTCCAGTACTGATTTTACAATGTGTGCAGGTACTGCAATAAACACTAAATCTACATCGTGCGGAATATCTTGTACTGTTGGATAAGCATCAAAGCCGTGTACCTTTTCAGCTCTCGGGTTGACAGGATAAATCTTCCCCTTATAACCCCAATTTAACAGACCTTCTATTACTTTAAACCCTACTTTTCCGTTATAACGACTTGCACCCACCACTGCAATAGATTTTGGATTCAATGCATATTGCAAATTATCTACAACATACTTACGAGAACGATTGACTTTCATCTATTTCACCTCCTCATGTTTTGAAAAATTACATTTGATACAATTGCCGGCTGTTCTGTCTTGCAAAAAGTCATCTGTAAATACACATTCTTCCCAAAATCCATTTTCATCATCTAAACGTGCAACCCATCTACGGAATTGACGATTAGAATCAGCAAGTTTCACAAACTCTACTTCACTATAACTTTCAATTTTTTGACGTAACTCTTCCCAATCAGTAAGTTCAGTAAAAGAACTTATCATGAAATCATAGAAAGAATCAGAGAATACCCAGAAATTGTTAAATTCCGGCATATCTGACAATTCATCTGCTATCTGTGCTTTTCGATAACTTGGAACATTTTGGAAAAGTCGAACCAAATACATTTTCATAGTTAATCCTAATTTCATATGATTAATATAAATCATTGGAACAATAAAACGTCTTACATCACAAATCTCCATAAAATCTTTTTTCATTTGCTTTCCATTAAGTCCTGACAATTTTTCCAATACATCGTAATCAAACATATCGCCTACTGTCTTTGTACTGTTAATAGCATTGATGATAGCAAAATCAGAAGCATCAATCACTTTTTGATATTTTAATAATTTGTCTACCTGCTCTTTTCCCCAAACAAATTTTCTATACCCATCTCCATGTGCATCCCACATATTTACATTGGATTCTCTGACATCTCTTCTAATTGGACACAAATGAACATATTCTACTTCCGGCATATCCTTCCATGGGCCGATTACATCATATAACAGATTATCCAATACTCTCATATGATTTCCGTTAAAATAATCAAATTCCCCATGAGTTTCATAACCACTACAAATATCGTCTTTATTTTGAAACCATTCCGATAATTTTTGTTTTACTTCTTTTGGAGTACCATCTTTTAGCTTTACTACCCAATAATACAGTCCCCATCCATATACTGCCACCGCAGGATTCATTACAAGCATAATCACCTTATCCTTGTACATTCTGGATATCCTTTTCTTAATATCTTCCTTAGACAATCCTGTTTCTTTAGAAATGTATTCTAAATTAAATACCTCAGGATAATTCTGATAAAAAGACTTTGCGACATTATAGGCACTAAATTCATTACTATCAAGACCAACAATACCCGGTTCCAAGAAACCTATTCCCCTTGGCGGAAAGAAATAATCTTGCATCCACTCTTGTTGCTGTTCCGTTCCAAGCGTATAATGTTTTTCTGCCATAATTAATTCCTCCTTTTAATAACAATGAATACGTTTTCCTACTTTATTATAACCCAATAAAATATAATTGTCAACTAATTCGTAATTTTCTTTTACATTGTGGATATTGTTTATAGTATTTTCGGAAAATTTGTATATTATTTATTATAATTTATTGATATTTTCGGTGACTGAAAATTTTGAACTCAAAAAATCAACAAAATAACATATTCTAATAAATAGTGAACCAACATAATTTTGTACTACCCCCAAAAAGTTAGACCGAAAAATCTAATGATTGGAGATCTCATCGGTTCTCTAAGTAAAGTATGTTTTTTTGTCATTGAATCAAATGATTTTCAAAAAACTGCACTCTTTTTACAAATTCATTCACCTGTTATACTTCCCTCTGTAACTTATACTACCTTAACAATCTGATTCTTATGTTGTGTAATTTCTTAGATCTTCTGTACTCACCATTTTTCTTCTGTTTTTTGTTTTCCTAATTTTTGGCAACAAAAAACAGTAAATCATTTTCGATTTACTGATGAGTACCCCAAAAACCGGACACAATATTAAATAGTTTATGTCGCGGATGCTTTCCTGTATTTTAACAGGAGCCATCCATTTTTTCCTGAATCCTCTCATTATTATAAAAATCTATATATCTATCTATATATATGAGAAAATGCTTTAAACCAATCAAAAAATTTTTTATGACCATACTACATTTCATTTTTCATTCTTCCAAAAAATGCCTCTATTATACGGTTGTCATAGCAATTACATTTCCCTAACATTCACTGTATGATATCTTTTCCCACTAATCTTTTTTGTAAGCATGCCGATACTGTAAACCTTAATCCGAATGAAATACGAAACCTGATATATGAGGGAATTTCTTAAATGCTCTATTAAGCATACTCTTTATCTGTTCTATGTTTGGACTAAGTGAAAGACTATATGAAACAATTCATATTTGTAGCCATATCTATCATTTGAATTCATGACTATATTTCATAAAAATACCCTCCTTACTGAATTGTCCAGTAAAGAGGGTGCATATTCACTATTTGATTTGCTGTTTCTCAGCTCTCCAAAATAATTCGGGACCATAATTTTGGAGGGTCTTAGAACTTAAGTCTTTTAAAGCAATGAAACAGACTATCTCTTTTCTACTCTGACCGGAATCGTACTAAGCACTTTATTATCCTTAGACGCCATCACACAGCGATAATCAT
Organism: Filifactor alocis ATCC 35896; assembly: GCF_000163895.2. Taxonomy (NCBI): domain Bacteria; kingdom Bacillati; phylum Bacillota; class Clostridia; order Peptostreptococcales; family Filifactoraceae; genus Filifactor; species Filifactor alocis. Next base: position 460,689 of record NC_016630.1, read on the forward strand.
AAGGCACATTTTTCACATTTACTTTCAGCTTGTTTGTGTTATTTGTGCCTTCGCCCGTACCCACAAACTCAAACTTATTTTGTCCGTATTTCATTCTGTACCACTTATATTCTATGGTTTTTTTGCCGCCTTTGAGTTCAACGACAAGTTCCACCTCTTCTCCTAAATATCCGTTTTACTTTCAGGGTGTTTTTCTATATCAAAAGCACTTATAGTTACTCATTCAGTGTTATAACAACGGGATTAGTGATGAGCTCTTTATTATCCGCATCTTTGATAACACAACGATGCGGAAATTTATATATACCGGAATTGTCCACAATGACTTTAACCATTTTCTCATTATTCCCAGGACCAGTACAATTTCTAAATCCATTTCTGTCATAGTACTGCCATTGGTAAGTGTAAGGCTCGCGACCGCCTCTTACCTTGACTTCAAGATCGAAGTATTCCCCATAATTAGCATAACCTCCTACCGGCTGTCTGACAATTTCAAAAGGAGCTCCTGAGGTTTCCGTCACTTTGACAATATCACTATACAAGGCTTGACCCGTATCGTCTTTAATCTCACATTGATAATAGTAGGTTTTTCTCTCTGTAGGTACTTTGAGTATATTAGTTTTATTGCCCACCGCCTTGCTTGGGAAGAAGTTTGTTCTTCCGTTTTCAGAATAGCTCCATTGATAGCGATAAGGCTGAGTACCTCCTGTTACAGCCACACCCAGCATAACTAATTTGCCCGGTGAAGCACTCATATCTATCGGCTGTGATGTAATCCTGAACAAGTTGTCCGAATCACCACTCACTTTTACAAGAACTTTGCCGCTTTCAACTGTTTGACCGGCACCATCCCTAATCTTGCAACGATACCAGTACTCCTTATTTTCTATAGCTACTGTCAGCTCTTTCGTCTTATTACCTATAGCCTCGCTCTTATAGAAAGAACCTGATAAATTTTCAGAATACTCCCATTGATAGGTAACAGGCTCTTTAGCTCCGCTCACTCCAACTTCGAGCTTCACTATTTGCCCAACATTTCCTATTTTGCTCTCCGGTTGCTTTGTCACAGTTAGTGTTCCGGAATTGGATTTTTCCACTTTAGCCGCCTTGCTTATAACTTGTTTTCCGGTTGCATCCGTAATTACACAGCGATACTTATAACTAATTTCTTCTACCGGTGCCTTGAGTGTGTCCGTAGCATTTCCTTCTGACGTGCTATTTCTAAAATTTCCTGATTCCTCATCCAAATATTCCCACTGATAGCTTAATGGAGCCTTTCCACCACTAACCTCGACTTTCAAATCAACCCTAGTTCCAAGATCCGCTTTAGCATTTTCAGGTTCTTTTGTTATTTTGAAATCCTGCAGTCTGCGATTTACGTCCATCATCCTGGTTAGAATGGCAGCAACTTCACTTCTCTTTATATAACTCATTGGGCTACAATTCCTGTTAGAATCCACCCCTTGAACTACACCTGCCCTATAGAGCTTGTAAATGGCGTCTGCACTCGGGTGACTCATCCTGACATCAGGAATGGAACCATCCGGTACATTGTTCAGTCTTGCCTCTTCATCAGTAATAAGTCGAGCGAAGATCTGCATATAGCCTGCTCTGGTGATTTTGTTATTCCAATCAAGATCAACATCTATTAGCCCCTTATTCTTGGCGTAGTCCACATAGGGCTTATACCATGTACCGACTCCCGCAGATAAGCTGACTGTACCTTCATTTTTCAGTTGGTGAATACATGAAGCAAGCTTAACCGCTTCCGCAGCCGTCATATTATCTTGGGGTGCAAACAGAGTATCTGTCTTGCCATTGATTAATCTGTTTTGATAAGCAATTTTCACATCAGCATAATACCAATCACCCTGCTTCACATCTGTGAAGGGCAACATATTTTGTATGATATTTTGAAGGTCTGCAAATACTACACTTGTTGAAAGTAGTGTAATTAGCAGAATGGGGATTAGTTTTAGAAAAGATTTTAATTTTAATTTTAACATTAGATTCACTTCCTTTCGATACTGAACAGAAACAGCGGTTGCTCATGCTGTATAACGATTATATAATTCACTATAAACAACTGGAGACTTATTCATAATCCAAGCTTATAAATTGTAAAAGAATTGTCACACTTGAAAACTATCTCCCGCCAGTTTTGCAGAAAAGTTTTCAATCCTGAAATTGTATAATGAAGAAAAACCAAAACAAGAGAAACTTTTCTTAGATGTCAAGAGAAATATTACACTTTGAAAAACATTCTGATACAACTTTCGGCACTGTCAAACGAATGTCTCTCATTATCTCATCGTTCAATTGATTTCATCATCAAGAACCGTTTCAAGATAATCAATCATATTATCAAACGACTTGATAATATTCATTTTTTCTCCCCTCCTTTCTTTCTATTTATTTTATTATAAGGGAAAATTACTTCTCTTGCAACACAGCGTTCGTGCAAAATTTATGGGTTTCACCCCATAGAAACTTATAACTTAATAAGTTCGACAAATTCCGGAAGAAAATTCTGTCCGTAAAAGGTTCTTGGAACAAGTATCGAAGAACGTCCTGAGATTGCAGGTCTGCGTATAGACTGCGATTATTGGGAAATTGACACGGTCATTAGCAGAAAATCTTTGGATCAACCGGTCATTATCGCGCTAGTTGAGAAGTAAACAAACTACTGCATCGCCGTTAAAATTCCATGCAACACATCCAGTGCGTTCTTTTGTGACTTAAATCTATCTCTTCGTGAGGAGTATGGTGAATCATATTGCAGCACCGTATTTCAAACCATTACTACAGATAACGGTAGCAAGTTTGATAGACTGGTAGAGATTGAAAATTGGGGTACTCGAGTTTACTTTGCACATCCATATTCTTAACGGGAAAGGTCTCAGAATGAGCATCATAATCGAATCGTTCGCTGATGAAATGAATGACATGCCGAGAAAACTGTTAGATTATGCAACTCCGGAGGAACTTTTCGATGAATTTTTAGATCGGATATATTCCATGATCTAAGGGTAATAAACTTATTTTTACCAAAGTGTTCAATTTGATATTGCAATTTAAGATCGTTTAAATGTTTATTTTTTCTTGAATTTGCTGTAGTATTATTGTATTCCATAGTCATCACCTTTGGTTTTTTGTTTTGTGGTGATTCAATTATACCAAATGTGATTTTCTATGGAATTTTTTTAGTTCATTTTCATTTTACAATTAACCTATTTGATATATTTAATTATAAATTTATGAAATGAATCATTGATGAAAAATTTTTTTATTTCATAAGCCCACAACCCCAGCCATCATAAAAACCACCGAACTCTTCGGCTGTATCAAGGAGATACCAAGTAATTTCATCAATGTCATCAAGAGAATCATTACGAGACACTCCCGCCTGATACCGATACTGCCCATTATCAATCACATCATCCGAGAATAATTGAAAGTGTTCAGATTGAACTTTTTTTATGAAATTAAGACATGCTTCTTCTGTTTCAAAATATGCCCAATGCTCAATCAATCTTTCTTTGGAGAAATCATCCCCTTCCGATTGTAGTGCTTCCAAAACATTATTGTTTTTAATTTCCTGCATCGAATACTTATTAGGGTAGAGCGTTTCAAGATAACACTCCCATTCTTTGTCAGTATCAAACCAAATGTTCCATTGATAACCTTCAAACTCTTTGCTTAAGGTTTGAATTAATGACTGCTCAATCTGTTCCAACTCTTCCCTCTTCTCTTTTGCATAGAAAAAGAGATTCATTGCGCCCTCACACTTTATCAATCCCACATCTATGACATCAAAGCACTGAATTGCTTCAGTCAGAGCATCTTCTATCTCCCAAAGTTTAGGATTTTCTTCCTGACTCGGAAGACCGGATTCTGTTTGGTTCATATAATATACAGCAAATTGAATTCTCACATCATATGATTTTATTGGTGCTAAACGAAATAAAGATAAATTCGTTTTCGTCAATGCAGGTTTTTCATTGATACCTTGCAAATACATTCCCCAATCCTGTGGGATTTCTTTGATTTTTTTACTCATATTCTTCTCCCTTATTCTGACTATTTAAAATAACCTACAAAATTATAACTTGCTTGAAGTTCAAACAGACAAGTAATACCACCTTTATTCACCATATACATTCTTCACAAAACTTTCACAACATATATTCTATCTCTTTTTTTGTGAAAACTACTTGTATGAAATTTTTTCTATCCTATCCCACCAAAGTTGCATTTTTTATCTCACCCTCTGCATTCATACGAACTTCTATCGCATGACCTGCAAAAATTTCCTTTTCATCTCCATAATACAATGTCATCTCTCCTTCCTCATTGATGGAGAAATCAGATAGAAACAATGACTTATAAAAATATTCTTCTGTTAAATCATCTTCTTCCTCAGAATCCATCCAATCTTCTGCTGTTTCCCACAAATCTTTCACGATAAATTCTCGTATTTTCGAATCTCGTTCTTCTATATTTTCAGTAAACTTCTTGAGATATAAAAAGGATTTTGGAGGAACATCGCCATCCTGATTTGCATCCAACATTACTCTAACTCTGTTTCCATTAAAATCAACACTTCCTTCAAACCATGAATATGCTCTGTTTAATGTAAACTCCCCTATTGTGTCTTTGATAACAACCGGTTTTAAATACTCTTCAATCAATGCTTCTAATCTATTATCCGAGACACTATCATCAATATAATCCAGTAGAGCGTAGCAGTTATTTAACACTTCTGCCATATATGGTTCCAATGTCATAGGAGGTCTTTTTCTACATCTAATATGATGTATTTTATATGGTTCAAAGGTGTAAATCCAACCTTGTTCCTCTTTTTCCTCAGGACTAACCAACCATTCCAAACGCCCTTCAACAGTAGAAAACTCGTTTGTTTCAACATCCACACATGCTGTAAAATGAGTACATGGACGATCATAACCATCTTTTAAGGCTGCTGCTCCACTGACATCTTGTACAGTAACAATCAAAAGCTCGAAGGTTTCTCCACAAAACTCTTTCTCAAAATCTTCTACTGTTTTATTGAACGGATTTTTTAATACATTACTCATAACTTTTCATCCTCTCTCATTATAATAACTATAATAATTTAAATTTTAATTTTTTACCAACTTATACTCCTTGTATTGTACTATCCCATCATTTTATGAAGAAAAGCAGTATATGTTAATATCAAAATAACATTAGTAATTAATATTACTGCAAATATCACTTTTTTACATGTAGGCGAATTTGGAAAGTCATATTGAAAAAAATATGGCAATACAGAAAACAATGGAAATACCAAAATAATAATCATTGAATAAACATGGAAACTTGAATTTAAAAAACGTGAGTTTTTAACCCAATATCCCCATCTTGGAAATAAAAAACAACTTACTGTAAAAAATATACAAATAACATGTAGACATATCAAGTACAAAAGATATTTTATTTTTCATCTTTATGACCTCACTCATTCCAGTCACGTGCTACTTCAGTTGAAATCTCAAATTCAGTCATATGATTGCTCTCATCAAAATGAATGTAGGCATAATACTCATTCCAAAAAAGATGATCACTCCCTGATGACCATTTGATCCCATAATGCAATTGAGTAACATCTGTCGGATTGCTCGGTGGAAATAACCATAATTTCTTATCAAATGTCTTTTGCAATGTTTCCAACTTTAACGGATTGAGCAACTCCATATTATCAAGACGATAATGCATAGCTTTTGCTCTTGCCGCAGCAACACAATCTTCATCACATTTAAAATGGATAATTTTACAGTCTTCCAATGCAATATCCTCAGTTTTGTGCCCATACAGACCTATACTGCCAATCACAACACCATCTTTTACAAGAAGATAAGGAGAATAGTATATAGAATCACTATTTCGTCGAAACCCTTTTTCAACAAGAACACTCCTATCACAAGGATATTTTTGAAAAATACCGGAAGAAAGTAATGTACCATAATCTCTGTGAGGAGAATCACTCTGCTTGATATAGATATCAAATCCATCTGCTACGATATCAGAAACAGTTGTATGTGCCATCGTGATTTCCGTATCATTAATCGTAAGCACCGGCGCTTTTACCGGAACACCGATTATGATATATACCATAAACATATAAAATGAAAATATCACAGCGCCCATAATTACAAACACTGATCTTCCGGTACGCTTTCGTGCATTAAAAAATGCCATAACCGGAGGCAAAACAATAAATTTTGCCAAATTAGCAAATCCGGAGCCTCCCCTATCCATCAATCTAACAGCAAATAGCAATGCCACAAGGATAGCAGATACATATACCAACAACTCTCCAAGTGTCATCCTCGAAGTGTTTTCTTCCATGTTTACCGCTTCGTCCAACAATGATTTTCCGCCTGAAACAGTTCGTTTCATATAAAAATACATTCCTGCTATAATTGCTAAAAAACTAATTCCCAAAAAAGAAATCAATGAAATAAAAATTAATCTTCCTCCCATCCGTGTCCCTCCTTATTTTTTATATATTCTAAGTAAATCCTCCTGTACTTCTGATAATCATTGTTACCTAATTACCTCAAATAACGAAAGATTATTGTGTATATCTACATTACTATATACTTTTTCACTGTATCTTACCATAATCATTTAAGTCTATCCGTCTGTATCGTATTACACAATCTTCAAAGATCTGCTGTTACTCATAAGGATTATGAATTTTTTTGATAATCTCATCCTATTGTAGTGATTCCATTCAACTGAAAATATTGGATTAGGATAGAATTTCCTTAAATAATCAGTTATAAATGACAGATTCGATTTTTAATCAATATCTCCTATCACCGCTACACCTTTTTCCGGAGGAAAGAGGAAACAAAGTTTCTCTATAAAAACATCCAAATCATGCATATCACGACTTTTTAAAATAATTTCTTTATTCTCCCTAAGTGTAAAAGCATATCCAAAGTATTTCCCCTTTACAAAAAGTGAATTTATCAGTAAAGGTTGTATCGCATATATTTCATAAAAAAAGACTGTTTTCTCTCTTCTATTTCGTTTTAAAACAATACCATTTTCAAATAAATCAGCTTGTGTCCACAAATCAAACTCCCAAGGTAATATCAGCTTACTTCTTGACTTTGATGTAAAAATATGACTACCAAGTTCTGTTGTTTTTAGCCGTTCCTCAGCTTCTATTGTAAACATAATCATTTTAAATTTATAGCGAGGTCCGATAGGCGGATTAACCATCTTCTTAATGAAAAAAACTCCCAATATTATAAGAATACTTAAATAAATAATCTTTGTTCCATCCATCCTCTTCATCCTCCTGATTTCCTAAAAATATCACATAGTAACAATGACCATATACCATGAGTACAAATTTACCTAAATGAATTCATGCAGATTTTATCATACCACTCAATATCTTTTTTGCTATATCCTGTATAGTTTTGCTAACAAAAGCTTCAATACCAAAACTGCACCAAACCCTAAAATTTTAATGATTCAGCCAATAAGCTGAGTGTATTGATATAGCAACTGTATCATAACTTAAAAGAAACATCAAAAAAGTAAATACTTATTCATTTCCGGATATATCAAAATTTTTAATTATCTATTAAGAGTTACACCTTAATCAAAATTCCAGGTTTAAAATCCAATGTAGACACTCACAAATGACTGTTCAAATATTGTAAATTCTCTGTAATTACGAAAAATACATTAACTTCAGTATTTTTCATTTTTAACTTTCACTACTGAAAGACTCTATGGAATACAATTAGATACTGTTTCAAATAACATACAGATAGCAGCATATCAATTTTATTCACTCATTTTAAACATCAGCCGGTTCTGAACGTATTTCAATAAATTCATCCTTAGTATTATCATAGTTAAAATAATGCAACATCCACTCTCTACCTGCAAAATCCGGACTGTCAATATCCTTAAAAAAGCTTGTCGTACCAACATACAGTCCATCTTCCGATATTGCAAAATCCTCAACTTCACCTGAAATATTTGTTCTAAAATACTTTCCATCTTTTACACCAAAGACATGTGCCAACGAGCCCGGACCACCGAAATTTTCTATCCAAACAAAGAACTTTTCATCGTCTTGTCCTACTATTTCTCCGTCTCCCACAAAATCATTTTTAACCCATGTTTCTACTACAAAATCTTCCTTTTTAGGATAAGGAATCTCCTCACAGTTTCCTTTACCATTTATAAAATACAACTTTGCTACACGTTCATCAGCAGCAGTACTCTCATCTGCGGATACCCCAAAAGCTTCAAGAGTTCCATCATTATCATAATCTGCACAAAGAAAACTAAGCTCCCTGTTCCCATTCACTATATTTTTTTGAAAAATTTTATGTAAATCTGCTTCCTGAATATTTTTATCTTCTTGAGCAACTTGATGTACTGCTATATTATTTTTGCTACCGGAATCATCTTCATAAGACGCATCGCTATTCTTAGATAAATTATTACATGCACCAAAAATTACCGGTATTGTCATCAATGCCGTAATAAATATCCATTGTTTTTTCATCATAATCTCCCCCAACACTATATTCAAATCAACCCATACTTCCTTTCGGCATATACCATATAACACTAACAAAAACATTATAACACTACTCTGTAGAAAAATAACCATATCTTGCTAAAAAACTAATGTACTACATTAACCATAGTTCTCTATTCTGTATATTGTGATGTGTTATATCATTTAACAACCTCCCACGCAATACTTATAATCCGATACTTGACTAAAACAAAAGATTATTTTATACTTCACTGTGGTAGATACAATTGCAAATTAATTGGTATGGACTTTTTTTATCATAAGAACACCATGACAAGGGAAATCAATCGGTTTTATGTGTACAAAATATCCTATCTAAATAATTTGTATTAATTTTTTCGAAATGGTAACAATTGAGATTCTTAAAATTTCAGTTACATATAATAATTCTATAACTGTTTTTCACAGATTATTACACAACACACCATATTCAAAAAATTTCTACCATACAATTTCATACTTAAATTATATTGGAGGTCAATTTATGGAAAAGAAGATGTTTCAAACAGGAAGAGGTTTTGCAATTATAAAGGCAATACTTCTGGCGATTATCATTGTATTTTTTAGTGTTTTGGGAATGTTTATGGTAAAACTTAATTTTACAGGAGAGCATGTTGAAGATGCACACACATTCGGAGACTATGTGTACTTGGATGCAGTTTATGCAAGTGATCTATTCGGAACAGATCATGCAGGAAACCGATATATGTTTGTATCCATAAAGGATGAAGAAAAAGATGAGATGCATGATTATATGTTTGGTATTTCTGAAAAAGATTTTGTCGAAACAGGACTTGACAAACTTGTAGAGGCTACCTATTCAAAAGAACCGATAGAAATCCAACCTATTCACCTGACGGCTTATATAGAAAAATCAGATGCAGAATTGGATAAACTTGCATCAGAAGCTTATATCCATTATGTTGGAGATGAAACGATAACAGATCCAATGGAATATCTTGGAAATTTTTGTTTAGTGTACTCAAATGACAGCGCGCTTCAACGTATGGGATTTGGAGACTGGATAATGTATCTATTCGTTGCAATCATAATTATTATGTCTGCTTTCGAGATGGTTAAAATCATAAAAAAACAAATGAAAAAAGAGAATAAAATTGCACTTTGCAAAGAACTCTATGAACGGGATAAAGAATATGCGCAAGGATTGTCTGAAGTTGATATGTCGGACACTGTATTCTATAAACAGCTGAAATGCTACATTACTCCAAATTATATTGTGACATTTCAAGATGGATTGGAAGTATTCCGAATTGAAGATATTAAAGAACTATATGGCTATGATGAAGTAAATCACAGTGTGTTATTGGGAATTTTGTTTGGATGGTTTGCAAGTCGTAGATCAAACCACTATTTGGCAGCTGTTACATCTGATAATGAACTTCATCTTTTTGCAAAAACATCAATGGTAGGAAAACTTCATAACCAAGTAGTATCACACTTGATACAAAAGAATCCTGAAATTCTTTTAGGAAGAAAGGGTGTTGCCGTTTCTGACTTAGAACAAGATTTAACTAACTTAAAACTCTCTAAAATATCCGGATTTTATGGAGATTCCAGTGTTTGGAAAGGACGTGTAAAAGAAACATTTATTTCTTAAATACTACAATAGACTACACTATCAATTTTTGATTCTGTCATAAACTTGATAAACTGAGAAAGCCCCCGCACAAATGCGGGGACTTTTCACATTTTAAGGTAACCTTTCTTTACATTTTCTTCTGTATCATCACTTTCATCAAAACCATCATAAGGAGCTTTCGAATCGTGAACTTTTGGTTTTCTCCTTAATGCATTGCAAATTTCATCTGTATGAGCAAAAGCAAAGTCAATATCATCAGTCCACCCGGTATGTCCCGTAATAATCTTTAACTTAAGATTTCTTTTTCTAAGTATTTCTTCCAATCTTTTAAGAGATTTCACCTGCAGTTTTCTATCTTCTGCAAGCGTATTTAAAAATGCATATCCGCCATCTGCTCCAAACCAAATGGTATCTCCTGTAAATAAATAAACATCATCAATCAAATATACAAGGTGTCCCCAACTATGTCCGGGAACAAGAAAAGCTTCTATCTTAATATTCCCAAGATAAAATACTTGTCCATCGTCAATTAAAACTTTCTTGTTATCAATGTTCACTTGAGGCAATTTATGCAATCCCCAAAAAACTTTACGACATTTACGACCTTCTAAATACTCATTTTCAATTTTTCCAATATATATTGTTGCTTCACTGAATAATCTGTCACTATCTGTTTCAATAGCTCCAACATGGTCCGTATCCTGATGGGTAATTAAAATATCCTTGATATCTTTCGGATTGATATGAATCCAACGCATCTTTTCCGCAAGTCTGTCATAGTTATAACCTGCATCAATCATAATCGTATGACCATCTTTTGTATAAAAATAAACATTAGCCACATATTCCCTAATACAACCCACTTTTTCATCAATAAAGCCTGTATTCAAAGGTTTAAATATTTCTTTTCCACGAAATACAAAAGACATAAATTTTACTTGAAAATTTGAATCTTTTTTTGCCATGATAATTCGCCTATATTCCTTTCTGAACTGAACTATAATAGATGAATACACCATCATCACAAACTTACCCAGCTATCCTGTAACAATGCAACTACAGAAAAATAGATATCATCTGATGTCTAATATAACTTGCAATAGATATTGATAATTTTTTGAGAACAAATTGATAAACCACTATGACTTTGTCAAAAAGTTAAAAGTTATTAGAAAAGAAAGTCTAACATCCTACTCATCCAACTTCTCTCTATATTCTATGTAAAATAAGTTAATATGATGCATAACATTACAAAAATTTTTATATTCCACTACTCTCAAACAAAATTTATGACGCATATGATTATTTTTATGTTTGACTACCATATGAAATTACACTACTCTCAAACAACAGCACAGGCGGAAGCGTTGAAGAGTTAGTTTGACTACCATATGAAATTACACTACTCTCAAACCATCACTCAAATTCTTAGCTTTATGTTCAAGTTTGACTACCATATGAAATTACACTACTCTCAAACGGTTATGTTTTTAGGCATCTACTTTTGATTGGTTTGACTACCATATGAAATTACACTACTCTCAAACCCATTTTAGTAGGATTATCTTTTAAACTACAGTTTGACTACCATATGAAATTACACTACTCTCAAACGGTGGATGTCGTTGCCTAAATTACCGAAATGTTTGACTACCATATGAAATTACACTACTCTCAAACAACCGCTAAATATTTTACGATTATACATCAGTTTGACTACCATATGAAATTACACTACTCTCAAACAACCGCTAAATATTTTACGATTATACATCAGTTTGACTACCATATGAAATTACACTACTCTCAAACTTCGTCTGTTCATCACATTTTAGAAAGCTTGTTTGACTACCATATGAAATTACACTACTCTCAAACGAAAGATTAGAATATCTGACACAACATTTTGTTTGACTACCATATGAAATTACACTACTCTCAAACATTCCACAAGTCTGGCGGTGCAAAGGTGCAGTTTGACTACCATATGAAATTACACTACTCTCAAACTGCGTTCCTGCTGCAATCCCTAATACGAATGTTTGACTACCATATGAAATTACACTACTCTCAAACATGAAATAGGGGTATCGGTTCAAGAGCAAAGTTTGACTACCATATGAAATTACACTACTCTCAAACTTGCCACAGGAGATTAGACCAAACCACAGAGTTTGACTACCATATGAAATTACACTACTCTCAAACAACTACACCCGTATGATTAAAAGTAAAAGGGTTTGACTACCATATGAAATTACACTACTCTCAAACATTGGGAAAAGAATTAATAAACCAACCAAAGTTTGACTACCATATGAAATTACACTACTCTCAAACACATAATAAAAGACTTGCTTGAAATCGTGGGTTTGACTACCATATGAAATTACACTACTCTCAAACTTACAATTCCATCTTTGTTAGAATCATATTGTTTGACTACCATATGAAATTACACTACTCTCAAACAAAAGAAAGCTTGTCCGTCATAGCATTTGTGTTTGACTACCATATGAAATTACACTACTCTCAAACAAAAGAAAGCTTGTCCGTCATAGCATTTGTGTTTGACTACCATATGAAATTACACTACTCTCAAACTACTTGATGAGCCCACTCCAGCTGCATTGGGTTTGACTACCATATGAAATTACACTACTCTCAAACAATATCGATTGACTTCCGCTTCTTACCAATGTTTGACTACCATATGAAATTACACTACTCTCAAACGACAAGGAGTTGCGTTAAATATTACTGGAAGTTTGACTACCATATGAAATTACACTACTCTCAAACAAAAGAAAGCTTGTCCGTCATAGCATTTGTGTTTGACTACCATATGAAATTACACTACTCTCAAACAAAAGAAAGCTTGTCCGTCATAGCATTTGTGTTTGACTACCATATGAAATTACACTACTCTCAAACCATCATCCGCTCCGGCATAACCGCCGATTTGTTTGACTACCATATGAAATTACACTACTCTCAAACTCAATTTGAAAATAAACGCCACTACTACGCCCGTATTACATATGGTAGTTTCTTTATATTTCACATAAATCTATATCTATTATAGTTTGTTTCTTAGGACTTTCCAAGTCAATTTGATGACTTTCCACAAACAAAAATAATATTTTTTGTGAGAATTGATGTTGCCTCAAATATTCGAAATCTATCTTTGTTAAAAAGCCTGAACATCCTACCAAAATAAAGATATTCTTATGTAATAATTCAAACATTGTTTTGCTATAATCAATCAACCGTTCAACAAATCGTCCTTCTTCCTCTTTCAACCGGATATCCATCAGTTTCAAAATATCCTCTACTTCAACATAATCAAGATACTCTATATCATATTCCAACTCTAAATATATTTTAGAACATAAAGACACAAGGCTACCGGAAATATCAATAAAGTCTTCTGCCAAATAGGAATCTTGAACCTTTTCTAAAACATACTCCAGTAGTTTTTTCTGAATTTCCTTTGTATGATACGAAATACTCATCGGAGAAAATAAAATATCTACTTGTTTGGCAAAATTTATTTTCTCAAACTTTTCAAAAATAGAAACATCCTCTGTTATTTTTTGTTTTGCAGAATGGATTGACAAAACAAAATCTTCCAACTTAACAGGATTCTCTATCACTAAAAAGTTTAATCTTTCTTCTTCTAATTCAATATCCATATTCAAGTCATAGTACACTAAGTTCACAAAATCACCAACCTATCATCTGAATCTACAACATTACTTCGCTTCTCTCCACACAGATATTCCATCTTTGCAAATTGTTTCTCTGTCACCATAATCATTTGAACCAGTCCTGATTTAGGTTTATGCTTTCGGATAGAACTTAACACGGAACTTGCTACGGTTTGGTTTAATACTAATTTACAATAGACGCTTTCCTGCATCATCAAAAAACCTTTTTTTATTAAAAATTTTCGAAAATCTCGATAGTCTCTTTTATCTTCTAAGGTAATTGTAGGCAAATCAAAAAATACTATAATTCTCATATATCTATAACTCATTGGTATAAAATTTGATATATGAAGTATCTTCATAATGTAATGCTTCAAAAATGCTTTTGCAATATAACTTAATAGCATTGTTTACATAAGACACCTTACTATCAATTCTTACTTCTCCATTTAAGATACTTACTAATTCATATTTATTGTGACTATCGAAATTTTCTAAATTTAAAGTGAGCACTTTTCGATCTACTATAATACGAAACGGTTCCATCAAATCAGAAGCTAAATTAAACGAATTAAACCGACTGCTATGCCATAATCCAATCTGTGTCAAATAACCGTTGGACACAATTTCACGATTAAAACAGGACAATAAGATATTGTATCCATAATTCAAGGCAGCATTAATTGTATTTTCATCATTTCTTGTAAAGTCAATCCCAAACACTGTATTAAAATATACTTTTGCAGCATGGCCTTCACGATTATTTTTATCACCCGGTTCCATTTCTTCAATATAAGTTTTTAACAATTCCGCTCTGTCAAAGTTTTGGTATTCTTCCAAAAGTTCCATCTGATTTTTAATTTTTTCTTTTACGATTTCTGTCCAAACAAGTTGTTTGATTTCATCACTCCAACTCACTTGTTCTCTTACTTTCAGACTTGTGTCATGACTTCCATGATAAGGTAGCAGTTCTGACTGTGGATTATGATTGGCATCGCAGAATATGATTTTGACTTTATTTTTCACTAATTCAGAAATCAGTGTCGTTGTCAAGGAGACTCTCGTAGACTCAATCATCAAAAAGCCAATATCCGGAATATAGACTCGGTCTGTCCCATCCTGCTTACGGACTACAAGATAATCCATCTTGTAGTCCAGTTTTGCATGACCTGTAATAATTACTTCTCTCCAACTCATAGCTCTCTCCTATTTTCATATAATCCTGTAACCGATTGATTCACCAAAATAATCTTGCTCTTTCCAATCGTATTTTTTTTGACTACAAAACTACCTGCATTTTTAGGTAATTCTATTAGGGATAAATCTGCTTTAGTATCATTATCGCATCTTAATAAATTTAACATCTTATTAATTACGTTTATTTTATCAATCAGGTCTTCCAATTTTATAAATTTCGGTTTGGACTTTTCTATCCTATCAGACGGATCTGCCATTCCTTTTTTATTAAATTTTTTCATTTTGGATAACAATACTTCATAGAGTTGATTCATTTTTTCATGAGTAATATGATCCCTGTTCTCATCAATCGGATAATTGCCCTTCTTTTCAACATACTTTTCAAGGAATTTTTCAATATTTCGTACCAATTCATAATTTTTTTGATCCAATTTTAGTTGTATCGCTCTTTTAAATGAAGTATCTACCTCATTTTCTCCTCTGATTCTCAATGGATATCCGTTGATAATCAAAAGAGAATTCTTTTTAATTTTTTCAACCAATATTCTGACATTTTGATATCCCTTCTGTTCACAGTACTCCAAAAATGCAGAAGGAGAATGCTCTAACATATTTGCAATATAGATAGGCACCCCGATGATATGTCTTGCCCTATCTCCTTTCTTATCCTCAAATTCAATCAATGAAAAATAGGAAGTGTTTGCACTGAAATATCCTCCATATTTTTTTACATCCAAACCTTTCTTTAATGAAACGGTCGAATTTCCATTTTTGTTTTGTATTGTTGCATTAAATAACTCTCCTTTTTCACAGTAAGCATATTCTGTATACAAGATATTGTCACGTTCTACAATCTTTCTTATTCTGTCTAATGTTCCTCCATCATAGGTATTTGTGTCCTCATGATACGTGCATTTTTCCCAAATCACTTCTCCATTTATAACGACATCATGCTCGAACACTTTATTTAAACTGTAGTTAGTATCCCTATTCTTTTTCATCCACTGAATCGGATTAGATGTAAATTTTTTGTTGTATACATTTCCAACAACAATATTCAAGTATGCATCCTTCGCATGATGATAATCGTTTACTCTTCTGGACTTCAAATAATTTAACGGTTTTTTTCGAAAATCTGACACCAAAGAAGATTTCACATAAACTACCTCTGAAGAATAGATCTGCTTGAATATATCTGCAATTGCTTTGGTGGACTGTCTTGTTTCTACCAACTGTCTTGCAATAAAACCACTTAACTCCTCATCTGTAAAATCGCCTTTTCGAGTCAATCTATCATACTTTGACTTGGTAATTAATTTTTTATTTAATAAAGAGAGCCAAAAACTGTGCATCTTCTTTTGAATATCTTCAGACAATAATTCATTCGATTTTTTTGCGTTATATGTTTTATTAACCAACACTAAGTTATCAATACTATCGTCTTTTATCTTGGATTGAGGATAAATATGATCCCGATCCCACTTTGAATTTCCTCTAATTAATTCATTGATATCAATATCATCACCACTATACATACACTTTCCAAATTGAGTATAGTATAAAAATAATTTCATACTGTTAAAATCTCTTTCATCTCTATCTTCAATCTCTTTTATAAGTTCTCTACAATCTTCTTCACAAGCAGCATAAAGTTCTAACAATTGAGCTTTTCTGGATTTTGTTCTCTTCTTCACCTTCTCGCCACCACGAGCCATTTCAATAAAAATTTTTTTCGGTTCACAACCCATTACTTTTTTGATTTCTTCGGCAACTTGAATTGTTTGCCAAACTGCTCTCTTATTCTCCGGTGACAGAAACATTTCTTTTACCGTAGAATCATAAGTAATCTTATCTATTTTTCCTACTTTACCACTATTAAAGTCTTCAACATTGTCCATAAACGTAAATTTTTTGCTTAAAATCTGCATTAAGTTATTATCTGTTTCCCACATCGCAGTAATAATATCAAATGTTTCGCCTGTTGAAACATCACTTCCTGATATTCCTTTCAAAAACATTTTCGAGAAGTTTCCCCATCCGGAATATTGAAACCCTGTTATTTTTTTCATCTGTTCTTCGGTCAATTGATTCGAATAATTAGCCCGAATGACTCTCTTCAACATTTCTTTATCATTTCCATAGATTGTAATCCATTTAATAATATCCTCTATCATATTTTGAATGGATTCTTTTTCTATTTCTTCTCCAAAAATTTGTTTTTTAAAATCCAAATATGATTTTAAAGAAGTCTTGAAATCTTTGTCAAATCCGCTTAAATCATCAATTTGAATGTCTTTATCCTGAATTTGTAAATACTCTAACAAATTTTTTCCCGTTACTTTGGATTTGTTTTCAAATAAATCTTCAAATACTTTTTGTTTTAAAGACGTTGGTAATTTTTTTCCTCTTACTTTCACATTATTCAATTCATTCAAAACCATATATTTAGAATATAGTAGAGAGTGTTTCGGAAGAACATCTTCTCCTATTAGATAGGTACATTTGTTCGTCATTCTCGTAATAAAGTTTTCATTTGATTTTTCAAAATCTATGATTTCTTCCATATTCCAAGGATAGATTCTATCTTCTCTTCCCGGTTTTCTTACCATCCATACATTAGAACCTTTTTCTTGATGTCTTGTACTCAAAGGTCCTACATAGTATGGAATTCTAAATCTAAATATACTCTCTATCTTTTGCACAACAGAATATCCATCTTTATCTGTTTCTGTCAAAAAAGAATAGTATTTTTTGGCATTTTCCAATATTTTTTTCAATTCTACTTCATGAACTTGATGTGGAATAACTCCGTTATCCTTATTTTTTTGAATAGGAAGCAGTGTGTGATTCTTACATTCTTCTATCATCATAGTAAGGACTTCTAAATCTTCTTTTAATGGTTCTATTTTGTCTAACAATTTTCCTAAAGATTTATAAAACTCTTCCGGATTTCTTTTTTTCTCAATCCAATACTTTTTATTGTTCTTTTTTAACTTCCCGACATACGCAGTGTAGGAACCTGCTTCTTTTTCGTCATTAAACATACGATTATATTCATCTTTTGTACAATATTTTAAAATAATATCTCTTAGCAATCTCAAATTCGTTTTATGCTTCTCATACTGTTTTACCTTAGCAAAGGAAATATACTCCTCTGTTTCTAAAATATCTACCAAAATATTCCAATCATACATTGCCTTCATTTGTTCAAAAAGATATACTTTTTCAGGAACTTTTTCTTCTAAATTCTTTACAATATCGTCTTCATACTTTCCCTCTGAGAAAGAAAAGGAGTCTATCTCTAATTCTTCTTTACTTACTCTCAAAAATTTGCAAACATCTCCCTTGTTACCGACAATAAATTTACAAAAATTCTCAATTACTGCACTTTGAGCTTTTTTTTCTTCTTTTTCTAACTCATCACTTATTTCAAATAAATTCTTTAATTTTTTTACTTTTTCACTTTTTGCAATCGATCTATTTTTTAAGATTTCTTCATATTCATCTTTCTGATTTTCAGACAAACTTACAGAAAGATTTTGTTCTTCTTGTAAACTCAACAAAAAGGTATCTAAGATAGGTCTGAGTTGTTTTGCACTTTGCAAATCTCCATCAATTAAAAAATGACCTCTCGTTTTAATAATATTATGTAGTGCAAGATATATCAGCCTGATGTCCTGTTTTTCCTCTGATTCTATCAAATGCTTTCGTAAATGAAATATAGTAGGAAATTCTTTGTAATATTCTATATCAGAATAGTCTTTTTCGATGAACAACGGATATTTAAAATCATTCGACTTATCTTCCAAATGTAACCTACTCTCATTCAATCTTATAAAGAAGGTAGGATCAATTTTACAGATTTCAGGAGAAAAAATTTCTTGTAATAAATCGATTCGTTGTTTTTTTCGCTCAAGTCTTCTTCTGTTTCCTCTTTGTAGTCTTCTATCTTTTGCTGTATTTGCTGATTCAAATAATCTAATTCCCCACATATCTTTTTTCTTGAATTTGCATAGGTTGTATTGTGAATCGGTAACTGCCCAACCTACAGAATTAGTGCCTACATCCAGTCCTAAATAATATTCTTTTGTCAAAATATACTCCTCCTTCAACATCTAAGTACTTGATTTGTTTGTAATAGTGTAGTATAATAAGTCTAATCTCAAGTTGACTACCATATGAGATTACACTACACGGTTCAAATAAAGAATTTTTCTAATCGCCCAATGGGCCCATATTGATATGGATGAAACTCGCTTAGCGAGTTTTTTTATGCGAAAAAATCATATCATGTCAAACAAAATCAAATTCTCATAAAATATTTCCGTTACCAATTGATACTCTTTATATTTGTCATTATAACATAAAATTAATATTAAAAAGCACAAATTCAATTTCTATGAATACAAAAATGAAATAACCTGATCCCTAAATCTCATTAATAATAAGGAGAATATTCTATATTCTCTATAATCTATTAATACTACAAACTAATTAAACAATTGAATCCATCAAAACTCTACAAGTGATGCTTCTAATTGTTCCGATAATTAACTTATGTGAAGTTTCAAAAAGTTTGTACATAGGTAGCTAAATCTATGAAACAGTCACTTTTTATAGAATTATGAAGTATTTCTATTGAGTTTTAATACAAATTATTTCCTTTGCATGTTCCATTAAAATAGCGGTATGAGTTGAGTCATACCGCTTTAATATTAATTTTTATAACTGGAATTATTTTTCCATATCAACAATTTTTGTCATACAGCAACAAAAATTAAAAATAGCTTTTGACAAACAATAATTATTCAATCTATCAAGTAGTATTTTTTAACATTATTGTCTTCTATTTTTACCAAATTCTATAGTTCCTGTCCTTCTTCTTCCTCTTCTTTTTTAACGATAGGTTTCATCGTCGGGAATACTTTTTTACTCAACATATTATCACCCAATATCCTATATTATTAGTATTTTCAGCAATTCGATAAAAGTACTATCAAGTACTATTCATTAGTATAATTTGGAAATTTGTTGTCTTTTTTGTTGTCATCAGACTTTCTTGTTGTCTTTCAAACCACAAATTCAACTTCTATTTTCATTTAAAATATATCCAAATTCTTTGCTAAATTTTCTATTGATTCTTTCTTCTTATCGCTATTTGCCTCGGCATAAATATCCATTGTAGTCTCTATACTTGCATGCCCCATGATTTCCTGAATCACCTTTATATTGGTTTCATTTTCACAAAATCTCGAACAAAAAGTATGGCGTAAATGATGGCAAGAGAAGTGAGGGATCATTATTGGCTCTCTTTTTTCTTTCTTGGCTTTAACAATTTCCTCAGTATTATGAGCTTCTAAAATCCTCCTAATAACCCTATTGATAGCAGCGGGATTATGTATCATACCAAAACGATTTGAAAATACAAAACCACTCATGCCATCAACAACCGCTGTACAAAACCCTTCTTCTTTCTGTCTTTCATACTCCGTTTCTAAAGCTTCATACACAGGCTGCATCATCGGCAAAATTCTGACGCCTGCCTCCGTTTTAGGTAGAGAAACCTTAAATTCACACTTATATGTGTCGGTTTTTCTTGGATAATAGGTCATGCTGTGATTTATATCAATGGTTCTTTTTTCCATATCTATATCAGACCATCTAAGTCCAACTACCTCTCCAATTCTACAACCTGTGCCAAGTAGTACCGTAAATATTGGATTCCAATGGACAAATACCGGACTTGAAGCTATATAATTCATGAAAGCTCTTTGTTGTTCAATAGTCAATGCATGCCTCATGTTCTTCTTTTTGGTATTTTTCTTTTTAATCTCCGCCATTACCCCATCACTTGGATTGTTTCGGATAATATCATCCCTGACAGCCAATTGAAAAGTTGGATGAAGTACTGTATGAATAGTTTCCAATGTATTTACCTGAAGTTCTCTGTTATTCAACAAATCATAATAGAAATAAAGTACATCAGAATATTTGATTTCTCCAATTTTTTTCTTTCCAAAGCCTTCTCTTACAAAATGATTATACATATACATGTAATTGGTGTATGTTGTTTCTCTTAATTCGGATTTTGTAGAAATATACCTATCAAAAACGAAGTTAAGCGAAGCATTCCCAGCTACATATACATCTAAACCATCTAATTGATCCTTAATAAGTCGTTCTTCTCTTTCTCTTAATTTTTTTAAGTCCTTTGAGTAGATAAACTTTCTATTTCCATAAGGATCTACATAGCCATAAGCATATCTCCCATCACTTTCTCGATAGATTTCTCCTTTCCTTAAAGCTCTACCTTTGTTGTCTTTTCTTGCGGACATCTCCAATTCTCCTTTCTATACCAAAATATAGAAGTGAGAACTTTCGTCATTTTTTCAGAGAATTGCAATACAGCTTTTTTATCCCTGATTTAACCGCCTGCGACATGGTCAAATTATGAGTTTTTGCATATTCTTTAAGTTCTTGATATTCACCTTCTGTCATTCTAACCGTTACTCTATGAAATTTCGGGTCATCAACCAGAGGGCGTCCCATCTTTCCCATATTATGCTCCTTTCTCATAATTTAACTACATTATACTTTTTGTCCGACATTTTGTCAATACATTTCACAATTTAATACGTCTATGTCTGGTACGGTATCAAACGAAAGGTCTCTAAATACTCATCTAAAATATCGCAATTTACCAAAACTAATTTGTTTAGCTTATAAACTGCTCCTGCTTCTTTTGCCATTTCTTCAAACTTTGTCTGACACATCGAATACAGTTCCGCGCCCTCTTTATATCTAACAAATCTTTTATGATTGACTTTATTTTTCATTAAATTCACCCCCTAAAAATCTATATTTATGTCAACAGCTTGCTTTTTATTTTATTTAAAAGTTTTATGACATTAGTAGGTGTCTTGGCTGACAACATAGGAATCTCACCTCCGCCTCTTATTCCAGACGAGCCGGCATAAACTATTGAAGTATCATTATCACTGCTTGTATCAACGAACAGACTGCCACATCTGTTTTTTATGTTTTCTTATTTGTCGCTCACTTTCTTATTTCCTTGGTTTAACCAGTATTCATAAAACCGAAATCTTTCAGCAGAAAGGTCTTGGCGTAAGTCATAATTCTCCACAAGCAGATAAAGTCCTACCTTGGTCTATTCAGTTGTCAAAGAACAATTGCTTAACAGCTTTTTAAAAAAGGGGACTTTAAGTTCTATTCAATGTCAAACTCTCTATTGAGTAAAAATAAAAAGACAGATCTCCCTTTACTTTATAAAGGAAAATCTGTCCTCATCTACAAGGCGATTATCTCAAAAAATCTTCCAACAACAACTTCAGTTTTTTCAATATATTATTCTTACGCCATTGTATAGCTTGATAACTCACTTTCTTTCTTCTTGCAATACTCGAAAGAGTTTCGTCCTGAAAGTACAACCGCTCTATGATGTCCCTTTCTTCTGCATTTAACCTTGATATAGCGTTTCTGACCGCTTCAATCATCATCTGCGTTTCCACAATTTTTTCAACATCAACGCTTTCATCAATGATATTCTCTGCGAAATGTCCATCCTGATCCAAGGACGAAAAAAAGAGCAAGTGGTTTTTTCTGTCCACCTGCTCTAAATACTTTTCATGTTCTCTTTCCCGCCAGTAGACTTTGTATATCTCCTCACTGACTTTTACCTTTTGTCCGTTTACATATAGATAAAATTCTTTTTTCATTTTGAAGTCCTCCGTTTCTTTTGACTGACTGTTTTCAGGCAAAAAAAGGAGGACTTCTACACTCGGGCATAAGAAGTCCTCTAAAATATAAAAAATATTCTCTTTTCTTAAATTTATTTAATTGCTCTAAAAAGTTTATATGATCGCAAACAAATGTACATATTATTATAGGAAAAACAACAATTTTTCCTATCCAGATTTTTCTTCTTATTATAGGAAAAACAACAATTTTTCCTATCCAGATTTTTCTTCGCTAAGTATAAAGGGATTTGCATTCTTATTCTCCTCCATTCCATATAGCTATTTATTTAAGTGATTATGCTCTATTTTGCCAACTAAACATTTTAGGAATTACTACTGCTATCAATAAAAATATTGGAATTGATACTAACATTGGCCATACAACAAATTGATATTTAAACATTATCATTTGTCCAGCAATCATATTGACTATTGTGCGGTTTAATCCAATTCCAATTGTAAATACAGCTATAAAAGTAAAAATTATTCTTATCACACCTTCAGCAGAAAGCATATTTTTTATCTGCTTGTATGTCATCCCTACTGCATGAAGCGTCATCAGTTCTCTACTTCGTTCATTTATTGATGTATATGTTAGGTTAATAAAATTTAAGATTCCTATTAGGGCAAGTATTAAACTCATCGCACTTCCTATCAATAGAAATGTTTGCTGCATTTCCTTAAATCCTTCTTTATATTTATTTCTCGATTCAAAATCAAGAAGCGGTTTTATATTTTCGCAGTACTCAGTTAAAGACGCTTCCACCTTATCAATATTATCATCATCAACATTCATGAAAAGTTTCATCGCCCCCTTGCTCTGTGAATGTGCCAGATATTCTTCAGAGGGAAGCATGATATTGATATCTATCGTAAATGAATACCCCGACCCCATGGCATAAGGAATTTTTCCAATCCCTATCACCTCGTATGACTTTGTTGAACCATCTGGCATTTCAACATTGATATTATCACCAATTTTGTAAAATGCTACTTCAGCATCATCTTTAGAACCTTCTATTGGAGCTGATATAACAACGTACTTTCCTGTTTTAAACTTTTCCCAATCAAGTTTTCCTGCATCCATTTCAAGTTTGTCATAAACAATCTGATCTATTCCATATACGCAGCTATATATCTCATGACTGTCAAAAATACGAGTTTCAAGCTCTTTTGCTTCGTCGGAATTGATTTTATTTTTGATAGTCTCGTAAAAATTTAGTACCTTCTTTAAAACTGAACCATCTACCTTATGAAATCCCGTCGACATATACACCGCACCTATGTCCTCTATGCCATTCATTTTTTTGCAATATTCGATGTTACTTTCGCTTACCCCTTCATTTTCAACTGCCTTTAAATATCTATCAAACAGCGAAGCATCCGCAACGGTAAAATCCGAACTCGCAAAGCTGCTCACATATTTATCTTCATCAAAACTTGCAACTAAAGATACCGTTATATTCAACATAATAATACTCAGAGCCATAGAAAGAATGACAGAAATTGTCTTTTTTTTATTACGTCCTATATTTTGCCAAGCCATCGTTACTGGTGTGACTTTATGAGTTCTTTTATTTTTTCTCTTGATTGAATTCGAGTACCCTATGTACCTTACAGCTTCAACCGGGGATATTTTCTTTACAATTCTACATGGTCTTATGCAGCTTATGCGAACAGTTATCCATGAAAAAATCCCACTTACTACAAAGAACCATATATTGAACTTCATTGTAACAGGAATACTAATCATATTACTGATAATCAATGGAATCATTATCATTGAAGCAAGATAGCCAATGAGCAAACCAATTGGTATTGCAATAATACTGATCATAATTGCTTGCCTAATTACAATCTTTTTCAATTGTATGTTTGTCGTTCCAATAGTTTTAAGCAAACCATAATGGTGAATATCTGCTGTTATCGATATATTAAAAATATTACTGATAATCAGATATCCTGAAATCATAATTATAAAAAGTAAGAATATCATAAGAGCCATACTTGTTGGATCTATCGATGATGTAGAATACGCCCAATTCACGCCTTCATTAATTTCTTTTCCGAAATCAAGACGCATTTTTAACTCATCCATTTTACCACTGATATTAAATGCATTATTAAAGTTAAATCCGGGATTAATAGATCCAGCATAGGAGTCTACATCCATAAACTTCTTCATATCTACTTCATTTTGCCAAGTCGGAGAGAACTTCTCCTGAAATTCTTTAGACACATATATTTGATTAGCCAATGTTGCGGTAGGCTTTTTCCAAATTCCACTGACAAGGAATTCTCCTTCATATGTATCAATTCCATTGTCTATTTGCAAGCGAATCGTTTGACCTATTTCATGTGAAAGCCCAAAGTCATCAAGCACATTTATACAAGTTGCAATTTCATTTTCTTTTTGGGGAAGGGTTCCAATTTCAGGAAAAGAAAATGAATGCTTGGCATTTCCTTCACCCGTGTATCTGATTTCGGTATAATCCTCACGAAGTTCTTCATTGGTAGACTGCCCCACGATAATGCTATAGCTGAGTTCACTTATTTTATTGTCCCTTGAAAGCTTATCATATTGCTTTTGTGTTAAGAACTTAAACCCTGCGTGAAAGTCACTTCCTACCTGATACATCGTAGACTTTTCCATGCCGGTTATCATGCTTCCTGCAACGGTAAATACTGCAGTCACCATGAAAGCTGTGAGCGAAATAGCAAGGATCAATATTAAATTTCGTTTCCTATTAGCCTTCATGCTCTTTTTACTTATATTCGAAATCCATTTTCGATTATTTATATTACGCATCAAAACCACCGCCCTTTGAAACAACACGACCGTCTTCTATTCTGATAATGCGATCCGCTGTTTGAGCAATCTCCTCATTATGAGTGATTATAACTACTGTCTGATGGATTTTTTTACTTGTCACTTTCAAAAGTCCGATGACATCTTGACTCGTTTTTGAATCTAAATTCCCGGTCGGTTCGTCTGCAAGTACGATAGAAGGTTTCGTAGCAAGTGCTCTAGCAATCGCTACTCTTTGTTGCTGTCCTCCTGATAACTGATTAGGCATGCTGCTTACTTTTTCACCCAGACCTAATGCATTAATAATTTCATTTACATAATCTTCGTCTACCTCATTGCCGTCTAGTTCTATCGGAAGAACAATATTTTCATAAACATTAAGCACCGGAACAAGATTAAACGCCTGAAAAACAAATCCTATTTTTCTTCGCCTAAAGATAGTTAGCTCTTCGTCTTTAAATGAAAATATATCCTTTCCATCAACCAGTACGGATCCATCGGTTGGTCTGTCCAACCCTCCAAGCATGTTAAGCAAAGTAGATTTACCGCTGCCACTGGAACCGACAATCGCCACAAATTCTCCATGAGACACTGAAATATCCACTCCATCAATAGCCTTTACGATAACCTCGGATGGACTATAATATTTTTTTAGTGATTTTGTTTTTAATACTTCCATATTCATCCCTCCATATAAAAAGAAAATGCTAAGCACCTATATACTTAGCATAACTCTTTATTCTTTCCAGATTATTTCGTCAATCTTTCATTATTGAAAGATTTGGAAAACAAATATCAAAAGTACTGCCAACGCCTACTTTGGATTTAACCTTAATATATCCGCCATGACCTTCTATAATATTGCGTGAGAGAAACAACCCGACACCGATCCCTTCCTTATCCCTTGCAAGACTTCCTCTGTAAAATCTGGAAAAAATCTTTGGGATCTCATCTTCCGATATTCCTTGACCTTGATCCGTAATACTTATTCCACAAAACATTTCATAACAAAATGTATGAATCTTGATCTTCGTGTTATCTTCAGAATACTTAACGGCATTATCTAAGATATTGAATACAGCTTCTATCACCCATTTTTCATCCGCTTTTATCATTAAACCCGAATCGACATCAAGGTCTATTTTTATATTTTTACAAGAAGCTTTTGGATAAGCTTGATTCATTACATTTGTAACTATCTGCTTAATTAAAACATCTCTTTCTTTAAACTGAAACATTCCGCCCTCAAGCCTTGACATCTTTGTTAATGCATTTATTAGTTCTCCTAATTTTTTACTATGAAAACTGATTTCCATCGCATACTCTTTTATTCCGATATCTTCCGCCACTTCATTAAGCAATTCAGAATACATAATAATATTTGTTAACGGAGTCTTCGTCTGATGAGAGATATCTGTAATTAATTGTTTTAGTTTGTCCTTTTCTTCTCTAATTTTCTTTTCGGACATGGACGACCCGGTGAGGTAACGCATAAACTTAGTTTGAAATTTTGACAGCTCCGTTTCATCAAAACGTTCTTCCTTAAAATCACCGCTTATCGCAGAATCCAACATTTTATTTAAAGCATCATATTCATTTTTCCCAAACATTATCTACTCCAATCTGAAAACATATCCTAACCCATAAACAGTATGTATCAATTTAGCTTCTCCATTATCAATCTTATCACGAAGTCTTTTTATTGCTACCGAGAGTGCATTTTCATCTACAAACATCTGATTCTGCCACACATGGTCAATCAATTTTTCTCTGGATAAAATAACACCTTCATTTTCAACTAAATATTTCAGTAATCGAATCTCTGTTTTACTGAGTTCAAACTCAATGCCATTGCTCTTAAATACAAACGAGTCAAAGTCTAAATCCAAGCCATATTTCCGGTATGCATTATCACCTGTACTTCTTGATAGGAGTTTTTCTATTCGTAGCCTTAATGCCATTAGAGAAAACGGCTTCGTCACATAATCATCGGCTCCCAATTGAAGACCTTCTACTTCGCCAATTTCTGTATCATTTGCAGTCAGAATTAGCACTGGTTTTCGTGAGTATTTTCTAATTTCTTTAAGAAAATCCAATCCATTCCCATCTGGAAGGTTGATATCCAATATTATAAGATCTGCACACTGTATATCTTTAACATCTGATAAATTATAAAAATTTACAAAATCATATTCTTTACTTCCAAGCGTCAATTCTATCCCTCGATTTATTGAACTATCATCTTCAATAATATATATTTTTCTTTTCATATCTCAATTATCTCCTTAAAATTATTCGAACATTTATTTTTTCTTTCACATTCATTCCGCTTTATATATCTCAGCTCTATATCATAACCTAAGGCTTCCATTATTTTTACGAATGTGTTGTTAACAATAGTTTCTTTATTACGAATTACTCGATTTACATATGGAGCAGATGTATTAATTTGTTTCGACAACTTTGCCTGTGTAATTTCTGCTTCAATACATTTTGTTTTTACATCGAGTTCTATATTATTCTTTATCACGTTAAGCTCCTTCATGTTATTATTCTTTAATAAATAAGATAATTTATTATACCAAATATCATGGTTTTATGCTATAATATTCCCAATAGAGACAATTATATGCTTAGAGTTGCTCTAGTACTAATAGTATAGGAGCAAGCACAGTAAGTGCATATGCACTTACGAAAAAATTGACTTAACCCTTGCATCGGCATCGGGCTATTTTGTCAATTTAGCTTGTTGGGGAAATCCCCCAAACCCCTTTCATTACATTGTAAAAATTCAAATAATATTGTATAATATTCATATAAAATATGAGTAAAGGATAATTTATTATTATGAGTGGTAGGATGAAATGAATGTATGTTATAACATAAAAAACGCATCTAGAGCCAAACAATCCGATTTAATAAAGGCTTTAAGTATATATTCAAAAACAGTGGATAAGTTTGCCCAGACCGATACAAATCAAATTATGGATTATATTTCAAAAAGGTATGACGAAAATAGAATTATGTTTTTTTTCGTATTGTATCTTAATGGAGAAGTGTGCGGATTTGCAGAATACGCATATCTAAAGAAAAATAAAGTATTAATGCTAGATTATCTGTGTACGGAAAGTAGAAATCACACACTATTTTATAATTTTTACCAGATGATTTTTGAAGAAATAAATAGGACTTTGAATTCCAAACAGCTATTCATAGAATTTATTGTGACCGAATTATCTTTACTTAAACATGGAAAAAAACTCATTGAAACGGATAGCAATTATTTTAGGCAAGTTTTATCATTTGAACAATTTCATATATTAAACATACCGTATAAACAACCATGTATGGGCAAAACATTAGAGTTCTTTGAATATAGCCTAGCTATAAAAAAAGCAGACTCATGTGAAGATAACTCATATGTATATAATAAAAATTTTTATATGTCCTTAATATCAGAAATATATGAGGAACACTATTTGCAGTGGTATTTGCATTATACAGATAATAAAAAAGAAATTATAGAAACGTTCAATAATAGTCTTGCTTTGCTCAATAATGAATACCCTCCAGAGGCATATGTTGAAGAAATATATTCGGTTAATTGCCGATTGTTTGATAAGGGAATATGCAATCAGATAAAACCTGAAACAATAACTTTATCTAAACAAAAGAAAAAGAATATCAGGAAATATTTAGTATGTGTAATTTGGGTAGCATTAAGTTTAAGCTCGATTTTATTATGTTATTTTCAAGATGAATTGAGTATTACCAAATATATATCAACTTTAGTAAATGCAATAACAATGATTACCGGGATTATAGCATTGCTGACAATTGTAAAAAATAAAATCACTTAGTAATTTCGATTATAACATTATGGGCAAACGGATATGACAATAGCTGAAAAGAATCATCAAGTTTATAATATTTAGATGATTCTTTTTCGCTAACTCCTAGTTTATATATAAGAGAAGATAGTACATGAAATCTATAAGTGTTTTCTATTTTAAAACCATTATGCAATAATATTTTTTTTTATATATTTTTCGCTATACATCCATAGTAAGTGTTCTTGATTATTGTAGTTATATTTTTTCAAAAAAACAGCAGAGCCATAATCTTTTGTTAATAAAAATTCGGCACTATTTGAACGTTCAAATTCAATTAAAGCTTTTCCATTTTTCTTTAATACTCTTTTAATTTCATTAATAGAACGAATGGCATCACAATAATTTAGAACACTTCCAACACAAATAATAAATTCTACACTATTATCTTCAATAGGGATATCTTCTAAGCTTCCGACAATATAATTTGGTTCATTTTCAACATATTCACTTATAATATCCATTTGTATTAAAGTTCCTTTAACAGGATATTTGCTTAACCCAGATCCTATATTTAGACAAATTGATTTTTCATATGTATGTTGGTTTACCCAATTTGCAACAAATTTTTCTATTATAAGATGTGTAGCATAATGCCAAGTATCATTTACTGGCCAAGGATTATTATTTTTATAATTTCTATAAGCTGTTTTCTGAACTTTATTTCCTTTTAATAAATCACTCATAATAATAAATTATCCTTTATTGGTAGATATTTTTAATCTTGGATTTTTGTATTTCATTATTTCAATTTTTTTATTAGAAGTTATATTCGTATAAATTTGTGTCGTTGTTATGCTTGAATGTCCCAATATTTGCTGTATATTTCTAGAATCAACATCATTTTCTAATAAAAGCGTAGCAAATGTATGCCTAAACATATGAGGTGTTATATTAATTGGTATACTTGCTTTCTTACAATTTTTTTTAATCATATTTCTCACTGACTGATCTGACAATTTATTATTGATTCTATTTATGAAGAAATATCCTTTAATTTCTAATCCAAATAATTCCTCATATTGTTTTATTTCTTTCCATAGATTTTCATTATACACCGGTAATATTCTCTCTTTATCACCTTTCCCGTAAATTCTAATCATCCTTTCACTATATGAAATTTGTTCCTTTCTTAAGTCACATAACTCACTAATTCTTATTCCAGTACTTATTAATATTTCTAAGATTATAATATCTCTAGAAAGTGCTTTGTATTTATATGTGTTTTTATCGGCATTATCTCTTTCATCATATAAACATTTAAATAAGTTTTCTAAATATACTATAGGTATTGTTTTGGGTAAAATAACAGGTTCCTTTAGTCTTAATCTTATTTTTACAAAAGGGTTGTATTCTAATATGTCCTCATATACAAGATATGAGAAAAAAGCTTTCAGAGTTGCTATCTTTCTTTTAATTGTTTTCACTCTATAATCCTTTGTATGTAACATTTCTATGTATTTGCATAATATCTCTTTTCTATAATAATTTTCTTCCTTATCCAAAAATACCATGTATTGTTTTAAGTCCAGTTTATAAGACTTTACTGTTTTATAGTTTAAATTATTTTGATTTTCACATACTTTTAAATATTCATCTACTAGATTTTCTAAGTTCATATCTTGTCTCCTTGTATAATATATTTACTCAAAATGATACCCTAATTTTTTTAATTTGAGTTACTCTTAAAATAATGCTATAATATAAATTGTAACTAATATTTGAACAGGAGATTTCAAACAAGAAATATATTTTTAAAATTAGACCTGCAATTAAGTTTTTTAACTTAGTTACAGGTCTTTTATTTTACGAATTTTTAGGAGATGATTTTTTATGGCAAATAGATATAGAAATAATGGAATATATTTAATGCTTTCCGATGATGAGCTTGAAATTTTAAACAAAAAATATGAACTGTCCGGTTGTAAAACCCTTCGCCAGTTTATGATGAAATGTATATTGGAAAAAGATATTTTTGTACTGGATATGAAAGTGTTTAAGGAGATGTCTACAAATATCGGAAGAATTACAGGCAGCATCAATCAGATTGCAAAGAGAGTAAATTCAACAAGTATCATCTACAAAGATGATATCAATGATTTGAAAAAGCTCTTGGAAAAACAAGGGAAAGACATCTACTTTCTTCGCAAAAAGCTGTATGAATTAGGGAATTTAGGAACAACAAATACGGAGGAGATCTAATGGCAGTTACAAAAATCCATCCAATAGAAAAAACACTATATTTAGCCTTAGACTATATTATGAATGAAGATAAAACCGATGAAAAAATCCTTATATCTTCTTTTGGCTGCAATCCTAAAACAGCTCATCTTGAGTTTGAACAGACAAAAAAAGAATGTAATTCTAAAGCAAAAATTTTAGCAAGACATCTAATTCAAGCATTTGCTCCGGGAGAAACTACACCTGAACAGGCACACCAAATCGGACTGGAGTTATGTGAGAGAGTCTTGCAAGGAAAGTATGAATATGTCCTTACTACCCATATCGACAAGGGACATCTACACAATCATATTCTGTTTAACAATGTCAGCTTTGAAACAGGCAAAGCCTACCAAAGCAACAAGAGAAGTTATCATCAAATTAGAACTGTCAGCGATGATTTATGTAAAGAAAACGGCTTGTCCGTTATTGATGAAAACTACAAAAGGTTTAAGAACAGATACTCTACAAATGGCAAAAGCTATATGGAATATACCGAATTTAAGAGGGGAACTTCTTGGAAAAATAAGCTTCAGATTGCGATTGATAAAGCTGTTTTAAAATCCAAAACCTACGAGGAATTTCTAAAGACTATGGAAGATTTCGGTTATGAAATCAAGATTGGAAAGTATCTTTCCTTCAGACATAAAGATAAAAGAGATAAGGGAAGATTCACTCGTGCAAAAGCATCTACTTTAGGGAAAGATTACACAAAAGAGAGAATCAAGGAACGAATCAAAGATCCAAATAAACATCATATTTATGCTAATCAGGAATATCATTATGAAAAACTCTCGTACAAGAAACCGGATACTATTGTAGATATGAAAAACAATGAAAAGGTAAAATCCTCTAAAGGCTATGAAGTATGGGCAGGTAAACATAATATGAAAACTATGGCATCTGCCTTAAATGAAATGAGAAAATCTGGTGTTAACTCCTACGAGGAATTAGATTTAAAATTAAAGAAAGTGGCATCAGATAGACAACAATTATTAGATAAGATAAAACACATAGAAAAAGAAATGAAGTTCATTTATTCTGTAATAGAAAATAAAAATACGATCTCTGAAAATCAACTGATTTATGATATGTATATGAAAGATAAGGAAAACAAAGCCTTTTATGAAGAATATAAATCGCAAATCATTGCCTATGAAACAGCTATGAAAGGGAGCAAAAATTTCAAATATCAAACATTAAGCATTCAAAATTTATCTGATAAATATATGCTTTTAGAACAAGAAAAAACTACACTTATGGGAGAATATTCCTCTCAAAACTCTATGCTTCACAAGCTTGGGCAAGCAAAGAAAAATACAGATTTGTATCTTGATAATCATTTGGAAAAATAAAAAAGTAAGGGATAATCGTTTCTATCCGAATTTTGAATAGAACGGATTATCCCTACTTGATTTCAATTTAAATGATGTCATTCATCAGATTTTTCTACAATATAATATTCTTTGAATTCTTCCTTTTCCTCAAGGAATTCTTCTCTTCTTTTCCATACCACAAGAGCTATGATCGTGATTATAATATAATTGACCACCTGATTTGCTATGTCATGATTTAACAGAGGCAAAAAATAGTCTGTTCCCTTTGTAATAAAGCCATTTACCAAGATACAATAAACTGTCATGGAACTCAAAAACGAAATGGCGAAGTTTAAGATTTTTCCTAGCAATCCAAGTTTTCGATGGATCATTTTAAACAGAGCGGAATAGATTATTACTGCCAATATTGCTGCCAATACATCCCAAAAATACATGGCATATCCGGATGAGAATTTTACTGAAAAATAGTGGTGGGTATAGTACCAGCTTGCTATAAATACTACAAGTTTATCCAGTGCAAACAAGCTGATTTTTACAAATGTGGCTCCTGCAAACAGGATAACTCCCAAATATATTATAATTAAGGCTATAAAAATGATAACCAGACCAATCATATCATTTTCCTCCTATCTGAATAATTTTCTTTTTCTTATAATATAACGCTCCCGTTCTAATTTATCAAACCTTTATTTTCCATATATTCCTAATAAAAAACAAAAAAAATAGTGGATAAACAGCCTTATTAGCTGTTTACCCACTATTTTAAAACTTTATAATTTTATCTCTCTACATTTTTCTCTTTTTTGATACCGCTCTGTTCCCTTGGTTTTTCGCCTGCCTTTTCCTTATACTCCTTTAACTTACCAAGTGCTGAAGGTTTCTTTGTTTCCTTTGTGTTTTGATTTGTTTTGACCTGTTCTTTGGCTTTTAGCAGCTTTGCGGAATAAACTTTAAGAGACAAATATTTTTTTCCGTCCTTTCCCTGACTGATTTTTTCTTTTCCGAATATATGGACAAAATCTCCTTTTTTCAAATTTTCCACACTGCTTACCTTATCATTATAAGCTAAACAGTTGGTGTATTTTACATTTCCTTCCTTGTCATTTTCAGCAATTGCAAAACTTGCAACGGTAAAATCTTTACCATCTTTTGATGTCAAATTTTTAATGTCTATATCCGAAGCAATATTGCCATTGATATTTATAGTATTTGCTTTTTCGTTATTTTCATTTGACTTGTCATTTATAGTACTCTTATCCTCCTTCACATTTTCCTCACCGGATAAAGCACTATTCTTATTCTCTCTTCCACTTTCTAAATCAGGTGCTTCCATCTCATTTTCATCTATATAATCATAAAATTTTTCATCAACTAAGCCCATAATCTTATCATTCATATAATTATCATAGGCAACATCAAGGGTATCTTCGTTTTCTATTCCTGTTTCCAAAGATATAATTCCTTTTACAAAATCACTATGATTATACTCCGCTAAAAAAGATAAGGTCTCTTTCATCGTTTCAAAGTTGTTGTTTTGCATATCGGAAATGCTTTTTAAATCATTTGCATATCGTCCGTTATCCCATTCAAATTTCCCGCTTTCCTTGTTTTCTTTAATCCCTGTTGCAAGTACAAACTGAGTACCTGAAAACAATATTGCCTGATTGTCCTTCACATCTAAAACTGTTGTATTTTCACTTAATGCTGTTTTTACAATATCGCCTTTTTCTAATTTCATTATTTATTCCTCCATTCAATCTTCTTTGTATTTATAGTTTTCATCGTTAAAATTGAAAAAAGAGTACCTATAAAAGACACTCTATCCCAGATATACTCACATATTTTTTTCATTTATTTTATAATAAGGTTTATCTCACCTCCTCAAAGCATTCCGCCTTATTTTCTCTTTTTTCTGTTTGATTGATTTGCTCCTTATACTCGTTTAATCTTCCTACTACCGAACGCTTTTCTCTTTTATCAAAATCACCAACATTTTGAACATTGCTATCTCTAAAATCTGCATCGTACCTGTCTATTACTCCGTCTAAATCCATGTCCTTTGAGAGCGGATCATAGAAATTACCGTCGTCATCAATTTCAAGTCCAAGTTCTGCTTTTAACTTTTCTTCATCAACATATACCAATTCATTAAAATCCCAAAATTCAATACCTGTTTTTATTTGTATAAGTTCCTTTGTATCACTTGCATCAAGCGGATCATAGGTGTAACTAAAACTGTCAATTAAAGTATTATCTACATAGGTATTCATCTTGTAATTGATTAAATCAAGACTTGTTTGTATCTCATGTTTTTCATCCGGTGTAGTCGTATAAGCCAAGCCTATATCTGTCAAATCAGAAAACATTGTATCAAAATCTTCTATACTATGTGCTTCGTC
Source organism: Filifactor alocis ATCC 35896 (assembly GCF_000163895.2). Taxonomy (NCBI): domain Bacteria; kingdom Bacillati; phylum Bacillota; class Clostridia; order Peptostreptococcales; family Filifactoraceae; genus Filifactor; species Filifactor alocis. Next base: position 496,228 of record NC_016630.1, read on the forward strand.
ATATTCTTTGTTTAGAAAATGAATCAGTTCTTCCTTTACTTCTTCTAAAAGTGGATTTTTCTCTTCTTTTATATCCTCTTTTTGTCCCATATCAAGCAAATGATTTACCTCAGCAAGTCTTAATGTTTTTTCTTTTAAAAGCTCTGCCTGTGGAAATTTCTTCCCAATTTCAAGTTTTGCCGTTTCAAGTTGATTTTCGGTATCTTTAAGTTTTCCAAGTGTCTGCTCCAATCTCTCAGGCATTCTATCAAGGACATTATCCATTCTTGTTATATTTCCGATTTCGTCCGTTCCAAACTCTCCATAGTGGCTTTCTTCTCCCTTGAGATTGAATTTATACTGATTAGAAAAACTGTCATAATATACGAATAAATCAAAGTTTCTATACTCTCCGATTTTCACTTCTTCAAAGCGAAAATCCTCTGATTTTTTTATTCCTTTTATCCTGTTGATTAAGAACTCTCCAGCTTGCTTTTTATCGGTATATTTTCGTCCGTTTAAAGTTAAAGAGGTGAATTTTGATACTGTTTCTTTATCTGCCATTCCCTCTGTTTCTTTTTCTTTATTATTTTCACCTATATTCCCAAAAGCAGTCTGAGTGTATTCTTCTGTTTTTGCCGCCTTTTCATCTCCGTATGGCTCTACTTTTTCTATATCTTTTTTCAAATTTTCTATTTTTTCTTTTAGGCGTTCTATTTCTTTTGGATATACCTTTGCGACCTTATCCTCCATTTTATATAGATTTGACTTAAAGTTGGATTCTAACATTTTAAGTTTACTTACCTCGACATCAAGATCCATTTTCTCACGAATAAGTGGATTTCCCGTAGCTAAAGCCTTTATTTCCGCGTAATTCAAAGTTGCCTCATCGACATCCTCTGCAACACGTACAGGTGTTTTACTGGTCATAATTTGAGAGATATATTTTTGTTTATTTTCAAGAGTTTGGAAAAGGTAGGCATCAAATGTATTTTCTGTTATATACCTAAAGATACGAACGTCACTATTTTCATTACCCTGTCTTACAATACGACCTGCTCTTTGAGAAAGATCCGCAGGTCTCCAGGGTATGTCTAAATCATGGATTGCTATCAGTTTGTCTTGACAGTTTGTTCCTGCTCCACACTTACCGGTAGAACCGAGTAATACTCTTACTTCACCTTTTCTAACTTTATCAAAAATAGCATCTTTTTCTTTATTATTCTTTGCAATATGGATAAATTCTACTTCATTTTTCGGTACTCCCATTTTGATTAACTTTTCCTTTATATCATCATATACATTAAACCCATCTTTATTTGGTATAGACATATCACAAAAAACTAACTGTGTAGACTTCTTATCCCTATATTTATCCCATATACTAAATACATTGCTTACACAAGCATTTACTTTTGAATTTTCATCATCAGGAAGCAGGGGATTGATTAGCCTTTGGTCAAGTGCCATTTTCTTTCCGTCATTGGTGATAAGCAGCATATTGTCAACACTTGAATCTACCTGCTTTTCTCTAACCTTATCCGCTCTTTCGGAAAAAGACTTGAGTATCTCCTTTTGTTCTTGTGTCGGCTTTGTCTTTATGGTTTCATAATGGGCATTTGGAACAGGAAGATTTAATACGTCAGATGTCTTTATATCCATAAACTGTTTTACGATATTCATCAGTTCCGGAAGGTTATAGAATTTCGCAAATCTGGTCTTACTTCTGTATCCGTTGCCTTCAGGATTAAGTTCAATCGCCGTTACCGTTTCTCCAAAGGTAGATGCCCAAGAATCAAAGTGCTGATGGTGCATTTTTTTAAGCTCATCATACTGAAGATAACGCTGCATGGTGTAAAGCTCTGCCATCGAATTGCTTACAGGGGTTCCTGTTGCAAATACAATCCCTTTATTATTTGTAATCTCATCCATATATCTACATTTCATCAACATATCGCTTGATTTTTGAGAATCTGTACTTGTAATTCCTGCGACATTACGCATTTTTGTAAAAACATACAAATTTTTAAACGCCTGTACCTCATCTACAAATAGCTTATCTATCCCTAATTCTTCAAAGGTTACAACATCATCTTTTTTATAATCATCATTCAGTTTTTTAAGTTTTGCTTCCAAACCTTTTTTAGTCTTTTCAAGCTGTTTTACCGTGAATTTTTGATCTCTGTCCCTTTTATATTCTGCTATAAAATCTACAATTTCATCAATTTGACTTTGTAGTTCATACTCTTGTCGTTCTTTAGAGATTGGAATTCTCTCGAATTGACTATGCCCTATAATTACCGCATCGTAATCGCTTGTAGCAATCCTTGAACAAAATCTCTTTCTCTTATCCGGTGTGAAGTCTTTCTCTGTTGCACAAAGAATATTGGCTGCCGGATACAGTTCATTAAACTCTCTACCAAACTGTTCTACAATATGATTGGGAACGACAAACATCGCTTTACTGCTCATTCCAAGTCTTTTAGATTCCATCGCAATCCCTATCATCTCAAAAGTCTTACCGGCACCGACTTCGTGGGCAAGCAGGGTATTTCCTCCAAAGAGTCCTCGTGCAATCGCATCTCTTTGATGAGATCTAAGTTCTATTTCAGGATTCATTCCGTCAAAAGTTAAATTACTTCCATCATATTCTCTAAGCCTTATGGAATTAAACCTTTCGTTGTATTCTTTGACAAGCCTTGTTCTTCTGTCTATATCATCGAAAATCCAGTTTTTAAACTCTTCTTTGATGATTTCCTGCTTACTCCTTGCAAGCATAGTTTCTTTTTGGTTTAATACAGAACTTTTCTTTCCGTTTTCATCAACAATTTGATCATATACATTGGTATCTCTAAGGTTCAATGTATCTTCAATCAGTTTATATGCACTTACCCTGCTTGTTCCGTATGTGAAATTAGCAAGGTCATTTCCTTTATCTATACTTTTACCTTCTACTCTGTATTCCCCTGTAAAGTTGGTATATTTGATATCAATATTCCATCTGTTTGAAGCAGATGTCTTTAACAGATGAAACATAAAACTCTTATAATCTTTCTCAGGTATCCAAGTCGCTCCCATTCTTACCGTAATATCCGAAGCTTCCAGTTCTTTTGGCATTACTTCAAGCAGTTTGTCTTTTTGGTAGTTTAGATTTAACAGTTCATTTCGTAAAACTTGATTTTCTTCTTCAAGATATTTTTCCGTATCATTTATCTCAGCTTCATTCTCACTTTTCTTCGTCATATCTTTATATTGAACAATCTCCTGTTCAATATTTTTGATATAGGCATCGATGACTTCTACCTTCTCTCTGATATTTCCACTAAGGTATTCATCTGCACTTACATAGGATCTTGAAAAATCTCCTAAATCTACAGCTGAAGAAAAAGGAGTCGTATCACTCGGCTCAAAGCGATCGAGATTGAGGAAAATCTCTCCTTTTAAACCTTCAATGATTTCTTTCCTTGATTTTCCGGTCAGCTCTTCCATATAGTCAAAATTGACTTTCCCTTTTTGAGAAATAGATAGGATAAGTGCTTCTGTCAAATTATCTGTATGAGTGATCGCAACGGCTTTTTTTATCGTTCTTTTCGTAAAGATATCGGATTTTTCTATAAAGCTTCCTTCTTTATCCAGCTTTTCCAAAGTGGAAAGGAGAGAATAGTTCGCATCTTCACGAAACAACTTTTTATTCGCCTTACTGTTTAAAATTCCGTATTTTTTAGAAAAGTCATCATAAAGACGATTTAAATCCTCTTGTTTTTCTTTAATTTCTGTATCGGAGTAATCTTCTTTTTGATAGGCAATTACCTGTCTTAAAGTTTTTTCGATTTCAAGATATGCCTTTACTTTCTCCTCATCAACTTTATTTAAATCCAATTTTTGCATAATGGAGTTTTCTCTAAAATATACCTTGTCATCAATTACTGCATAGGAATAGTTTTTCACACTGTCATCAGCCAAAATGGTTTCTGTTTCAAATTCATTATTTAATTCTACCTTCTCATAGCTTCCTTTAATGTTTTTAATAGCTGCCTCAAGCTGTTCTTTGAGTGTAATATTTTCATCTGCAATACAGGCTAAGGCTGTTCCAAATCTGCTTGATACTTCTTCCATATTTCCAAGCACCATATCCGGATTGTCTACAAAATATTTATTATAACTTAACCCTTTTTCATCAGTATCGAGTTTTATCCAATCTTCATCTAATTTTAGTAATCTGTCTCTTTTTTTAAGGAAAAGTATATCGCTTGTTACCTCTGTTCCAGCTTCGCCTTTAAACGTGTTATTCGGTAATCTAATTGCTCCTAAAAACTCTGCTCGTTCACTGATATATCTTCTGACATCTTCACTTTTTTTATCCATTGTTCCATTTGAGGTTATAAAGGCTACTACTCCACCGGAACGTACTTTATCTAAGGTTTTGGCAAAGAAATAATCGTGGATAAGAAAGTTGTTTCTTTCATACTCACGATCCGATATTTTATATTCTCCAAAAGGTACATTTCCTATCGCTATATCGAATAAATTGTTTGAAAAAGTTGTTTCTTCAAAGCCTTTTATCTGTATGTTAGCGTTAGGATACAACTTACTTGCTATCCTACCACTAATACTGTCAAGTTCCACTCCATAAAATTTGCTACTTTGCATACTCTCCGGAAGATTACCAAGAAATCTGCCTGTTCCCATACTGGGTTCTAAAATATTCCCACTTTCAAATCCCATATTGGACAGAGCCTTATAGATACTATCTATTACAACCTTTGGTGTATAAAAAGCAGTAAGAGTGCTTTCTCTTGCTGCATCATATTCAGATTGTGATAAGTTTTCTTTTAGAAAATCTCTTGCCTTACTCCATTGTCCCTGTTTTTCTTCATCAAACACATCAGAAAGTCCACCCCATCCGACATACTTGCTTAATATGTCCTGCTCTTCCTTTGTTGCATGACTATGTCTTTCTTCGATTTCTTTTAAAACTTTGATGGCTTCTATGTTATTTTTTAGTCTTTCTGAAGGTGGCAAGATCTCATCTTCTCCTGTTGTTTTGTAATTGATTGGAGGAATACTTCCCATATATTCATCATCAGGGGCATATCTTTCTTTCCTATTCTCTTTCCAAGAAACATAACTTTCTAATTTCTTATCAATGGTTTCTTGTCTATGCTTCGTTAATTTTAAATTATTTCCATCACCATCAATTTCCCCAAGTCCATTTAGATAATCGAAAGAGAGTTTAAATTCTCTATGGTTATTAGGATTTTGTTCACTATATACTGTAAATTCCCTATTTTGATTATCCACATTTACAATAAACTGATTGGCAATCACAATCCCTTTATCATTTATTACATCTAAACTATGGTGTAAAAGTTCTGACTTATCTTCTCCTAAGTTAAGGTTAGTGTCAATAACAATGAGTTTTTCATTTAGCTCTTTTCTATCAGAGAAACTTACAATCGGAATTTGATGATTATTCTTTGATATAGGATTTAACCATATATCATTTTTTTCTAAAACATCATTATATTGAAAAGCACTGACCGTATATTCTTCTCCCTGATAGATTACTTTTGCCCCTATATTGACAGGTACACGTTCTTTTTTACTTGAAATTTCTTCTTTTTCCTTTAAGTTGTCCTTTTCTTTTAAAATATCCGTTAAAGACATTTGCTTTGTTTCAATGTTTTTTTCACTATTTTTATCATTTAAATTAAAGCGTTCAAGGAGAGCTTTTTTTGCATAAAGGTTTGCAACCGGTCTTTTGGGGGTATATAAAACTTCCGTCAGCAGTTTTTCTGTATTTGAGACAAGTTGTAGCCTGCTCATTCCAACGGAATTAAAATTATTTCCAGTAATTTCATATTCTTTATTTTGAAAGAGAACGGAAAGTCCTTTTTTGTTGTAATCTTCAATATCTAACAAAATAAGATCTTCCTCATTGATACTTTGTTCTTGCAGCTTCTCTGTTGTAGATACAATCTCCAAATCAAGTTCACTTTCATTTCTAAAAGGAATAATTTCGCTACCCGTTATAAAGCCATTTAAATAGCCTTCATTATCATCTAATTTTATCGTTCTATATGTTTTATAGTCCTGAATTTCTGAAATTACATATTCTTTGCCTTGATATTTTACCTGCATACCTTCCTGATAGATTGGCTCTTTTGCCTGCTCATTCTTTCCCTCATTGGTTCTTTCAATCTGCCAATTGATATAACCGGTAAGCATAACATTTCTGTGTTCATCATCAAGAAGATAAGGAAGATTTTGAAGCATTTCATGGTAGTTTTCATATTGGATGGCTAGATTGGAACTTAACATATATCCGTTATATCTTAAATTCTGCCTTAACTGCTTATTTTTCATATCCAAAACAAGCTCTGCCTCATAACCTTCTTTTTCATCAATGTTATCTGTTATATGCTCCGGTACTTTTAAAAGATTTTCCGATATATTTTTTTCATCTAAAATAAATTCTTCGCTTTGAGGATGAAATTGATATTCTCCTACATCTTTTACCTCTTTAAAAATCAGAGCAGATAAAATTTCTTTCTTATCTCTTAACTCCAATACCTTTGCTTTTTCTTCTTCCGGTAAATTAACATTAAAATGTATTTCATTTTCTCGGTTGATATAGGCAATATTTTGATAGGCATCATCTATTTTTAAGTTTCTGTTATACACATAAATATCATTATAATAATCAGGAAACTGTTCATTAAAACTTGCCACATCAAAATCAAAACCGCCTTTTTCTTCCGTTACCTTATCCGATGAAATTTCATATAGTCCTTGATTTTCAAGATAAAATACATCATTAAGATCTGTTAGATTCACTTCTTTCATACTTGTAGCAATCTCATCAAAAAGTGCATCAATCTTGGTGCTTTCTTCAAAGGTTGTTCCTCGATATAGCGAATAAATCTTTCCTTCGACATTATCTTCTTTCGGGTAAATTCTAAGTCCTATTTCTTCTAAGGATATATCCTTTACCTTCTCTTTTTCTACAACTGCATAGTAGTTCCCAACCTTAACGGCAACCTTATCTTCCCTAGTTTTCTCTGTTATATTATCTTCTAATCCTACCTTTTCAGCCTCTATTTTCTCCAAAAAATAATCTACATTGCTTGAATACATCAAACTGTCTGCATTGTTATAGACTGCCCTATATTCTCCGTCAGTATTTTTGAAAAAAGTAAACCTAAGTAACTCTGATATATTCTCACTATCCTCAAATGGATTATATACACTAAATTTTGTACCATCGCTATATGAAAAATTTCTAAAATACGGCAACAGCTTTATATAATCATCTTTACTCGATACCACAGTCATAGACTCTTTTTCTAAAATATCTTTAACTACACTATCTATACTGTCTATCCCGTATTCTTTATTTTCCTTGCTCAGTTCAATTTGCTCATAAAGATACTGAAAATCTCTTTGGTTTACCTCATTTCCATCCCCGATATCCATTCTGAAATGTTCTTCTACTTTACCATCTACAATATGATCAAAATAGAATTTAGAATAACCTACCCACTCGTCAGTCATTTCTCCATATTCATCTTCACTTACCGTTTTGTTATGAACTCTGATTTTTTCGTCAAGCTCTTTGATTTCATCAAGCAATTCTTTCGTAACAAGTTCTCCGGCATACTCTTTTTCTATAAGACCCAAACCTTCATTAAATTCTACAACCCAATAATCTCTACGATTCCCTATTTCAGAAACAGATTCTTCTTTGAAAGACTCATTTCTATCTGCTATATTTTCTTTTATATCTTCCCTGTTTTCCGTCTGCTCTGTAAGCTCTTCCTTCTCTATATATCTTCCACTTTCAATAAGAGTTTGTATCCTTTTTGCCACCTGATTCCAGTTTAGAAAACTATCCTTGCAATGTTCTTTTTCAAGCTTTATCCCTTTCGCATCGTGCCACTCACTACTCCCTCTTGCACCGGATAAAGCGTGAGAATGCCCTCCTGTTCCATATTCTTTTTTTAGAAACTCCGCTCGCTCTTGAAGAGAGTTGTTTTCATTAAAAAAGTTATAAATTCTTTTCTTACCGTCAGAAATACCACTCCCTCTTCTAAGATTTTCATCCATTTCATCTTCTGTAATAAACCCCTTAATCTCTGGAATTTCCATCATATTTGAAATAAAATCTTTTCTTGGTATCTCTAAATCCTGTAATCTTTGTAGAATATCTTTTGTTTTATGATAATGGAATCGCAAAACACTTGGATTTTTGTCATAATCTTGTAAAAAGGTTTCGTATTCTTCCCTTAGTACATTTCTAAATTCAGGATTTTTTAAGTTTTCTGCAAGTTCTTCGGTTTTATCCGGATATCCTTTTTTTTCATCTTTGTTGAGAATTGACAAGTAGCTATTTCTTACTTCATCTGCAAAATCACCTTTTAAAAACCATATCTTCTCTGCCAGTTCTTTTCTCTCAAAGGAAAAAGCTTCTGCCACTTCCACATTGGTGGCATATTCTCCCTTATCAATCAATTCCCCAATACGCTTGGCCGCCTCTTCCCATAAAAGGATCTGTGACGGCTCTTCTCTTGAAGATACATCATTGGATAGGTAGATCCCCTCTGTATCGTACCAAGCACAAACCTTGTTCCCTTCTACTTCATATCCGTTTCCGCCCTGAAAGTTCCTTTGAAGAAAATCAGCCAATTCTTCCACACTCTTACCTTTGGAATATTCTGCAAGAATTTTTAATCGTAGATGATCCTCGTTTCCTCCATGAATCAAAACGGCATCAATCTCTTCTTGCTGCATTGGTAATTCAAATCTTCCCTGAATTCCTACGTTTTGAGCAAAAGAAAAAGAAGCCCTATCGACTTCTTTCCCTTCATTTCCTATATGATCTTGTTCTATTTTCTGTTTATTTTCTTCATGATGCTCATCTATGCCCAAACGATTTGTTCCATCGCCATCCTTGTCAGTGTCATATCCAAGTTTTTCTTCAAAGCTGCGTACTTCAAAAAGTCCTGATCCTGCATTTCTGTGGTCATCTCCCAAGCCACTTTCATTTTCGGCTCTTCTATATTTAGGAAATTCTCCACTTGTTCCTGAATGTCCAACAGATGATTCATCAGCGTTTCTTCCATCAGCATAATCTGATAATCTTCTCCTCTTTCCTCTTTGAGATATTTCAGTCTCGCTTTGCCAAATCGGTTCAGTTTGCTTAAGTTCAGTTTCTCCGGCAGTTTCATATTCGGAATTAACACTTCCGATCCGTCCTCCATCTTCTCCAGTCTGTAAGTCCCTCCCTGTCTCTCGAACGGACTCTCTTTTACGATCGGTGTATAAATCTCGCCCTCCAGAAGGTATTCTTTCTTCGCCAGTACTACGGTTTCTTTCATCTTCCAAGCCTCCTTTATTTCTTTCTTCTGTTTCTATATTTTCGGTAGTTCCGTTCATTTCATCTGTACTATTATTATAACGCTCCTTAAAGCTGTTTGTCTGCTCCCTTTTTTGAATTTCTGAAAACTTTTCTCTTTCTTCCACTTTTGAAATTTCTCTGCCAATATCTGTCAGTATTCTTTTTACATTATTTGAAGCATAAGCAAGCAATCTGTCAATGTCTTGCGTACTTGAAACTCCTGAAAGCAGCTTTAATTTTTCCCTATCCCCTAAAAAATGCAGTCCCATTCTTTCATATACCGACACCTTTGCGGATTCTTCTAAAAAATGAAGTATATTTACTTTACTGTTTTCTTTTAAGGTTTCATCATTTAAAGAATTAAGCACTTTATTTAATATCTGCCTTGTATATAGCGAAACAAGTGTATTTATCTTATCTTTTGTAGAAAATATAAGGGAACTGTTTTTTTCTTTAAAGGCATCAATCAGAGTATCTAAGGCAGCTATATGCTTTTCATTATGATACTTCCATAACTTTACCTCAGAAATATTATGATTTAAGCTCACTGTTTGACTTACATCAAAAATATATTTTATCCTTTCCCTTTCAATATCTAAAACGGGAATCCCCTTTTCTCCCCTACTTACATTTCTTCCGATACTCTTCCAATAGTCATATTCCGCACAGGCTGTTGCCTTTTCATTTACTGTATATATGCTAAGTTGATTAAAATACGGATATTTATAGTTGTTTCCCACTACCTTAAGATAGGTTTCATACCTATCTATATTTTCTCTAAATTCTTCTTTTGCAAAATCAAGAATCTGTTTGACTTCGCTAAATCCATATCTTGGCATTGTATTTCCCTCCTTTACTTCCTTATTTTCATGTCTTTTCCATTCTGACTGCTCCTTTTGCGAATATTCTTTTTCCCAATCATAAAATTTATTCATAGAGCCTATCGCCTTACCTGCAATATAGTGGATATAGTCGGTATTTCCTCGCCTTTTATACCATTTCTCCCTTTTTAATCCGCTGTTTTCCATAAGAGATATGGCTTGTTCTACATCAGCGGTATAGTAAAGCAGTCTCCCAAGCATAAAAAAATCAGCCTCTGACCTACTGTTAAAATAGCTTTCATAATTTCCGTAATAAATTCTTCTTAAATCCTCTCCGGTATAATGAAAATATCCTTTTTCAAAAAGTAATTCCAATACATCATTAGATGATTGCCTGTATCTTTGTATAAAATGATTCTCTTTTGTGCTTCTCTTTGCTTGTTCATTGCTTGCTTGTTTATGTTCTATTTGATTGCCCATAGCAGGCATATACTGTTGATAAAGGGGTAATAACTCCTGCTCGATAGGTTTGATATGGCTTCTGTCCTTATCTTTTATTACATTCCCTGTTACTGTAAAAAATCGCCCCTCATCATAAATCTCTAAATTTTTATGCCTTTTTCTTTCTCCCGGAACTTTACCCTTGCCGATAAAGTGCAATCCCGTTTTTGATGGAGACAGTTCAGCATAGGTGGAAATTCCTCTTAAAAAATCGGCTGTCATAGACCTTGCTTGATAATCCATACTATATACAAAAATATCATCACTTACCTTATCAATATCTATGCCGATATATCCGTCTCCCAACATAAATCCAAGACCATCACCAATATTTCGATTAAGTGCTGCTATGCAATCTTCATAAAAATTCCATGTCGTTTTTTCATTGGATTTGGCAGGTTTTCCGTTTGGCATTAAGGGTAATTTTGTGTTCTTCCCGTCTCTTGAAATGATTTTATACAAACACCATCGTTTCTCTTTTTTTAGTTCATCAGGAATATTTTCATAATTTTTTATGAGGTCATTCATAACGATCACCTCAACTATATTTCCATTCCCTTATCTTTTTTAGGTACTTTTACAGCCCTTACTTTTTCTTCCTTCTTGATTTTTTGCTGATTTTCTTTTAATTTTTTGAGTACAGACGGTTTTTTCTCTGTCTTTTCCTTTTGACCTTCTTTTTTTCTTTCATTTTGTTCCTTTTTTTCTATAGGTTTTTCCTCTTTATTCAGACTGTCTTTCCCTAATTTTTCTTCATCTTTTTGGATTTCCTTGGATAGATTATCTAACTTTTCAAGGCAACTATCCAGTTTCTTTTGTTGATCCTTGATAAAATCCTGCATGGAAGTTACAAGTCCTTTTACTATCCCGATTTTCATCTGCACAAATTTTTCTTGTGCTTTCGTCAGATTGTAGGAAAGCTGATGTTTCATGTTGTCATACAGATGTTTGATACTTCCAACCGCTTTTTCTTGCAGATGAACAAGGGTATTCCCTACCGCCTTGATATCTCGTACAATCAACGAACTAAGCCCGATGTTTTCCATTTCATTTAATCGTTTGATCTCGGCTTTTAATCCGGTGATTTCGTCTTTGAGTGCTTTTAACTCTTCGATATTTGGATCAAAGTCCTTGTTTTGCATCTCCTCTTTCATTTCCTTGGCGATTGTAAGCTGCTTATCGGTGTTTTCTTCTAAAAAATCGGCTGTTTTTGTATATTCCTCTTTAATCTCCTGCATAACATTTTGTGTCTTATTTTCCTGTGATTGTAATACTTCATTCTTATCCATACTGTCCTCCTTTGTTTTTTCAATCATTTTTTCCATTGTTCTATCGAATCCACCTTAATTCTGTATATCCGATATATCCCACCTCCCATAGAAACCAAGCAAAGGCGATCCCGCTACTTTTGGATTTCCAAAACTCTCCGTTCTTAGCACAATTTAATCTTTTGGAAAATACATATACTCTCTTTGGAGGATGCTTTCTAAATAACTCATATCTTGATTGCCCCTCTAAAAACGCCAAACGAAAGAGCATTGCTATTTTTACACCTTCCCTTGATATTTCAAGTGCGTGTCGTAAAAACTCACTTGCACAAAAATATGGTGGATTGGTTACGATATCCAATATATTTTCTGTTACTGTAAAAAAATCAACTTCTCTTTCTTCTCCATATCCTCTATAGCAAATATCTGTCGCTTTTACCGTATAACCGTGTTCTTCTAAAATTTTTCCGATATGTCCTTCTCCACAAGCAGGCTCGTAAACTAAAGATGTAAACTCTTCTCTTTTCAAAAGTTCATGGGTTGCCCTTTTATCTGTAGCATAAAAATCCAATTTTTCTCTATCTTTACTAAATTTTATTAGCGTATCAAACATGGGCTACTCCTTTTTGTAATGAGATAGCTCATTTCTTATCTCATGTTCTATTGTATTTAAAAATTCTTCCTTTGAAGATTTTCCTTGTGAAATATCTGATAACTCCATTTCCCACTTTGCAGTTGTTTCTGCTGATTTAAAGGTATCTGCTACAATCGTTATAAGACTGATTCCTTTATTGGTTGCAATTAGATTCTTTTTATCTCTTTCGATAAAGCCTTTGTAAATCAGGTTTTCAATAATGCCTGCACGAGTTGCGGGTGTTCCCAGTCCTTTTCTCTCGACTTCCACATTCTTATCTAAACCATCATTTCCGGCTATCTCCATCGCCTTTAAGAGCGTATTTTCTGTAAAGTGTTTCGGAGCTTGAGTGTACTTTTCTTTAATCTCTTTCTCCTTTATTTCAAGGACATCGCCCACATTTATCTCCGGCAAAACAGGTTCCTCATTTTTCTTAGACATATATTCTTTCAAATACTTTGTAAAGCCCTCATCTACAATTACCTTACCTGAGCTTGTAAACTCAAAGCCGTCAAAAGTTGCTACAATCTTAGTAGTATTCTCGATTAAAGGATAACCCACACTTGCATGGAGCTTATTAGAAATAAGCCTATATACTTTTGCTTCACTCTCCGGAATACTTGATAAATCTTCACTCATTGAACTTACTGTCGGAATAATCGCATGGTGATCCGTAACTTTTTTAGAGTTGAATACTACCCTGATACGCTCTGTATCAAAGTCGTTTTTGCCCAAAATATTATTGACGGTACTTGTAATCATATCTTCGGTTAAACATCTGCTGTCTGTTCTTGGATAGGTAATCAGCTTTTTTTCATACAGGCTTTGTGCATAGTCAAGTGTCTGCTTGGCACTATATCCGAAATGCTTGTTGCACTCTCTTTGAAGTGTTGTAAGGTCAAAAGGCAAATCAGGTTTAGTAATTTTTTCTGTCTGTATCACATCCGTAATTTCTATCCTGCATTCGAGTAAGTTTTTAAGCTGTTCCGCCACTTCCAAGCTGTCAATTCGTTCTGTCGAGAGAGTAAAGCCGTCAAGTTCAAGTTCTACCGTATAGTATTTTTCTTTCTTAAAGTTTGCTATCTCGTCATCTCTTTTTACAATCATGGAAAGGGTAGGTGTCTGAACTCTGCCAACACTATAATTTTGCTTATATAAGCAAGAATAGAGCCTACTGATATTCATTCCAACAAGCCAATCTGCAATGGCTCTTGCCTGTGCTGATTCAAAGAGATTATCATAAACATTTCCGTCTTTTAGATTATCAAAGCCGTCTTTAATTGCAGAATCTTCCATGGAGGAAATCCAAAGCCTTTTCATCTTCTTTTTACAGCTTGCCTGAAGATATACAAGTCTAAAGATTGCTTCTCCCTCACGACCTGCATCGCAGGCATTGATAACAGTATCAATCTCCTTATCATTCATCAGTTTTTTTAGGACTGCAAACTGCTTCTTTGTTGCCTTTGCCACTTCATATTTGTACTCTTTTGTAATAATCGGCAAGTCATCAATCTTCCATTTTGCATATTTTTCATCGTAAGCATCGGGATTTGCCATCTGAATTAAGTGTCCAACGCACCATGATACTTTATAGCCGTTTCCCTCGTAATATCCGTCCTTTTTATTTTTCGCTCCGATAACCTTTGCGATAGATATGGCTACGCTCGGTTTTTCTGCTATCACAAGTTTATGTTCCATGTATATTTTCCTCCTGTTTCAATATAAGAGGGCGAAAGATTTTCTCTCGCTCAAAGTCTTCTCTTAAATGCTACGTCGTATTTAAGAAAGTTTCTATTTACTTATACTTATTGTTGTTTATTTCTTTACTATCCAATAGCCGTCTTTAGCACTACCGGTATATTCAATTACTTTTTCTTCAGTTAATTTTTTCAAATCCCTCTCTATTGTTCGCTCTGAAACATAGAATATTTTTGATAGATCAAGGGCAGTAACTTGTGAATTCCCCTCAATAATCTCAATAATCTGTTTTCGCCTATCATCAGGTTTTAGTTTTTGACCGACATTTTGACCGACATTTTGACCGACATTTTGACCGACATTATAATTCAAATTCTTCAAAATCGTAAAAAATGCACTTTCTGTTGACCTGAATTTAGGTTTCAATTCTTCTTTGTAATTTTCTTCAAATTCATAGGCTTCAATAATTTTTCTAAGTCCTGAGCCACGTCTTTCCATTAAATCCATTCGTGCAAATAAATCTGCAAGCACCGGATTTCTTCTGGAAGATGATACATTATATGGGTCAATATTTTGCACGAAAGAACCGTCATACATACCTCCAGGAGAGTAAATTTCCAACCTGTCATCATAAATATCTAAATGTACTTCACTTCCTATGACTGAATAATCCCTATGAATAAGTGCATTTACTATCCCTTCCTGTACCGCTCTTTCAGGATATTCAGGATATTCTATTCTGTACATAGGTCCTTTTTTCCACATCTTTTTTGAATTTCGCTTTACAAAATCCATAGCTGCCTTTAACAAATATATAATATTTCCCTCAAATTCCTCATCATCTAAAGCGTCCATAAGTCCATTTGCCTTATTAAGCCCGTTCCATCTTGTGCAAAAAACTCTTGATTGATAAACTTGGTATCCGTCTGCGAAAAGACTTCCTGCTATCGTCAGATGCCCTTCTTCATTCACTAAACCAAACGAATTTAAATCTTTTTCTTCAAACTCTTTTAATGTTCTCTTTTTATATTCAATAGCCAGCTCCCTAAAAGTTACATCTTCAATTTTTTTGTCCGACTCCAATGAATCATAAGTTACTTTTTGCCCTTTTAAAGACATATTGAACAAATCTATTCTTGTAGCAGGGACACTTTGATTGCCCACTCTTTTATATGCTGTCCTTGAACCTGCATCCACTACAAAGTAAGGAGTGTTTTTCCCTTGATAAATA
The DNA here is from genome assembly GCF_000163895.2 of Filifactor alocis ATCC 35896. Lineage (NCBI taxonomy): Bacteria > Bacillati > Bacillota > Clostridia > Peptostreptococcales > Filifactoraceae > Filifactor > Filifactor alocis. The sequence continues at coordinate 511,757 of NC_016630.1, forward strand.
TTTAATATTAGTATTATCTTTCCTTCAAGTTCTTCTATCTCCATATCAAATTCCGGTATGGAGTCCATTTTAGTTTTTATGATTTCACTAATATTTTCAGAGTCTTTTTGGTAGTCATCAATTCCCAAAACTTCATTATCTTCTTTCACTCCAAATATTAACTTTCCACCCCTGCCATTTGCAAAAGCTGATACGGATTTCAACCAAGATTTCGGTTTATTTAATTCAAGTTTTTCCTTTTTATCATAAAGGTTAGTTTCTCCTAAATAGTCTTTTAAATTCAAAGAAGTTCACCCTCCTCCTTTGGAGCTTACAACTAATCATATTGTAATATGATATATAAAAAATGCTCAGTCAAGCTATCTTATGCTTATTGATTTCAGGTATTTATTACTTGAAATTATACCACAAATTCATTATAATTACAATTCTATCGCTAAGCACAAAGCATTTTCTTATTCGTATCAAATCCCGTTATTGTTGCATTTACACTTTCATAATTGTATTTTTTAAGTGTAAATACAACAAATAAGATGGATAATCTCATTTATACCTATCTTTTATTCCTCATCTTCATCATAAGAATCTATTGCCATATCATCTATATTTTGCTGTTCCTTTTCTTCCGAATCTTCTGCACTGCCCTCTCTTTCATACTCATCTTCAAATTCGTCATATTCTTCATCTTCTTCTGCATCATCTTCCTGTTTTTTCTTGTAAATTTTAAAGTAATATCCTGCTCCAACTACTGCAAGAACGATGATTCCTAAGAAAATATAAGAGCCTCCGCCTTTGCTTTCTTCCTTTTTCGGCTCTTCTTTTTTGATTTCTTCTACCGGCAAAGGTTCTTCTATCTTCTTGACCTCCTCTTTTGGTTTTTCTTTTTTCTCCACCATATTGAGCAGATCATCTTCTGAAACTTCTGTAAGAAGCATAACATTTTGTCCTTCTTCATCGTGGTTGATGATAAGATGGAAAGTTTTGCCGGACTTAGTCTTAAAGGTAATAAATTGTCTGGCATCGGCGGAGTATTTATCTTTTATCTCTCCGTTAACATTTCCATGATGAATAGGATAATCTCCATTTGCGTTGTTTACATTTTCTATGAGCTGTGCTTTAGAGGTGCTTGGCTCTGTCGCAATTCCCGTATTATTTGAACTGTTTCCATTATCTATACTGTTCTTTGGTGGTTCTTTGGCTTCCAGTTTATTTGGAAATCGCAGCACTTTTTCTTCTTTTTTCTCCTGTACCTGCTCTGTTTCCTGCTCCGTTTGTTTTTCCGCTTCGCTTTCTTTTACCTGAGCAAAAGCCGTATTTGTATGGATGATAGCAATAAGAAGCAGCATCCATACGCAAAATACTCTTTTTAATTGTGTTCTCCTATTTTTCAATTTGGTTTTCATGATTTTCCTCCATATTATTATGATTTTCTGTATTTCTCATTTCCTGTAACTTCCTTTTTTCCTGTTTTTCCTCTTTTTTATAATTTCTCATCATTTCTAAAAACTCATCTATGGAAATATCAATACTTCTGTATTCTTTTAAGACTTCTATATTTTCCATTTCTTCCTGTTCTTCTTTTAACATCTCCTGTTTTAACTGGAGTTCTTCTATTCTTTCCTGAATATCTTTTTGTTTCTCTATATTTTTTCTGTATTTCTTATTCAAAATTCCACCTCCTATTTGGGTCTGCCAAAGCCGTAAAAATGATCTCTCCAATACGGTGTATCTATCCTTGCATACTGAATCGGATCTCCGGCATGAATCATATATCCACCACCTACATAGATACCGACATGGCTTATTGGCGAGCCTGAATTATATGTTCCTTTAAAAAAGATAATATCTCCCGCCTTTGCTTCGCTTGGTGAAACGGGATTACAGTAATTTTTATATATGCCCCAAGCTGTCGTTCTTGGCATATTCTTTATCCCCGAATGGGTATAGGTCCAGCAGACAAAAGAAGAACAGTCAAAGTTATTCGGTCCATTTGCCCCGAAAACATATCTTTTTCCAATATGTTTTTCCGCCTCATGAACAATTCTCTTTACACTTTCCTCATTAAATTCAAGTCCCGGATTGGAAAAATCGGGATTGTTTATAATCTCGGAAAAATCACCACTACCATTTCCAAAGATCAGCTCCATATTTCCTTTGCTTGCAAGTAAAATTTCATAATGGGATAAATTGTCAGGATAAGACTGAAATACCTCTCTGATAATAGAATCCATCTCTCTTTTTTCTAAGGTTACAATGAGTTTCTTATACTCATACGGCTCTTCATGACTTTCCGTATGTTCATTGCCGTCAGCATCCGTATAACTGGATGTTACGGTTTTATATCTGATTTCAATCTCTTCCTTATAGGTTAAGGTATACATATTTTGAAACAGACTTTGAAGTTCACTTTCCACCTCAGAGATATTCTTTACAATTCCATAACGGGCTGTGATATAAGACAAGAGTTCATGGACATCATGACCGATTTTCTCTTTGCCTTTTACAATATATTCATCATAACCAGGATGATTTTCCTCCACACTGTCCATTTCTTCTTGCAAAGCCTGTTCTAAAGATGAAAACTCCTGATTGGTTTCTTTGAGTACATCTTCTGATGATAAGTAGGTTGTCCCTACGGTATTTCCTACCATCCCCGTTCCCATATTCATCATCATACTTCCCGCCTGAAAGAGCATAAAAAATATTCCTACCGCTAAAAGTAATAGGAATACTGCTTTTTTGCCTCTTGATTTTACAAATTCGCCAAAGTGTTTGCTTGACTCTATCAAGGACTTTTTTATTCTGTTTTTTACACTGTCTTTATACTTCTTTTGAATCTGCTTTTTATACTGCCTTCTTTTAAAAAATTGTCTGAGCCTTGAGGTATTTTGGTAATCCGCACTTTTTTTCATCTCTTCCATATTCTTTTGAAAAAAGAGTTTCTTTTCTTGATTTTCAATGTTTTTGCCTAATTTTGTTATCTTTTTTTGCCTTCTTAAGTTTTTCTTTTTTCCATGATGATAGATTTTCCTTGAAATATTTTCGACTTGATCGCTAACCTTATATGCAGCATCAACTCCTGCATTATCCTCTTTTCCGCTTTCTAAATACCGATTTACCATCCCCGTTGCTATTACAGCACTTTTAGCACTTTGTGCTTTTCCGTCAATCCCCTTATTTTTTAGTTTCTGCTCCTGTTTTTGCTTTTTTTGGCGTAACTTGGATATTTTCTTTTCCTGATTTTCAAATTTCCCTTTTCTTTTTTGTGATGGATCTTTATCAGCAGTTTTTCTTTTATCATTTACATCCTGAAATGAATCCTTTTTCGTATCCTTATTTCTTGTGAACTCCTTATCATCAAAATTACTCCTCACATATTTCTTCTGCTTTTCCGATTTTGGACTTTCTTTTAAAAAGGTATCTTTTGCATAATGTTTGTATCGATTATTCTTGGATTTTGGATTTTTTACATATTCATCATAAATTTTTTCCTTATCATTTTGCCTATTATCATACTTTTCATCATCTGTAAGAGTTCGATAGGATACTTTACTATCCCTAAAATCCACATCGTATCTGTCTATTACGCCATCGTTATCCATATCTTTCGATAATGGATCATAGACTTCCTTTTCTTCCTTTTGAAATTTATTGATCTTCTTTTGCATCTTTTTTCTACGTTTTTCGGCTTGAAAAGAAGTGCTATTTTGATTTATATTTCCCGTATCCGATGAACGATAAGAAGATATATTTTTATCTAAGTTATTGTCCTTATATCCTCTATACGAATTATTTGATCGCTTTCTTTCGTGTAAAGGAAGTTCTTCTCCCGACATTTCCTCTTTCAATAAAGCTTCATTCAAATTTTTGGGGGATTCTGTTTCATAATTAGTTTGAATTTTATGTTGAACAGACTGTTTTTCTTGATTTAACAGTTTTTCTCTATTCTTTGCATACCTCATATTCTTTTTCTTTGTCAATCTTTTCCACCTCCTCACTGATTCTTTTCCTTGCAAGCTTACAATACTCCTCATTTAATTCTATTCCGATATATTTTCTATCTTGCATAAGTGCTACAAATCCGACAGTTCCACTTCCAATAAAAGGATCAAGGATTATCCCGTCTTTCGGGCAACCTGCAATCATACAGATTTCAGCTAACTTCGGTGGAAAGACTGCATAGTGGTTTCCACGGAAAGATACAGTATTAATGGTCCAAATATCCCTTTTATTACGAAACTGCGGAATATTATCTCCCTTGTACTGCCCATATTTTCTCGCCTTATTTATTTTTTGTACACTTATCCCTGCATCCTCCTTCAGATATTTGTTATCCTCACTTCTTCCTCTTACATATCTTTTTTTACTGACTTCTTTCATCGGCTCTGCCATTTGTTCATAGTCGTAATAATATCTTGGCGATTTGGAAAGCAAAAACACATGTTCATAAGAACGAGTTGGTCTGTCCCTGCAAGCCTCCGGCATGGCATTTTCCTTATGCCAGATAATATCGGAACGAAGATACCATCCATCTTCTCTTAAAAGTAAAGCCAATCGCCATGGAATTCCCATTAAATCCTTTGCCTTGTATCCTAACACCTTTTGTGTAATCGAGGGATTTTGTCCATTTCTTTTCTTTGGATATTTAGGATCCATATACTGTCCCTTTCCACCTCCCGAACCGGCATAGGAATCGCCAATCACAATAAAGCAAGTCCCGCCCGATTTTAATACTCTTCTCACTTCACGAAATACCGCTACCAATCTGTCAAGATACTCTTCTACCGTCTTCTCTCTTCCGATTTGCTCTTTTTTATGATAATCTCTCAGTCCATAATACGGAGGAGAAGTAATACAAGTGTTTATGATTTCATCCGGAAATTTTCTTAAAGTTTCAAGTGCATCCCCACAAAGAATCGTATTGATATAGCTATCTAAAAAACTTGTATGTTCTCCTTTATTCTTCATTCCGCTCCACCTCCTATTTTTCATTTTTTCCTGTTTCACTCAATTTGGTTGTTATTAAAGAATAGAGTTTTGTATTTTTCGGAAACTGGTCTATAAAAGGAACAATCGTATTTCCATAAAAGAGTAGTCCCTCTCCTTCCCCTGAGTTGGTTACATAGGAAAGTTGGTGCTTGGAGATATTCAGTTTCTTAGCCAATATATCTCGATCCGTTCCCGCTTGGTTAAGCATTAAAATGAAGTCGGTATTGTCAAAGATATTTTCAATTTCAGGACTTGCAAGCAGGTCCTTGATATTTTGAGTAAGTCCTGTCGGCATACCTCCCCATTTACGAAATCTCTTCCAAATTTCAATGGAATAATTGGCAGTTTGCGGTTCTTTTAAGAGCAAATGAAATTCATCGACATAATATCTTGTCGCTTTTTTACTTGCTCTGTTAATCGTTACTCTGTTCCACACCTGATCTTGCACCACGAGCATACCAATTTTTTTAAGCTGTTTTCCAAGTTCCTTAATGTCATAGCAAACAACTCGGTTGTTCGTATCGACATTGGTACGATGATTGAAGACATTCAGACTTCCTTTTACATAAATTTCCATTTCTACTGCAAGTTTCTTTCCTACCGTTTCTTCCTGTTTTTGAAGTAGGTTATATAAATCCTCAAGTATTGGCATATTTTCCGACACAGGATTTTCAAAGTAGGCTTTGTATAAAATCGGTAAACAACGGTCAATAACGGAGATTTCCTCTGCACTTAATTTCTTTTCTCCAACCACCAGTTCAAACAGGGATAGTATGAAGTCGGATTTTAAGGATAACGGATTATCTTCATCGGCATAATCGATGTTAATATCCAGTGGATTTACATAGTCTTTTGAAATGGGCGATATTTTAATCACCTGTCCTTTTAGAGCTCCTACCAGTGGTGCATACTCGGCTTCCGGATCTGCTATGATAATATCATCATCGGTAATCAAAAATGCATTGGTAATCTCCCTCTTCGCTGCAAAGGATTTACCGGAACCCGGTGTACCTAAGATTAACCCATTTGGATTTTTTAACTTTTTACGGTCTGCCATAATAATATTTCTGCTTAGTGCATTCAAACCATAATATAAGCTCTCTCCTTTGATAAAGAGTTCTTCCGTTGTAAATGGTATAAAGATAGCGGCTGCACTGGTGGTAAGTCCACGCTCTATCTCCACTTCATTGATTCCAAGCGGCAAACTTGCAACAAGTCCCTGTTCCTGTCTGTAATTTAGGTTTTTTAAACTGCAATTATGTCTGTTTGCAATAGATTTTAAGGTAAATACCGTATTGTCCAGTTTTCCCTTACTTTTACTCATATTCATAAAAAGAATGGTTACCAAAAACATCTTTTCATCATGATTTTGTAGTTCTGATAGCAGGTTCTTTGCTTCTGTCCCATAAGTTACAAGGTCGCTCGGCAAGATGTCGATATCATAGCCTGCACGTATGGCTTTCTTATTTTCCTCAAGCTTCATCTTGTCTAAATCCGTTATTTTTCTTTTTACATTCTTAATCGCTTCCATCTGATCAATGGCTTTGATATGAAAGGTAACAACCATATTTTCTTCCAACGCCAAAAACTCCGACAGCATTTCATCTTTAATATCCGATGCTAAAAGCTGTAAGAAATTCACTTCAGCAAAGACTTCTCCGGATTTAAAATAGGTCGGTTTGGAAAAATTAAAAGACGGAGGAACAATATATTCTTTCGTCGTCAGTCCACTGTATTTTAAATCTTCAAAGGAAAAAACAAGTTTATCGTTTGGATTTAAAATATCGTGAATAACTTTTAAACGCTCCTCACCATCAAGTACATAGGCTTTTACTCCCATCTGTTTAAAGTTGTTTAACACATCCATTTCCATTCTCTCAAGTCTGCTCTTTGCCTGCTTTAAGTCCTCCGCCTCTATGGTAAAGGTAAGATACATACTCTTGGATAGTCCGTTATTTCCTTTAGAGCTTTGGTTTAAGAGCATTTGTCTGTATTCATTTCTAATTTCATTAAAGTCATCCATATTTTCTTTAATATCAATCAGTTTACTTATTTCCTCATTTTCACCGATACTGTTGATATAACTGAACTCCACTTCCACAGAGGAATTAAAGAAATTTAGAAAAGAAGAAAATTCCGAGAAAATACTTTCTTGATCTGCTTCTTCCATTAAGCGATAGTTGATATCCAAAAATCGAATGGTTTTATTAAATTTGTTCTTTTCAATCTGACAAATTCCGTCCTTTAACATTCGCTTATAGGGAATGGTATCTTGTACGGTTTCCTTTTTCTCCTCTTTCATAAAAAAAGGAAACCACCCGTTTTTCCTTGATGATTTCCCATTTGTTTTAGACTTTATTTTTTTCTTTCCTGATTTTTTAAGTTCCGATAACTCTTTTTTATTTTTCCTAAGTTCCAACTCTTCTTTTTTAATTCGTTGTTCCTGTTTTTTTCTTTTGTCTTTGTTCAATTTTTTTCCTCCTTCCGTTTGCCTTATTTTTACTTCCTGCATCCTGCTTTTTTGTTTTCTCCGTATGATAAATGCTTTTTGCTTTGTATATCCTGATCTTTTTACTGTTATGAAACTTCAAGATATATGCCAAATGTTTTTCAAAGGGTAAATTGTCCTTTTCATAAAGCGTTGCAAAAAGAACAGGTAAGACTGCTATACTCATTACAATCATAGAAATATCCGTACTCAGATAATTTTTACAAAGCATATATACAGGAAAACCGATAAGCCCCGCTATGCTAAATCCAATCAGCTGCCTTTTTGTCATATTCAGGGCTACCTTGGTTTTTACTTTCGTCAAATCCTTTGGTACTTTTACATATGCCATCGCTTATCCCCTATCTTTTTCTATGATATTTTCTTCTCTCATATTGGAAAGTGCTTCCAAATGCTCCCAAAGTGAGATGATTTCCTCTTTACAGCTTTCCAGTTCTTCTAATAGTTCTTTATATTCGCTTTGTTTTTTTACTTCTTCCTCCACACTCTTTACCTTTTCACTAATGAAAAGGACTTCTTTGAAAAGGGCATCCAGTACAGTAACCGACAGTTCTCTAAATTCCTGCTGTTTTTCTTCTTCACTCTTTTCTTCCTCTTTGAGATACTCTTCTTCCCAAAACCGGATATCATCTTCTGTTTCTATAGCATTTTCTTCAAATTCGCAAAATCTATCCTGCTTTTTATATTTACTTCTCACTTTTATCATTCCTGCTACTGCCGAAGCAAGTGAAATTACGGTTGCAACTCCTAGAAATATTCTTGTTTTCCTATTGATGTTTTTCATAACTGCCTCCTTATTCTTATATTTTTTTGTTTTGATTATTTCATCAACTTCTGCTCATTTTGAACAAAAGTCTTTTAATGGCTGTTTAAAATTGCCTTTGCAATACTTCCGGATTTCATCATCATAACTCCAAGAATCAGTCCATATGCAAGCACTTGTAAAATACTTGTATGAATATCCGTGAAATTTACAGTTTTAACTAAAACCGCATAAATTCCAAAAAAGATTAGGATGAAAAGTCCCTGAAGTCCAAGGGCAAATAGACTTTTAATATAGTTTGTTCCGATACTTCCCCATTCTTTATTTCCCATGGTAGAAAAAGGAATTGCTGCAACGGAACAGTAAATATATATCTCAATCATTCTTCCATACAGGATTACAGTGATTAAGATGGATAGAATCGTTAAAGAAAATTTAACCAATCCCGTCTCAAGTGCAATCCCGATGAGTGTTCCAAGACTTTCCGTTTTGAGGGCATCGACCATAGCATCAAAATTACCCGGTGTAATGTTTGCACTTGTCCCCACAACACCTGCCGCCTTTCCTATCATGGACTGTGCAACATCAAATACTGCCATCGAAAAATCGAAAGCATGGGATACAAGCCATACAGCTATCCACATCTTAATGATATACTTAAAAAATTCAAAGGTATCCGTATCCTGCATAGAATTTTTTCTCATTACCACTTGAATCAGTTCTATACAAAGTATTGCGGTTAAAATTATCGCTGCTATGGGCAAAACAACATTGGTATTGATTGATTTGATGAAGGTAAAGACCTCCGAGTTCCAAGAACTCGGAGTTTTACCTACTTCTCCTGCAACGGTAGATACCTTATCATTGATATCCACAAGCATTGCAGAAAGATTATCTTTAATAATATCAATCATAATATCCTTGAAAAACTCATTTATTTTTTCGAATAAATTAAGCATTATTTCAAGACATTAGCAAGTAGTGGAATGAGTTTTAGCCCTATTAAAACAATTCCTCCACCGCTCATCAATTGCTTTATCCCCTGACTCTTCGCACCGGGGTTATCCGAACCGTATCCTTCAAGTAGGTTGATAACTCCCCATGCACCAAGTCCTGCACCGATTGCCATAACCAAAACTTTAAGCACATTGACTGCTTGTACAAAAAAATCCATAATTTACTCCTCCTTGTTTTCTTCCTGTTCTTTTTTGTTTTCTATTTCTTTATCAATTTTGTTGACATGCTTTACAATAAAGTTTCTGTAAGTTTTATCCTCCTTTTGAACTTCTTTGTAATATCCGTAGACATGGATGAAATCACCTTTTTTAAAATCCTTTGTAATCTCTGTCTTTTCTCCATAGACATTACAATTGATATATTCTTTCTGTTTTTCTCCCGTTTTTCCCATCTTTCTAAAAAGTGTAAAGTTTGCAACTGTTACTTCCCCGTCTTTTCCCTGAATGGTTTTGATTTCTACATCACCTATCAGGTTTCCGTTGATATTCAGCATTTCTTTTTGCATATACATCCTCCATTTTCATTTCTTTTGATTTCATCAAAAAAAGACCACAACTTTTCTATTTTGTCATGGTCTTATCTATATTTTTTCATATTAAATTTTATCTTTTGTTCATTAATAACTTCTGCTCATTTTGAACTAAAGTGGGTGGACTTCTTCCTTTTGCCTTCATTGAATCATTTCTCCTTTGTTCTTTTTCAATTCGTATTTCTATTTTTTAAACTCAGTCATTTTTAAATATTCCTTTTCAAAGTTTAATCTGATAGACACTTCTGCTCATTTTGAACTAAAGTTATCCCTCATCATCAATTTCCACTAAAGTTACTTGCATCGTTTCTTTTAGATTAACGTTGTCTTTTCTCTTTAGATATTTTTCTATATCAAAGGTATTTTTCTTATTGTAATCGGAAAGCTGTTTATAATTTTTATGCTTGGTAATATCGAATTTATCTGAAAGAAAAGGTCTTACACCTCTAAGCTGAAAGATACATTTGCTTCCGTCCATGACCGTTATCTCATCTTGGCTCATCAGTTCTTTTCCAGTCTTTTGATAGTTAAGTCCGAAAGACTTTTGATTTGACCTCGTTTCCGACGTGTTATATAGGTCGATAGTTTCTTTTCCCAGTGTTTCAGACAATTCTTTTAGCGTAGTTTTCTCCTTGCCACCAAGAAACAAGGTACTATCACAGTTACCTACAATTGTATCAGCGTTATCCTTGTAGATTGCCTTTAGCTGAGATTGTGCCTGAAGTATGATACTTGCAGAGATTTCCCTGCTTCTGATGGTTGCAATCAGCTTTTCAAACTTTGGAATTAAGCCAATATTTGCAAACTCATCAAGCAGGCATCGCACATGGACAGGAAGCCTGCCACCATATACATCATCCGCCTTATCACACAAGAGATTAAATAGCTGAGAGTACATAATGGACACTACAAAGTTAAAAGTATCATCGGTATCGGAGATAATAACAAAGAGGGCAGTCTTTCTATCACCAAGAGTATCCAATTCCAATTCATCTTCTTGCATCAAGTCCCTAAGTTCCTGAATGTCAAAGGGAGCAAGCCTTGCACCGCAAGAAATTAAAATAGACTTTGCTGTTTTTCCTGTTGCTACTTGTCAAGGACTTTTTAATCAAAATCATCTTTTTTTTCGTCCGATTTTCTCCGAAATTCCCTCAACATTATCCTTTTTAGTTTATCTTGCATAGTTTCACTGCTTTTATCATTAAAATGGACAATCACCTCATAAGTGGTTTTTCCAATCTTCTTTATCGTCTTTGTTCCTGTAGTTTGTTCATTTCTTTTTTCTTGCATATTTTCTCCTTTCTTTGCAATAAAAAATGACGATTAGTGATTTTTTCCAATCGTCATTAGCCAATATTTATTCATTTCTTTGATGTTTTTAATTATCCGTATCTATTTCTTTGATCTTTTTCTCTATTTCTTCAATACTCGGCAAACTGCTCTTATATTCTGCTTCAAGTAATTTAGTAATCTCATATTTGCTTATACCTATAGGTTGCGATATTTGTTCTAATGAGTATTCACAAACGACATCGTTTTTATCTTTGCAAATAAGAAGTCCAATCGTAGCATTATCTCTATCAGTTTTTAACTCTCTATTCACTGCTGTTACATAGAAATTAAGCTGTCCTAAATGTTCCGGCTTAAACTTCTCCGCTTTCAGTTCTATAACAATGTAAGAATGGAGTTTCAAATTGTAAAACAGTAAATCAATATAAAAATCATCCCCATTTATATTTATGTGATATTCTTTGCCTATGTAGGCAAATCCCTCACCAAGTTCAAGTAAAAAATCAGAAATCTTGTCAACCAGTTCTTTTTGAAGTTCCCTTTCATCATATCCTTCACGAATGGTAAGAAAATCAAAATGATATGGATCTTTTAATGTCTGTCTTGCAAGATCTGATTGCAGAGCGGGTAACCTTTTTTCAAAGTTTGTTATAGATTTTCCTTCCCTGCCATATAATCCACTTTCAATTTGATGTACAAGTACATTCCTACTCCATCCGTTCTCAATAGTTTTATCAACATAATATATGGCTTCATCAATGGTCTTGCACTTATTTATTATCCTTTGATTATGTCCCCAAGGTATCTGTTTAATATGGTTGATAACTCTTTCATCAAATTGGGCTACAGGCTGTAGTCCTTTTGAATTGCTGTCGTTATTTTCTATTTCGGCTACACCTTGTAGCCCTTTCATATAGAATAAATACCACCTTCTGATATACTTAATATTTGTTTCGGAAAAACCTTTCATATCAGGAAACTCTTTTTGCAAATCTTTAGCTAACGATTTTATAAAGGCATCTCCCCATGAATGTTGTTCTTGATTTTTTACAATGTATTCTCCCAAAGTCCAATACAAATCTAACAGCTCATAATTTACCTTTATTGCAGCTTTAAGTTGACTATTTCTTACTTTCTCTTTTAACTCTAACAATAACTTTTTATACTCACTATCACTTGTGATAGACAGCTCTTTCTTTTCCAAAGGTCATACCTCCTTACTCCTAATAATATTTAATTATACCAAATTTATCAATATTTTTCATCTGCTAATTTCCTTCAAGTTGAGTTTTAAAGCTTAATTTTTATCTTAGGTATACTTTGATGCCTCTTTTAGTCTTAACGCTCTAAAAATGCCTTCACACCGCCTTATAGGATAGCTATAAATGTTCTCCCTTGTCATAATCTTCAATAGTCGGAATCTTGCCGGTCTTTTTCTGTGATAGTTTATCCTTGTCTTGCTCATACCAATTAAGGATAGTTACATAATGGTCTTGATATGTCTTTCCGGTACTCTTGATATACCTTGACAGTTTTTCAATCATCGTGTCGGTATGACTTTGTAGCTTTTCTTGTAATGCCTTATATTGTTCGTCTGTAAGGATAATGTTTTGATATTCTCCATATTTTTTTGAATTAGGGGGCGGGGTGCTTTCTTCTCTCCCCTTATCTATACTAACCTTATCTAATCTACCCTTATCTATACTGGGTTGACCACTTGTCAACCTTTGGTCAACCAAATGACAACCAACCTCTTTGATATACATTCCGTTTTTAGTTTGGGATAGGCTCTGCACCTCATTTTCATAAAGGGTCGGTTTATATCTGTCTTTACGGATAAAGTTGTTGATTTTCCAATGCGTAATGACGATAATTCCTTGTTCAAAGACAATCACAAAGCCTTTGGCAATAAGTATTTTCAGGTCATCTTCATTCGCTCCGATAATCTTGATGATTTTCTTAGGATTATTTACAAAGCCGTCATCATCTGCCCTCATTGATAGATGAAAATATAGGCATTGACTACTTAGTGGCATATCTAAAAATAAATCGCTATCCACTATCTTGAGTGAAAACATTCTTTTATCTGCCATTTTTCTCTCCTCTCTTAGTTTTTTAAGGATGTCGTGATTTACGACACCCTTCGTTTTTGATGTTATCCCATTTTAGGACTTCATCTTTCCTCATTCCTGTAATAGTTCTTTGTCTTTTCCTTTCGTTTTTCGTAGGCTTCTTGTTGCTCCTGATATTTCTTAATCTGTGCAATGACACTTGGTTTTTCTCCTCTCTTAATTGCCTTGTCAATCTCAATAGATAGGTCTATGCCATAATCTTCATTGACGGTTTTCACTGCATACTTGATATGGTTAATATTTTCATATTCTTCTTTGATTGATTGAGATTGTCTATTAAGTTTAGATATTTCACTTTCAAGGCTTTGGATTTCTTTTTTCCAGTCCTTTATCTTAATCGCCGATGATCTTGTTATCTTTTCAAGAATTGCCCTTGCTCTTTTGTATTTATCTATCTGTTCTTTGTGTGAATTGTAAAAGCTATCTTTGAATAGGGATTTACTGTTCCATTCCTCAAAGACTTGTTTGTTATCTTTGATGATGTCCGCATAGGCAAAGCCTTTATTCAGGTTTTCTATTCTTGTGGTTTTCGCTTTAATGTCTTGACTAATCTTCTTATTTTTTGCTTGTAATGTACTTATCTTTTCTTGTAGGTCTGCTATGGTTTTAAGATTATTGTCCTTTAGATATATCCTTGCTTTTGAAAATCGTCTTAGGTCTGCTCCTATCTTTTTGTTGCTTGCATAGGGGTTTAGTTTTCTTGCTTTTTCTCCCTGTATATCGTAATAGATGGAAATGTACTCATAGAGATTAAAGAGTTCCGCCTTATTCTCATATTCTTCTTTTTTCTCCTGTTTGTATTCATCATATTTTACTTGCAGACTTCCAAGTAACGAGCCTATCCAAGATGTAAGTTTTGATAGTTCTGCTTTTAACTTCTTAAATTCTAAGTTCAAGGCAATGATTTTTCTGTTTTGGTTTCCTCTTTCTGTCTGTATGCCTTTTTTCTCCATCTGATAGCTGCTTGTGCCTAAATGAATTTGTGGGAGTTCTTCTCTGCCTTGTTCTTCAAAGGTGCGTGGATCTATTCTCTTTTGGATATTGTTCCTTTCCAAATATCCATTTGCTTTCTTTGAAAAGTTTTCTCTCCACTCTTTTGCTTTGTCAGGTTCGTTCCAATCGTTCAGATTTACTTTTCTTGATTTGTAGTTTCCACTTTTCAGCTTTATCTTTTCTCCGTTTTCATCAAGAATATATTCTTTTCTGCATTTCGGTTTCCATTTTCCCTCACTATCCATTTCTCTTAGGGTAAGTAAGATATGGGCGTGTGGTTGTTCTTCATGATCGCTTGCCATAGGATTATGAATATTACAGTCCGCTATCATACCTTTAGAAGTAAAGTTTTCTTCTATAAATTCGCTGATTAACTTTATTCTGTCCTGTTCATTTAATTCTCTTGGCAGTTCAAAGAGTAGATTTCTTGCAAGTTGTGAGTTTTTACTTTTTTCGATTTTCTCAACTTCATTCCATAGGTATTCTCTGTTTGAAAACTCTTTCGGGATATGTTCCGGCAGAAATATTTTTGAAAATACAAGGTCTGTTTTTTTAGAATAGTCATGTGTTTTTCCATAGTATTCATCTTGTAATTTATCTCTTGCATTATATGCAGCTTTTGCAATCATGCTATGTCCCTTTGACCTTGTAACGATATCTACATGGGTATGCAAACTTTTGATTTCCATTCTCTTTTTCTCCTTTATCTGTTTTCAATTTTGGAATTTTACTATCCTAATGTTCAGGTCGTATCTTCGCTCCCTTTTTCAAAGGGCGCAAAGATACACCGTTTGACTACGGTGCTTTGCGTTCCTGCGGAAAGCTTATAGCTCCGCTAAGGAAACAAAAACGCTAAAGCATTTTTATTTGTTCAAGGGGGCTACTCCCCCTTAGACCCCTGTGAACTTTGCTTTTTGTAGATTTTCAAATCCACAAAAAAAGCAAAGTGTTAAAATGTTTCTCACTTTGCTCCATCTCAATCCCTAATACATTTTTGTCTTTTCTTATTCTTCCTCTGTCAGTTCTTCAAAATCATCATTTCCGTTTTCTTCTCCAAGATTTGAATTTTCTTCTAATGAGATTTCTTTTTCTCTTAAATGAATTTCTGTAAGCTCTTTTAGCTTTTCTCTATTTCGATTATCGGAAAGTACATAATCTAAAAAGGCATAGATTAAATCATTATTTGTTTCTTCCTGCATACCTGTAATTTCTCTTTCAAAGGCTTCAAATACGCCTCCTTTTTCCACTTTTCTTTTCGTATCGGCACTTCTTTTCAGTTTGCTTTTTTTCTGTTTTAATAGCTTAATCTTGTTTTCCGCCTGTTCTTTTTTCTTGGTTTCTTTTTCTAACTGGCTCATTACATTTTCTAACTCTTTCATTTTTCATTCCTCCGTTTCAATATTGTTGCGTTCCAAATAAAGAAAGGCTAAGCACCTTTTTTAGATACTTAACCTTTCCCATCTCTTTAGAATTTATCTTCTAAAAGTTTTCTTAGTTTTTCTAAAATCTTATCCCTCCTTTTTCCGATTGCTTGATAGCTTACTTTTTCTTTTTTGCCAATCGATCTTAGACTTTCTTCTTTGTAGAAAATGGCTTCCATTAACTCTCTTTCTTTTTTTGTGAGTGTAGCTAATGCCTTGTTTAATTCTTCAATTTGCATTTTGACTTCTACAATTTTTTCTAAGTCTATTCTTTCATCTATGATATTGTCTACAAAGTGTCCGTCATAATCCATTGCTGAAAATGGAATCACGTCATACTTCCAATCCTTTCTCTGAAGATATTTTTCATGCTCGGTTATCTTCCAATAGGCTTTATATACTTCTTCACTTACCTTTACCGCTTTGCCTTTGACATAAAGGTAGTAATCCTTTTTATCCATTGTGTATTCCTCCTTTTCTGTTCTCTGATTTTGCTTTTTGAGAATAAAAAAAGGAGGACTTCTACACTTTGGCGTAAAATGTCCTCTGAATTGAAAAGAGTTTACCTTTTCTTTAGATGTATTTAATTGTTTGAGAGAATAGACAACTATAAGGCAAATAGAAATTTTTATTATTTATTTCTTTTGTATATAAAGATTTTTTCATCTTAATCACCCATCCCTTATAGTTAAATAATGTTCATACATCAAACCTTTCTCATTTTTTCTTTTGTCTTTTGAGCTACCTAACTTTTTGTAATTTGTTGTTTTCCCATTTTCCTAAGTTCATTAAGCATTAAAAACAGCCCAAACATAATCATACTAAAGTCTACGATAGGTTCTGTCCACCAAACTGCTGACGCTCCAAATGCCTTTGGAAATAATAATATTGCAGGAATAAATAAAACTAACTGTCTAAGCATTACAATCATACCTGCTTTTTTCCCATCTCCTATGGATTGGAAAAATGTGAGTGTCATAATCATAATTCCATATAAGATGAATGTAGAATAAAACATCTTAAAATTTACAACACCAACTTCAATAATCTCCCTTCTTACACTGAATAATGATAGTAATTTTTCTGAACAAAACATTGATGGTATCCATGAAGCTGCTGCAAGAATTGTTGCACCATACATAAAAATCTTCATCGTATCTTTTACTCTTCCGTATTGTTTCGCTCCGAAATTAGCTCCAATAACAGGTTGTAACCCTTGACTCATCCCCCACAGTGGAATAAAGGAAAACATATATAATCTCATTGTAGCAGACATCAAAATTCCCCAATCATCTCCTCCATACGCAAAGGCTTGCTTAAACAAAAATGTTTGCTGTACTGCAAATAAAATTTGCATCATCATTGCCGAACTTCCTATACTGAACATTTCGCTATAAATTGCCTTGTATTTTTGAATTTTATGGATACCCACAAAAGCACTTTTCTTTGAAAAATAACTGAAAGTCAATATAGCTTGTACAATTTGAGATATAACAGTGGCAATAGCCGCACCTTCAATCGCATATTCTCCCATTAACTTCATAAAAATAGGGTCTAAAATGATATTTAATATAGCTCCTGCTCCCATAATCTTCATAGATTGCTTTAATGCACCTTCACCACGCATTGTCATATTGCCGGCTTGAGCAAAATTCACAAATATTGAGCCGAAGAAAACTACTCTTAAATATCTCACACCAAGTTCTTTAATATTTCCTTTAGCTCCTACCAAATCTAAAAAATGAGGTGCAAAAACTAAACCCAATATTGTAATAATTACAGAGAAAAATATTACCCAGTAACAAAAATTCCCGAATATTTTATCTGTTGTTTCTTTGTCCCCTTTTCCAATCGCTCTTGATAGTATTGAGGCACTGCCGACTCCTATCAATGCCGATATTCCTCCATTTATAATCGTTAAGGACATAGATACACTAATTGCTGACATAGCATAATCACCAATCAACCATCCTGCAAATATTCCATCCATAAATGGATACAACCCTATAACAATCATTCCAATTATTCCGGGAATTGCCAACTTAAATAACAGTTCTTTAGGACTTTTGGTTAATAGTTGTGTTTTCATATCTTCTTTCATTGTATCATTCTCCTTTGCCTACATTTATTTCATAAACTCATATACTTTTCCGTTACATCTATCTATAAATTCATAATCGTGTGTGATTATGATAATTATCTTTCCTTGTTCGGTCATTTTATTAAGAAATCCAATCAAAATATCCATCTGCCTTTTACATAGTCCGCTTGTCGGTTCATCGAAAATTATGATAGGCTTCTTGCTTAGCATTGACATAGCAAGTAATAATCGTTGCTTTTCACCTCCCGATAATGAGTTTGGGTGCATTTCTTTTTTATCAAATAAGTTTACTGTTCTCAAAATTTCATTTTTTAATTCATTCTCCTTAGTAATAGTTGAAATTTCTTGCCATACAGACTCTGTAAAAAGTTGATAATTAACATCTTGCATAATCGCAAAAATATTTTCACATCGTTTTTTTACTTTTACTCCGTTATAAAAAACCTCACCTGTTCCTCTCGTCAGTCCCATCAGTAAATTGATAAAAGTGCTTTTCCCAACACCATTTTGACCAATGATGAAATTGATACCGGATTCAAAGGCAATACTGAAGTCAAAGATTGCGGTTCTTTCATGTTTTTTTTTGAAATTCAAACAAGATAATGCTTTACAATCAAGATCTGAAGAATTTTTCTTTAACACTTCTACTTGCTTATATTTCCTGCTTAAAAAATTGTTTTTAGAAATCGCATTAAAACTCCTTAGATTGTGTTTTTCAGAAACCTGTTCAAAGAAATCATCACAAAAATGCTCTTTTGTATATTCTTTATAAGTTCCATTTTCTATCACACACAATTTATCAATCGTATCTTTCAGATAAAACAATCTATGCTCCACAATGACGATAATTTTCTTTCTTTTTTTCAGTTCCTCAATGGCTTTCTGTAAATGCTCTATTGCAGCCTGATCTAAAGAAGAAGATGGTTCATCCAACAAGATAATTTCATTTTCAGAAATTCCACAAGCCGTTACTGCAATCAATTGTTTTTCGCCTCCGGATAATTCAAAAATATTTCTGTCCAATAATTCTTTTGTACCTAAAACCTCTGAATAATACCTAATTTTATCTAAAATCAAATTCTTATCTATGTTTCTATTTTCTAACTGAAAAGCCAGTTCATCGGTTGAATTGATACAATAAAATTGTGTTTTAGGATTTTGAAACACTGTGGATATAAATTTAGATCGTTCCAATATCGTCAAGCCAAACAGTGATTTTCCGTTAAATACAATATCTCCTTCTAATTCTGCATTATTGTATTCCGGAATAATTCCATTGATAACTTTTAGTAAGCTACTTTTTCCTGTTCCTGAATGTCCTGTAATGACGGTTACTTCACCGGGTTTGAAAATCATATTTATATTTTTCAATATGCTTTCACCGTCAAAACCCACTGTTAAATTTTGTAATTCAAGCATATTTTCCCCTTATATATAGATAGATTATCCATGCCATTATTAAGAAAAACATAAAGTCAACAAGTCCCATATATGTTTCACTAATACTTGTCCTCTTTTGATTTACAGCCAACCCTTTCGTCATAGCTGATACCGTCAAATCATCTGCTGCCTTTGATAAGCACATCAATAATGGCACTAATCTATATTCAAATAATAAAATTGGACTCTTTATTAACTTTTTAAGCGTCAATCCTCTCAAACGCATAGCTTTTTTTATATTACTATAATCAATCCTTGCAGCATAAAAGAAACGTACCATTACCGTCAAGGGAATGGCTATTTCATCAGGACATTTCATTTTTTTTAATGAGTAAATGCTTTCTCCAACATTTGATGTAAGTATGGTATATCTCCCCATCAAAAATGCAGGAAGAATTTTTTTAATAACCATCACTATTATCAATAAAATTGCAACCACAGGATTGTAATTAAGCCCTATCAGAAATTTATCAGCAGCATAAACAAACAAAAGAGTAGCCACTCCAATAATAGCTACTCTTATATATTTTGCGTTAATTAAAAGTATTATCGGAATTGTGGATATTAAAATGGCTTGCACGAAATACTTTGTTTGAATATTGCCTAATACCATCACATATGAAAGAACTATCGTCATAAAAAGTTTTGTACGAAAATCAAGTTTGATTATCATCCTAACTCTCCATGAAATCTTATTTTTCCATACCGGTTTTTTTGAAGTGTTTTTTTAGAAATGCCATTCCAATGCTACAACCTATATATGCACCGATAATTCCTACTATTGCCATTACAACAATAATCCAATTTGGCATAACACTAAGCATCTTATCAATGAACTCTTGATCGTATCCTTGTTCTAACATTTGCTTAATATATTCATTTCTTGATATAAAAATTGGAAGCCAATTTCCTAACGTGCAAAGAGGAGCAATTGAAAATGCCAATCTTGCTTTCTTTACATTGGTATATTCTCCTGATTTCAAAATTATTTCAGCAATAATACCGGCGATAACAGCCGTTAATAATGCCCAAGGTCCATGTCCCATAGCAACATATATCAATGCAATCAATAATGATTGAATAAAAATCATTCCTCTTTTTTTAATTTTGGTAGAATATAGCATATTTACAGGTCCTACCAAAACTCCCTGTGCAAATGGGACAACCGGCATTAAAACCGGAACCATTGCTAAAAATGATCCAATCATCATAAATATGAATCCTAATACGGAAAATAATCCTATATTGATTAAATCCTTTACCTCTAATCGTTTGCTCATTTGAAACCTCCTAATTGTTTTAATTTTTCTTTTCTACATCAACAATATAATTTATCATTGTTTCTTTTATATATCGTTTATGCTCGCTATAAGACTTTCTCGCACCTAAAATTTCTGAACTTAATATCAATCCATTGATATAATTCACTAAAAAACCGTCACCAAATATATCTGCTTTAATTCCAAGCTGCTTGGCGATTAAACTTAGCTCATTAGTCGTATTAAGTTTCAATTCTTGATACAACTTTTCCAAATCCTCATTATATTTTTTTGCCTGTAAAAGGAGCGTATATAATCTCATCAAATCTGTATCAGCCAGTGACTTATCAACCAAAATATCACCCATTTGCTGATATTTATCTTTGCCTCGATTATTTTCCAAATACTCATTTATCAAGCTGTTTCTGTAATCATTACCATCAAGCATTAAGTCTTTAAGCATTTCATTTGTACTTGCATAATGATGATAAACACCCCCTCTACTCATACCTATCTCTGTAATGACATCTTCCATCGTTGTGCTTTGAAAGCCTTTTGTTAAAAAACATTTTTTTGCAGCTTCTCTAATTTTCTTTTTTTTGATTTGTCCTACTTTTTGTTTTTCTTCTTTCAAAATGAAGACCTCTTTTCTACTCAACAAATAAAAAACCGACAATGTCGTCGGTTTTTATTATATACTATATGATAGTTAATGTCAACTAACTATTGTATATCATTTTTGTTTTTTAAATATTTTTCTATACTCACTTACCAGTATCCCTGTTCTTTTCAAAACCTTTAACTTATCCTGTTTTTTCTTTTCTCTCCTTGCCTTATATCTGTCCTCATATTCTTTTTGCTTGCCGTTTGCTTTACGTTTCAAGTAGTTTTGATGAAGCCTGTCTTTTCTTGCCCGTTCTTTTTCTTCCTCCTCCCTTAATTTCTGCATTTCTTCTTCGGATAATTCTTCTTTCGGCGGTTCATAGTTCCCGATAAAGTTGAAGTAGATTTCTACTTTCTGATTGGCGGTTTGACTGCCTTTTCGATCTCGTTCGTGTATTAAGATTTTTTCTACAAACTCGTTGATGATGGTCGGTGTCAGTTCATCAAAGTTATCATAGCGTTCAATCAACCGGATAAACTTTTTGGCTCTGTTGGTTTCTTTTTCGTATCGCTTGATGGCTTTTTCCAACCCATCGATTTCTTTGCTGAGTTCTCTTTGCTCTGTTTCATACTGATTATTTAAGATTTCATATCGGGTATTCGGTATCTTCTCCAATATCATATCTTCATATATCCGACACATTAAACGTTCCAGTTCCTGAAGCCTGTTTGTACTATCTGTGAGCCTTGTCCTTTTCTTTTCCATTTCTATTTTTTCGCTTTCTTCCATTTCATTTTGAATGGAATGGAGAAAGGCTTCGTTATCTTCATCAAGGCTTTTCTTAATGTCTTGTAGGGTGCTTTGAATGAGATTTAATACCACTTCTGCTTTTATCCTGTGAGCGGAGGGACAAAGTGTCCCACAAGGTACTTTTGTGTAGGCACTACAAGTATAATAGGGGATATTCTTGTAGTTGCTCGTTCTGTGAACATACATTTTACTGCCACAATCAGAACAGTACATAAGCCCTGTAAGAGGGTGATAGTCGCCCCAACCGTCGGGATACCGTTTGACATTTCCTCGTATTCTCTGCACATTATCAAAGGTTTCTTGGTCGATAATCGGCTCGTGGGTGTTTTCAAAGATGAGCCAGTTATCTTCAGATACATATTTGCTTTTCTTATCTTTGAAATGTTTTCTTGTCTTGAAGTTGACCGTATGCCCTAAGTATTCTTGTTTTTTTAAGATACTTGCAATCGTGGAACTGCACCAACGATATGGATATTCAAACACTTTGCTTTGATGTAGTCCATATCCCAATTTCTGCTGATGATAGGCGGGTATATCTATCTTGTCGGCTTCTAATATCCTTGCAATGGCATAGGGTCCTTTTCCGTCCATTGTCAGATGGAATATTCTTCGGACAACTTCTGCCGCTTTTTCATCGATAATCCACTGATTTTTATCGTCCTTGTCTTTTATATAGCCATAGGGTGGACTGCTTCCTGTATGCTTTCCGCTTTCTCCTTTCGCTTTGAATGTGGACTTGATTTTCCTTGAGGTATCTCTCGCATACCACTCGTTCATAATGTTTCGAAAAGGGGTAAAATCATCGTCTTTGTAAAAGCTGTCTACATTGTCGTTTATGGCAATGAGTCTTACTCCCTTTTGTCTTAATATCTCCATACATTGACCGACTTTGAGGTAATCTCTGCCAAGTCTTGACATATCCTTTACGATGATACAACCGATATTTCCTTGATTGACTCCGTTCATCATTGCCATAAATCCCAGACGATCGAACTGCGTCCCGCTGATTCCATCATCGGTAAAATGAATGATGTTGAATAGATTATTTTTGCTTGCATATTCTTCAAGGATTTTCTTCTGATTGACGATCGAATTGCTCTCGCCTTGTAGTTCATCATCTCGGCTTAACCTCTCATACAAAGCGGTTATTTTCTCATAATTTCTCACGATTACCTCCTTTCGCTCAAATTCTTCAATAAAAAAAGAATTAAGCAAAACATTTTTCACTAAAATTGTGATGAAGTGTTCTTCTTAATTCTATTACTCCGGCAGCAAGTTTATATTTTCGGTATTGCTTGACTGCAAAGTGATTCGGCTTTTCTTTTTCCAGTGCATCAAACATATAATCCACTGCATTTTTAAAGTTTTCATCTTCTTCTCTCACTTCGCTGGCATCAATAAAGGCAAGTAGACTTTCAAAATTTTGCTCTTCTTCCGGTGCTTCATAATACAGGTAGCCTATTAAAGCTGTATAATACAAGCGTTCCGCTTTACACCAAAAATCTTCCGTAGATTTTTCTCCTTCGCCCTTTGTATTTGCCATAATCGTCTGTACCAGTTTTAGTATATCTTTTTCACTCCTTAGATACGCAAAGGGATTGTAGTGCATAGATTTTTTGAAGTTTATGGTATTTAGCACTTTAATTTCATATCCATGTTTTTCTAACATCTTTCCGCACTCAACAAGGACGGTACCTTTTGGGAAGATTTGTCAAGGACATAAACAAAATTTTTTGATAAATTTATATCTTCTCTGTTTCTCTCTTGATTAGCTTTAGTATTTTATCCTTGTATGTTTCCCCTGTACCTTGCTTGAAATGTAGGTTTACAGTGTATTTTGTTTTTCCAATATCCATTATTAACTGTTTATGTTGTGGTTCTTTTATTACTCTTTTTTCTTCTTCCATGTGTCCTCCTTTCCGTTTTTAAGCAAAGAAAAAACAGCAAACCTTTGTGATTTACTGTTCCTGTGTTAGTTCTTATTAAGTCGTTCGTTAAATAAACTGGAAATTTATCATTATTAAGGACAAACTCTATCCCATCCCATGCCTGGTATATAAATCCATCTTTTCAAACTATTTTCGTATATATCAAAAAAACCAGCCACAAATACATTTCTTTTTCGTTGTTCCTCATTTTCAGAAGGCATATCATGAATAAGATTCATATAAATTCCAAAATTGTCATTATTCAGCTTTCCCAATTTATATTCTTTATGATACAACTCATAAGCTTTATCTAAAACATCAGAATATTCTTTCTTAATAAATTTCATCGCTTGCCTATAATCTACAAAAATAGGTTGATTATATTTATTGGCTCCAATTTTTAAATCATCATACTTATTAAACTCTTGAATACTAGCTCTACCATTATACTCCCCTGTAACCCTATCACTTGCCGCATAAAAACCTCTTATAAGAGCAAAGTAACCTAAAAACAGAATTAAAAGTAAAATTGAAAAAATAAAAATTATTATTTTTCTCTTTTTTGTCATTTTCATTCTCCCATAAATAATAAAATTTAACTTGCATTTATCTTTATATATTAGCTATTATACCATTTTTTCACTTAGTTTTATAGGTCTAACTCATTCCGCTTTACCTGTGATAGTTGTTTTTCTTGTATCTGTAACTGCTCTATACAGTTCTTAACTTTTTCAGCTTGTTCAACTTCTTCTCGTATCTCTAATATTTGATTGTATAGGTTATTTTTTTCTTTCCTCAAAGTGCCTATTTCCGATTTCCATTTTGATACATTTAAGGTCTTGCTTTCCCCTAAATGCTCTTTCAAATATTTCTTGGCACTTTCAAATAAAATAATCTCTGCGGTATGTTCATTGTAGAAAGTATCCTGCTTGTTTTTCTTTAGCTTAGTATAGGCTTTGTAAGTATCCTTATACTTCAAATATTTTTCGGCTTGGTCGATAAGCTGTGTTTTATCATCAATCTGTTTTTCGGTGTCTTTAATAGCTCTTGTGGTCTTGTAATTCTTATCTCGTAAAGTAACTATGTTTTCTTTCAGTTCAGATGCGGAAATGATATTTTTCTCTTTTAAGAACTGATAGCTTTCGATGTATTTTTCTAAATCTGTATTATGGTTATCTGCATTTTTACGGATAAGATTTCCAAAAACGGATAGCAAACTTTCTTTGGGTGGGAGGGTGGATTTGAGATTATCAGTTTCTGCTTTTTCTTCTTTTCCAATTCCTCTTATCCAATTTAGTAAGGTTTTTATTCTTCTTGCAATCTCTTTTAATATCTTATTCTGATGTTTGATTTCACGATTTATATTTCCTCTGTCTGTGGCTATCCCTTTCTTCTCCATTTGACTTGCTGATACACCCATGTGAATTGTCGGTATTTGTTCTATGCCTTGTCTTTGATAGGAACGATGGTCTACTTTTTCCTGTATGCTGTTTTCTTCCAAATATTTATTTGTAATATCTGCCCATGCTTTTCGCCACTCTTCTGCTTTGTCTTGTTCGTTCCAATCTGTTGTATTTATTTTTCTTGTTTTGTAATTGCCGTTTTTGAGTTTTATCTTTTCTCCGTTTTCATCAAGGATATATTCTTTTTTTGATTTTGCTCCCCATGTTTTATCTTCGTTTAGTGGTCGCATGGTAATTAGAATATGACAATGTGGGTTTCCGTCATTTTTATCATGCAAGGCAATATCGGCACACATACCGACTTTCACAAAATTTTCTTTCACATACTCTCTTACAAGTTCTATCTGTTTTTCTTGGTCTAACTCTTTAGGTAAGGCAATTTCTATTTCTCTTGCAAGCTGTGAGTTTTTGCTTTTCTCTATTTTTTCAACACTGTTCCATAAAACAGAACGGTTTGCAAATTCCTGTGGTGCATTTTGTGGTAAAAGAATTTCGGTATGAGCTATTCCGCTTTTTCTTGTAAAGTCATGGACTATGCCGTCATATTCATTTTTTATCTTTTCGCCACTTCGATAGGCGGAAGCTGCTACTGCACTTTTGCCTTTGCCTCTTGAGATAATCTTTATGCAAAGATGATATATCGCCATAAGATAAGACCTCCTCTCCTTTTTTGATATAGGAATGGTGGAAATGGATAAGACTTACTAAAAAAATCGGATTGTTTTTATCCGATTTCTTTTGGTAAGTACATAAGGGGTAGGAAATTTATTTCCGTAGGGGAGTGTAGCTCCCCTGTATCAGCTTTAGCTGATATGCTCTCTGCAAGAGCCTTCGGAGAACGCACACACCCTTTAGGGTGTATAAGTGCGCCCTTGTAAACAAGGGACTACTCCTCTGTGTCTATTTCTTCCTCTTGGTTTTCTGTATTTTGATTTTCGCTTTGTCCTCGCTTCTCTATGATTTTTAGAATTTTTTGATTGACTTCTTCTTTGATATTTGGGAATGTGATGAGCTGATAAAATTCATCTTTTGTAAAATCCTTGCTTTCAGTAAAGATACTTTCAAAGACTGCTCCTTTTTCATAAAGGCGTCTATCTCGCTTTTTTCGTTCTTCCTGTTTCTGTTGACTGATGAGCTTTTTTCTTTTGTTTTGTAACTGCTTAATTTCTTCTTCTGCCATTAAGATTTTTTCATCTATGTTTTTCATTTTCTTTGTCCTTTCTTTTTAATTATGAGCAACAAAAAAGAGATAACATTTCTGCTATCTCAACAATAAACTTCTGTCTGTACTACATAAAAATATGCTTTTAGGTTTTATATGTTTTGTAAATTAAATATCCATTTAAGCCATGAATAAACTGAACTGGAACGTCTAACTATCTGCCCCTCATTACACACATTATTTTCTCTCATAATATTTTGAATTTCTTCTTTTGTAGGTAACTCTCCACTATTATAAACTTTTATAAATAGCCTATTAAATATTTCATGTTCTAAAATCAAACTGACCAATTTTAATTGGCGTTCTTTATATCTAAGTTTTACTGTATCTTTTCCTAATTTGGATAATGAAACTTTTTTTACTATCTTTTCTTCGTCTTCAACATCTTTCTTTTCAAACAATCCAAGATACTTACCAGCATTGTAATAATAATCTGACTGTCTTAAATCAAATTCCATAGTTTCAGCAATTTCTTCTGTGGTTTTATTTTCTTCAAATAAAATCTCCATTAGTGATATAATTCTTTCAAAAGAATTAGCCTGTATAAAAGGAATATTAGTGTTATTTTGATTATCATCATAAATAACTTTTACATCCGAATACACATCATAAAGTTCATTTAAAGCAATGTCTGTATCTTGTAAAGAATAATTTTTAGATTTAACTAATCTTATTGATGAATAGTTGTCTTTATCTTCAAACACATATTCAAATAGTCTATATATCTGATTTGAATAAATAGAAAAAACGAGTCTAATAGGCTTGACAACTTTACTTGCCCACAATCTATACGGATAATAAAGCTGTCTGATGTGAAAATCCGGATGAACAACATTTTTTGCTTCTAAAATAACAACGGAATTATTATTTTCCATTCCTCCATCAATTTCACATTGTGCATTTTTTACGTCAACTTTAAAAGAACTCCCTCTATGTCTATCTACACGAAAACTGAAAATTCCTGTTCCCATTCTTCCATTAAATGTGGCAACATTATCATCTTCATCTAAAAAATCATCTAATATTTTTGAAAGCATTAAAACATTAATCGCATTCGCCTCCGATGATATATTACCAATATCAATAGTTTCATATTCTGGAATTTCAACTTTTTGCATTTCTGTTATATGTTCCCCTAATTCAGGAATTGGTTCATACAACTTAAAATCACTTAAAACATATCCGTTTCTACTAATTGGCAAAATATTAATATTGTGCTTTTTAAAAATACTGGGCAAATTTTCAGAACTGTCCCACTTCGCCATTAATCGTGGTTCCTTAAATTCTTTTATTTGATTGGCAGTAATGAAAAACGCACCCTCGCTCTGAATTTTATTGAGAATATCATATTTTTCAAAAAGTTTACTCCAAGCTTCATTCACATTCATTTTAATCATAATTCCTTACTAATACTTCATTTATTTCTCCACGTTTATTACCATTACTATTTATTGAACGCTTTGCTTTTACAGTAATAATTTCATAATCTTTATACAATTCTCTAATGAAAGGGTGATCTGAATTTGATAATAAAAATTTTACTCCTTTAGAGTTTAATTTATCGCACTCTTCTTTAAGTTCAATTTGTTGTTTCGTATCAAATCCATTTTCTGTATAACCTGTAAAAGAAGATGAGGATGAAATCGGCATGTATGGTGGATCAAAATATACAAATGCACCTTTCCTTAAATTTTTTAAGGAGTTTTTATAATCTCCATTCATTATCTTTATATTGTTTTCATTAAAATACTTCGACATAGCTAATACAACGGGCATATTAACTATATTAGGATTTTTGTATTTACCATAAGGAGAATTAAATTGACCTGCTTGGTTTACTCTAAATAAACCATTGTAACACGTTTTGTTCAAATAAATAATTCTTGCAGCTTTCTCAATGTCATTTATTTCCCCATATTTTTCATTTCTGTCTAATGCCCTAACTTCATAAAAATATTCCTCTGAATTAAGTCGCTCATGATTTTCTAAAGCTAAAATTAATTCATTAGGTTTCTCTTTAATTACTTTATAAATATTTATAAGCTCACTATTAAAATCATTTATAATTGCCTTTTTAGGCTGAATATCAAATATGACCGCTCCTCCACCTACAAAAGGCTCAACATAAGTAGAAAATGTCTTTGGAATAAGCGGAACTATATCACTTAATAATTGTCTTTTGCCACCAACCCACTTTACTACAGGAGAAAGAACAATATTCTTTTTTCTTGAATTTTTAGTCATAGTCCTATCCTCCTTATCTTTTATCACTTGCACAGAACTGAAATACATCATTGGGGGTACATTCTAAAGCTTCGCATATACGGCTAATATTCGCCATTGAAACATATTTGTTGTTACCCATATTAGCAACACAATTCTCTGAAATGTTTGCTATCTCAATCAAGTCTTTTTTCTTCATTTTTTTATCTTCTAAAATCTTCCAAAGCGGTTGATAAGATACATTCATTTTATACCTCCAAATATAATTTATTATAACAAAAAACTTGCAAAATCGCAAGTTTTAAGTATATCTCAAATGATTACTTCCATAAAAATTATATACATTATTTTTCACTTTGTGGTACTTGACAGTTGCCTATAAAGTTAAAGTAAACATCAACTTGTTGTTTTCTGTCTTTGCCTTGTCTTCCCCCTGTCGCTTCATGGACTACTACTTTTTCTATATACTCATTTATCATTGGTACTGTCAGTTCCTCAATATCGGTATATTTTTCTATCATTTTTAGGAATTTGTCGGTATCAACTTTTCTCTGATGATAGCTTTCAATTTCCTGTTCAAAATACTGTATTTGTTTTTCTAAATCTTGTTGCTCCGTATCATAGGTATTGAATAATCTATCAAAGTGTTTTACTGGAATTTTCCCAAGTGCATGGTCTTCATATAGCTTTGTAATAAGGGTTGTTAGTTCTTCATTTCTTGATGACAGTTTTTCTAACTTTTCTTTATCTCCTTGATACTTTTCTTCTCTTTTTTCGTCGGATAACTTGTTCATTACGTTTAGAAATTCTTGCTTTTCTTCTTTGGCAAAGTTGGTTATCTCTTTGATGGATTTTAGGAGAATTTCATTGACCGTTTTTACTTTGATGTAGTGCATACTGCAAGTGCCTTTTCTGTGTCTGTAATGTTGACATACAAAACAATAATCACAATCGTATTTCTTTTCTTTATGTTCTGCCGGCTCTCTGTAACTTAATTTTCCTCCACAATCTGAACAGATTAAAAGTCCTGTAAAGGGGTGTGAGGTTGTTCCGTACTTTGGACTTCTTCTTACTGTTTTTCTTAATCTTTGTGCATTGTTCCATGTTTCTTCGTCAATGATGGCTTCGTGAGTATTTTTGAAGATAATGAGTTCATCTTCTTTTGCCTTTCTGCGTTTCTTAGTTTTGTAATCAAGGCATATTGTTTTACCAAGTACGGTGTGTCCCATATATTCTCTTTTTTCTAAGATATAACCTACTGTGGTCGGTGTCCAAAAATATGGGTCTTCTATTCCTCTTTTCTTTGAGCTATGGTTATTTTCAGGATAATGGATTTCTGCATAGGCTGATGGGATAAGGACTTTATCTTTGGTTAGTATATCTGCTATCTGTGTTACTCCATATCCCTCTATTACAAGCCTATAAATGCGTTTTACGACCTTTGCACTCTCTTTATCGACAAGTAGTTCCTGTTTGTTCTTAGGGTTTCTGTAATACCCGTATGGAACGCTTGGTGATACTCTTTTACCCTCTTCCATTCTTGCTCTGAAGATAGATTGTATTTTTCTTGAGGTATCTCTTGCATACCATTCGTTCATAATATTTAGAAATGGGGTAAAGTCGCTTTCTGCTTGTTTTTCACTATCTATTCCGTTATTGATAGCGATAAACCTCACTCCCTTTTCTTTGAACAGTATTTCGGTGTAAAAGCCTACTTTGAGGTAATCTCTGCCAAACCTGCTCATATCTTTTACTATCACAGTAGATACTTTGTTTTCTTCTACTGCTTTTATCATCTTTTGAAATCCCTCTCTATCAAAGGTCGTTCCGCTTACTCCATCATCGGTATAGTGATAGATATTTACAAAACCGTTTCTTTTCGCATAGCTTTCAAGCAGCTGTTTTTGATTGGTGATGGAATTGCTTTCTCCTTGCATTTCGTCATCACGACTTAAACGCTCATAAAGTGCCGTTTGTCCTGTTCTTTTCGTATTTGACATGAGAATTACCTCCTTTCCAAGTTTTTATTATTTTCTCTGTCCCTAAGAGGTTAATCCTTTTGGATCCGTTACAACATAGGATGAGTGCATTTGCATCAAATTGGGTTTTAAGAAAAATCGGGTCTTTCCACTTCCGGATCCTCCTACTACAAGCACATTTTTATTACGGGCAAATTTAGGATTTTTCGGTCTTGAATTCATAGTCAATCGTTCCGTATTGGTCAATAAAATATTATTATCAAACCTTTCATCCAAGTACGGTTCGATGTCTTTCGGACCACCCCATCTTGCCGAACCGTATTCTACTCCTTGGCGAAATTTCTTTGCATTTTTCTTTTTTTGATAAACAATAAGCCAAATAACTGCTGAAAAACAAATACCTGCAAATAAGTCATCTATATGAAATGATGGCAGATAAGACAGTGTTCCTATATCAGATAAAGCTACTATCATCTTATCTACATAATCACCACCTACATAACTGTTTATATGCCTTGAAAATATATTCGCCAGATAAAAGAAAAAGAGATAAGGTAAGTTTTTAATTACAAACTTTTTCTTATCTCTTATGTGAAATATATTTTTTATATCCTTTAGTACTTCTTTTACAATCTTCGTCTTTACCACTCCTTCCTACAAACTCTGCTCCTTATGCTTTTCTTTGATTTTATCTCTTTGGGGCGTGTTTTTCACTTTCTCTTTAAAGTGATTTAGCTTGTCTATTACAGATTCTCTTTTCTTATTCTTTCTTGCAAATTTTGCTACTGCTTCTTTAAATGCCTGTTCCATTACCTTTTCATCTTTTGCCTGAAAAAATACTATCTTATTTCCTGTAGTTAAATCTTTTTTTATGCTGAATTTCACGCCACTTTTATTTAGTTCTCTTTTTAAGTTTTTTAAGTCCACATCATTTAATTCTAAGGTTTCCACTTTGCCTTTTTTTACTAAATCTTTTACTGTAGTAGGCTTTTGTTTGCCGATGAAATCCTTCAATCCGTTTTTCTCTTTTTCTGCCTTGTTAAGTATCATTTTCATCAGTTTTATTACTTCTCTTGCCGTTAGATGAATTGCCCTTTTTTTTACTGCAATCACTTGTCTTGTTACTTCTTCATTGATCAATATATCACCTACTTTCCATCAAAATTAAATTAGCTGTCATTGCCTTTTCCCTCATGGTTTTTATTCTATGATTTTCCCCATTGAAGATAATAGGTGTTGCCATTTCGAGAAGTCTGGAATAGATTCTCTTTTCTTTTAAATCTGTTGTGTTCATCAGATGAGAGATTGATAAATTTGTTGTAACAATAATAGGCTTATTTGCCCTATATCTGCTGTCTATGATGTTAAAGATATGTTCTAGGGCAAAAGATGTATCTCTTTGTATTCCAAAATCATCTATAATCAAAAGTCTATTACTGTTTAGATTTTTGATATACATATTTTTATCTATCTGTAGATTCATCATATCGTTTAATATCACTCCGAAGTTTGTCATTCTAACAGAGATTCCTTTTTCTATCAGGGCATTTGCAATAGAGGATGCCAAATATGTTTTTCCGGTTCCTACCGCCCCTGTCAATATAAGTCCTATATTTTCTTTTTCCATATCCTCAAAATGCTTTACATAATTTAAGCCTGCCTGTTTATGCTCCAAACTTCCATCTTCTTGTTCAAAAGTTTGTTTATACATAAGATCATCATCAAATGCCATACTTTTGAGTCTATTTATACGTATACTATGTTCAAATTCTTCCATTTCTTTTCGTTCTTTTTCCATCTCTTTGCTTCTACAATCACAATTTTTAGGTATTTTTCTTAAGACACCACCGACATTTGCCATCTGTTGCTTGGCTGTATGGCATTTTCCACAATAGACAAGTCCATCTTCACTATTTACATAATCTCCATTTTCCTCATTTAGCATATTCTTTTCCATATTTTCAAATACCTTATCAAAAAGTTCTCTTGTAGTTTCCATTCTCGATCCTCTCTTTCACTAAATTTTATTTTTTAAGCCTTTCAATCATTTTCCCTTTAAAAAATCTTGCCATATTCTTTCATCATCAGCATAATTTCCTAGATTTCCTGTGTTTGTTGACTGTTTATTGTAATAAATAATGTTTATAGGAGCATTGTAGATAATGGATAGTAGATATGCTCTAAAATGTGTAATCTTAGATGTATTTTCTTTTAGAACTGACAATACATACTCTATATGCTCTTTTTTGATTTCTAATAACCTTCCCCTAATTTTTTCATAACTTATCCAAGTCTGATTTATTTTCAAATCTCTTTTATTTTCAACTGCCTCTACCATAATTTCTACGATAAAATCTATAGTTTCTTTTGTAGGGCTATCTCTATCCATAAAATCTAAATATGAAATATTTTGCTTGATTATTTTTTCTACTTGACCTCCTTCCTCTTTTTCCAATTTTCTCTTATGTGCAGTTTTATCTATGGAGGTGGTCTTACTAATATCAGGTTCACTCTTTTTAGTTTTATTTATATTAGTCTTATTACAGTTTGTTTTTGAAACTTCTTGAGGTTTGTTTTCTAAATTTCTTGAAGTTTGTTTTTCAAACTTCTGTAAGTTTGCTTTTGAAACTTCTTGAAATTTAACATTTAAACTTCTATCTTCACTAGTTTCTTCTTCTGCCGTCCTATTTTCTTCTTTTGTTTCTACAAGAAAACTTTTAACATAGATTATGTTCGGTTTTCCAAGCCCTCTTCTTTTCTTTTCTATCAGTCCGAAATCTTGTATTTCTTTCATAATATTGATTGCCTTGTTTCTGCCTATATTCATAGTTTCTTCTATTTCATCTATGGTAAATATGATGAATACTTTATTTTCTTCATCTAACCACCCATTTTTCATAGATAAGCTCATTCTATCGAGCAAAATAGCATACAGAACTTTTGCATCGCTACTTAATGTT
Organism: Filifactor alocis ATCC 35896; assembly: GCF_000163895.2. Taxonomy (NCBI): domain Bacteria; kingdom Bacillati; phylum Bacillota; class Clostridia; order Peptostreptococcales; family Filifactoraceae; genus Filifactor; species Filifactor alocis. The sequence continues at coordinate 545,389 of NC_016630.1, forward strand.
TTAAAAATGCTGTCTGTATATAAAATTTTAGGTATTTTAAAGAAGGAGTATTGATCTGCTTCTTTTCCGTAATAATAGCTAAATTTAATATTCATAACTTCCTCCTTCCTGTATTTTTATTTGTTTTAGCAACAAAAAAAGAGATAACTTCTTTGCTATCTCTTTGAAAATTTCTTAATTTTAGTTGTTATCTTTACTCTTTTTTATCTTCAGAATTTGTATTTTCTATTATAGGGTCTTTTACAACATCTTCTATAAGTTTTGACATATCTACTGCATTTTTGGAAGTGATAACCGGTTTTCCGGTTTCTTTCTCAATTTCCTTTCTTGCATTGCCCGCTATACTGCCTCCTCTTTTTGCAACTTTTCTATTTTCTTCTAATCCTTTAGGATTGGTCGTTTTGGTAAGTTCTGTTGTCGTGGCTTCTGCAAGCATATTGAGAACTACTTCAAGGGTAGTCATATTATCCCTTAAATTCTCCTTTTTCAGTCCTTTTAGATTTTTGTATCCTCTTGTTGTCATTCCGGACCATGCTTTAGTGATTTCATCGGTAAGGATTGCATATTCAATTCCTTTTTCAATCCCATGATCCTCCCAAGCATCCGTAAGTTCCTTTCTTACTTGAATAGCTTGTAATCTTTGATTTATCCACTCTCTTGAATAGCCCTTCTTCAAATATGTTTCTAAGGCTCTGTCAATAGTAAGTTCCGGATCAACAATTTCATCAATTCGCTCTTTTCCTACTTCCGCAAGCCATAATTTGAAAGGCTCTGCCTTTGGGGATGGAATGGACTGAATAATACGGAAAATATCTTTCATGTTTCCCGCCAATATTTTTCTTTTTTTGCCACTTGATGATTTCATTTCTACCTGGGGACAATTTGTCCCTATGTAGAAAGCTAACTGTTCATCACGTTTTCTCATCTTCTTGAGATAATCTGTTGGATTTTTACTTTCTGACAAGACTCCAACTACATCGACTACTGAAAAATACCATTCTTCTTTTTCTTCATCCCAAACGGAGCGTATTTCTTTATTTTCATATAGTTTTATTTCATCCATTACATCTACCTCTTTTATATATTATCCTGTTAAATAATCTCTTTTTTTACCCTTTTAGCACCTTATATTATACCTTAAATTTATAATCTTGTCTTTCTGCTAACGGAGATACTCTTTAAAATAAATTTCCAGTGCTTTTTCTATAATCTCTTCTGCTTCTTCTTTCGCTTTATCTTGAAAGAATTTTTGATAAATACTCTGAGATAACTTGATATTCTGATACTCTTTCATCTTCGGTTTTTTCAAATTCAGCAAGTATGTTGTAATCATCTCTTTATTCAGCTCTTCTTGTCTGTTCATCAAATGAAGTGCTTTAGTATCGCTTGATTTTAAGGTTAATTCCAATTCTTCACACTGCTGATACAGATAATCCTGTATCTCTTTGGAAAGATAGGATAAATCTACTGCCATTGTCAGTCCTATTTTTTCGTTATCAACATCTTGTTTCCAAGAATTAGACAATTCATTTAATCTTAAATATCTTGCAATAGATGCCCCCGAAAGATGATATTCTTTTCCGAGTGATTTTCTGCTGTTTGTTTTGTCTTCCGCTTTGCTTTCCTTTTCTATAATACCCCTATCTAAATTGTTTATCTCTTTTTGTAAATCGTTCCTCTTGCCCTGACTTGCTATTTTTTCATATCGCACTTTAAGGACAAGAGCTTTTTCGGTTGGCAACAAATCGGAGAAAGAACGCTGCATAAGATTGGTTTCAATTACATAAGTATAGGCTTCTTCTTCCGAAAGATTTTCTTTTATGATGCAAGGAATACTCTTTATTTTTGCAATTCTGGCTGCATTAACCCGATTATGTCCGGAGAGTATTTCATAAGCTCCATCTTCTTTTTTAAGTACGATGATTGGACTAAGTATTCCGTTTTCTCTTATACTATCTACCATATCCTCCAATCTCTTTCCGGTGTATAGGGTAAATGGATGGTCGTGGTAAGCTTCCAGCAAGTCAATTTCTATATCCTGTATATCCCCCTGTTCCAAGACACCTACACCATCAAGCAAAATATCGACCGCATCGGTTATTTCTCTTTTCACAAGTTTTTTACTCATAGCAGATCTCCTTTGCCAGATTGTCATATGCGATATCCACACTGCTGCCTTTTGCATATTTTTTTATACTTTGACCGCTGTATATGGCTTCTCCAACCTTTACCGTTTTGGGGATTTTGGTTTGAAATACCTCTATCTTTCCTTGATACATTTCTTCCACCTGCTGAGTAAGAAGTTTTGAAAGATTTGTCCTGTTATCGCACATGGTAAGCAAAATACCTTTTATCGTTAGACTTGCGTTGACTCTCTTTTTAATTTTTTGAATAGTTTTTAAAAGCTCACTGATTCCGACGATTGCAAACAACTGTGTATCTGCTGTAATAAGCACACTGTCCGATGCACAAAGGGCATTGATGGTCAAGATATTCAGCGATGGAGAAGTATCTATCAGGATGTAATCATACTGCTCACGCATAGGTTCAAGGATGCTTGATAGGATTCGTTCACTTCCGGTTTCTGATTTCATCTGCGTTTCTGTAACGGACAGATAAATGCTTGAAGGGATAAGATCTATGTCATCATAGGATAGGATATACTCCTCTACCGAGTAGTTTTCCTCTTCCTCTAATTCCGCCATTAACAGATGTCCTATGGTGTCTGCAAGTTCATTGGTATTTTCTATGCCAAAGCATCTTGTGAGATTCGCTTGCGGATCAAGGTCAATGACGAATACTTTTTTGCCGAGTTCTTTTAATGAATACGCAAGGTTTAATGTTGTGGTTGTTTTTCCAACTCCACCTTTTCGATTGGCAACGGTGATAATTTCTGCCATAGTATGCCTCCTTCTTCTCTATACAGAGATTTCATTTTATGCTATACTTTTATACAAATTTTGAGTATAAAAAATGATGACAGTCTATCCATCATCAAAGTTTAAAAGTTTTGTGGAAGCCTTTAACCCTTGATTTTTCTTGGATTTATTGTACTGTCATCATTATAGCATTATCCCCGCTTCCTACCGAACCGTAAAAGAGAAGTCCTATATTTTCTTTTTTCATCTCCTCATACTCTTTTACAAAGTTTTTTGCAATGGTAAGGCTCTGATTTTCTTCTCCCTGATAGTTTTCAAAGGTGTATGTCCACTGAATAAGGGAGGCAAAGCAACTTCTTTTTAATCGATCAATCTCCATCTGCTTTTCTCTTGCCTTTTGTTTGGCTTTTCTGTCTCTGTCGCACTTGCAGGAAACTTTGTAGATTCTCTTTTTACCAAGCATTTCCAAGGCTTTTCCATCTTTTCTTTCATGACAGTTCTTGCAATAGGCGTGTCCGTCTTTGATATATTCTTTTTCCGGATCGTAGGAATACTCGGTATCCTCAATCATTATTTTTTCCATCTCACTCATCATAAATGCTCTCCTTTGTCATATTCTTCCCATGTCGGGATATTTGATGTTTTATCCGCTTTCTTAGTTCCCTGATCCTTATAAAACCATGAAAGGATTGTTGCCTTATGGTCTTTATAGGTCTTTCCGGTACTTTTGCTGTATGAAGACAGTCTTTCGATATAGTTATCAAGCTGCCCGTTCATCGTGATTTGCAATTCTGATACATCTTCAGCGGTTAAAAACACATTTTGAAATGTGCCGAGCTTCATAAAATCTCTCTTGCTATACTCACTCTTATTATTATCTATATAGTTAGGGTAAAGAGTTTTTACTTCCTGAAGTTCATTTTCTTTACTTCTGAGGTCAATATTTTTTACTTCTGAAGTAAAAGTTTTTAACTTCAAGAGGTCAGTTTCTTTTACTTCCGATATACTCATAAAATCTTTTACATAAATGATGTTCGGCTTTCCAAGTCCAAGTCTTACTCTTTCAATCAGTCCAATGCCTTTTTTGACATCAAGTTCATCCAATATTTTTATTGCCGTAGGCTTTGAGAGATTTCTTCTTTTCATAATTTCTTCGACTGTGAAGTAGATGAATACTCTGCCTTCTTTGTCTATCCAGTTATTCTTAAAGGACATTCCTGTCCGTTTCAAAAGCATAGAATAGAGTATGATTGCTTCGGCAGACAGCCCTCTAAATTCTTCTCCATCAACCAAAATCTCCGGCACTTTTAGAAAGTTAAATCGCTCTGCCTCTCTGTTATAGAAATAGTCAAAGTCCATAATTCCTCCTTCCTTGATTTTTTCGCAAAGAAAAAGACGATAGTTTTTTCTATCGCCTCCCATAACAATTTTTATGAAATTTTTTATATTGATTTTATGGCTTCATTGATTCCTTGTATAAAAGCTATGATTGCCGCTCCAATCATCGGTATTCCGTAAGGACTTAACAAGAAACCCAATATCAACGCTTCAATGCCTATTGCAAAGTTCTTTTGAAACAATGATACAACCCCAACAACGACACACATAAGCATAAGCAAATATAGGATTGCTGTTCCTACGCTAAGCAAGAATGTCAGAAATGCAGTGAGAATACTTAGCGATAGGCTAATTGGAAACAAGATTATTTTTATTATCCATTTCATTTTAATCACCTCAAGAAATTTTTTAAGGTTTGAAAAAGCGGTATGAATGAATCCATACCGCTTTAGCATTACTTTTTTGACCATGAATTCGCTTTTACTTGGCGTAGGTGTAATCACCTCAATAACGAAAATTCAAGTGATTTTATCAGACAAACAACCCATTATTCCATACTATCAAGTATTATTCGTGTCAAAAATGTTGTCTTTTTGTTGTCTTTTTGATTCACGAAGTCCTACAAGTCTTGATTTTCCTCATCTTTTTTGCCTATGGGCTTCATTGTCGGGAACAAGATAACATCACGAATAGAAGATGCATTTGTCAATAGCATAATTACACGATCTACTCCGATTCCCAATCCTCCTGTCGGTGGCAAGCCTACTTCGATTGCATTTAAGAAATCTTCATCCATTTCATGTGCTTCATCATCACCAAGCTCTTTTTGTCTCATTTGATCTTCAAAACGTTGTCTTTGATCTACGGGATCATTCAACTCTGAAAATGCATTAGCAATTTCCCAACGGTTTGCAAAAGCTTCAAATCTGTGAGTCAATCTTGTATCCAACGGATCTCTTTTTGACAATGGGGAAATTTCTACCGGATGTCCTGTTACAAAAGTCGGCTGAACCATATGTTCTTCACAGAACTCTTCAAAGAACAAACTGATAATATGTCCTCTTGTCATTGTTGCAGGAGTTAATTCAATTCCTTTTTCTTTCGCAATAGCAATTGCTTCTTCATCTGTATCTATCTTATTGAAATCTACACCTACATATTCTTTGACTGCATCGATCATTGAGATTCTTCTCCATGGAGGCGTAAAATCAATTTCTGTTCCTTGATAGTCAACTACCATGCTTCCTGTAGATTTCTCTGCCATATATGACACAATACCTTCAGTCAATCTCATAATCTCTTCATAATCTACGTATGCTTGATAGATTTCAATCGCTGTATATTCCGGATTGTGGTTAATGTCCATTCCTTCATTTCTGAACATTCTTCCCATTTCATATACTTTTTCAAATCCACCTACAATCAATCGTTTTAAATACAATTCATTTGCAATTCTCATATACATTTCCAAATTCAATGTATTATGATGTGTTTTAAATGGTCTTGCATTGGCACCACCTGCAATCGTACTCAAGATTGGCGTATCTACTTCCAAGAACCCTCTGTTATCTAAGTACTCTTTCAATGCCTTAATTGCTTTGCTTCGCTTGATAAAACTTTCTTTCACTTCAGGATTTACAATCAAATCTACATATCTTTGGCGATATCTAAGATCCGGATCTTTCAGTCCTGCATGTTTGTCAGGCAATGGATGTAAAGATTTTGTCAACAAAGTAACTTCTTTTGCCTTTACTGTAATTTCACCCTTATGTGTTCTAAATACAGTTCCTGTCACACCTATAATATCTCCGATATCATATGTTTTGAAATCTGTATAGGATTCTTCTCCTACTACATCTTGTCGTACATATACTTGAATTCTTCCTTCAGAATCTTGAATCGTCAAGAATGATGCTTTTCCATGTCCTCTAATCAACATAATTCTTCCTGCAATGGATACATCTTTTTCTTCCAACTCTTCAAATTTATCTATGATATCTACACTGTGATGTGTATAGTCAAATTTTTCATTAACAAAAGGATCTCTTCCCTTTTCTTGCAGCTGTATTAACTTTTCCAAACGAATTTTTGTAAATTCACTCATAGGGGTTTGATTTTGTTCCATAGTATGTTCCCTTCCTCTCATTATCTTCTGACTTCTAAAATTTTAATATTTACAACTCCATTTGGGACTTGAACTTCAATACTCTCTCCTTCTCTACGACCCATCAAAGCTTTTCCGATAGGGGCTTCATTAGAAATTTTAGAAGAAGACGGATCTGATTCTGCAGAACCGACAATGGTATACTCTTCTATCTCTCCCTCATAGTCAAGTTTTACCCAAGAACCAATATTTACTACATCATGCTCTAACTTGCTCTCATCCACAATGACTGCTGTACGAAGAATATTTTCTAATTTTGAAATACGTTCCTCTAATTGTGCTTGCTCATTTTTCGCTTCATCATACTCAGCGTTTTCTGAAATATCCCCGAATGATAGTGCTACTTTGATTCTTTCTGCAACTTCTAATCTTCTCGTTGCCTTGAGATACTCTAATTCTTCTTCAATCTTTTGGTATCCCGATTGGGTAATTAGGGCTTCTTCATTACTTAAAATATCTTGGGTCATATCCTTTTCCTTCCTTTTATCTATTATTATTCAAAATCATCACACAAATAATATTGTTTGATTTTGTTTTATTTTTCTGAACAATAAAGCAAATTATCTTTTTAATTGTATCGAATTCACCGATTTATGTCAAGTGCTCAAAATACTCTGTCAATAGCTTTTGTGCTGTCTGTATATCTGTAGTTTGATTGATTTCGTTTCTTACTTTTGCCGCCATCGGCAATCCTTTAATGTACCATCCAATATGTTTTCGCATCTCACGAACAGCTTTATCTATACCTTTGTATTCCGCTTCCAATTCATAATGTTCTTTCACAATATCATATATCTCTTGAAAAGGAACATTTTCTTTCTTAGGCCCGTTTCTTACCAAAGAATTAAAAAGAAACGGGTTCCCTTGTGCTCCCCTCCCTATCATTACTGCATCTACAGAAGATAACTTCACTCGCTCTTCAAAGGTCTCCTGATCTTTGATGTCACCGTTTCCAATGACAGGAATGTACAAGGCTTTTTTTATCTCTTTTACAATATTCCAATCTGCCACACCTGAATAGAATTCTTCTCTTGTTCTCCCATGAACTGTCACCGCATCAGCTCCAGCTTCTTGCATTTGTTTTGCAAACTCCAACGCATTCACTTGCGTGCTGTCCCAACCTTTTCGAAATTTCACGGTTACAGGAAGAATTGTATTTTGTTTTGCTGTTTCCACTATTTTTTGTGCAAGTTCCGGCTTTTTCATCAGCGCAGAGCCATCTCCGTTTTTCACAACCTTTGGTGCAGGACAACCCATGTTGATATCAATCAAAACAAATCGACTCAATTGTTCTATTTTACGAACTGCTTCCGCAATGAATTCCGGCTCATTTCCAAAGATTTGGATTGCTACATCACCTTCATCAGGATGAACCTGCATCATCTTCCATGTGTTTTCATCTCCGTAACACAAAGCCTTTGCATTAATCATCTCTGTGTAAGTTAATACGGCTCCATACCTATGACACATTAAACGGAACGGAAAATCGTTAATACCTGCCATGGGAGCCAAAAAGATATTTCCTTTTGTTTCATAATTACCTATCTTCATCTCATCACTCGCTTATTCGCTCACATTTTTATGGTAGATAATTCTCAGCCCTTCTAATGTCAAATTTTTGTCTACATAATCCACTTCTTCCATATTTGCACAAATCAAAGAAGCCAAACCTCCGGTTGCAACTACAGTAGCATTATCCCCGACTTCTTTTTTCATCTGTTGTACAATATTTTTTACCAAACCGACATAACCGAAAAAAATACCTGCCTGCATGGCTGATACAGTCGTTTTTCCAATAACCGCTCTCGGCTCAACTATCTCAACTTTCGGAAGTTTGGATGCACGATCGAACAATGCTTGAGAAGAAATCTTTATTCCCGGAGAAATTGCTCCGCCTAAGTACTCTTTTTTGGAATTAACTGCACAAAATGTGGTTGCTGTTCCAAAATCAATAATAACTAATGGTGCACCATATTTTTCAATCCCTGCCACTGCGTTTACAATTCTGTCTGCACCAACTTCCTGAGGATTTTCATACTTGATATTCATCCCCGTTTTCACTCCGGGACCTACAATAATCGGTGTTGACTTACAATAACGAATTACAAAACTTTCTAATGCATGCATCACATCGGGTACTACTGACGATATAATAACATCTTTAATCTCTGATAATTCATAACCGTTCATCACAAAAATTTCTTTAATTACAACCCCATATTCATCTGATGTTTTGGACTTATTGGTGCCCATCCGAAAGGTCATCACCAATTTTCTGCCTTTATAAGCTCCGAATACAATATTTGTATTTCCAACATCTATTACTAAAAGCATAGTCTTAATTCTCCTCTATTTTTTTAAGATAGTTACTTCTCCTGAATTCAATGCAATGTCGTTCTGATTTGACAATCGAACCACCAAATTTCCACTTTCTTCCAATCCTACTACTGTACCTTTTTGCTCTACAGCATCTTTTAAGAAACAAATTTCTTTCCCCATCAAATAGGATTTTTCTCTTAGAACCCTTAATGCTTCTTCTCTGTCTCCTTGCTCAAATTTTTTGTATAAAATTCCGAATTCGGAGAATAGTTTCAGAAGAAATGTGATTTCATTAATTTGATAACCGGCTTCTGATAGCGATATTGCTATCTCCTTTAATTCTTTAGGAAAACCATTTGATATGTTGATTCCGATTCCAATGATAATTTTATTATATCCTTCCATATCAGTGACCATTTCTGTCAAAATCCCACACAACTTTTTATCATGCAAAAAGATATCGTTCGGCCATTTAATTTCAGTGTCTATCCCTAAAGATAAAAGTGCCCTGTTTACAGCTACAGCTGCTAAAGAAGTGATAAAAGATACTTCTTGCATATTCATTGTATTTCTCATCATAAAAGAGAAATATAATCCTCCCTCTTCACTCAAAAACTCTCTTGTTCTTCTTCCTCTTCCCTTAGTTTGAAGCGTAGAGACTACCAAAGTATGGTCCGGAAACTCTTCTCTGTTATATTTCAAAAAGTCATTTGTAGAATCTATACTGGAAAAAAACAAAATATTTTTTACAAAATCCTGCTTTTTAAAACAATAATATATGGTATCTTCGTTTAACTGCATCCCTACAGATTTCAAGATATATCCTTTTTTCGTAGCAGATTCAATTTCAAATCCGGAATTTCGTAATTCTTTAATATACTTCCATACATTCGCTCTGGTCATATTCAACTGTTCTGCCATTTCTTCACCGGATATAAAATAATCTTCTTTCTGACAAAGTAAATCAATAATTTCTCGTTTCATAACTGTGATGCACACCCTTTTTTCAAATTTAATACAACACTATTTTTAAGCTAAATCATTTTTCAAGAATCTCATGATGTTCAGTTTTTTCTAATTCTTTTAGTCTTTTTTCCAACTCGTTGATATTTAATTTCAGCTCAGCATTTTCTTTTTCAAGAGACATTACACTCACTTGTGCACTTTGCTTTTCATTGTTCGCTTGTTTAATATCTCTGCTATACCTCCAACTCTTCACCACCGAAAGTCCAAGACCAATCAAAACTCCCATTACAGCGGTCAACACAATCACTAAGGCTTGAGATATTTCCAATTTCCACAGCAAAAATCTAATCACAACACTCATAGAATTTTGCACTGCGAACGCTGACACAAAGATAATAGCTAACAACAAAGAAATTGTTTTCATGTTTTTCATGCATTCATCCTCCATTTATATTGTTATCGAACTCGATCATAATCATGATACGCTCGAAAAGAAATATGTTTTTTGACTCTTTCACCATCTTTTGACTCTACTGTCTGATATTCTGTAGAATATAAAGGAATCATACCTATCTCTAATGCACAGCGAATCATGTAGAATTCCATTCCCTTATCACCATCAAAATAAACATATTTAATACCCTCTTTTTTCTTCTCTATCAAAAATTCCACCAACGGTTTCAAATCTTTTACATCTAAGGTTCCCATCGGATTGACATTTGTCCAACGTTTATATAATTGCAAAGGTAAGGGTTGGATTTTGTAAATACCAAAATAATACTTTAATTCCTCTAATTGCTGAGATGTAAATTGCGTTGCGGAAAATACGACAATTGTTTCATTCAAAATCGCTCACCTCGTTAGTTTCATCATTACTTAATTTTTTATTTCATTATAGCATAGCCTTTCCGATAATTGTAATATGTAAGTACATAAAAATTGAATCATTGCAGACAATCATCTTTTCATAAAGTATGCTATCAAAAACAAAATTGTCAAAGAAACTACATTCCTTTGACAATGGTAATCTTATCTCGAAAATTTTTATATGGAGCTACCGACGGGATTTGAACCTGCGACCTGCTGATTACGAATCAGCTGCTCTACCAACTGAGCTACGGTAGCTTATATTTATCGCAAAATAAGGTTTTTCCAAAAAATTTCTTCTGTTTGTAGTATATCAAACTTTATAAATGTTGAATAGTGTATTTACAAATTTTTCTCTAATCATCAAACAGAACCATTATTTTATTACATGGTTATCTTCACAACCCATGTTTTTTCTTCTATACTCTCTGTAAAGAAAAAACAGCACCGTAAAAACAGTAATTCCAACAATCAAAAATGTAACTTCCTTACCAAGGATATCACTTACATAAAGTTTTATGATACTCCCCAATCCAAATATCAAAAAGATACCCGATGATAGAAGCGATATGCATGACGAATTAATGCGTGAAGAAAAAGTTTTTCCTGCCAAAATTCCAACTGAACTGACAAGTACCATTCCGATACTGCTTCCCAATAAAGTCAAGATAGGATGAATCGTGCGCAATCCTAATGTCATTGTAGTCAACTGTGTTTTATCACCTAATTCTCCAACGAAAAAACACATTGCTATTGTCGCTATGATTCCAAAATTTGTAGATCTGTAACATGCGCCTGCTTCGTCAGGTTTCTTATCTGTGTTCAAAGAAATCAATCCAAATACAATAAACAGTATTGACGAAACCATTTGTAGATATTGCATAGAAGAAAATTTAGAAACGATATGAGCGAACAAAATCGCAAGTCCATGATTTAAAAATGCCCCTAAAAGAACACCTATCAATACTGTACGGTAATGATATTGTGTCGATAATGCAAATGCTAATAACTGCGTTTTATCTCCCATTTCCGCAACAAAAATAAGAACCACAGCAGATAAAAAATCCTTCATATGTTTCTCTCCCCATATTTATTCATCATAACCCCAAATTTTTCTCTTATACATAAAAAATGAGACTTATCCAATATGATGATATACTGTCATATTGAAAGTCTCGCAAATAAACCATTGATACAACCAGAGCAATTTGCTCAGTATGTTGACTGCATCCCATTCGAACAACAAACCAAATGGTGCTACTCCCCTTCACTGTTCCTTGTATAAAAAAACGATATATGCTATATTTTATATTACGAAGACTATAGCACATTATCGATTAAAAATCAATTGAAAATATCATTTTAAGGTGATCTTATTGAACGCATATCAAAATCCTTTCACAATTTCCGATAATATTGGAAATAATGAATTTTCTCATTCTTTGAGAACACGAAAAAAAATTGAAATCAGCAAATTGGAAGAGACTTCTCTATTCCTATTTGAAGAAAGCAAACATATTGCATTTTGTGAATTTGATAAAGAAAAAAACAAAGATTGTTGTATGAACGGAATCTATCCTTTCGTATATGATACCAAATACAATGCCTATCTGTTTGACAATCACAATCATGCATTTTATTTTATTTATCATCACTACTTACATGGAGCAAAATGGGACACTTTAATCCATGTCGATCAACACAAGGATAGTAGAATCCCTAAATTATCTTTTCTGGAATTCCAATCCTACTGTAAATCATTTTTTCAAAACAATCGAATAGAAATGATTGTTCCAGTTGATGCACACCGTGTGCTTTTTGAAAAAATCATCTTTGAAGTTGCCGGAGCTATGTTGAAAAAACCATACCATATTTCATCATCAAGCAAAACACTCTATTTCCCGGAGTTTGAACTTGAAATTCCATCTTCTCCGATAGAACAGGATGACTTTATTGCATGGATCTATACAAACTTTGTACTGAATGTAGGAAATTTTATTCCACCATTATTAAAAACAAATATTTTTAAATCTTACTACTGCGTAGATTCCAGTTATACACTGGAACAAATTGCTTCTGTCGACTTGTCCGATATGGTACTGGATTTAGACCTTGACTTTTTTTCAAAAGATATGGACTATATCCCGTTCAAAAAGAAAAAAAACATTGTAAAGGAACTAATCCAAAAATCAAAACTTATTACCATTGCAACAAGTCCGTATTTTATTGAATTAAACGATTGCAAAAAAGTCCTTCATGAATTGTTTCAAGACTAAAAAATCCGGAATACTGTTTTTTGAATCAGAAAACAATATCTCGGATTTTTAATACAACTTATTATATTTAATGAAAAAAAGAAAAGATAAGTACTAATATTCCAAGCACAATACGATAGTATCCAAAAAATTGAAAATCATGTTTTTTGATATAAGACATTAATTTTTGAATTACTAAAATTGCCACAATGTAAGATATTACACTTCCAAATAATACCAAAAACCATTGAAACAAATCAAAATGCAACCCCACTTTTAAAACCTTCAACATAGTAGCACCAAGCATTGTCGGAATTGCCAAAAAGAACGAAAACTCTGCTGCCGTCGTTCGAGAACACCCTAATATCATTGCACCGATAATAGTCGCTGCTGAGCGAGATGTTCCCGGAATCATTGCCAAGCATTGAAACAAACCAATCATAAAGGCTGTTTTGCAAGAAATATCATGTACCGTATTAAATTGAAACACAGATTTGCTCTTCTTCTCAAGAATGATAATTCCTATCCCCCAAAATACCAACATGACTGCTACAGAAATGGGATTAAATAAATACTTATCTATCAAATCATCAAATAACAATCCCAATACAATTGCAGGCATAACACCTATAATCACTTTTTTCCATAGTGAAACAGCACTCTTCTTTTGTTCTGCGTTTTTTTCTTTTGAAAAAGGATTCAGTTCCTTGAAATAAATTGTAACGACAGATAAAATTGCACCAAACTGGATAATTACATCAAATGCATTCGAAAAATTCTCCGGTGAAAGTGAAAAAAATTGATGTACCAATATCAAGTGCCCCGTACTGCTAATCGGAAGAAATTCCGTAACTCCTTCCACAATTCCCAAAATAAATACTTTCAAAAATTCAATCATACTCTAAATTCCTCTCTGATATATACTATCATTCAGTCGCTATTCAAAAACTCTCTTATTGACAAATTACTCATTTATCAAAAATAATAGTCTTTTTTTCTAAAAAATAGATACTGTTACATTTATTTTCGTACGAATTTTTCAACAATGACTATCTTACTATAAAACATGTAGAAATTCCATCCTATTTTGATATATCACATAAAAAAACAGACCCTCTCTCCATATACAGAAAAAAGGACCTGTTGTTCATATCTCACCAACATCTATTCTATAGACATTGATGCCAATTTTTTGTACTTTTTGTATTTTTCTTTTGCAGCTTCTTCTGCTCTTGCATAAAGTTCTTCTGCAATGGCAGGAAATTCTGTTTTTAAAGAGGTATACCTGACTTGTTTGTCCAAAAATTCTCTAAAACTTGCAGTAGGTTCTTTTGAATCTAAAACAAACGGATTCTTTCCTTGCGTTTTTAATAACGGATTGTATCGATACAGATGCCAATAGCCACATTCTACTGCTTCTTTGATATTTTGTTGTGTTTTTCCCATTCCATCTTTTAATCCATGGTTGATACATGGAGCATATGCAATAATTAAAGCCGGGCCATCATACGCTTCTGCTTCTTTCAACGCTTTAACGAACTGCCCTTTGTCTGCTCCTATTCCTACTTGTGCCACATAAACATATCCATACGCCGTTGCAATCATTCCTAAATCTTTTTTGTTGATTCTTTTTCCTGAGGCAGCAAATTTAGCTACTGCTCCAATCGGAGTTGCTTTGGAAGATTGTCCTCCCGTATTGGAATAAACTTCTGTATCAAACACTAAGATATTTACATTTTCTCCCGATGCAATCACATGGTCTAAACCGCCATAACCGATATCATATGCCCATCCGTCTCCACCGAAAATCCATACAGATTTATCAACGAGGTATTCTTTTTGTTTCAAAACAACATCAACCAACACTTTTTCTTCTGCACTGTAGTTTTCTTCTGATAGTAATTTTATCATTTCTTTACTGAACAGTTTCTCTTGCTCTGCATTTCCTATCACATTCAGGTAATCTTCTATTGTGTCTCTTAATTTTTCGTGAGAAGTCAGTTCCTTTAGTAAAGATAATTTCTGTTGTAATTCTTTTCGAATTGCCTTAACTGCTATTCGAATTCCCAATCCATATTCTGCATTATCTTCAAACAAGGAGTTTGCCCACGCCGGTCCATGTCCTTCCATATTAGCGGTATATACAGAAGCCGGAGATGATGCTCCCCAGATAGAAGAACATCCTGTTGCATTTGCAATTACCATGCGTTCCCCAAATAATTGCGTTACTACTTTGGCGTAAGGAGTTTCTCCGCAACCTGCACAAGCACCTGAAAACTCTAACAACGGTTGTGCAAATTGACTTCCCTTGACGGACATGCGATCCATAACATTCTCTTTGTATCCGACATTTTCATGTAAATTCATAAAAATATCATGTTCCTGTATATGGTCATCGATGGATTCCATCACCAACGCTTTCTTCCCTTTTTTGCCCGGACAGACATCGGCACAATTACCACATCCTGTACAATCCAACGGAGAGATTTGAATTCGATAACGATATCCTTCTAATCCTTTTCCATTTGCAGGAATTCCTTTTGCACCATATCTCTTGGTTTCTTCTTCTGTCATCAAAAATGGACGAATTACGGCATGTGGGCATACAAAAGAACATTGATTGCACTGTACACAGTTCTCAGGATTCCAACAAGGAACTTTTACTGCGATTCCTCTTTTTTCATATTGAGAAGTTCCGGCAGGGATTTTCCCTTCCTCTATCCCGACAAAAGCGGATACAGGGATGTCATTACCTTGTAATGCTGTAACCGGTCTAAGGATATTTTTAATATAATCAGGTTCTTCTTTGTGTTCAATGGCTGTTTCATCTTCAGCAATATGATTCCAACTTTCAGGAATAATAACTTGATGTAAAGCTTCTTGACCTTTGTCAATTGCCATACAATTGATTTGAACAATGTCTTCTCCCTTTTTAGCATATGTTTGTTGGATAGCTTCTTTCAAATATTGATTCGCTTGTTCCACCGGGATAACCTTTGTCAATTCGAAGAAAACTGCTTGCATAATCATATTGATATGATTACCTAACCCCAACTCCTGACCAATCTTAACAGCATCTACTGTATAAAATTGAATATTTTTTTCTGCAAGATATTTTTTCATCTTATGTGGAAGTTTGGTGTCTAATTCTTCATCTGACCATTGTGTATTTAATACAAAGGTTCCACCATTCCGTAATCCTTTCAACAAGTCATATCTTGTGACATATGACTGATTATGACAAGCAATAAAATCTGCCTGATCTATTAAATAAGTGGAACGAATCGGTTGTTTCCCAAATCTTAAGTGAGATACCGTGATGCCACCGGACTTCTTGGAATCATAATCAAAATATCCCTGCGCATATAAGTCTGTATTATCACCTATAATCTTAATTGCCGCCTTATTTGCTCCGACTGTACCGTCAGAACCCAACCCCCAAAACTTACATCTCATGGTTCCTTTAGAAGAAGTATCTATAAGTTCTTCCACAGGTAAAGATAGGTGTGTAACGTCATCTATGATAGATAATGTAAAATGATTTTTAGGTTGTCCTTTTTGCATATTTGTAAACACCGACAAAAGATGGGACGGAGTTGTATCTTTAGACCCCAATCCGTATCGTCCACCCAAGATAACGGGTTTATGTTCTTTTCCATAAAACATATTTAATACGTCCAAATGCAACGGTTCAGCTGAAGCTCCTACCTCTTTCGTACGATCCAATACAGTAATTGCTTTTACTGTCTTTGGCATAACATCAAAAAAGTATTTTTCAGAAAAAGGACGATATAGATGAACTTTGATAAGTCCTGTTTTTTGTCCTCTTTCATTGAGGTAATCTACCGTCTCTTCCAGTGCCTCTGTTACAGAACCCATTGCTACCACAATATATTCCGCATCGGCTGCTCCATAATAATTAAACGGTTTATACTGTCTGCCTGTCTCTTTTGAAATCTCTTTCATATATTCATTTACAATATCCGGAATTGCATCATAAAATCGATTGATAGATTCTCTGTTTTGGAAGAAAATATCAGGATTTTGTGCCGACCCTTTTGTATAAGGTCTCTCCGGATTTAATGATTTTTTACGAAAACGGAGCAGAGATTTCTTATCTAACAATCTCTCAAACACTTCATAATCTATTTGTTCTATTTTTTGAATTTCATGAGAAGTTCTAAATCCATCAAAAAAATGTAAAAAAGGGATACTCGACTTAATAGATGCCAAGTGTGCAACTCCTGCTAAATCCATCACTTCTTGAACAGAACCTGTTGCCAATAGCGCAAAGCCGGTCTGTCGGACCGACATAACATCTGTTTGGTCTCCAAAAATAGACAATGCATGACTTGCAATTGCTCTTGCAGACACATGAAATACTCCCGGCAACAACTCTCCTGCAATCTTATACATATTTGGAATCATAAGCAACAACCCTTGTGAAGCTGTATAGGTTGTTGTTAATGCACCTGCGCTTAAAGAGCCGTGTAAAGCGCCTGCAGCACCTGCTTCTGATTGCATTTCCACCACTTTCACCGGTTCACCAAACAAATTCTTTTTTTCATTTGCAGACCACTCATCTACAAGTTCCGCCATAGTTGAAGACGGTGTAATCGGATAAATACAAGCTACCTCTGAAAATGCATAAGAACAATATGCCGCAGCTGTATTCCCATCCATTGTTTTCATTATTTTCTTTGACATAATAACCCTCCCCCATTCTATGATGCAATAAAAAAGATACTATCCTCATAAAAAGATATTCTTCTTTTCAGACCACTCAAATTTACCCTATACAATCAAATCTGAAAATATTGATATCCACAGCAATCTATCAAAAATTGATTATTACTTTTTAAATTTCTACCCAAATTTCAAAATAATATCTATAAAGACATCAATTGATAATAACATTTTTTTCTCTGAAATCCAATAAAAAATAGAAAGAATACTCATGACTCTTTCTATTTCTATTTCACATGCATCAAATTCAACGATTTCTTTTATATTTTTTGTTATTCATGATCATGTTCATGGTCTTCCAATACACGATCTGTAATTCCCGGAATTTCCAAATTGTTTTTCTTAGCATAATCTTGCAGTGCTGCGACAACTGCCTCTTCCGCTAATACACTGCAGTGCATTTTTACAGGCGGCAACCCATCCAAAGCTTCTGCTACTGCTTTATTTGTAACTTCTAACACCTCATCAATTGTTTTCCCTTTAATCATTTCTGTTGCCATACTGGAACTGGCAATAGCAGAACCACATCCGTATGTCTTAAATTTTACATCTTCAATTCGATTGTCTTTAATTTTCAGGTACATACGCATAATATCTCCACACTTTGCGTTACCTACTTCCCCAATTCCGTCAGCATCCGGAATTTCTCCAACATTTCTTGGATTATTAAAATGGTCCATTACTTTTTCTGTATATAACATTATTCGTTTTCCCCCTTCAAAACCTCATCATATAATGGTGACATATTGCGAAGCCGCTGTACAATAACTGCCAATTCCTCTACTACATAATCTACTTCTTCTTCTGTGTTAAAATCGGATAAGCTCAATCTTAGCGAACCGTGTGCAATCTCATGTTTTAACCCCAATGCCATCAACACATGAGAAGGATCTAAAGAACCGGAAGTACAAGCAGAACCGCTGGAACCTGCAATTCCTTTCATATCCAGACTCAAAAGCAGAGCCTCACCTTCAATATATTTGAAACAGAAACTTGCAAGTCCCGGAAGTCTATGTTCCAAACTTCCTGTAACAAGTGTATATGGTATTTTTTGTGTAACCTTTTCTATCAATCTGTCTCTCAACTTGGTGCAATGAGCGATATGGTTTTCCATATGTTGTTTTGCAATTTCACAAGCTTTCCCTAATCCGACAATGCCCGGAACATTCTCTGTCCCTGCTCTTCTCTTTCTCTCCTGTGCTCCACCATGAATAAGGTTAGGAAGTATTAGTCCCTTTCTGATATATAGCACACCTATTCCCTTTGGTGCATGAATCTTATGTCCTGACATAGATAGCATATCAATATTCAACTTATGAACATCAATATCCACATTCCCAATCGCTTGTACTGCATCTGTATGAAACAAAATCTTACGTTCTTTTGCAATTTTTCCGATTTCTTCAATTGGTTGTATCGTTCCAATTTCATTGTTTGCAAACATAACAGAAATCAAAATTGTTTGATCGGTAATAGATTTTTTTAATTGTTCTAAATCTACCACTCCATATTCATCTACATCTAAATAAGTTACTTCATATCCTTGTTTTTCAAGATATTCACAAGTGTGTAAAATCGCATGGTGTTCTATCTTAGTTGTAATAATATGATTTCCTTTTTTTCTGTACTTCTCAGCAACACCTTTCAGTGCCCAGTTATCAGATTCACTCCCTCCGGCTGTAAAATAAATTTCGTCCAAAGAAGCATTCAATAGGCTTGCTACCTGCATTCTTGCTTTATCCACATAGACCTTGGCAATTTGTCCTACTTGATGAATGCTGGACGGATTACCGTAGATTTCTGTGAAAATAGGCATCATTTGATCTAATACCTCTTGTTTTACAGCTGTTGTAGCTGAGTTATCCATATACACATACTTTCTATCCATTAAACTGTTTCCTCCTCAACCATTTAAAATACTGTCTGACTTGATTAGCTTATGCTCTATCACCATGTCATACAATGTAATATTATCAATGACATCATCTACACTGTCTTTAATTTTTTTCCAGACAGCTCTGGTAGGACAATCTTTTCCGGAGATACAAGGCCCCACCTCTTCCAACAGACACATAGAAGGTGCAATCGGACCGTCTAAAACTCTAATAATATCACCTACTGTGATTTCTTTAGAAGAACGACTCAGTACATAACCACCTTGCGCCCCTCGCACACTATTGACCAAACCTGACTTTTTCAATTTGGAAAATATTTGCTCTAAATATTGTTCTGAAAGATTATTGTTAGATGCTATCGCCTTTAATGAAATGGGTTCATGCAAATCTTCATAAACAGCCAGATCGTACATGGCTTTTAATCCATACCGTCCCTTTGTCGATAGTTTCATTCTATCATCCCTCAATTCCTACTATAATAGTATGTTTTTATTATAGTGATATGTTTACCCATTGTCAATGTTTTCTATCATTTTTTCTCAATTAATATTACTATTTGATAATGAATGAACTTTAAGTAAATACAAGCCTGATTAAATATCTTTCAAAAACATTCTACCCTTTTTTCCAATTTTTCTAACTGACATAAGACAATTACGATATAAGTTTTTCTATTTGTATTCTTGTTTTTTTATGTTATGATTGAAAGAAAAGGCATCTATCGTCATTTTTTTGTACTTAAGATATAATAAAGAGGTGTCTGTATGAAAAATACAAAACAATTAGGAAACTTTGGAGAAACAGAAGCATCAAACTATCTGAAAAGCAAGAGATATGTTATTCTTGACAGAAATTTTAGAATCCGGCAGGGAGAAATTGACATCATCGCATTACAACAAAACATTCTGTGTTTCATTGAAGTAAAAACCAGAAAAAATTCAGATTTCGGTCTTGCTTGTGAAGCGGTAAATTATAAAAAACAACAAAAGATTCGATTTGTTGCCTCAGTATATCTCAGCACACATAAAATAAAGTACAAAGAAATTCGTTTTGATGTAATAGAAATATACACCGATACACAAGAAATTATTCATTTAGAAAACACTTTTTAAATTTATACATAATTATAAAATATATTTTCATCAAATTATCATTATACTTGTAATTAAAAAAAATAACTTAATTAAGGAGGATATAATGTTTTTCAAAAGTTTGAGTTCCGGAATAGAAGGAATTGAGGGTTATATTGTAAATGTAGAAGCAGATGTATCAAAAGGAATTCCCAACTTTACCATGGTCGGCCTGCCCGATACTGCAGTAAAAGAGTCGAAAGAACGCATCCATTCTGCTATTCTTAACAGCGGATTAAAATTTCCGAACAAAAAAATCGTTATCAATCTATCTCCTTCCAGTGTAAAAAAAGAAGGTTCTCACTATGATTTGCCAATCGCACTCAGTATCTTAAGCAGTGAATACCGTTTTTTGGAAGAACGGTTTGCAAACACCATGTTCTTTGGAGAACTTTCGTTAGACGGTACATTGCAAAAAGTAAACGGAACCATTCCTTTTATTATTGCAGCAAGAGAATGTCCTTCTGTAAATTCTGTGATTTTTCCAAAAGAAAACAGTATGGAAGCTCAAGTTGTAAAGGATATCAAGTTGCTGACAGCATCTTCGTTAAATGAAATCGTATCCTATCTGATGGGAGTGGATGAATTGGAAGAAGTATCTCCTATTTCATTTAATCCATCTTTTCAAAATGAGTATGATTTTTCAGATGTAAAAGGAAATTTAATTGCAAAGAGAAGTGCAGAAATTTCAGCTGCAGGATATCACAACATGTTGTTCATCGGTCCTCCGGGTTCAGGAAAATCTATGATTGCAAAAAGGCTCCCTTCAATTATGAATCCTCTTAATGAAGAAGAATACATACAGGTAAGCAAAATATACAGCAGTACAGGAAAATTTAACAAAAATTTACTGAATCGTGTAAGACCGTTTCGCTCTCCTCATCACACCGCTACTATGAAATCTATCATCGGCGGAGGACAAAATTCGACTCCCGGAGAAGTTGTATTAGCTCATAAGGGGATTCTGTTTATTGACGAGTTGCTGGAATTTGAGAAAAAAACCTTAGAAGCTCTTAGACAACCTATTGAGGATAAATATGTCAACATCAGTCGCATTAAAAACAGCTATCAATATCCTTGTGATTTTATACTGGTGGCAGCAACCAATCCTTGTCCGTGTGGAAATTATCTCAATCCTTTCAAAGAATGTGTTTGCACAGAATATCAAATCAGAAATTATTTAGGTAGAGCCTCTGCACCTTTGTTAGATCGCTTTGATTTGTTTACAGAAATGACTCCTATTGAGTTTGATGAACTTCATACAACTATTGCATCTGAATCCAGTGAAGAAATTTATAAAAGGGTATATTCTGCAATTGAAATTCAAAAAGAACGATTTAAAAAAGAAGATTTTTGTTACAATGCTCTCATTCCTGCAAAATATATTTCTAAATATTGTCATCTTGGAAAAACAGAGTCTGATTTCATTCGAACCGCTTTCGAAAAATTTTCTTTTTCTTTGCGAAGTTATCACAAAGTCCTTCGTGTTGCAAGAACAATAGCTGATTTGGATCAGGAAGATTCTATTTCTATTGTTCACTTATCAGAAGCAGTATCATTTCGAAAAGCTCTGTTAAAATATTGGGGGTAATTTTTATGTTCAATATATTTTTAATTTTCAGCATTGCGACCATCTCAGCAGAACAATTCCAATATATTTTGAATGAAGTCGGAAGTATTGATGATATACAGTTATTGACTCAGGCATCTATTCGTGAGCTAAAAAGTGTTTCTCAAAAAAAGAAATCTGATATTGAATCTGCTTTTGAAAAATATGAAGATTTTGTCAAAGAACTGCAAGTACAAGAAATTGAATATATCACTATCGCTATGCAAAATTATCCCACAGCATTAAAAGAACTGTATGATTTTCCGTATATCTTGTATTTCAAAGGTAATTTATCTCTACTACAACAATTTTCAATTGGCATTATCGGTAGCAGAAAACCGGATGCTTACGGTGTTTTCTGTGCAGACTTCTTTGGCAAAATATTGGCAGAAAACGGAATCATAACAGTCAGCGGAATGGCACATGGAATTGACGGAATATCCCAAAAATCAACTGTGAACTACGGCGGAAAAACAATTGCCGTACTGGGTTCATCTCTTAACGAAAAATCCATTTATCCAAAAACAAACTTATCTCTGTACCACAGAATACTTAATAACGGAGGGTTGATTTTATCTGAATATCATCACCGTGAATCTACCCTACCTTACAAATTCGTTGCAAGAAATCGCATTATTTCTGCAATTTGCTCAGGACTTATTGTGGTGGAAGCAAACTTTAAAAGCGGAACGATGACAACGGTTGAATTTGCACTGGAACTTGGAAAAACTATATTTTCTGTTCCCGGAAACATCAATTCCTCCAATAGCAACGGTACAAATCAATTGATAAAAAACGGAGCGAAAATAGTAACTTGCTTTGAAGATATTCTGGAAGAATTTCCGAATATTACTCCACTATGCTCCGCTCTGTCTAAATCATCTAACTTGTCCGAAGCGGAACAGAACATCTTATCTTTATTAGAAAAGAAGTCTCCCATTTATATAGATGAAATCGCATACACTCTTCAACTTCAGATAAAAGAAGTTTCCTCTATTCTTTCCATTTTAGAAATAAAAGGTTTTGTTCTTGAAATGGGAAATAATTTATACAGTTTAACTTCAATCTGATTTTAATTTTGTATAAAATTTGTATAGAAAAGAAGAGGATGTAACATTTTTTATCTCATATGATTCTATTTTCTTATCTTCTGTTGAAAATTCATGTAAGTATTGATATTCCAATTAATTAAATTTATAAACAATCATTTTGAACAGATGTGTTTCTCTGCAAAAAGATAACCTCTATTTGCTGTACTAATAATTTACAAATAAATTGCACTATTGCAAAAATAACTTTTTCGTATATAATACACAATTGAAAAGACGATAAAAAGCATTTTTTATATGTAATAATAATTCAAGAATCATTACGATTATAATAGAGAAAGGGATTTTATATGGCAAAAAATCTGGTAATTGTAGAATCTCCTGCAAAAGCAAAAACAATTGAAAAATTTTTAGGAAAGAAAAATTATACAGTAAAAGCCTCTGTCGGACATATCCGTGATTTGCCAAAAAGCAAGCTTGGTGTTGATGTGGAACAAAACTTCGAACCACAATATATTACAATTCGAGGAAAAGGCGATATTGTCAAGGATTTGAAAAAAGAAGCAAAAAAAGCTGATTTTGTCTATCTAGCAACTGACCAGGATCGTGAAGGAGAGGCAATTTCATGGCACTTAGCATACTTGCTGGATTTAGATATTAATGATAATAATCGTATTACCTTTAATGAAATCACAAAAGATGCCATCAAAAAAGCAATCAAATCGCCACGAAAAATAGATTTGGACTTGGTAGATGCACAACAAGCACGTCGTATCATTGACAGATTAGTGGGATACAAAATAAGTCCTATTCTTTGGATAAAAGTTAGAAAAGGGCTAAGTGCGGGTAGAGTACAAAGTGTAAGTACAAGATTGATTGTAGAAAGAGAAGAAGAAATTCGTGCCTTTACTCCTGAAGAATACTGGACAATCGATGCCACTGTAACGGGAGAAGATAAAAGGAAAGCAGTATTCAAACTAACTGAAAAAAACAATAAGAAAATTGAGCTGCATTCAGAAGAAGAAACAAAGTTAGTATTAAAAGATTTGCACAAAAAAGATATGCTGATTGATAAGATTGATTCCAAGGAAAAAAAACGTTCCGCTCCTAAACCATTTACAACCAGTTTGTTGCAACAAGAAGCAGGAAATAAAATTTCTTTCAGTAGTAAACGAACTATGAGTGCGGCACAACAATTATATGAAGGTGTAACTGTTAAAGGAGAAGGAACTGTCGGATTAATCACCTATATCCGTACTGACTCTCAGCGTATTTCAGAAGAAGCGCTAGCCTCTTCAAAAAAATACATTGAGGAAACTTTCGGAAAAAATTACTACCAAAAATATAGTTCTCCAAAGAAAAAAAATTCTTCTATCCAAGATGCCCATGAATGTATTCGACCTACTTCTATTTATCGAACCCCGGAATCCGTCAAAGATTCTCTTACAACAGATCAATATAAATTGTACAAACTTATTTGGGAAAGGTTTGTTGCAGCTTCTATGAGTTCAGCAATCTTTCACACTGACACCGTCTTAGGCTCTATTGATGATTATCAATTCAAGGTTTCCGGAAGCACATTAGTATTTGATGGATTTTTAAAGGTATATTCTTACTCCAAGGCAGAGGAACAGGAAATCCCAAACTTTGTCGAAAAACAATATTATAAAGTGAATAAACTTACAGATAAACAACACTTTACACAACCACCTGCAAGATATACCGAAGCAACCTTGATTAAAACACTGGAAGAATTGGGTATTGGTAGACCAAGCACCTACTCACCGACAATTTCTACCATATTGCAAAGAGAATATGTGAAAAAAGAAAAGAACTTCCTTATCCCAACAGAACTTGGTGAGATTGTAACTTCCATTATGAAAGAAAACTTCAAAAATATCGTAGATGTTGATTTTACTGCTGATATGGAAAAACAACTTGACTCCGTAGAAGAAGGAACGCTTCCTTGGAAGTCAGTAGTTGAAAAAATATACACTCCACTCATAGAGGATGTTACCGTTGCCGAAGAGAATTTAGAAAAAGTTCTACTGCAAGAGAAAACAGACGAAAAATGCCCTGTATGCAATGAAGAAATGGTAGTAAAATATGGAAGGTTCGGAAAATTCCTCGCTTGCAAAAATTATCCTGAATGTACCGGAACAAAACCTTATCTTGAGAAGATTGGGATGCCTTGCCCTGATTGTGAAGATGGAGAAGTAATCATACGACGCAGCAAAAAAGGACGAATCTTCTATGGATGTAGTAACTTCCCAAATTGCAGTTTTGTGTCTTGGAATCGTCCTACCGGAAAAAAATGTCCGGAATGTCAAGAAAATTTAGTAGAAAAAGTAACTAAAAAAGGAACACAAATTGTGTGTTCTTCCAAAACATGTTCTTATAAAGAAGAGGTCAAACAATAGGTTTCTTTTGTCACAATTTAAGTTTATTTAAATAATAATTTATAATTGTCAAATAATATTGAATATTCTTTTGAAATATGTTATTATAGTTTTGAATTTTTATAGTTTACATGTATTTTGAAAAATTTTATTTTTCATTTTTTCTTAATTATATACTTATGAGGTGATTTATTTATGTCAAGTGTTCTTCTACAAAAGACAAGAACAATTAATAAGTTCTTACAAAATTCAGGGAATAAACCTGTGTCTTTCTCCGTATTAAGCGATACTTTGAATGAAGTTTTAAGTTCTAATGTTTATATTTTAAGTTCCAAGGGAAAGGTGTTAGGCTCTTCTTTCACTCATGAAGCAGACAGTTCTATCGTCCTTGATGAAAATTCCGGAGAAGAAAAACTTCCTCAGGATTATATTGATAATGTCAATAAGGCATCAGAAACTATTGCCAATCTAACCAAAGAATCTTTGCTTTCCGTATTCAAAGGCGATATCGGCAGCTATAATAAATATGCAACCATCGTTCCTATTGTAGGCGGTGGAGATCGATTGGGAACCTTGATTCTTTCTCGTTACGACAAAGAGTTTAGTGATGACGACTTAATTCTGGCTGAATACAGTGCTACCGTTGTCGGAATGGAAATTCTAAGATCTAAAAGTGAAGAGATTGAGGAAGAAATGAGAAACAAAGCAGTTGTTCAGATGGCAATCGGAACACTTTCCTATTCCGAATTGGAAGCTGTAATCCATATCTTCAATGAACTGAACGGTTCGGAAGGTTTATTGGTTGCAAGCAAGGTTGCAGATCGTGCAGGTATTACTCGTTCCGTTATTGTGAATGCACTGAGAAAATTTGAAAGTGCAGGTGTCATCGAATCTCGTT
Source organism: Filifactor alocis ATCC 35896 (assembly GCF_000163895.2). Taxonomy (NCBI): domain Bacteria; kingdom Bacillati; phylum Bacillota; class Clostridia; order Peptostreptococcales; family Filifactoraceae; genus Filifactor; species Filifactor alocis. The sequence continues at coordinate 571,903 of NC_016630.1, forward strand.
CTTTGGGTATGAAGGGAACTCACATCAAAGTATTGAATGATAAACTTCTGGATGAATTAAAAAAACACGGCATTAATTAATTCAAATGATTAAAAGAGCTTATATACACTTGTATCGAGCTCTTTTTCAGTTATATAGAAACTTTCACAAAACACTTTTACAAATACTCTTAATCTAGTACTCAAATACCAATCTCAATTCAAAAAAGTTAATCTAAAATAGATTTAATATGATATCATTAAGTTAGAAAATAAAAAACAGTGCAAGACTACTCTTGCAAAATTGATACTTTTTTTAGATTAAATTATAGTGCGGTTTTTAAATATGTGATGATAGAAAGGTTTTTTATGAATACTCCATTTGCAGAAATTGTTCGTCCCCACTCTATAGAACAGGTAGTCGGACAAAGTCACATTATTGGAAAAAATAAGTTAATCAACCGATTGATTGAACAAAAACAAATGATAAATTTAATTTTCTACGGTCCTCCCGGAACCGGAAAAACTACAGTTGCAGAAATTTTGGCAAAAAACAGCGACCTATCTTATTACAAATTAAATGCAACCTATTCAAAGACACAAGATATACGAGATATCGCAGAAAACATCAATACTTTTTCCGGAATAAACGGAATTTTAATCTATATTGATGAAATTCAAAATTTCAATAAAAAGCAACAACAGCTCTTGCTGGAATATATTGAAAAAGGACAAATTATTCTTATTGCAAGCACTACAGAAAATCCATACCACCAAATCTATAAGTCGTTATTAAGTCGATGTACTGTCATTGAGTTTTTTTCATTGGATGACAGAGCAATCAGAGAAGGAATATATCATGCTCTTGAAAATTTACAAAATAACGGCTATACCATTCAATACGAGGACTCTGTCCTTAACATGCTTGTTGTGTTTTCTTCCGGAGACCTAAGAAAAGGGTTGAATACACTTGGAACAATGGTACAACTGTATAGTGAAAACAACGAACTTTCTATCACCAAAGAACTGATAGAAACAGTTGCAACTTCAAAAGCTTTGCTCTATGATAAAAATTCTGATGAACACTATGACTTGTTGAGCGCTTTACAAAAATCTATTCGAGGGAGCGATGTAAATGCAGCATTGCATTATTTAGCCCGACTTCTGGAAAGTGGAGACATCATCTCTCCTTCAAGAAGATTGCTTGTCATGGCTTCGGAAGACATCGGCATGGCGTATCCTCAAGCAATTTCTATCGTAAAAAGTTGTATTGACAGTGCATTTTACTTGGGACTTCCGGAAGCCAGGCTTCCTTTGGCTCAAGCTACTATTTTATTGGCAACTTCGCCAAAATCTAATTCCGGCATTGTTGCAATCGATTCTGCCATTTCCGATTTGAAAACAGTTTCAACTTACGATATTCCTTTACACCTGAAAGATAGTCATTATGTCGGTGCCGAACATTTAAACAGGGGAATCGGATATTTATATCCGCATGATTTTGAAAATTCTTATGTAAAACAACAATATTTACCTGACACGTTAAAAGATACAGTATACTATCATCCCAAAAATAATAAAATGGAAAATATGATTCAAGAACATTTTAAAAAGATACTACCCAAAAAATAAAAAATGATACCAAAGGAGAGATTGTTATGGCTATTATAAACTTCGAACCAAAAAGAGTATTTCATTATTTTGAAGAAATCTCTAAAATTCCGAGAGAATCACATCATGAAGAAAAGATTAGTAACTATTTAGTCGAATTTGCAAAGAAACATGATTTTTCTTACACACAAGATGAATTTTACAATGTAATTATTCATAAACCAGCAACATCCGGATATGAAGATTGTGCTACTGTAATGTTGCAAGGACATATGGATATGGTATGTGAGAAGGAAGAAGATTCTACACATAACTTTGATACCGATCCAATTGAACTGCATGTGGACGGAGATTTTATCAAAGCAAACAGAACTACTTTAGGTGCAGATAACGGTATTGCTGTTGCAATGACTCTCGCTATTTTGGATTCACATGATATCGCACATCCAAACTTAGAAGCAGTCTTTACGGTACAAGAAGAAACCGGACTTGTAGGCGCCACCCACTTAGATACTTCTACCCTGAAAGCAAAATACCTTATCAATATCGATTCTGAAGAAGAAGGTGAATTATTGACAAGTTGTTCCGGTGGTGTTCGAACAAAAGTGTCTCTTCCGACACAATGGACATTTATCGACGGCGATTATATCGCTTGTGAAGTAAGTATAAGCGATTTAAAAGGCGGACATTCCGGAAGTGAAATTCATCGCGGAAGAGCAAACGCCATTATCTTACTTGGAAGAATGTTGCATGAAATATCTAAAACAATACCGATGGAAATATTTGAAATCTCAGGTGGAACAAAAATGAATGCAATTCCTCGTTCTTCTCGTGCAATAGTTGCAATCAATCCTTCTCATCATAAAAAATTAAAACAAGAAATTTCCAAATGGCATGATATTTTCAAAAATGAATTGGTAAATATAGAAGACGATTTCAATGTAAATGTAACAGAACCTATAGAACATAATTCTCCTTTTGTATTTAGTGAAAACACAAAGAATTCTACTTTAGAATTACTGTCGGTAATGCCAAACGGAGTACAATCAATGAGTTTCATTGTGGAAGATTTGGTGGAATCCTCTCTTAACTTGGGTGTTTTGACATCGAGTGACCAATCAATCACATTCGAATCCTCTATTCGTAGCTCTGTTACCACAAAAAAAGAAATGTTGTTGGAAAAACTTATCATACTCTCAAAAAAATATGGTGCTACCCTGGAAAGTTCAGGTGACTATCCGGCATGGCCTCCTCAATTACATTCTGATTTAAAAGATTTATTCCTTGAAACTTATAAAGAAACATTTGATACAGAAATGCATGCTTACGCACTCCATGCAGGTGTAGAATGTGGAATCTTCAAAGAAAAAATGCCATCTTTGGATATTGTTTCTTTTGGGCCAAATATGTATGATGTCCATACGCCAAGAGAAAGACTGTCCATCTCATCAACAGAACGGTCTTATCGCTTGCTTATGAATATCCTAAAAAATAGCAAAAAATTAAAGAAATAAAAAATCAAATTTCAGAAATTATTCAAAAACAAACACCTTGCATCAGTTTGAATATCATCCTATTCTTCTGATAACAAGGTGTTTGTTTATTCAATTGCTACTTATTCTGTAATGTTTCGGTATTCTTAAGCATCCTTTTTATACTATTATCTATTAGAACTGACAGGTTGAATGCTTTGAAATATATTATTCTCCAAATTATTTTTCAGCAATTGTACATTCTGCATACCAGGCATTTTAAACAGAAAATAGTATTAGCTATTCCTCCAACACATGATTTATATTTTTATTCCCTTGTATCAAATTTGCTTTCCGGAAATATTTATTGAGTTTCTTAGAATTCAAAATACCACTTTACTTTGTTGAAGATTTTTTAGCTCTTCAACAAATATTGGAAACCCTTAAACTTTAGTCATATTCTACTTTTTCCATAAACAACCCACATGCGGGCGCAGTCGGTCCGGCATTCTCTCTTTGCTTGGTATTAAGTATATCAACTATAGAATAATCTTTCCCTTTTCCTATCTCAATAAGTGTTCCTGCAATAATTCTAACCATATTGTACAAAAATCCGTTTCCGATGATATGAATTTCCGCGATATTGTTAATACAATTTATTTCTAAAGAATATATTGTCCTCACCGTTGTTTTTACAGAAGAGCCTTCACTTTGAAATGCAGCAAAGTCATGTTCCCCCATCAAAAATTTTGATTGTTCTTTCATCTTGGACAAATCCAACTCTTTTCCGACAAAATAAGAACGATTTTTTTCAAAAGGACTCTCTATCTCATTCATATTAATACGATAACAATAAGTTTTCTTTTTTGAAGAATATCTTGCATGAAAAGAATCTTCCACCGCTTTGCTTTCTATAATACGAATGTCATCCGGCAAATAATAATTGATAGCATACTTTATCTTTTCAACCGGAATAGTTGTATCTATTACAAAATTTGCAACTTGCCCCAATGCATGTACTCCACTATCCGTTCTCCCTGAACCGGTAAGATTTACCTGTTTGCCTGTCACTTCACAAATTGCCCTCTCTATTTCTTGCTGGATAGATTTTCCGTTATTCTGTTTTTGCCATCCACAATAATTAGTTCCAATGTATTGTATTTTAAGTAAAATATTTTGATTCATTATTTCTATCAAATCCTATTCTTCATTTCACAAACTCTGTTTTAAAAGTAAAAATTTCATATTTATGATTATAACATACTGCACAGTATTTTTATCTTCAAAAATCTCTATAAAACTCAACGAACCCTTTTTATGATGACAAAAAACAATATTGATATAAAACTATAATTTGTTACTCTTTATAATTATTATTTTTCCAATCATTCATGATAAAATAAACTATAGCATATTTATATTGCTTATTTGAACAATCTATGCTATAAATGAGAATAGTTTTATATATCATTTGGAGGGAATCATGAAAAAATCTTATTATATTTTAATGATGGCAACAACATTGCTAATAACACTTCTGTCAGGCTGTAGCAAGGAAGAATCAAAGCCGCTCAGCCAATCGGAATTTTATATGGATACACTTTGCACAATTACTATTTATGAGAATAAACCTGACATTCTAAAACAATCCATGACTATGATTCAAGACATTGAAAATCGGATGAGTAATGTTATCACGGCAAGTGAAGTATCCAAAATAAATGAACAAGCCGGCATCTCTCCGGTAAAGGTATCTTCTGACACTTTTTACGTCATAGAGCGGGCACTGTATTATTCCAAGCTAAGCAACGGAAAATTTGATGTTTCTGTTGCTCCGTTGGTAAATTTATGGAATATCAGTACAGACAATCCTAAAGTTCCATCCGAAAAAGAAATCAATGAGGTACTTCCTTTTATTAATTATAAAAATATTGTACTTGACAAAGAACAAAAAACTGTATTCCTAACAGAAAAAACTATGAAAATTGACCTTGGAGGTATTGCAAAAGGATATGCTGCAGACGCTATTGCGAGCTATTTTGAAAAGGAAGATATTTCCGGTGCAATTATTAATTTGGGTGGGAATATTCTTGTTTTTGGACAAAAACAAGATGGTTCTCCGTGGAAAGTCGGAATTCAAGATCCTACCACCAAACAAGAATCTCCTATTGCAGCCATACCTATAGAAAAAACAACTGCAATTGTAACTTCCGGTATCTATCAAAGATTCTTTGAAAAAGACGGCAAACTGTATCATCATATCTTGAATCCTACAACAGGATACCCTTATGATAATTCTCTGATTTCAGTTACTGTCATTACTGATAATTCTACAGATGCAGATGCTTTGGCAACAACACTCTTCTCGCTTGGATTGGAAGAAGGACTAAGCATTGTCAACCAACTTCCAAACAGAGTGGAAGCTGTATTCATTGACAGTGAGAATAATATCTATCTATCAAACGGTTTAAAAAATAGATTTGAAATTATAGATGAAAAATTCAAAGTCATTGAATGATAACTTCTCAGTTTTTTAATACTAATTACTGATTAAAATGATAATAAGAATCTGCTTTGTTGATGCCATTATATTTTGTTCTCTTTATTTACCAATCATATACTATATTAATATTTTAAAATAGTGTTTAGTATCAACAATCTCCGGAATTCGAATTTCATATCAGGAAATATTCCAAGCCTTCCAATCGCTTTTTGCTTCCTTCATTCAAATAATCGAATTAAAATTGTACAATTGTAACACCGGGTCCTCCTTCTCCGTACTTACCGGAACGATACGATTTTACCGGTGCATAATGTTTCAAAATCTCTTCCACGCCTTTTTTCAATACAAAAGTTCCCAATCCATGAATGATGGTAACCTGTGATAATCCGGATAATACTACATCATCTAAATATTTTTCCAACTCAATTCGAGCTGTTTCCAAATCTAATCCTCTCAAATCAATTTCCGTTTTAATATTTTTACTCTTATGCTTTAATATTTTTCCCGCACCGGAATATTGACTGTCTTTTTTCGATTTCTTAGGTTTTTGCAATACTTCATATGGCAAATTCATCTTCATTGCACCCAATTGAACAAAAGCTTCTCTTTTCTTATCATCAGATTCCAATACGACACCTTCTTGATGAAAAGTAGATACAAACACTCTATCGCCCTTTTCAATCTGATTTAATGATTTTTCTTTATCTTCCTTAGAGTATAAAATATTTTCTTCGTATGCTAATCCCTTCATCGTGTTTTTTATTTTTTTTCTTGCTTTCTCCAACTCTTTGTTCAAATCTTCTCTGTCAAGCTGCTGCTTTAAGTTCAAAACTTCCTTAATCTGTTCATCTATCTCTTCTTTTGCTTTTTTTACAATCTCTTGTGCCAATTTTTTTCCTTCTTGAATTTCTCTTTCTTTCCTATCATTTATCTTATCTAATTTCATTTGCATTTTTTCTTCAATTAACTGAGCTTCCGCATAGATTCTTTCACTTTCTCGTCTTTCATATTCTATTTTTTTCTTTTCTTCTTCAATTTCTTTCAGCATATCTTCCATTGCAAGTTTATCTGTATGAATCCGACTTTTTGCCATTTCAATCACATGCTGTTGCAAACCTAATCGTTGTGAAATCTCAAATGCATTCGACTTTCCTGGAAGCCCTATCATCAATCTATAAGTAGGAGATAAGGTATCTATATTAAATTCCATTGAGGCATTTTCTACTCCGTCTTCCGTCAGTGCATAATGCTTCAACTCGCTATAATGTGTCGTAGCAATACAAATACAATCACGGCTTTTGATTTCTTCCAAAATGGAAATCGCCAATGCCGCGCCTTCAATCGGATCAGTTCCTGCGCCCAATTCATCAAATAACACCAAGCAATTTTTGGTTGCTGAATTCAAAATACTTACAATGTGAGTCATATGAGAAGAAAAAGTAGATAAACTCTGTTCTATACTTTGCTCATCACCAATGTCTGCAAAGATGTTTTCAAAGATACACATACTGCTTCCGTAATCACAAGGAAGATGCAATCCGCTTTGGTACATCAAAGCAAATAATCCCATTGTTTTTAATGTAACTGTTTTTCCACCCGTATTAGGTCCGGTAATCATCAAAGTTTTATATCCTTTCCCTATCAGAATATCGGATGGTACTACTTTTTTGAAATCGATTAACGGATGTCTCGCCTGTTTTAATCGAATCTCCATCACAAAATTGTACTCTACCGCCTCTGCTTTCATACTAATGGAAAGTTTTCCTTTTGCAAAAATAAAGTCCAACTCTGTTAAATTTGTTTCATTTACTCTGATTTCATCGGCAATCAATGCTGCTCTATCACTGAATTCTTTTAAGATTCTTTGAATTTCCTGATGTTCTTCATTCTTTAAAGTCTGTAGTTTGTTGTTCATTTCAACAATCACCATCGGTTCAACAAACAAAGTTGCTCCTGAAGCAGAGGTATCGTGCACAATTCCGGGAACCTTGTGTTTATTCTCTAATTTGACCGGAACGACAAACCGATCCTGTCTCATTGTAACAATGCCATCCTGCAAATATTGTCCAGATGAAGTAACAATAGAGTCCAATTTTTTACGTATGGATTCTTTCATAGAACTCATACTTCTTCTAATTTGTCTCAATGTACCGCTGGCAGAATCCGACATTTCTTCTTCTGAAATGATTGAAGAAAAAATCTCTTCTTCCAACTCTCTATCTTCTGTCAACTGAATGGTGTATTGTTTTAAGAGAAGACTCTCCTCTTTATTGTCCAAAAATGCCTTCAATTTTCTTGCAGCACGAAGACTGCTTGCCAAATGTAACAATTGCCCCATATCCATTGAAGCGCCTAACTCTGCCCTCTTCAATGCCTCACTCATCGGATAAAAAGCTCCGATTGGCACTTTGCTGCTTTGCAATAATATTCCTTGTGCCTCTGTTGTCTCTTTTTGCCACACCTGTACCTTTTCTACATCACTGGAAATTTCAATTGCCTCTACTCTCTCTTTCCCCAATGTAGAAACGGCTTGTTCTTTCAATTGTTTTATAATTTCATAATATTCCAACACACGAAGTGTTCTTTCTTCTATCATAGCCACTATCCCTCTAAATAATTTTTATAAGACCGAATGATATTCCTAACTTGATCTTCTCCTTCATTCAAAAACTCTATTCTAAAATGTCTAAATCCACTATCATAAAACCGTTTGATATCTTGTTTCAATTCTTTCGGTTCATTTGAAAATATTCTTGTTTTTCCTAATTCATCTTTCCAAATGGGAAATCTCTCTCCTTTTTGAGATACTAATTCGTATTGATCATTGATACTGTATATATCGTTTGTTTTTGTAACATCATATTCCATAATCATCACCATCGGAGTCAAATAGATAGGAATTTCCACCTTATCTTTTTTTGAAAAAGACAAAATGTCTTCCATCTGATGAGAAAAAATCCATTCTAAAGATGGTGTAACTTGCTTTGCATTCAAACAATTTAACGAATATTTGTTGGATAAATTCAATAGATAATCTCCAATTATGTCATATTCCCGATATTTCTCAATTATTCCTAAAGAATTTGTAAGAAATCTTTTTCCGGTATGACTTATTAAATTCTCCACGTAGTTTAAGTTTTTCTCAGTCACTACATCCGGAATAGAATAATAAATTTGCTCCTCATTAAAACAAGATTTTGCATAATCGTACAATTCTACGGTTTCAACATATATTCTTGATATATTTTCTTTTTTTGCTGTCTCCAATTGTTCTTTCGTTCGACACTTACAAGAAAGATAGTAGCTTCTGTTTTCTGTTGCTTCTCCGGAATTCACATTATCAAATTGTTGTTTCGCAATACGATAACATTCCTTCCAATCAAACGGAGTACGATGGTGCCTATTTTGTCTTTCGATTGACAACAAATGAATAGCCTCTCTTCTAAAACGATTCAAATCCGATTTGCTAACAAATACATTTCCCGATATTTTTAGAGAGAAATTCTTTTTTTCTAATTTATATGGAGTATCACCAAGCTTTGAAAGTTGTGTATATGCAAATTCCTCATCTACAGCTTTATTCTTTGCCTCTGCTACAACCATATCGTCCATGTAAGATACCCTGTGATATTCTTCATCTTCTATATTTAAAACCGGTTGTTTCCCAACCTTTAATTCTAGTAACATGGTAACCGGAAAAGAAAATGCTTCTTTTTGATAAGATGATTTTGCACCTTCCATAATCTTTTTGGAATATGTCTTGTAAACTTCATCTCCTGTTTTCAAATTCCCCACATAATCCAACTCAATCTCTTGTCCGCTTTGCGCAGAATTTACTATATTGTTTCCTACTAAGATTCTTCCTACTTTTTCTCCGGTAGAAAGACCATCTCCCACTTCTATATCTTTTTCTAACAAAATCTTTAATCTTTTTCGTTCTCTGTCATTCCTCAATACTTTTCCTATCAAAATCCCTTTGTTTTTAGGAACCAAAGGATTGACAATATTTTTATTTTCATCATTCAACAAAAAGCCTGTTGTATATTCCCTTTGAAAAATATGACGAATCTCATCCTCTCTTTGATCCCTTTCGATTAAAGGAATTTGATTCGCATGTTCTTTCATATCAGAATAGTGTTTCGCTACAGTGGCAACATATTCCGGACGTTTCATTCTTCCTTCAATTTTCCAAGAATCAATTCCTGATTCAATCAACTGTTCTACCTGTGTCAAGGTACTTAAATCTTTTGCACTTAACAAATATCCTGAATCCACACAAGTACCATTTTTTTCCAAACGATATTTCATACGACAATTTTGGCTACATGAACCTCTATTGCCGGAACGATTTGTCATCATTGTACTAAACAAACAATTACCGCTATAACAAATACAGAGTGCTCCATGCACAAAAGTTTCTGATTCCATTCCTGTTTTTTGTTGAATTTCTTTTAATTCTTCCACAGAATTTTCTCTGGCATATACCACTCTTTCAATTCCTAATTTTTTTACATATAGCGTATCTAAGGAATTGATGACCGTCATTTGAGTCGAGCTGTGCAACGGCATATTCGGAAAAATATTTCTCAATAAATGAACCATTCCTATATCTTGAATAATCAATGCGTCTACATCATTTTGATACAGAAAAGACACATATTCTAAGAAATCTGTCACTTCTGAATCCATTACCAAAATATTTGTTGTTACATAAATCTTCACATTTCGCTCATGGGCATAAGCAATTGCCTGTTTCAATTCCTGTTCATCAAAATTACCGGCATAGGCTCTTGCTCCAAAAGTTTTTCCACCTAAATAAATTGCATTAGCTCCGTTTGATACAGCAGCATACAATGATTCCATAGTACCTGCCGGCGCCAAAATTTCTATATTTTTTTTCATTTTACTCCCCTATATGATAAAAAAAGGACTATGGTAGTGCCATTGACCTTTTTTATTCGTATCTATCATTTTGTTTTTTTCTTTAACTCCTCAATTTCAACCTGCAATTGAAACATTCTGGTCTGAAATTGGTTAGATAATTCAATCGCTTCAGTTAATTGTGATTCTTTCTCTCTCATTTCATTTTCAAACTCATATTTTATTTCTTTTACATGACTGTTATCTTCCTGCAATTCTCCCAACTGAACATTTAAATCCTGTATGCAATTCTCCTTTTGGTCCAACAAGCTTTCCAACTTACTTTTATATTCTTCCAACGAATTACATTTTTCTTTTAACTGCTCCAATTCTTCTTTTTGTTTGCACAGTTCATCTGTAATATTGATTGCAGTCAACACAGCACAAGCACTGTAATTAAATTTCGGATTCTTCAACAGCAAATCTTCCATCTCATCATCTACCCTCGATGCAATCTTCAAAAGATATTCCTTTGATTCCTCTCCAACAACAGTATATTCTTGATTTGCAATTTTCACTGTAACTTTATTCATCTCAAAAACCTCCAAAAGTGCCTATTTGTTTCATTTTATCACATTTTTTCATTTTGAACATCTTTTAGATAAAATCTCTGCATAAAATATTCTATTCTAAGTATCTCCCTATCAAGACTTCTTCCAATCTTCTCTTTGGTACATGGTGTGTTCCATCTTTTCCACGATAATACTGAAACTTCCCATCTTTCATATCTTCTAACTGCACTTTTTCTAATGGAACTCCCAATGAAATCACCATCAAGGGAACGATATGATCTTCCAAATGAAAGGCTTCTTGTAATTTCTTTTTATCAAATGAGGCAAACATACAACCGCCATATCCTAATTCTGTAGCCAGCAGCAAAATATTGGTTGCAGCAATTCCATGATCCCACATTGCATCGTTACGAATCTTTGTATCTAACGCTATCACAATGTATGCTGAAGGTCTTTCCCCCTCAATCGGACCATCCCAATCCGATAATGCCGCTGCCCATCTAAGATTTTTAAACATAACATCATTCTTCTCTTTTGTGTTACATACGATATATTTCAGTGCCTGCATATTATTTCCACAGGATGAAATCCTGGCAATATCAATTAATCGTAACAAATCCGAACTGGAAACTTTTTTGTTTTGATAATACTTGCGATAAGCACGATTCTTTTTGATTAACTCTTCTATCATTTTCTTCTCCTCAAACTCTATCATCAGAACAAAGTATCTTTGTATATACAAATAATATATCACAGAACTCTCTAATTGAATTTAATCAAAAAATACCCCGATTTACATCTCTTTAGATTTCTTGATACAAGATGTAACTCCTTCAATCAAAGCATTTCTAAAACCATTTTTTTCCAAGCTGGCAACTGCTTTAATAGTTGTTCCTCCTGGTGAACAAACCATATCTTTCAACTCTCCGGGGTGTGTTTTGGTATCCAATACCATCTTGGCACTTCCCAAAACAGCCTGTGACGCAAAACGATAAGAAACATCTCTCTTCATTCCTGCCATAACAGCGGCATCCGCCATGGCTTCAATCATCATAAATACATATGCCGGTGCACTTCCGCTGATTCCGACAACTACATCCATCAAAGCTTCAGGTACTATTTCAACTTTTCCAAAACTCTTAAAAAGAGGAAGGACTTTTTGAAAATCTTTATCCTGTAAATAATCGTTCTTACAAACTCCGGTCATTCCTTCTCCAACCAGAGCAGGAGTGTTTGGCATCGTTCGGATTAATTTTACATCCTTCTTAAACAATTCTTCCAACCATGCTATCGTTTTTCCGGGCGCCAAAGAAATCAAAATTTGATTTCCATTTATATAAGATTGTATTTCTGAAATCACTTCTCCGTAATACTGAGGTTTCACTGCCAAAAATATCACATCCGAGTGTTCCACAACTTCTTTATTTTGGAATGTTACAGATACTCCAAACTCATTCTTCGCAATCTCTAATGTTTCTTTGTGTAAACCAGAAACCATCACATTTTCTTTATGACAAACTCCATTCGAAATCATTCCGGAAAGCATTGCTTTTGCCATATTTCCAAATCCAATAAATCCTATTTTCATCATGTACCTCTTTTCTATTTCAACACATCTATAAAAATCAACCTTTATTTTCTTATTTTACATGAAATATCACTTGTTTTCAATTTATAAATCAGATGAACCTTTCTTAAGTTTTTTACTATATTGAATCATTTATCTGCTAAATTCTTTACATTAACTGTAATTTGAAATAAAATGTATGTGTTATGTAGCAAATAATACCGTGAGGAATATCTTAACTCACTTCACTAAAATATAAAACGAATAGGAGCTTACTATGAACACAGTCATATTGTACGGAAGTATGAAATGTCCGGATTGTCCACCGACGATTGACTTTTTAAATACAAATAATATCCCGTTTTCCTTTGTAGAAATTTTGGAATCTATGGAAAACTTAAAAATTTTTTTGACAATTCGAGATGAACAAGACGCATTAAAACCTGCAAGAGATGGACACTTCGTCGGAATCCCATGCATCTTCTGGAAAAAAACGGATCAATACTACTTAGATATAGAGCTCTTCTTAGAAGCATATTTTACTAAAGATAGCACATCGAACAAAATACTCTAACCGTCACTTAGGAGGCTATAAATATGAAAAAAAATAAACATGGAGCCAATCTCTTTGAATTAGCTGAAAAATACCATTTCAACGTAAAAGATATTCGTGATTTCAGTTCCAACATCAACCCGTTCGGAGCAAGTAAAAAAGCATTGGACTATGTCAAAGAACACCTTGAAAACGTATCTATTTATCCGGATTCGGAATATATTAAACTCAAACAGGCAATTTCTTCTTACTCGAAAGCTGACACAGCTCATATTATCCTGGGAGAGGGTGCAACAGGACTTATTTCCAAATTCATTCAATTTGTAAATCCGAAACATTCGATGGTTATGATTCCTGCTTACTCAGAATACAAATCTGAATTAAACAAAATTGAAGGAAACACCATCTTTTCATACTCCTTAAAAAAAGAGAATTGTTTTCAAGGAGATACCTCAGAACTTATAAAAAAAACTAATGAAAAACAAGCAGATATTCTTATTTTATGTAATCCAAACAATCCCACAGGAAGTATCTTTTCACAAGATGATATTTCCTATCTTATGGAACATACATCTTGTTATGTGATGATTGACGAAACTTATATTGAATTTACCGATAAAAATAAATACTCCTCTGCACCTTTAACAACAAAGTACAAAAAACTATTTGTCGTACGAGGAACCAGTAAATTCTTTTCCACTCCCGGGATTCGTCTTGGATATGGACTTTGCTCAGATGAAAAAGTATTGGATTTTTTCAAATCACATACTGACCTATGGAATATCAATATCATTGCCACTATGATGGGCGAAAAAATGTTTACGGATACGGATTATATTGCAGAAACTTACCAAAAGATATGCACAGAGCGTAACTATTTGATAACCGAACTGTCTTCATTTGAACAACTGAAAGTATATCCTTCCTACGGTAACTTCATTCTCTGCGAAATTATTTCAGACAAGTTCGATGCTGATTACCTTTACGACAAACTTATTCCTGATGCTTTAGCAATTCGAAACTGTGCAAGTTTCGAAACATTGGATAAGAAATTTTTCCGTATATGCACTTTACTACCGGAAGACAACCAAAAGTTGATTCATTCTTTGAAAAATATCCTTGCACAGTGAAACATCCTTGTTTCAAACAACAAGACTATTGTGATTGATACAAGAAATAAAGCAACTATTTCGTATATATCAAAATATGAATAACCATTAATAATCAATTGTGCTATAAAATATGAGATAGGAAATGCCTATCTCATATTTTTGTATATTCAATATTCATTACCTTCTACATGATTGTCGGAAAACCAAATGCAATCTTGTGCTTTTTTATAAAAAAGTTCTCTTAAATGCAAGCTGCATTTATTCTATCAGATTCCGCTTAACCATTAATTTAATTTCCAAAACTATCTTATACAAGACTACTTTTCCATTGTTATAAATTATTGAATAGAGACAGTGATATCTCCTATACGAGTGTAGAACCACCTATAAACTCTCTTACTAAAGATGTCGGCGGAATATCTATTTCCAATTCCATCTCATCAAAAAACTGTAAAAACTTTTCCAATCTACGAGTTTCACTATATACTTCACTGTTACAATCAATACTCTGCAGCATAGGATATACAAATTTTTTCAAAACTGACAATTCATAGATGAGTGCAGAGTTAAACATAACATCAGCGTTTTCTTGATACGGAAAAATATACTTTTGTTCAGCTTTTTTCAGTTTATCAAATGCTTCAATAACAGCCTGCGGAGTCTTTCCCCGCGTTTGAGTATCTCGTGCCATTCTACGAATCAAACGAAGATCTGATGTGGAAATTTTATTATGGCTGTCCAAATTCATCTGCGTTAATGGACTGACGTAAATTCTAAATTTATTTCCGTCCGGAATTTGGTTGGTCAATTTTGGATTCAACCCGTGAATTCCCTCCAAAATAATGGGCTGTTTTTCTTCCACTTGTATTTTGTTCGTTGGATCAAAATATTTTTTTCCTGTTACAAAATCAAAAGTAGGCAAAACCACTTCTTCACCTGCAATAATTTCTGCCATTTGACGATTGAATAATGTAATATCAACGGCATCCACTGTTTCAAAGTCCGGTTCTCCATGCTCATCTAATGGTGTTTCTTCTCGATCTACAAAATAATTATCCATAGAAATAGTAATCGGAGACAGTCCATTTACTTTTAACTGTAATTCCAAACGATGTGCAAAACTGGTTTTTCCGGAACTGGATGGACCTGCTATCAAAATAATTCTACCTTTTTCCCGGTTGTTCAAAATCATATCTGCAATTTCACAAATTTTCTTTTCGTGTGCCGCTTCTGTAACTCGAACAATCTCTCTGTATTCACCACTTTGAATGGCACAATTCCATTCATGAACATTGCTGATGCCCATTATTTTTCCCCACTCAGATGCGTTTTTATATACTTGAAACAATTTGGGTTGAGGAATAAAGCCGGTAGGTTTATTTGGATTTTTTTCGGACGGTCCTAACAAAACAATTCCATGGTTATACAAATGTAAATAGAACACCTTCAGATATCCTGTAGACGGTACCATATAACCATAATAATAGTCCTGAAGCCATCCACATCGATAAATATGCGTCATACAAGAATCTTTATACCGTAACAATTGACTGTTATTAGATGATAATTTATCCTCTTGCAAACGCTTAATAGCCTCTTCCCTTGTATAAGAAATCCTCTCAATCAAAACATTTTCTTCTACCAGCTGTCTCATTCGTTTTTCAATCAAGCGAACATGAGTACTCTTCAATGTTTCTTTATATTCTATATCAAAATAAATTCCATTTTGCAAAGAATGTTTAACAATTACAATAGCCCCGTCCAATATTTCTCTTGCTGCACGGGTAAACAAAAAAGTCAAAGATGTCATATAGATTCTTCTTCCATCATTATCTGTAATATCTAAAAAAGTAATCTCTGCCTCTTCTTCCACCTCATATGATAGAGGATATAAATTATTATTCACTTTTGCTGCCAACGGCATATTTTCTGTATTTTGATACTGTCGAATTTCCCATAATTGTTCTAATTTCTTTTTTCGTTGAATATTCATATCCTATCTCCCCTATTTTTCAACAAACTCTGTCCTATTCTGCATAAAAAGAATCCTACAGATTTTGAACGGTTGATAAAATCACCTTTTATTCCGGTAAAAAGTCTGTTGTAATTTTGCTAAAAGGAAATAATCGTAATGTCACTTTCCCTATAATATTTTCTTTTGAAATCATTCCTACTCGATCATCCCTACTATCACTACTGTTCAACCGATTGTCCCCCATTACAAAATACTGGTTTTGGGGTACAACGACCATTATATCACGATCAGTTATTCCATCATTGATATAAGGTTCATTCAGTTCCTCTCCATTTCGATAAACCATACCGTCTTTTACTTCGATGATATCTCCGGGTAATCCGATGACGCGCTTTACCAAATCTTTTTTCTTTTTAGAAGATTCTCCGTCTAATGAAAGCTTGGAATGAAATACCACAACATCCAAATATTCTACCGGTTTATTTTTATATGCTAATCGATTCATAATAAGATAATCATTTGGATATAGCGTGGGAACCATTGACTCTCCTTTCACTATCGTAGGTCTTACAAAATGTGTAATAATCAATGCTAACACTCCTGCAATGATGATTACTTTTATCCATTCAAAAATTTCTCTTTTAATTTCTTTACTCATACCAATGCCTCCATATTTTTGTTGTTTTGTATTTATCACATCGAACTCTCTTAAAAAAGAGAAAGTTGGTTCGTTTCAGGCAATCCCTGTAAACAACCATGATTCCTCAAAGTTTCAATTACCGTTTTACTCGCCTTGGTTCGTATCCTAAAATCTTCTAAAGAAATAAATTCTGACTTGCCGGCCTCTTCTTTGATTTTTTCCGCAACCGTGAGTCCCAAGCCCGGAATACTGAGCAACGGTGGTAAGATTTCATTGTCAAGCACATAAAATTTTTTGGAATCCGACTTATAGATATCTACATGATTCATCTTCACACCTCTTTGATGCATCTCATATGCTAATTCCAAAACGGTAATAAATCCCATCTCTTTTGCTGTTAAATTATTTTCTTTTTGTTTTAATTCTTGGTATGCCATCATAACCGCTTCTTTTCCTCTACAAATCAAATCCACATCAAAGTTATCCACCTTTGTGCTGAAACAAGCCGCATAAAATGCTTCTTTGTGATACACCTTAAAGTATGCAATTCTAAATGACATCATCACATAAGCCACCGCATGTGCCTTTGGAAACATATACTTAATTTTTTTACAAGAAGTAATATACCAATTCGGGACTTGATGACTTATCATACATTCTTCCTGTTCTTCTGTAAGTCCTTTTCCTTTACGAACATTCTCCATAATCTTAAAAGACATTTTAGAAGGCAAACCTTCTTGAATCAGATAATTCATAATATCGTCCCTTGTAGAAATAACATCTTTTAAGGTAACGGTGTTACTTCTTACCAAATCTTGAGCATTATTAACCCATACATCCGTTCCATGGGATAAACCGGAAATACGTATTAATTCCGCAAATGTATGAGGATTCGTGTCCATCAACATGTGTTGTACAAATCTTGTTCCAAACTCCGGAATTCCTAATGTCCCCGTCTCACATTGTATCTGAGATAAATCGCAATCAATTGCATCAGTAGAAGTAAATATCGACATAACTCTTTCATCATCCAACGGAATTTCTGTTGCTACAACGTTTGTCATATCTTCTAAGTGTCTAATGATGGAAGGAACATCGTGTCCGAGAATATCCAATTTCAAAATACGGCCACTGATAGAATGATAATCAAAATGTGTTGTAATCACTCCGCATTTTGTATCATTTGCAGGATATTGTACCGGTGTAAAATCATAGATATCTTTGTTCTTAGGACAAACCATGACACCGCCCGGATGCTGTCCGGAAGTTCTTTTAATTCCTGTGCATCCTAACTGTAACCGCTGCTTTTCAGCATTATTTGCAACCAAATTATTCTCTTCCAAATACTTGACAACATATCCATATGCTGTTTTTTCCGCAACTGTTCCAATTGTTCCGGCACGAAACACATAGCCTTCTCCGAATAAATCTTCTACAAACTTATGTGCGTTCGGTTGATATTCTCCGGCAAAGTTCAAATCAATATCAGGTTCTTTATCTCCTTCAAATCCCAAAAATACTTCAAAAGGAATATCAAAGCCGTCTTTTTTCAATTCTCTGCCACAACAAGGACACAGTTTATTCGGCATATCTACTCCTGAACCAAATGCTCCACTCTCCATAAATTCCGAGTACTTGCAATCTTCATTTTCACAAATGTAGTGTGGAGGCAACGGGTTCACCTCTGTAATATCACTCATTGTTGCAGCAAAAGAAGAACCGACTGATCCTCTTGAACCTACCAAATATCCGTCTCTCAAAGATTTCGTCACTAATTTTTGAGCAATGATATACATTACAGCATATCCGTTCCCAATGATAGAACTCAACTCTCTATCCAGTCTCTTTTCAACTATTTCAGGTAGAGGATTCCCATAAATCCGTTTTGCCTTCTCGTAACACATCTCTCTAAGATCTTCTTTTGCACCTTCTATCTCAGGCGGAAATGTCCCCTCGGGAACAGGTAACATCTCTTCAATCAAATCAGCGAAATCATTGGTATTTTTCACAACAATCTCGTAAGCAACCTCTTTCCCCAGATACTCAAACTCATCCAACATTTCTTGTGTTGTCCGATAATAAAGAGCTTGATCTATTCTATCATCTTTTTTCTTTTGTCCGTAACGCAAAATATGACGATAAATTCCATCTTCCGGATTCAAATAATGTACATTTCCAACAGCAACTGTCATAATTCCCGCTTGAGTTGCAGCATCATAAATTCTCTGATTGATTCTTCTCAAATCAGTCTCATTCATATCAAATCTTGCACTGAAAAAACTACGATAGGTGCTAACAGGCATAACTTCCGCAAAATCATAAAATTTTATTTTTTCGTCCACTACGGAAGGATCAACGCCTCGTTCAACTTCTTCTCTTACTCCTCCAAAGATTTCTCCGTTCTCTCCGCCTGTACCAATTAACAATCCTTCTCTATGCTCAACCAATTCACTCTTTAAAATGCGTGGGATACGATAAAAATGCTTGATGTGTGAAAAGGAAATCAGTTTGTATAAGTTCTTTAACCCAACTAAATTCTGAGCAAAAATGGTAATTGATTTATCTCGAATGGTATCAATATTTGTCTTTGTAATTTTTTGATTTACTTCTGCTAATGTCGTAACACCGCACTCCTCTATCATTGTCAAAAATTTCAAAAAGATTTGTGCTGTTGCTTCCGCGTCATCTACCGCTCTATGGTGATTTTCTAAGGAGATTCCCAATTTCTTAGCTACCACATTCAACTTGTGTCTTTTCAAATCTGTCAACAAAGCTCGAGACAATTCCACCGTGTCTATCGCAATTCTATCATAAAGCAAATCCAGTCTTTTGCAATTTTCTTTAATAAATGAAGTATCAAAATCACTGTTATGTGCTACAAAGACACTGTCTTTGCTAAATTCCATAAACCTCGGTAAAACTTCCTCTATTGTATCTTCATTGCACACCATTTCATTTGTAATAGAAGTCAATTCTGTAATATGATAAGGAATTTCTCTTTTCGGATTTACAAATTCACTGAACCTGTCTATAATTTCTCTATTTTTTATTTTAACAGCACCGATTTCGATAATCGCATCATTAATGCTGGAAAAACCTGTTGTTTCAATATCGAATACCACAAACTCCTGATTCAAATCTTTGTCATTAAACTCCTTTAAGATATTGGACATATCATCAACAAGATGACCCTCTACTCCATAAAGTACTTTAATTCCTGTTTTTTTTGCACTTCCCATTGCATCCGGAAATGCTTGAACCACCGCATCATCAGTAATCGCTATTGCTTTATGACCAAATTCCTTTGCCGCTCCCAACAATTCTTTTGCACTCAACAACCCTTCCATAGATGACATTGATGTGTGTGCATGTAACTCTACTCTCTTCCTCTCACAGTTATCGAACCGCTTTTCTTCTTTGCTCGGCATCATGGAAGAAACCATCACAACCAATTCCTGTGCATAGGTATCATAAGTCACATTCCCTAATATTTTTACAAAATCTCCGTCAGATAATTGTAAGTTATCTTCTTTTAAAAATAATTTGCAACTAATGGAATCTGTTTGATCGGTAATATTAAAGAGGTACAAGTATTTTTGATTTTTCATCTGTCTTTTATCAAATGCAAATACCTTTCCTTCCAAAATTATCTTCTCCACCGCCTGGCGAATCGTTTTGAGCGGAACCGCTTCTCCTGAAAAATTTTTCCCGTACATACAAACAGCTTCCATTGTTTTTTGTTCTTTCGGTGCTTCCGCAATCTTTGTTTCCATCGTTTGAATAAATTGTTCCAAATAATCTTCTTGTTGCTTTTGATAATGTTCAATTGCGTATTCCGAACAGTTGCAAATGAATGACACCTCCATTACAATTCCCAATTCTCTCTGTATTTTTTCAGCCAATACCATATCTAACTTGTTATTCTTTAAGTTATTATGTAAAAATGTCTGAGAAACACAACAATATAATTTTTTTTGCTCTGAATCTATCTCAATGGTGACATTGGTTTTCATCCCATTTAATGATGGATATTTTCTAAAGAGGTACTCTTTCACATTTGACTGATAGTTTGTCCAAAATTCTTCATTTTTTATAATATTTGAATATCGTACGGACAAAACAACAACATAACCTTGCAATAACTCTGATAGGTCTTGTTCATACTTCTCTATTTCTGATTCCGTCAAAAAATGCATCAGCTCTAAAAAAAACACTACTGTTCTGCTTTTTTTCAAATATTTTATATGAGTGACATTTAAATGATGTTCTCCAAAAAAAGATTTTACTTCCATTTTTCTCTCTTTTCTTTTTCTTACTTTACTATTTACTCTTCAATAACAACGATACGATTACCGGTCCGCTTTCACTTTGTTGAACGGAACTAATCCTTGTCAACAATATTCATCGACAAGGATATCCGCTACATTTTTTCAATTTCTTTGAGAAGCTCCACCTCGATATCCGCTTCTTTAATCTTCCGAACAACTTCTCCCTTTTTAAATAAAATTGCCTCTCCAATTCCTCCGGCTATCCCAATATCTGCTTCTCTTGCTTCTCCCGGTCCATTTACCGCACAACCCATAATTGCCAATGTGATTGGTTTATGAATATCTTTTACCGCCTTTTCAATTCGTTCCGCCAAAGGTATCAAATCAATCTTGGTTCTTCCGCAGGTAGGACAAGAAATAATCTTAATATCCTTATCATACAAGTCCAAAGATTTCAAAATATCCTTTGCTATAATGACCTCTTCCACAGGATTTGCAGTCAACGATACACGAATGGTATCCCCTATCCCGTTCATCAATAAACTTCCAATTCCAATGGCAGATTTTACAGCTCCGCTTCTCACTCCTCCGGATTCTGTAATTCCTAAATGAAGAGGATAAGAAGAAATTTCAGAAAAACGAGTATATGCCTCTATCGAACGAAAAATATCACTTGCTTTTAGCGATACTACAATATCATAAAAGTCCATCTTTTCTAAAATAGAGATATGCTCCAATGCACTTTGAATCATAGATTCTACTACTGTACGATCTTCTGACAACACCTTCTTATCCAAAGATCCTCCGTTCACTCCTATTCGAATTGGAATCTTCTTCTCTTTTGCCATCTTAATAACAGCTTTTACCTTTTCTTCTCCTCCGATATTTCCGGGATTGATTCTCAAGGCATCAATCCCATTTTTCATCACTTCTAAAGCTAAAATATGATTAAAATGAATATCGGCAACTAAAGGAATATTTACCTTTTTTTTAATTTCTTTTACTGCTATTGCAGCTTCTTGAGTCGGAATCGCCAATCTCACAATTTGACAGCCTTCTCGTTCTAACTCCAATATTTGATTTACTGTCTGAGCAACATCTTCTGTTGGTGTATTTGTCATTGATTGAATCACAATAGGATAATTGCCGCCTACTATAACGCCTCCGACATTAACCGCTCTTGTGTTTTTTCGATTCATCATCAGTATTCCCCTATCTTTTTATCCCTTAAAAAATATACGCACAATATCTTTGTATGTTACCAAAATCATAAGCCCTAACAAAAATGCAAATCCTGCTAAATTAATTCTATTCTCCCATTTCAAAGACAATTTTTTTCCTCTTCTTAAAATCTCAATGACGGAAATTAAAATTCTGCTTCCATCCAATGCCGGAATCGGTAATAAATTCAAAATACCTAAATTCAAACTAATTATCCCTGTAATATACAACAAATATTCCGAACCTACTTTCGCGGTATGCGATACCACTTGAATAATGCCGATTGGTCCGGCTAAATCATTTGTATCTGCTCTTCCGGTGAACAGTTGCTTCAGAAAGACCAACATCTCTGTTCCTATCGATAGAGTCATAGCAAACCCTCTCTTAACAGACGGAATCAGTCGATGTTCTATTTTAGGCGTAATTCCTATCATATAACGTCCTTCCTTGAAGATAGGAACCATTTCTACAGTCTTTTCCTCTTGTTCTTTTGTGAGAATATCTATCACAATGACAGAATTTTTCTCTACCTTGGAAAGCTCTTTCATGATGTCTTCCCATTCTTTTGTAGCTACACCATTTACAGAAACAATAGTATCCCCTTCAGAAATCCCCGATTGATATGCCGGATAATTCGGCAGTACTTGATCTACCATATTTTTTTCATATCCGACAATTCCGATAAATAAACAAAATGCAATCACGGCAAAAATAATATTCATCACCGGTCCTGCCAAAGCCACAGCAATTTTTTGCATCGGTCTTTTATTGTTAAAATCCTCTTCAGGTAAGCAAACTTCTTCTCCGTCATCCTCAAAAGGACTCATTCTTACAAATCCACCCATAGGAATACAGTTGATGGAATAGATTGTATCATGATATGTTTTTTTGAATAAACTCGGTCCCATTCCTATTGCGAATTCATATACTCTGACATCGTTCTTCTTAGCAACAATAAAATGTCCTAATTCATGTATGAAAACCAAAAAGCCGAAAATCAACAACGCTATTATTGTATGAAAAATTCCCATTGATTCCTCCTATCTATACTTTATTGTATTTTTATTTTCATAAAGTATTTTATTCCAAAACAAAGCCTATAAATTTAGGTTTTTTGAAAAAATTTTGTATAACTTCTACAATATCATACCCTTTTATTCTATTTTATAAAAAGTTCAATCAAAACAAAAGCATAATACACAAAAGGTGCTGTAAACAAAACACTGTCAATACGATCTAACACTCCTCCATGACCGGGAATTAATTTTCCATAGTCTTTTACATCAAATAACCGTTTAATAGAGGAAGCAAACAAATCTCCTAATTGAGATAATATACTTCCCACAATTGCCACTGCAATTATCGGAATAACATATTTTGTTTCTCCCAAATAAAATAAATATATCTCACAAGAAATTACTGCACCTATTATTCCTCCGATTGCACCTTCTATTGTCTTATTCGGACTGATTTTTGGAATCAGTTTATGTTTTCCGAACAACTTTCCGCTGAAATAAGCAAATGTGTCTGTTGCATATGCCAAGATAAAAATGAACCACACATAAGAATGGGTGAATTGTTCCACTTTAAAAACATAACTGAGTGAGATAGGAATATAAACATACGATAAAATGTTCAATCCTAACTCTTCTACACTAAATCTTTTTTGAATCATATAAACAGCACCCGTCAAGAAAAGGAAGGGTATCATATTATAATTTTTCCCTATTTCTTCTTTTGAAAACAATAAAATATATGTCAGAAAAGTGAAAAAATATAACTCTTTTTCTAATACACGATATCCTTTTTTTTGAAAGACACGAGTCATTTCATATAGTCCTATCAAAGATGCACCACATAAGAAAATAAACAAATAGATTCCACCGCAATGTACACTGAATAGTAAGAAAGGAATCAAAACTAAAGCTGACAAAAGTCTAACCAACATATCTAAATTACTCCTCTTTCTTTATAAAGAATTGAATTTTTGAAATATAGTACCTTCTACATCTTATGCCTTTTTGACTCATAAAACAAGAATTTTATTGTAAAAATAAGCTATATTATTTTGTTCCTCCATAGCGTCGATTTCGATTTTGAAAATCATGCAAAGCTCGGTGTAAATCTTCTTTTTTGAAATCGGGCCAATTGATATCTGAATACCAAAATTCTGTGTACGCTGCCTCCCACATCAAAAAATTCGATAAACGTTGTTCACCACTTGGACGTATAATCAAATCAGGATCGGGTAAAAAAGCGGTATCTAAAAAATCTCTCAAAAAGGTATCATCTACCTTATCTAAATCAATTGGACTTTCTCTATCTGACAAAATAATTTTTTTGATTGCGTGAGAAATATCTCTCCTGCTTCCATAATTTAATGCTACCGTTAATACCAATCCGGTATTATCTTTTGTGAATTCTTTTGATTCTACCAATTTGTTATATGCTGCTTTCGGTAATTTTTCAATGTCTCCGATTGTCATCAATTTTACATTTTTCTCATGCAGATTTCTTAACTCCTTAGCTAAATAGTCTACCAACAAATTCATAATTCCTGAAATTTCTAAACCCGAACGTTTCCAATTTTCTGTAGAAAATGCATACACTGTCAAATATTTTATTCCTAAGTTGCTACACTCCTCGGTAATTTTCTTTAATGTCTCTACTCCCTGTTTATGTCCAAAATTTCGTGGCATCATTCTCTTCTTTGCCCATCTTCCGTTTCCGTCCATAATAATTCCAACATGGGTCGGCATATATTCTCTATCTAATTGATCTAACATAACTACCCTCTCAAAATCCTAATAATGCAGAAATAAGTAGCCCTTGATTTTTTATTACTATCAAAGAACTACTTATATCCTTACCTGTCTATTGTTGTCAAAAAATTACTTACAATTATCTGTATCTTGTTTGTTTCTCGAACGGCGACAACATAAGGCTCTTTCAAGAGCTCCTTATCTTTTTTTCCTTGTGTCCTCAGAACATCATAAGGTATCTTCTGCTCTTCCAAAATAACAACTGCCTCTTCTAAAGATTTCCCAATCAATTGCCGATATTGTAACATATTATATTTCCATAATTTCCGCTTCTTTTTTTGCTACAACGGAATCAATTTCTTTTGTGTATTTATCAATAATATGTTGTACCTCATCTAATGCTTTTTTTGCATCGTCTTCGCCCAATTCACCGTCTTTTTCTATTTTTTTAATTTTGTCATTCGTATCTCTTCTTGCATTTCTAAGAGCTACTTTTGATTGCTCTCCTGTTTTCGAAACCAATTTCACCAATTCTTTTCTTCTTTCTTCTGTCAACTGAGGAATATTGATACGAATCACTTCCCCATCATTGGAAGGATTGAATCCCAAATCAGATGCCAGAATCGCCTTTTCAATTTCTTTCAATGCTGTTTTATCCCAAGGCTGAATCACAATGGTTCTCGGATCAGGAGAAGAAATTCCTGCCATTTGTTTCAACGGTGTCTGACTTCCATAATAATCTACAGAAATCTTGTCTAACATAGCAGGATTTGCTCTTCCCGCCCTAATCACACTCAATTCTTCTTTCAAAACAGAAATTGTTTTGGTCATCTTATCTTCTAATTCAATATGCACTTCTAATTTCATACTTATTCTCCTTCTACTATTGTTCCTATTTTTTCTCCATCTACTACTCTAATAATATTCTCAGGATCCTCCAAAGAAAATACTCGAATAGGAATATTGTTATCCATACACAATGATGTTGCTGTAGAATCCATTACTTTCAAATTTTTTTGTAAAACATCAATATAAGTCAAGTGATCAAATTTTTTTGCATTTGGATTGGTAATCGGATCGTCATCGTACACACCATCTACTTTTTTTGCCAATAGAATTACTTCTGCATCAATTTCAGCTGCTCTTAATGCTGCTGCAGTATCCGTTGAAAAATAAGGATTCCCTGTTCCCGCGCCGAAAATTACAACTCTTCCCTTTTCCAAATGTCTCATTGCTCTCAAGCGGATGTACACCTCTGCCATTGCCTGCATTTCAATCGCCGTTTGCACTCTTGTATCCACTCCGATATTCTCCAAAGCAGAACGCATTGCCAATGAATTGATAACTGTCGCTAACATCCCCATATGATCTGCTGTAGTGCGGTCCATTCCCTCTCCGCTACGACCTCTAAAAATATTTCCTCCTCCTACAACAATAGCAACTTGAATACCTCTTTCAGTCAATGTCTTTACTGATTTTGCAATATTGGAAACAACCGTGTTGTCAATTCCAACACCTTTTTCTCCGGCTAATGCCTCTCCACTCAGTTTTAACAGCACTCTCTTATATTGTGCACTCTGCATAATCTACCTCCAAGTTAAATTTACACTTTATTTCAAAAAGTACAATTTTCTCCAATTATTATATCGTAAATACAGATGACAAACAATTAAAAATTACATTTTGTTCTTTTTTTCAAACAACTTCAATTTTTACTTAAATGAAATATCATATAAACTTGTTCTTCTGTCTTGATAAACATTCAAGGTAGTACGAATTTCCTTTAACTTATCAAAATCAATTTCTCCGTATACCAATCCATCCTCTTCCAAATGATTAGCAATATTTACTCCCCAAGGATCAAAAATTGCAGATTCTCCGGCAAACTTTCCTTTCGTTGTCAAAGATGCAAAGTTACATCCTACTAAGAACAGTTGGTTTTCAATCGCTCTTGTTTGGGTCAGAGCTTTCCAATGAGGAATTCGTTTAATCGGCCATTCGGAAACACAGAACAACACTTCTACATCACTCAAGGCATATAGTCTCACCCATTCAGGGAATCGAATATCATAACAAATAATAATCCCACATTTTCTACCGTCTAACTCAAAGAATCCTACTTTGTCTCCTTTTGCAAAATAATTTTCTTCTCCGGAAAAAGAGAACAAGTGAACTTTATCATACTCTGCTATCTGACTTCCTTCTCTGTCATACACATAACAACGATTATATATTTTTTCGTCCTCTAATACCGTAACGGAACCTCCTACAATATTAATATGAAGTTCTTTTGATAAGCTTGAAAAAAACTGTTTTGTTCGCACACCATCTTTATCTGCCAATTCAAATAATTTTTCACTCATATGAAACGCTGTATTCCACAATTCCGGTAATACAACTACATCCGCACCTTCTTCATGAGCCTTTCTAATCCAACGCTCTGCGGTAGCATAGTTATTATTTGGATTGTGTTGATCGATGTTCATTTGAATATTAAATACTTTCATATCAAATCTCCTTTTCTTGTTTTATCCACTATTTTTCAAAATCTTTGTATAGCAAGCTCGGTTGGATATCTTGATTTCCTTGATATTTTCCACTTGCATAATTTTCATATTCTCCACAAATCGTATGATAATAAATTTGACAAATTTCTACATTCGGATATATCTTAATCGGATGAATAGAATGAATTTCCAATGTCCAAAATCCTTTGAATCCAACATCACCGAAACCGGCAGTAATGTGAATAGACAGACCCAATCTTCCGACAGATGAACGTCCTTCCAACATTGGTACCAAATTTTTTGTTTCGGTAAACTCAATCGTTCTTCCCAAATAAAGTTTATTTGGCTCTAACAACAATCCTTCTTCCGGTATAATAATCCTTTTGAACGCATTTTTCTTTTTCATATCCAAAATATCGTCTTCATATACCAACAACTCATTATGCAATCTCAAATTATAACTGTTCGGATTCAAACGAGACGATTCAAACGGCTCAATTACAATGTCTTCTCCCAATCTTCGAAAAATTTCTTTCCCTGATAGTATCAAAAAAATTCCTCCCATCGTCAATTTCATGCAACGATTGTTTTTATGCTTCAAAATAATTTTAGTTCTATTACACAATTTTCTGTCACAAAAGACAGCGAAATACAGTTAAATTATAACACAAATCATTCAAAAATCAATCTCTTGTAAATGTTATGGTACAAATCTATTCCCTCCGGTATAGATAAGATGATTAATGAGATGAAATAAAATAGTAAATTAGTAACCAATGTTTTTTATTAACAACAAAATATACTTTTATTAAAAATTTGTATTTTTAAATGATAACATTTTTTAAAAATCATTTTAACTTTAAAATAAAAGAGCAATTCAAAGACATACCGTCCTTAATTGCTCTTTTTATTTTTATCTAATATATTTCTTATCAATCATTGTCGTGCCTTAACTTAATTATTCTAAAACTTCATCTTGCTCTGCTACCTTCATCATGATTGCACATTCTATTCTCTTTTTAAACAGCTTACATCCGTAATCATATACTCCTGTAATGCTCCCTGTAGCATGATAAGAATTGGCCGCACATCCTCCTGAACAATATAATTTTGCCCAACAATCTTCACATTCCTCTCGACTGTAAATATTACATCTCCCAAACTCCTCTACCAATTCAGGTTTCAAAATTCCATCATCTAAATTTCCTAAACAATAATCCGGATCATTTACAAATTGATGACATGGATACAACTCACCCCATGGTGTTACAGCTAAATACTCTGTTCCGGAACCACAACCGGAAATTCTTTTATAGACACACGGTCCATTTTCCAAATCAATCATATAATGGTAAAATTCAAATCCTCTGCCTTCTCGATTCCTCTTAATCATCTCTTTTGCTAAGATTTCATACTGTTCAAACAGTTTCGGTAAATCTTCTTCTGTTAATGCAGAGGAATCCAACAAACCATCTTGTGGAGAAGACACCACCGGTTCCATGCTTAATTGTGTAAAACCCAAATCTGACATATGAAAAATATCTTCTGTAAAATCGACATTATGATGAGTATAAGTTCCACGAACATAATACCCCGCATCATTTCTACTTTTTGTGAATTTTTGAAATTTAGGAACAATCAAATCATAACTTCCTTTTCCGGCAAGATTCTTTCGAAAACGGTCATGGATTTCTTTTCGTCCATCCAATGACAACACCACGTTGTACATCTCTTTATTCGCAAACTCAATAATTTCATCATCTAACAACACACCGTTTGTTGTCAGCGTAAAACGAAACTTCTTTTTTTTCTCTTTTTCCTGACTTCGTCCATATGCAACCAACTGCTTCACAACTTCCCAATTCATCAAGGGTTCCCCCCCAAAGAAATCCACTTCTAAATTGGTTCTTGTCCCTGAATGTTCAATCAGAAAATCTAACGCTTTTTTTCCAACCTCAAATGACATCAATCCATCTTTGCCGTGATACTTTCCTTGTTTTGCAAAACAGTAATCACACGCAAGGTTGCAGGTATGTGCAACATGAAGGCACATCGCTTTTATCACACTGCCTGATTTCATTTTCAATACTGCGTTTTGGTAGATATCATCAGAAAATAATTGGCCTGCTTCTTTCAAATATTCAATATCCTCTATACAATCTTCAATCTCTTCCCTGGATAAATCTAAATGAGCATATTTTTGTAACAGTGTATCGACAATAGTTTCTCTTTCATTTTTCTCATATAATTCAATAATATCATATGCTACTTCATCTACTGCATGCACTGAACCGCTGTAGGTATCAATCACAATATTATAGCCATTCAATTTATATTGATGTATCATGTCTCCCCCTCTTAACTACAAATAAAAACCACCGGCTCTTGTCTCATGGTAAAATGCCGGTGATTACATAATACAACTCTGTATGAAACAATATTAATGTTGTTCACAAGGTTGATTTGCTACTCCACAGGATGTTTTACAAGCAGATTGGCAAGAAGTCTTACATTCTCCACATCCGCCATTCATCATGCTTTGTCTTAAATTTCTTGTGTTTAATGTCTTGATTCTACTCACTCTTGTGCTTTCACAAGGTTGATTTGCTACCCCGCAAGATGTTTTGCAAGCAGATTGGCAAGATGTCTGACATTCTCCACATCCACCATTCATCATACTTTGTCTTAAATTTCTTGTACTTAATGTTTGAATTCTTTTCATGACCGATACCCCTTTATTTATTTCCTATCACATATTTCATAACACATATTGTATTCATTCTACCTTAAATTCTATCATTTTTCAATAGTTCAACCACACAAATCTCATTTGGGAATCTTCCGGTGCTGCTTTTTAGTGAAATTCCACTCTTTTGATAGTGTATCATATTCGAAATTAACACATCGTCAAAATGTTCCCCCGGAACAATAAGCGGAATTCCCGGAGGGTATGCCCAAATATACTCTGCCGAAACATTTTCCGAACAAAGTTTTTCAAGTGTAACAAATCCACTATTACACAATGCAATATCTCTGATATTCATAAATTTCCTCGGAATTGTAAATTGAGCAAATGATTTTTGTTCAAAATTTCGCTTTTCACATGATTCATCTATTTCTAACAAAGCTTCTGCAAATTTCTCCATCGAAACATCTGTATCCCCCATTCCCGTCATAGCTACCACATAATCAATGGATGCCATCTCCAATTCAATATGGTACTTTTTTCGAAGAAGTTCCATCAATTCTATCCCGGTCAAATTCGTATTTTTACAAGAAATAACGATTTTACTGTCATCATATAGCACTTGGCGGTTTTTCTTAATTTCATTTTCTAACAAAACCAAGTTCTGCATCTTTTCAATCCTTTTCTTAAATGAATTTAACCTGTTTCTCCAATTCAAAAATAATTTTTCTTTTTCTCGTATCATCAATTCCACACATCCGTCAATGGAGGCTAATAATAAGTAGGACGGACTACTTGTTTCAAAAATAGAAATTGCGTTTTGTAACCTCTCTTTTGAAATTCGATTACTGTTTCTATGAATAGCCGCTGTCTGCGTCAAGCTGGGAAGTGTCTTGTGCAAACTGTGCACCACAATATCTGCTCCCATTTGAATAGCATTGTTTGGGAATTGATACCCAAATCCCAAGTGAGAGCCATGCGCCTCATCAATCATGACAGGAATATTTTTTTGATGTGCAACTGACACAATTTTTTCTATATCAGTAACAATTCCTTCATATGTCGGACTGGTTATAAGAACCAATTTTATTTCAGGATATCTGAATAGTAATTTTTCTACTGTCTCATAAGAAACCTCTGCACAACTTCCGGTCAATTCATCTATCTCCGGCAAAAAGTAAATTGGATTTAATCCAAATACTTCAATGGCATGGTACACCGATTTATGACAATTTCTTGCTACCAAAATAGTATCTCCAGGTTTTGTTGCTCCATAAATTCCTGACAATATTCCGACTGTACTTCCATTGACTAAATAATGAGTTTCTTCACAAGACCACAAATAAGATGCTCTTTTCATAGAATCTTTCAGAATTCCATCTGCATCATGCAAATCATCAAATCCGTCTATCTCTGTAATATCACAATCTGCAGCTAATTTTGATAAATAAGTAGCTTCTCCCGATAAAGATAGATTCCTTTTATGTCCGGGCATATGCATGGGAATCTTGTTTTTATTCTCAAATTGTAATTTCTCTAATATCATTTTAATATGCACCTCTTCGTCTGTTTCATATTTCTCCAAAAAGTTTTACTTCAGTTTTTGCTGTATATTTTCACAAAAATTACATACGTACCCTTATATCAAAACAGCCCAGCATAACGCAAAATCTCCTTTCTGTTCACAATAAAATATTATCAATTGATAATTATATTTCTCTTATCCACAGGAGAATTCCTTGTATTTTTAATCAAACATTGGTATAATGACTTAAATTGTTCATTTTCAACATTTTAGAATACTTATAAGGAAGTGTCAAACTATTATGCGCAACTTAACACTTTTAACAGATTTATATCAACTTACCATGATGAATGGGTATTTTAATGAAAATACACATGAAGAAACTATGATATTTGATGTGTTTTTCCGTCAAAATCCAAGTCGTGGAGGATATACTGTTGTATGTGGAATTAATGAAGTGATTGACTACATTGAAAATCTTCATTTTGAAGAAGAAGATATTGCATATCTTAGAAGTTTAAATACTTTTGATGATGCCTTTTTAGATTATCTGAAAAACTTTAAATTTACAGGTGAAATTTATGCTGTTGAAGAAGGCTCTGTCATGTTTCCAAACGAGCCACTCTTACGAGTAAAAGCAAAAGCGGTCGAAGCACAGTTTATTGAAACGGCAATTTTATGTATTATCAATTTTCAATCTCTTATTGCAACAAAAAGTTCAAGAATCTGCCAAGTGGCAAAAGATGATGTAGTAATGGAATTTGGATTGCGTCGTTCACAAGGTCCGGATGCCGGTATCTATGGTGCCAAAGCTGCTATCGTTGGTGGAGCACAAGGCACTTCCAATGTATTAACCGGAAAACTGTTCAATGTTCCGGTCATGGGAACTCACGCTCACAGTTGGATTCAAAAATTTGATTCTGAAATTGAAGCATTCCGCTCTTATGCAAAAACTTATCCTGATAAAACAATTTTGTTAATCGATACTTACGATACATTAGAAAGCGGTCTTCCAAATGCAATCACTGTATTTAAAGAAATGAGAAAAGCAGGACATGAACCATTAGGAGTTCGCATTGACTCCGGCGACTTAGAATACTTATCAAAAGAGGTGCGCAAACGCCTTGATGAAGCCGGATTTGAAAATGTAAAAATCACTGCATCCAATGACTTGGATGAATATACACTAATCGATTTAAAGTTGCAAGGAGCGAAAATAGATTCTTGGGGCATCGGAACCAAATTGATTACTTCCAGTGACTGGCCATCTTTGGGTGGAGTCTACAAATTAGTTGCTGTGGAAAAAGATGGTGTGATTAAACCGAAAATCAAAATTTCAGAATCACCTGAAAAAATTACAAACCCGGGCTACAAAAAAATTATCAGAATCTACAACAAAGAAAATAATAAAGCAGAAGCGGATTTGATTATGCTTAATCATGAAATTGTTGATACTTCTAAACCTCTAACAATTTTTCATCCGGTTTATACTTGGAAAAGAAAAACTTACAAAAACTATTATATAAAAGAATTACTTCAACCTTTATTTGTAGACGGAAAATGCGTTCGTAAAAAGAAAACAGTTTTGGAATATAGAGATTATGCGTTCTCTGAAAAAAATTCTCTATGGCCACAATATTTGCGTCTTAGCAATCCCGAACCATATAAGGTTGACTTGTCTGAAGAGCTTTGGAATATCAAAAATACACTGATTAACAAAAAAAGACACCGCCGTGATGTCTAAGAAATCGCTTAATTAATAAAACACCGTGCCTATCTCTTATTTTATATGAAAGATAGGCACTTTACATATAATACAATAAAATTTTTCTTCAAATCATAATACTACTATCTGTTCTTTTGTCATCTGTCATAATTTTAAAGTACACTATCCTCTATTTGAATCAATTAATATCATTGGCTATTTCCAATTGTAATTCATAGTTTCTATCAAGTACATAATCCCCTCATCCTAATTTTAAGAAGAAAGAAGTAGAGGTGCATTTTTTCAAATTTGAATTCATGGCAAATTTATTAAATTTTGGCATTTCACATCTCAACTTGTCAAATTACTTTACATAGGATATGTTTTGTCAGCATTACTATATAAAAATAGCTCTTTTTATAAACATTATTTTTCAAAATAAAAGTTCCTCACAGTTGTAATATGATATAATACTCTGTGTACATTTGAGCTGTTCCGAAGGTTCAATTTAATTATTATATCTTAAAAGAAGGATAAACTATGAATATAGGTATTTTTGATTCAGGAATTGGAGGTCTATCCGTCCTCCACCATGCGCTCAAGATAATTCCGCATGCAAATTTTATCTACTATGCTGATAGAAAAAATGTTCCCTATGGTGAAAAGTCTGTTTTTGAAATCCAAACTTTTATCGATGAAATTATGAACTTTTTTATTTCTAAAAAAGTAGATGCACTTGTCATTGCGTGCAATACCGCAAGCAGTGTAGCAACAAAGGAATACCGAGATAAGTTTCCGTTTCCCATCATCGGAATGGAGCCTGCCGTAAAAAAAGCCGTTGAAACTTATACGGAGAAACAACAACGAATTTTAGTTGCTGCAACTCCGATTACTATTCAAGGAAATAAATTGCGCCAACTCTTAAATCGAGTGGATAAGTATCATCAGGCAGACTTAATCGCTTTACCGAAACTGGTTCATTTCGCAGAACTCAAACAATTCGATTCCTTAGAAGTAGAAGAATACATCAAAACTGCTCTCAATCAATACTGTGCCGTTGACTATTCCGCTATTGTGTTGGGTTGTACACATTTTAACTATTTTAAACCGTCATTCCAAAGAATTTTTTCTAAAAAAACACAATTTATAGATGGGAACGAAGGTACAATCAAACAACTTCTCAGAAAAGCACCACTGATAGAAAGTTACTCGCAGTCTGTTCAGTTCTACTTTTCAGGAATTCCGGCAACAACGAAAGAATTAAACGAAATCAAAACATATCTGTCTCGATTGGAAGAAGTCTACTATCTATAACATCTTATATCAGAGTATTAAAGGAGTTTTTATGACCTATCAAGAAACAATTGCACATTTTGAACAACTTGGAAAATTAGGAATTCAACTGGGTCTTGTTCGAATAGAGCGCCTATTAAATCATATGGGTAACCCCCATCATAAATTGAAATTCATACATGTAGCAGGTACAAACGGGAAAGGTTCTACCTGCTATATGCTTTCAAATATCTTATCCCACAGCGGATATAAAACCGGTTTGTTTACCAGCCCCTACATTCTGGACTTTCGTGAAAGTATCCAGGTAAATATGAAAATGATTTCAGAAGAACATTTTTTGGAATGTGCAGAGTATGTGTACCACTGTGCCGAACAATCTACAATCAATAATGACCCTCCGACACAATTTGAGATATTGACCGCAATTGCTCTTGAGTTCTTCGTCAGACAAAAGTGCGATATCGTTTTGTTGGAAGTCGGGTTAGGCGGAACATTAGACTCTACCAATATTATTCCTCCTCCACTCTTACAAATCATCACCTCCATTTCCTTAGATCACACAAATATTCTCGGAAGTACAATTGAGGAAATTACAAAAGAAAAGTCCGGTATCATCAAAAGTGCTACAACCATTGTTTATCCAAAATTACCAAAAGAAGTACTTCAGATATTGAAAAAAAAATGCAAACTGGTAAACAGCAAACTGGTACAACCTGATTGTACCTCTTTACAATTTAATACCAACTCTTTCGGTGTTTGTGATTTTTCTTATGAAGGAATCTCCTATAAAAAATCATTGTTGGGAGAAGTACAACTGTATAATGCTATTGTCGTAATTACAGCTTCTAAGGAATTAAATCAGTTAGGATTTTCACTTCCGTCAGAGTCTATTTGCTACGGCGTTGAACATACCTTCATTCCCGCCCGCATGGAGATACTCTCCGAATCTCCGTTAGTTCTCTTAGACGGTTCTCATAATGAAGATGGCGCCATTGCATTAAAAAAGACCTTAGCCACTTTTCCTAAAACATCTATCAAAATGATCATGGGCGTTCTGAAAGACAAAAATATTTATAAAATACTTGAAAACACAGCAACACTTTCCGATATTTTTATAGCGGTATCTCCAAATCATCCTCGTGCTCTTTCATCAAAAAAACTGGCAGAAGTTTCAAAACAGTATTGCAACAATGTAAAACAAGCTTCTTCCTTAGAAGAAGCTGTCAATTCAGCATTCTTAAATCTAAAAGAATCAGATATCCTTGTCATATGCGGTTCCCTGTACCTATCTCATGATATTCGCCCTATTTTAATTCGTAAAATAAAAAGCTTATCTATGACAAAGCACAAAAATTAATCGTAAGCTTTCGAGTTCAGGCAGTGAATTGAAATAATTTTTTATCAAACTGAGATAACATCTTTTTTACAAAAAACTTCTTAGTAGAAACTGCTACTAAGAAGTTTTTTCATTGCTCTCTTATATATCATCTATTTGCCAGTCAATCACTTGACTATATTTTTGTTTCAAAAATTCATTCGTTGTGAGGAAATGTCCATTTCCAAAAAAACCGCGATATGCAGAAAGCGGACTCGGGTGAGGTGAAGTTAATACCAGATGTTTCTTTGTATCAATCATCTTTGCTTTTGCAATCGCATTCGAACCCCAAAGCAAAAAAACGACCGGCTTTTCTTTTGCATTCACTAACTGAATCACTCTGTCAGTAAATTGTTCCCATCCCATGTTTTTATGTGAATTTGCTTTTCCACGCTCCACAGTAAGCACCGCATTTAAGAGAAGTACTCCTTGTTTTGCCCACTTCATCAGATAACCATGATTCGGTATGGTAAGTCCCAACTGACTGGAAAGTTCCTTATAAATATTGAACAGTGACGGTGGAATGCGAACTCCCGGTTGCACAGAAAATGCCATACCATGTGCCTGATTTGGCTCATGGTATGGGTCCTGTCCCAAAATAACCACCTTCACATCATCATAATCAGTTGCTTTCATCGCCTCGAAAATATGATACATATCCGGATAAATCGTCTTCGTTCTATACTCTGTTATTAAAAATGTTCTCAACTTTTGATAATACTCTTCTTGAAACTCCTCTTTCAACAGAGAGTCCCACTTATTTCCGAAATTAACCAAAATAACATTCCTCCAAATATTTACTTCATTTGTTTCGCAGTCACTTTTTTCCCTCTGATTTTTACTTGTTTCAAATGTTTTTCTGCTATCTTTGCATATTCTTCCTTGATATCAAAATAACTTACATCAGACAAAATGTCAATCGCACCGATATTCTTTCCCGGAATTTTGCATCGGTTTGCAACAGAAGATACGATATCTGCAGGCCCTACTCTATCTACCCTACCGATGTTCAATTCAAAACGGACCATGCCTCTTTCTTTGGAATATTTTTTTGATTTCTTCTCCTTTTTCTGTCCGGTTATTGCCCTAATCCTATCTCTCTCATAAGCACGATAATCTATCTTTTCCTTGTTTTGAAGATTCAAAGTATTTTTCATCATAATTGCCAAAAAAGCTTCCAAATTCACACCGGATTGTTTCATTTCTGAAACTAAATTAAAATAAAAATCCAAATCACCACTGTTTTTTTGACTTCGAATTCCTTCAATGTATTGATGAATAATTTTTTCCTTTACTTTGTCATAACGAGGAATCGATTCTTCTTTAATCTTACATTTTGCATACTTTTCAATCCTTCTCAATCGTTCTATATCTCTACCATATGCAAAACTGTAAGATTTTCCGCTTGCACCGGCACGACCTGTACGACCGATTCTGTGCACATACTGTTCTTCTTCAATCGGCAAATCATAATTGATTACCAAATCAACATCACGAATATCCAATCCCCTCGCTGCAACATCTGTTGCAATCAACATACTGATTTGCCCTTCTCGAAATCGGTTCAATACCATATCTCTTTTTTGTTGTTTCAAATCACCATGCAACGCTTCTACTGCATAACCTCTGTTTTGCATATCCACAACCAACTCATCCACCATTTTTTTTGTATTACAAAAAATAATAGCCTTTTTAGAGCTCTCTAGTTGCAAAATACGACTCAAAACTTCCGATTTATCTGCATTCTTCACTTTCATATAAATTTGTTCAATTTGATCCACTGTCATTGTCTTATTTTTTACTCGAATCATTTCCGGATTCTTTAAATATTTTTTTGAAAGAGACAGTATCTCTGCAGGCATAGTAGCTGAAAACAACATCGTTTGTCGTTCTTCACTTGTTTCTCTCAAAATATTTTCAATATCTTCTATGAATCCCATATCCAACATCTCGTCAGCTTCATCCAGTACCACAAAGCGCACATGATCCAGCTTTATTGTTTTTCTCTCAATGTGATCCAATATTCTTCCCGGTGTTCCGATAACAATCTGAACTTTCTTTTTCAATCCTTTTATCTGCTTATCAATATATTCTCCACCATAGACAGCAATATTTCTGATTTTAGTAAAAGCCGTTAATTTATCAAATTCGTTAGAAACTTGGACTGCCAACTCTCTCGTCGGACAAATAACCAACGCTTGAATCTGATGATTATTATTTTGTAATATGTTGTCTAATATAGGGATTCCGAAAGCAAACGTTTTTCCCGTACCGGTTTGAGATTGACCAATCAAATCTTTCCCTTCTGTCGCAATGGGAATCGCCAGTTCTTGAATGATAGTTGCTTCCTCAAAACCTAACTGCTCCAATGCCATTTGAATCTCTTTTGAAATATTAAATTCTGTAAATTTCTTCATTTCATTCCTTTCTTTTTTCTATCACACTTATTTTCCCTTTATGAAATATCTTTTTATTCTATAAACTTTATTAACTTGCTTATTTTCCATTCAGAAAAAATCCGGAATTCTACTTCATCTTTTAGAAACATACATGTTATTTCATCGGTTACCACACCATAGATGTTAAAACTTGTCTTTGCTTAGTAATTTCCGCTTGATTGTGCTAAGCAATCAGATACACATGTTGATACAACTCACTATGCATTTCTTTTATACACGTTGAATAACTTACATATCTCATTAATCATCTCTATCAGATATCTTATTTTTCAATAGCGCTTCTATTAAAAAAATATATTCACTAAAAAATCTTCTAATTCTATACAATTAGAAGATTTTAAAATTCACCAAATTGTAAAAAGTTATTTCATAATAAACAAAGGCAAACCGATAAGCCGAGTTCTGTCGTGTGCAGTCATCTATCTCGTTCTGCCGTTACCGGCAAAATCCAGCAACCTACCACCGAGGAAGGACGGGCAGCCCTCTTTCATGCCTCTACTTGGTCTTGCTCCGAATGGGGTTTACATGGCCAACTTGTCACCAAATTGCCGGTGAGCTCTTACCTCGCCTTTCCACCCTTACCAGCTTTTACTGGCGGTATCTCTCTGTTGCACTATCCTTAGAGTTGCCTCTACCGGACGTTATCCGGCATTCTTGCCCTGTGGAGCTCGGACTTTCCTCATACAAACCGTATGCGACTGCATAGTTTACCTTTGTAATATAATATAACATACTACCTATCTTTCTGCAACGAAATCTATCAAAAATTTGTTCCCTATATCAAGGATCTCTACTCTTTGATTGGAATAATAATAGTTTCATTCACATATAGAGTGGTATCTTGCATGTCATTCAATTTCATAATTTCATGAATATACTTACGAATATCCATATATTCCGGACAGTATTGTTTTCCGATACTCCACAATGAATCTCCTTCAGTCACCATAAAAGTAAGAGTTTTCTCAGATTGCTTTGGCAAAAAATCATTATTCATAGAAAAAACGATACTTGCCGAAAATAAAATCCAAACACAAGTCATCAATACAAGTTTGAAATTTCGTGTTCTCCTCTTCTTTCTTATCTGTTTCTTCTTATCTTCCGTGAGATTCTTTTTTTCTTTTAATGCTGTTGGATATCTATTCATGAGTGTACCTCCTAAAAAACATTTGTTCTATTTGTTAAATAAATAGTATCAGAACAAATGTTTCTTGTCAATAATTTTTAGAACAAATGTTTTGATTTTTTTAAAATTTCCTGCTATAATCAATTTATAAATTAATTTGATTATAGGAGGAATGTTTATGTTTTCAGACTTAAATGAAAAAGAAAAATCTACATTACAATACATCGCCAACACTGTAAACGAAAAAGGATATCCCCCTTCTGTTAGAGAAATTTGCAAATCTGTAGGATTCAAATCCACATCCACTGCGTACGCTTGTTTAAACCAGCTTAAAGATAAAGGATACATCCGAAAAGATTCTGTAAAAACAAGAGCTCTTGAAGTAATTGATCCGATTGAAAGAATGGGATTCGCCAAAAAAAATACAGTAGATATTCCTATTATCGGAAAGGTAACTGCCGGCACTCCTATTTTGGCAGTTGAAAATGTCGATGACTACATTCCCATTTCAGAACACTGGATTAATTCAAAAGAACATTTTCTTCTTAGAGTAGAAGGCGATAGTATGATTAATGCGGGAATTTATAACAATGATATCGTCTTGATTGAACAGTGCCAAACTGCATCAAACGGAGATATCGTAGTTGCCTTAATTGATGGAGAATATACTACCATCAAAAGATTTTTTTATGAAAAAAATAGAATCTGCCTCAAACCGGAAAACGAAAAATATTCCCCCATTTTTTCAGATAATATCAAAATACTCGGTAAGTTGAAAATGCTAATTCGAAAATTTGACTGATACTTTCTTGCCTTTCTTTAAAAATAATTTTTTAAAAAAGTCATTAGCACTTTGTTTATTTCTTATAATACAAAAGAAGAGTAATTGCTGTTTTTATAAGTTACACCAAAACAACAGTTACTCTTTTTTTTTACTAAAACTTATTTTTTAATTTTTTCTGTCCTTAAGAATGAACTAATTTTACTGAGCTTTCCCAAGGAACTTTTAATGCTATAACGAAACAAATCAAACCCGCAACTGTGTTTGAAAAAACATTTCCCCAAAACACAGAATAAACACCCATACTGTTCTCAAATGCCAGTATAAACAAATATCTTAACAACCATATACGAAGTACTCCGGTAAACACAGGAATTTTTGTTTTCCCCAATCCGATGAAAGCGCCTTGAGCTATCATGTATAAGGAAAATCCTATGATTGCTACTGTGTAAATTTTGACAGCATCTATCGTAATTCCGAGCATAGATTCACTCGTATGAAAAAGTAACACCAGTGGTTTTGCAAACGGAAAGAATACAACTATAATGATAAACGAAATAATAATCGCAACAATAGAAGCTCTGTAGAAAGTATTTTTTGCTCGTTCACTTCTTCCTACCCCTATATTCATACTCACCATTGTTGTTACAGTAGTACTGAGGGAGGATGGAATCAAGAAACAAATTGTGCTTAGATTAATTGCAATGGTTTGAGCATTCATAATGTTTCCACCGTATTTTTGAACTTCCATATTAATCAAAACAAATCCCACATTTACAGTCATATGATTAATCATAGCAGGAACTCCCAATCGAAATGTCTCTTCTATAATTTCTTTGTCAAAATGAAAATCTTTTAATGAAAGTTTCAAATCGGAGTCTTTGATGAACAAGTCATAATACATCCAAACACTGATACAAAAATACGAAGATAAAGAACCCAATACAGAACCAATTGTTCCTAAATGCAACACATATAAATATATTGTGTTAAATACTACTTTTCCGACTAACAAAAAAATCATTCTGTACAAAGTTGCTTCCGGCTGTCCAATCCCATTTTTGATAGAGTTAAAAATCGCTGTCAAAAAAAGAAATGGCATTACAAAAGAGTATAGTCCCAAATAGATAAATACATCTCCAGCTATCTCAGAATTGATAAATCTTGTAGCAATCAATCCACTCACAAAACAAAACGGAGCCATTACAATTCCTGCCAAAAATCCAACTACCATAAGTTGTGTAGCTATTTTTCGAACGAGTTCTTTATTTCCGGATCCGTTTGCACTCCCAATCATTGCCATTCCGGAAACACCCAATCCCATAGACATCCCGTTCAAAATATTAATAATAGGAACAACAAATCCTACAGATGCTGCAACTACATATCCCGATGTTCTATTTAAAAATAAACTGTCAATAATCGGAATCAGAGACTGAATAAGGCACATAACAAGAGTCGGTACTGATAAAAACAGCAGTGTGTTCATCAATTTTCCGTTTAATATCATGTCTCTTCTTTCTTCTAAGGTTTGATTAAATAAACCGAAACTTTTCATCTTGTTATCTCCTTTCATATGTATACGGGTAATTATATCATACTTTCACATGGTGATGTAAGTTTAGAAACTACTGTTTTTTAAAAAAGATATCTCCTTTTCATTAGATGATATTTCTAATGAAAAGGAGAGTATTTAATTTAATTTAATTTAATTTAATTTAATTTAATCTAATGCATCTTTAATTTTTCCCCAAAATCCTTTTGATTCTTCCGTAACATAGTCGCCACATTCTTGAGCATACGCGCGCAACAACTCTTTTTGTTTTTCTGTTAATTTTCGTGGAACTTCTACTTTCACACGAACTTTTTGATCTCCACGTCCACCATGTCTCATATAAGGGATTCCTTTCCCTTTTAATCTAAATATAGTTCCTGTTTGTGTGCCTTCCGGAATCTTATATTTTACTTTTCCATCTAAGGTCGGAACTTCAATTTCGTCTCCCAAAGCTGCCTGTGTGAACGAAATCGGCAACTCCATCCAAACAGTATTGCCATCTCTTTCAAAAACGGAATGTGGCTGTACTCTTATTTGCACAAGCAAATCTCCTCGTGGTCCCCCTTTTTCTCCAGGTTGTCCTTGACCGCTCATTCTAAGCATCGTTCCATCTTCAATTCCGGCAGGAACTTTGACTGACACTGTCTTTTTTCCGGGAATTGTTTTTCTTCCCCCACATTTTGAACATCGTTCTTCAATAATTTCACCTTCTCCGTGACAACTTGAACAAGTTACTGTCTGCATCATAACTCCGAACGGAGTCTTGACTTGCTGACTCACTTGACCGCTTCCGTGACAAGTTGGACATGTTTTGCTATGTGTTCCTGGCTTTGCTCCGGTTCCATGACAAACATCACACTCTTCTTCACGACGAATCGTCACTTCCTTATCTGTTCCAAAAGCTGCTTCTTCAAATGTAACATTTACTGCATAGCGCAAATCTGCCCCGCGTTTGGGTCCGTTTCTTCTCTGACGCATTCCCCCGCCAAACATATCGCCAAACATACTTCCAAAGATATCTCCCAAATCTGAAAAATCCGCTCCCTCGAAACCCCCGGAAAATCCTGAACGAGGATCAAATCCCGCATGCCCAAACTGATCGTAAGTCTTTCGTTTTTCTGCATCAGACAGCACTTCATAAGCTTCATTTACTTCTTTGAATTTTTCTTCCGCCTCTTTATTATCGGGATTTCTGTCCGGATGATATTCCATTGCTTTTTTTCGATATGCTTTTTTTATTTCTTGTTCTGTGGCGCTTCTGCTGATTCCAAGAACCTCATAATAATCTCTTTTCTCCATATTTTCACCTCTCTATGATGACGGAAGAAGTAGCCTATGAAAACACAAGCTACTTACTTTGTCTATGCAATAATCAATTTTCTTATTTTTTATCTACTTCTTCGTAATCAGCATCTACTACATTGTCATCTTGAGGCTGTTCTTGCTGTGGCACATCTTGTTGCGCTTCAGCTTTTTGTGCTTCTTCATACATTTTTTGAGAAATAGTATGGAATTTATTCATTACTTCATCAATTGCTTTTCTGATTTCTTCAGAAGTTGAATTTTCATTGTCTTTTACTTTTTTCAATTCTTCTAATGCATTCTTCACTTCTGTTTTTTCCTGTTCAGAAACTTTGTCTCCCACTTCGTTCAACGTTTTTTCAGTCTGATAAATAGTAGACTCAGCTTGATTTAAAGCTTCCATTTTTTCTTTTTTCTTCTTATCTTCTTCTGCGTGCATTTCCGCTTCTTTTACTTTCTTTTCAATTTCTTCACTGGATAAATTGGAAGAAGAAGTAATTGTAATATTTTGCTCTTTTCCTGTCCCTAAATCTTTGGCTCTAACATTTACGATACCGTTCGCATCAATATCAAATGTTACTTCAATTTGCGGAACTCCTCTCGGTGCCGGTGGAATATCAGATAATTGGAATCTCCCCAATGTAATATTGTCTGCTACCATGGAACGTTCCCCTTGTAATACATGGATATCTACCGCAGGTTGGTTGTCTGCCGCTGTTGAAAAGACTTGTGATTTTTTAGCTGGAATAGTTGTGTTTCTTTCAATAATTTTTGTAAACACTCCACCTAAAGTCTCAATTCCTAATGAAAGTGGTGTAACATCCAACAATAAGATATCGTTTACTTCTCCTGTCAA
Source organism: Filifactor alocis ATCC 35896 (assembly GCF_000163895.2). Taxonomy (NCBI): domain Bacteria; kingdom Bacillati; phylum Bacillota; class Clostridia; order Peptostreptococcales; family Filifactoraceae; genus Filifactor; species Filifactor alocis. Next base: position 616,167 of record NC_016630.1, read on the forward strand.
TACTCCACCTTGTACCGCCGCCCCAAGCGCAACGCATTCATCAGGGTTAATTCCTTTGTGTGGTTCTTTTCCTAAGAATTTTTTAATTTCTTCTTGTACTGCCGGAATTCTGGTAGAACCTCCTACCAAAATAACTTTATTGATATCACTTGGAGATAATTTTGCATCTTCCATTGCTTTCTTTGTAGGTTCAATTGTTTGATTTACCAAATGTTTTGTCAATTCTTCAAATTTTGCTCTACTCAAATCCATATTAAAGTGTTTTGGTCCTGTTGCTGTTGCTGTGATAAACGGCAAGTTAATGTTTGTACTCAATGTGGAGGACAATTCTTTTTTTGCTTTCTCTGCAGCATCTTTCAAACGTTGTAAACTCATCTTATCAGCTTTCAAATCTACTCCTTCTTGCGATAAGAATTCTTTTGCCATATAGTCAACCAAAACATTGTCAAAGTCATCTCCACCCAAATGGTTGTTTCCACTTGTCGCTAATACTTCGAATGTACCGTCTGCAATCTCAAGAACAGATACATCAAAGGTTCCCCCACCTAAGTCAAATACAAGAATTTTTTCTTCAATATTGTCTTTTTCAAATCCATAGGCAATGGATGCGGCTGTCGGCTCATTAATGATTCTTTTTACATCTAATCCTGCAATTTTTCCGGCATCTTTTGTTGCTTGTCTTTGTGCATCGGTAAAGTATGCAGGTACAGTAATAACTGCACTTGTTACAGTTTCACCCAAATAACTTTCTGCATCAGATTTTAATTTTTGAAGAATAATAGCAGAAATATCTTGTGGTGTATAGTCTTTTCCGTCTATTGTTACCTTAAATGACGTTCCCATTTCCCTCTTAATAGAACTAATAGTTCTGTCAGGATTTGTTACAGCTTGTCTTTTTGCCGGTTCTCCTACAATTCTTTCCCCTTCTTTTGAAAAGGCAACTACAGAAGGTGTTGTTCTTAATCCTTCTCTATTCGCAATAACAACCGGTTCTCCACCTTCCAAAACTGCAACACAAGAGTTTGTAGTACCTAAATCTATTCCTATTGTTTTACCCATAATAAATCTCTCCTTTTTCTTTTTCTGTATATTAATTTTTAATTCGAAACTTTAACCATTGCAGGTCTAATTACTTTTTCTTTCAGCAAGTATCCCTTTTGGAAAACTTCTAAAATCTTACCGCTTTCTTCTCCGTCTTCTTGCATTACAGCATGATGAAAATTAGGATCAAAGTCTATTGTTGTGTCAATCTCTTGTACTCCGTTTTTTTTCAGAGTAGAAAGCAACTGCTTATAAATCAATTCCATTCCCTCATAAAGAGAACCTTCTTTTTCTTCGATAGCATCCAACCCTCTTTGAAAATTATCCAAAACAGGAAGCAAATCCAAAATAATTCTTTCATTTGCCAAAGATGACAACATCTCTTTTTCTTGCTCTGTTCTCCTTTTGTAATTAATGAATTCTGCTTGAATTCTTTTGACAGAATCTGTCAACTCTTGAAGATGTAACTCTTCTTCCTTCTTCTTCTCTTCCAGTCTTTGCATAAAGGAATTATCCACACCTTCTGGTGTTTCTATTTCAGGTGATACACCTTCCTCCACTTTACCTTCTACATCTTCCGCTTTCTCTTTCAGCTCTTCTTGTTTTTCTAATATCATTTCTTTTTCATCTTTTGACAAACCTTCTCCTCCTCATTCCAATTATTAAAAAACTCTATCTATGTCAAGAATCATTTAATAACCTGTTAATTTGCTTTTGTAAATAACTCATTACAGAATAGGCTCTCTGATAATCCATTCTCTTTGGACCGATAATTCCCACTTTTCCGATAGGAACACCATCCTTAATATAATTTGCGGTAATAATAGAACAGTCTCTCATAACCGAATCCATTCTGTCATCTCCGATTACAATATTAATGTTATCTTTTTCAATTCCTCTGATATCTAATACTTTTTTCAGAAGGTCCTCTTCTTTCATCATTGTAAAAAAAGACCTTGCTCTACTGATATCATTAAATTCAGGATGATTAAAAATATTTGTCATTCCATGAAATACCAATTGGAAAGAATCATTTGGATGATGGATTTTTTCCTCTAAGAAAGAGAAGATATCATCCAAAGCAACTGTATATTCACTGATTTTTGATTTAATATAAGGAAATAAACTTTCGCTGATATCTTCATAGCATTTTCCTACCAAGCTTTCATTAATTGCATCTGATATCAACCTTAAAGATTCAGTATCTATTATCTGATGTAAAATCATGGTATCGTTTCTTACTTCGCCATCGTCCAGTACCGTTACAATCACAATTCTTCTACTATCAATCGGAACAAGCGATATATTCTTCAAAACTCTTTTTCTGTTCTGTGTTTCTAAAATTCCGATTGATGTATAATTCGTCAGTTCACTAATCAAATCTAAAGATTCTTGCAATAAAGTACTGATTTTATCAATATTTTTTCCCAACTTAGATTGAATCATCTGTTTATCATACTCTTTCAAGAAGTTAGAACCCATCATATTTTTCACATAAATCTCATATGCTTTTTCAGAAGGAATTCTTCCTGCCGAGGTATGAGGCTGAACCAATAATCCTAACTCTTCCAAATCAGACATCTCGTTTCGGATTGTTGCTGCACTGACATTCAAACCTTGATTCTTAGAGATTGTTCTCGAACCAATCGGTTCTGCAGTATGAATATATTCTTGAATAATAAACTCTAAAATCCTCAACTTTCGATCAGTTAAATTATTTTTCATCTCATCCTCCCTTCTTGCCCAATGCTGTCTGCATCTTTTATTCAAATTTTTTATTTTATTAGCACTCTTTGTTGTTGAGTGCTAACTCATGACTATATATTACCCACTTTCTGTTTATTTGTCAACAATTCCATATTATTTTTTTGAAAAATTACAAATTTCCCATAAACTCTTTTAAAAATATAAATTGGAATCTGCTTGATTCCTCAAAACAAATTCCAATTCCATCATTATTTCAAAATTCGCTTAATGACTTCTACCAAAATATCAATTGATTCTTCTTCCTCAGGATTTGTTTTCATATTCTGAAGATATCCTTTGATATGCTTCTCTAAAATAATCAAACTTACATTTTCCAAAGCCGAAAGAGATGCAGAAACCTGTGTAATGATATCTACACAATCTCGATCTTCCTGAATCATTTTTTGAATTCCACGAATTTGACCTTCTATTCTATGAAGGCGATGAATCAAATTTTTATTTTCCAATGAATCTTCTTTCGATATCGTATCACAAGTCATACATTCTTCTTCAAAATTTTCACAAGTCATACTATTATCTGTATTTTCTTTTATCTTATTACCTATCCCTTTTTTCATGACAATTTTATCCTTTGCAATCTCAATGAATTTGTTACTACAGAAACAGAACTGCATGCCATTGCCGCTCCGGCTATCCATGGCAACAGACATCCTGATGCTGCCAACGGAATCCCAATACTGTTATAACACAATGCCCAAAAAAGATTTTGTTTGATAATTCTCATAGTATGCTTACTCAAAAGCAACGCATCGTAAACAGATTCCAGATCTCCTCTCATCAGCGTGATATCCGCTGTTTCCATTGCAATATCTGTACCTGTTCCAATTGCCATGCTCACATCCGCCGTAGCCAAAGCAGGAGAATCATTAATTCCGTCTCCTACCATAGAAACTATTTTTCCTTGTTTTTGCAATTTTCCAATCTCATCTGCTTTTTCTTCCGGTAAAACATCTGCAATAACAGTATCTATTCCTACTTTAGATGCTACTTCACGCGCAGCAGTAATATGATCTCCTGTCATCATAATAACATCTATTCCCAATTTTTTTAATTGTTCTATCGAACTCTTAGAACTCTCTTTTAGGGTATCTGATATCGCCATATATCCGGATAATTCTCCATTTATCGCAACAAATACTAACGTTTTTCCTGTTTCTTCCAATTGTAATATTTCGTCCTCTTCTTCAAAGTGAATTTTTTTAGATAACATCAATTTTCTGTTTCCAACCCATATTTCATTTCCAAAAACATGTCCTCCTACACCATATCCGGACAAGTTTTCAAAATCATCTAAAGGTATCACATCTAATTTTTTCGACTTTTCAAAGCCTTCTACAACTGCCTGTGCCAAAGGATGTTCAGAACATTTTTCTAACGAATAGACATATTGATAGAAAGATTCTTCTGAAATATTTTTTATTACAACAGTTGATAACGCAGGTTTTCCCTCGGTAATTGTACCTGTTTTATCCAACACAATCGTATTTGTACGATAAGCATTTTCCAAATACTCTCCACCCTTGAACAAAACTCCATATTCTGCTGCACGGCCGGAGCCTGCCATAATGGCAGTTGGAGTTGCCAAACCTAAGGAGCACGGACAAGCAATTACCAAAACAGAAATCATATTTTCCAATGCTCTTGAAAAATTACCTTGATCTATCCATACATACCAAGCAACAAAAGTGATAGCGGCAATCGTCATCACAACAGGAACAAATATTCCCGCTATCTTATCAGCAATTCTTTGGATGGGCGCTTTTGATGACTGTGCTTTTTTTACTGTTTCGATAATTTGAGACAACATCGTATCCTTACCGATTTTCTTTGCTTTAATTTTTAAGAATCCGCTCTTATTTACAGTAGAACCGATTACAAAATCACCAACTTCTTTATCATTGGGAATGGGTTCCCCGTTAATCATAGATTCATCGACAGCTGAATTCCCATAAATAACGATTGCGTCAACCGGAATTTTTTCTCCCGGTTTCACATGGAGAATATCTCCCACAACAACATCAGAAATAGGAATTGTTTCTTCTTTTCCATCGCGTTCTACAACAGCTGTCTTAGATTGTAATCCTATCAATTTTTTGATAGCTGATGACGTTTTTCCCTTTGCATTTTGCTCCAACAACTTTCCTAACAATATCAGTGTAATCAACATTGCACTCGTTTCAAAATATAGATGAATGTGTGAGGAACTGTTCCAATTCAAAATAGTCAGATACACACTATAAAAATATGCAGCTGATGTCCCAAGTGAAACCAACACATCCATATTTGCATTTCTACTTTTTAGTGAAGCATACGCACCCTTATAGAATTGCCAACCTACAAAGAATTGCACAGGCGTTGCCAATACCCACTGAATTTTAGGATTCAAAAGAATCTTTGGAATCCACCAAGAAGAACTGAACGAAAAATGAGTCACCATTGTCCAAAACAGAGGAAGTGTTAAAATAAGAGAACACAAAAATAATCTTTTTTGTTTCGCATATTCCTCTTCTCTCAATCCATCAATTGAAACTGTATCTTCCTGTTTTACAATTAACTGAAATCCCATTTTGTCTACAATATCAACAATCCTATCAGGGGAAATTCTTTCAGAATCGTACGATACACTACCTGTCTCTAAAGCAAGGTTTACAGCAACATCAATAATTCCTTCCTCTTTAGAAAGTCTATTTTCTATCCTTGCAGAACAAGCTGCACAATGCATTCCGATAATATCATACTCTATTTTTTGTTCCTTCATACAGCATCACCCTTACTTATCTGTCACACCAAATCCTAATTCCTCAATTTCATTTTTTAATTCTTTCAAAGTCACCTTTGTTTCATCAAAATCCACTTCTGCAATATTTTTTTCCAAATCTACTTCTACAGAAGAAACACCCACCTTATTGGATAATGCATCATGTACTGCCTTTACACAATGTCCGCAACTCATCCCTACTACATTAATTACTTTCTTCATAATCAATTCTCCTCTCTCATCTATCAAACATACCGATCTAAACCGACAATAGCACTATTTATTATCAATATCAATTATATCACATCAGTTATAAAAATCTACCTCTATAATTAAGCATTCCACAAAGCACGAAAAATATACCTGATTTCAAAAGAATTATTTTTCATACCACAAAAAAGGAATCAAGATTAACCTCCTGATTCCTCTTGTATCTCTCCACACTCTAATGAATTCCTAAAAAGTTCATAAAGCCTGTAATAATAGCTGCATTGGTAAAGTTACTGAATAATCCTCCTACAACCGGAACAATAAAAAATGCGATTTTTGAAAAACGATATCTGTCACAAATTGCTTTCATGTTTGCTACCGATACCGGAACAGCTCCCATACTAAATCCAATATGGCCTGATACCATAATAGCAGCATCATAATCTGCACCCATCATTTTGAATGTAATAAATGCGAATAAAATGATAAATACACATTGTGCCAATAGAAGTATCAACAACGGTCCTGCTAAATCAATTAAAGTCCAAAGTTGCATTGTCATAATTGCCATTGAAACAAAGATACTAAGCGAAACATTACCAATCATATCAATTTCTTCCAAAGGAGTAGCATTGGTGTCCCCTGTAATTGCATCATATGCATTTCTAATAATAGCACCACCCAACATTCCCATTACATGAATTGGCAGTGTTACATTTGGAAGTAATATTTTAAATAAATCCATAATGTATGCTCCAAGTCCCAATGCAATGAAAATTAGGATATTTGCCAACATAAATGTATTGGGATTTAACTCTTTTGGACGTGACGTTGTTTCAAGTGCCAAAGCATTTAAATCATCAGAAACTTCCGCAGGTGTATCTGAATATAAATCATATTTTTTAATCAAAAAGTTCCCTACCGGTCCACCAATCAAAGAACCTGCAACCAAACCAAACGTAGCTGCCGCAATTGCAATTGCTACAGCTCCTTCCACTCCCGCTTTTTCAACAATCGGAGCATATGCTGCAGCATTTCCATGTCCTCCTGTCATAGGAATGGAACCTGTCATAAAACCTAACTGCGCATTTAATCCAACCAATGGAGATAATCCGACAGCAATCACATTTTGCAAAAATGCTGTGGCTGCTGCAAGCCCAACGAAAATGAGAACTTTCTTCCCGGATTTTTTAAGAAGAGCCGCACCCGCTTCAAAACCACTCGCAGTAAAAAATACATTCATAAAATAAGATTCCAATGTTTTATCAAATGTAAATTCCGCTATTCCGGTTTGTTTCATAATCAGTGTAAATACTGCAAACAACAATCCACCTACCACAGCTTCCGGAATAGAATATTTGACCAAAAAGCTTATTTTTTTTCTCAAAAACTTCCCTAATAATAACATCAAAATGGAAACCATTAGGGTTTTTACCATGTTCATCTCAATTACCATTATATTACTCCTCCTAATAATTTATCTCCATAATAAATAATTAATTGCCAGTTGCTTCTTAATCTTACGGAATTCTTACATTAAACATTTACTATGAACGTGTTCTGTATATACCCAAAAACAATACAATCAACCTCAAGAAACTTTATTTTTTACATTTTGATCAGAAATGATAAGAGTAATACAAAAAACGAAATATGATTCTAACAAATAATTATGTTTCAAACATCCAACAAGGTTTGCCACATATTTGTTACAGCCAAAAATTATTAACAATAGTTGAATGGTTATGTTTTTATTCTCTTGATAAAAAGCGTTTAAAATACAATTTTTTAATCTAATGAAATCTTTATTTAATAAGAATTATAGGACAAAATAAATATCCACCGGCATAGCCGGTGGTTTTTCATTTTCGGGCATAGCCCTATCTTAACTGGCAGCACACACGTGTGCTTTTTATTGGCCTGCCAGCCATGCATTTTTTATTTGCTACCCGTAAACGGGTCTCTCGGATCAAATATACTTAATTGATCACTTTCTCTATCTACTTTCAATTGATTTGATATATATTCCTGTATTGCTTTTGTATTTTTACCTACGGTATCTACGTAATATCCTTTACACCAAAACTCTCTGTTTCTATATGCAAACTTCATGTTTCCATATTTTTGAAATATCATTAGACTGCTTTTTCCTTTCAGATATCCCATGAAACTCGATACACTTATTTTTGGTGGTATACTAAGTAATAGATGTATATGATCGGGACAAACTTCTCCTTCTATTATTTCAACTCCTTTCCACTGACATAATGTTCTTATTATATCTCTTATCGCTTCCTTTTTTTCTCCATAAAAGACTTTTCTTCTATATTTTGGTGCAAATACTACATGGTACTTACAATTCCATTTGGTATGTGCTAAACTGTTATTGACATTATTTTGTTGAGACATTTTAATGTTCCTCCTAATCTATTCTGTTTTTCATCAGCTGGCAGGCTTTTATACAGTTTAGCACATTAGGAGGTTTTTTTTCACCGCTTAAGCTTTTTTGAACCACGCGACTATCGCGTGGTTTTCTTTATACAAAAAGAACTCATAAAACCGATTGTTTTGTGAGTTCTTACTATTTTTGTAATTATAAAAGATATAAGAAATACTATCTTTTTGAGAATTGAGGAGCTCTTCTCGCAGCTTTCAATCCATATTTCTTTCTTTCTTTCATTCTTGGATCTCTTGTCAAGAATCCTGCTTTTTTCAAAATAGGTCTCAATTCTGCATCAACTTCTAATAATGCTCTGGAAATTCCATGACGAATTGCTCCTGCTTGACCTGTAAATCCGCCACCTTCTACTTTAACAATAACATCATATTTTCCTTGTGTATCAGTGATAACCAACGGTCTCAATACTTCTCTCTTCAATGTTTCATATCCGAAATAAGAATCTAATGTTCTTCCGTTGATTAAAACATTACCTTCACCCGGCATCAATCTAACTCTTGCTACAGAGCTTTTTCTTCTTCCTGTTCCAAAATACTGTACTTTAGCCATGAATATCCTCCTTTCCTATATATCCAATTGTTTTAATTGTTGTGCTTCATGCTTATGTTCAGAACCTACATAAATTTTTAAGCGTTTCATCATAGGATCTCTCAATCTATTTTTTGAAAGCATTCCATACACTGCATGACGAACAATTTCTTCTGGATTTTTTTGAAGCATATCCTTGAAAGAAACTTCTTTCAATCCGCCAAAGTACCCTGAGTGGTGTCTATATACTTTTTGACTTGTTTTTTTACCTGTTAAAACAACTTTTTCAGCATTAATAACTACTACATAGTCTCCCCCGTCAATATGTGGAGTAAATGTTGGTTTGTGTTTTCCTCTTAACACAGTCGCAATTTCTGTGCAGAGTCTTCCTAATGTTTTGCCTTCTGCATCAACAAGATACCAATCTCTTGTTACGTCAGATGCTTTAGAAATATAAGACTTCATTCTTGTCCTCCTAATTTATTCTCTCAATAATTGTGTATCATAAAGTCCGGGGCTGTGGACTAATATATTTAACACATACTCAGTCAGTTTATCATCCTTACGAATCAATGTCAAGAGTTTCTCTAAAATTCAAAACACCGATTTCTTCATACCGGACTTCTTCATCTGTTAGCCCGGTGGCCACATCAAATTTCTTCCACCCAGAATATGAAAATGAAGATGATCTACAGTTTGACCGCCTTGTTCTCCACAATTTGTCACAACTCTAAATCCATTCTTATCAATTCCTTCTTGTACACAAATTTTTTGGACTGCTTCTCCCAAATAAGACAGGATTTTCATATCTTTCAATTCCATAAAATTTGCACAATGTTCTTTTGGAATCAATACAATATGCACCGGAGCCTGTGGATCAATATCCTTAAATGCATACACCCACTCATCCTCATATACTTTTGTGGATGGAATTTCTCCGGACACAATGCTACAAAATAAACAACTCATCTTTTTCCCTCCTATCATTATCATAATGCTATATTATGATACAATAACACCATCAATATAATCTTCTTTTGCTTCTTTCAAAAGCACATCACATACCATATTTTCAACAGATTCTTTTGTAACAACCTTTACCTTCATATAATTCATCGTGTGCCCTGTATAAATATCATCTTCCCTTGTTTCAAACAATACAGGAAGAACTTGTCCTATTTGTGATTCCATAAATTCTTTCTTATTTTGATTGCTGATAGAGATTAATGTGTTGCTACGAACATGTTTTTCTTCCTTAGTTACGGTCTCTCCTCTTTCATATGCCACTGTTCCTTCTCTCGGCGAATATGGAAATACATGCATTTCATACAATTTAATTTCTTCTAAAAACTTTTTCGTTTCTTCAAAATCACTTTCTTCCTCTTCAGGAAACCCAACAATCACATCTGTAGTAATTGCAGGATAAGTATATGTTTTTCTAATCTGCTCCACAGCATTTCTATATTCTTCTGCTGTATACCTTCGATTCATCTTTTTCAATATTTTGTTACAGCCGCTTTGCAACGAAAGATGAAAATGTGGACAAAACTGCTCAACTTGAGAAACTCTTTTTAAAAAATCTTCTGTAATAATAATCGGTTCAACAGAAGAGGTGCGAATTCTCTCCAATCCGTCAATCGTTGACAATCGTTCTATGACATCAATCAAGGTTTCTTTTTTTGTATCTTTTCCATAAGAAGCTACATGGATTCCTGTCAATACCACTTCTTTATAACCGTTATTTACTAATTTTTTTACTTCATAAACAATATTTTCTAATGACCTGCTTCTCACCGGTCCTCTGGTGAAAGGAATGATGCAATAGGTACAAAAGCGATCGCACCCATCTTGAATTTTTACAAATGCTCTTGTATGATCTCCTGCTGTTGTGATGTTCATTTCTTCAAAATCTTTTCTTTTCATGATATCATCCACAACAATTCTTTTATCTTCAGGAGATGTTCTCAAAACTTCCCTTATAATCATATTTCGATTGGAAGTTCCCATAACTAAATTCACTTCTGATATCCTCAAAACTTCCTCAGGTGCTTTTTGTGAATAACACCCTGTTACAACTACAATTGCATTTGGATTTATTTTTTTAGTGCGTCGAATCATCTGTCTTGATTTTTTGTCCGACATTGCAGTAACAGTGCATGTATTGACGACATATACATCCGCAATCTCATCAAAATTGACCAAATCATATTGATTTTGCAGAAACAACTCTTCCATCGCTTCAGTCTCATATTGATTGACCTTGCAGCCCAATGTCATAAATGCAACTTTAGGATATATTGTCCCTTCTGTTTGATCTTTTATATGACTCTTTGTATAGTCATTTATTGTTGTAATCAAATTCAATGTAACAAACTTTCCCTTCTAAAAAATAATTTCTATAAAAGAATCTTCCTTCATAGAATTATCCATCTCATTATTCTTCCGTAAAAAACAAAAATCCAGAATGCCGTCACATACCTGCAAATTCACGCCCGAGTTCAACTCAGGTGGGTGCCCTGCACATTATCGCTGAAGTCCTTTCAAGAAGGCAGGTCATTTGATAAAACTACAATCGAGCTCCCTAAATAATAATGTCGGTTGAATTTATAGGCACAAACGCACATCCCAGATTGCTTGTTTTCTACATTATAACACTATTTTAACAAATGATAAAGTGTAATAGGTATTTAATTTAAGATATCTTTCAACATAAAAAGTGTTTTGCCTATGTGGATATTCTATCCCTATTACATAAGTCAAAACACTTTATCTTCTATTTCATAATTAAATTTCCAACTGCTTTTTTGTCTTCTTCCGTAATTGGCAATGCACTAATATACTCGTGGTGAGATTCTCTCACATAGTCGGGATCAGCAAAGAAATCTTTTACCATAGATACTACTACACCTTGCAACATAAAGATTGCAATTAAGTTTGGAATCGCCATCAAACCGTTTAAAGTGTCAGAAATTGCCCAAACTGCTTGCAAACCTCCGATACTTCCTACCACAATAGCCGGAATGAACACAATTCTATAGAAAATAACGGATTTTTTTCCAAACAAAAACTCCATACAACGTTCACCATAGTATGCCCATCCCAAAATTGTTGAAAAAGCAAAGAACGTTAACCCGAAAGCTACAACAAAGCTTCCACCTTTGAATCCGGTCTCAAATGCAGTTGTCGTAAGCACTGCTCCTTGTAATCCGCTGTTCCATTGACCTGTCACGATAATAACCAATGCTGTCATGGTACAAATAACCAGTGTATCCATCAACACTTCAAAAATTCCCCACATTCCTTGACGAACAGGGTGATCTGTTGTAGCTGCGGCATGTGCGATAGGTGCCGTTCCAAGTCCTGCCTCATTTGTAAATACTCCGCGAGAAATTCCCATTTTCATCATCAGTTTTACAGAAGCACCGGCAAATCCTCCCGTCATTGCTTGTGTACTAAATGCACTTCCGAATATTAATGCAAAAGCTCCCGGAACCGCTCCAATATTTTTCGCAATAATTACAATGGCACCAATGATATAGAACGCTGCCATAAATGGCACTAATTTTTCTGTTACAACTCCAATTCTTTTGATTCCGCCAATAATAACAATTCCTGCTAAAATAGCCAATACGCAACCTACAAACAATTTATTAATTCCAAAAGTTTGATCCAGTACAGACGCTACCGCATTAGATTGAGTCATATTTCCTGTTCCCAATGTAGCAAGCATTCCAAACATAGCAAAGAATTTTGCCAACCAAGGCATCTTAATTCCATTTTTGATATAATACATCGGTCCACCGGAAATACTGCCGTCTTTGTTCTTTTCTCTATATACAATAGCCAATACTACTTCTGAAAACTTTGTTGCCATTCCAAAAAAAGCGGATAGCCACATCCAAAAGATAGCTCCGGGGCCTCCGATAGCGATTGCCAAAGCAACACCGGCAATATTACCGGTTCCAACTGTTGCAGCTAATGCAGTTGCTACAGCTTGAAACGCCGTTACTTCTCCATGGCCGTCACTGGACTTGGAAAACATTTTAAATAATGTGCTTTTAATAATATAGACAAACTCTCTGATTTGAATAAACTTCAATCTAAAAGTTAATACAATACCGGTTCCAACCAACAAAATCAACATTGGCCATCCCCAAACGATATCTCCAATCCTCGAGTTAATTTCCAAAATAGTACCCATAGTATCCTCCTTTGTTTCCGCATTTGAATAAATGTCTTAATCTCTAAAAAGTGTTCTAATAATCATCTTATTTGTTTTATAAGACACATTATACATTTAAATTGCATATAAATCAATCTTTTTTTTGAATAAATATAGTTTTTTTTATAATTAGTATGTCATAATTATTTTTTTGTTCTCTTTATCGTTATACTCTATCTCATCATAAAACTTATATTAAAGAATTATCTTTCACATAAAAATAGTTAGAAGCAATCAAAAATATCACTTCTAACTATTTCATCCTGACACAAATCATACACGAAATACCTTAAGCAACTTTACACCAATCACAGAAGCAAGAAAACATTTTACAATATCTCCAGGCAATGTCATCAAGAAAAATTTAACCAACAAAACTTTTGCTCCTATTTCTTGACCAAGCAAAAATGTTGCCATCATATAATAGTATCCTATTCCTAATACATAAATCAAAGCCATTCCTGACGCGTTCGCAATTAGCATATTCTTAAATGTAATTTTGCCCATACACTCTCTTAATCTTCCTGTTACCCAGGCTCCTACAATAAATCCGAGCAAATAACCAAAAGTCGGTTGCAAGACATAACCGATTCCACCACCGGAGGTAAAAACCGGAACTCCTGCTAATCCCAACAAAACATAAATTCCTACTGACACCGCTCCCAAATAACTGCCTAAGAGCAACCCTGCCAAAGTAGAAAATAAATTCTGAAGAGTAAACGGTACCATCGGCATCGGTATTCTTAAAAAAGCTCCAATTGCTGTTAATGCGGTAAATAATGCCACCAAAATTAAATTTCTGGTATTTAAATGTTTTTTTGTAATTTCCACTTTCATATCTCCCATCTTATCATTTCATAGTAATTCCAGTTACTGAGTATAACATTCTTCTCTCTTTTCGTCAATTTTAACAAAATATTTTTTTACAATTAACCAATATAAATTTCATTTTAGAACTTATATTTCATTACAAAAAATCTTTTCTCAAAAATGATTGATTTTATTAGAAATTACGCATCTATTACTTAATTTCGAAAAACAAACTCTATTGTTATTATTCAATCTAATAAGTTTCATCAAAGTTAGATGATATGGATTAAATGATAACAATCACTTCTTTCTTAAAATATCGTCACCAACATAATTCCTCTATATTGTTCTATTCTTTTTGATAGAAATAAAAGCTCTATAAATTGCCAAACAAGCGATGATATTAGAGACAACTGCCGGCAAAACGCCTACTATCAACAAACTATAAAACGGCGCCGGTAAACCTACCAAGATATAAGCAAAAGATAAAAATAATACTCCTGAAACAAAAGTCCCAACTGCTGCCAATATAATCAATCTCAATGTAGTGATATGATTCGCATATATCTTTTTTACAACTATATACACAAAAACTGCTGTAATCAATTTCTCTATCAGATTAGGAAGCTGTCCTCCGGGAAAGGAAGTTGTCATTGCACTCATAATTCCCGCAGTTAAACCTGCTGCAAGTGCATTTGAAAAATCATCCTGAATCAAAATGGCAATAAACATACAACTCAGTAAAAAGTCCGGTTTAATTCCACCGTACACAGGTGGCGTAATAAAATGTAATACCATTCCAATTGCCAATAATAATGCCGTTGTAATTATATTCTTCGTTTTCATCTCAAAAATCCTTTCTTCATTCTTAAATATTTTTTATCACATCTAACAATATCTTCATATAGAAAGAATTCCTTTTAAAATATTTTCTAACAGGAATCATCTCTACCCTTTTTCACTGTTCATAACATACAAATCACTTCCTTCATCTTATCAATAAAAAAACCATCTGTTCCCTTATCTATAAAGGAACAAATGGTTTAAAATTCGCGGTGCCATCCTTCTTGAATAACTTAAATAACTTAATCTTGAATCAAAATATAAGTTATTCATCTCATTTCAAGTACAACAATACTCTACCCCTATAACGTGAGGAACACGCTCCAACTACTCAGCCAAGCCTTTCATCTTTACTCTCATAGGTCCATTCTTTTCTTCTGAAAAACCAGTTTTCACCATACACTGACTCTCTACATTTTCTTCCAAAAATACTACTCCCATTCATCGAGAATTATTTAATTTCCATCATTCTACCAGGCTTTTATCCATCTGTCAACTATTCTATTTATAATTTTTCTAAATTTTCTAAAATTAACTTTCTTTTCAATACGTTAAGTAACAAAACTCTATTCATTTTTCTACCCACAATAATTTTATTGATAAAGAGCAATCATGCAAAACAGTCAGTTCTTACTATAACAAGTGATAATAACTTAAAAAGAATACCCATAAGAAAATAGATAAGAAAGAAAAAATGGATGCCAAAACAATAATCTCTGATGCCAATTCCCCATTACAGTTCATCTGCTCTGCCATAATTCCGGAAGATACCGATGGCGGTGTAGCAAATACGGTCAAAATAACTGTAAGTTCTGCTCCACGAAATCCAAAAAACACACTGATTGGAATTGCAATTGCGGGAATTACAATTAATTTTCCAAATACAGCCAAACTTAATTTCAGCACATTCTTTTTCATACCTTTCAAATTCAACGCGGAACCTAAAAGAATAATCGGAAATGCAGACCCTATCTTTGCGATATTTGATACTGTAGTATCCAAGAATTTTGGAATTTCAAATGGCAAAAATAAGGTTAGAATTCCAAAAAAACAACCTTTAATCAAAGGATTTTTGACAATCTTTATCAATATATTTTCCTTTTTTTCACCGTCACTTTGCGTGCCGTGAATTGCTAAAATAATTACCGCCAACACATTATACATAGGAATCACCAATGCAATCAACATAGATGCAATGGCACTTCCTTGTTCACCATAAATAGCGTAGCTAAGCGGAACACCTAAAATAACATAGTTACTTCTGAAAAGAGATTGTATCAACGCACCTCTTGAACCTGAATCCTTTTCAACCAACGGAATGAATAAACTTGTAATAATAAAGATAAACAGTACCATTCCTCCTACAAAAAAGAACAACCTGGGATTCAATAATTTTTTTACATCATTGTGAATAATGTTTGTATAGAGTAAAAAAGGCAGGAATAAATGGAAACATAAATAATTGATTGTTGCAAGAACTTCTCCT
Source organism: Filifactor alocis ATCC 35896 (assembly GCF_000163895.2). Classification (NCBI taxonomy): domain Bacteria; kingdom Bacillati; phylum Bacillota; class Clostridia; order Peptostreptococcales; family Filifactoraceae; genus Filifactor; species Filifactor alocis. The sequence goes on from NC_016630.1 coordinate 632,290, forward strand.
GCCAACAATCCTTTTTGATTCAAATAAAAACCTAGTGCCACCAAAAGCAATAATGGTGCAACTGCATTAAATGATACCCAAAAACTCTCCATACCTTCCTCCTATCTATGTACAAAAACATAGTGCATATTCAAAAAGGATATGCACTACAAACTGACAACTATCTTTTTTTATATGAGTTCTTCGACAATACTTTAAGAGAATTTAACGCATCTCCTGTTCCTCTTGCGACACACGAAACCGCATCTTCCGAAACATATACATCAATTCCTGTTCTCTTTGAAATCAATTTATCCAATCCCCATAGCAAAGAGCCTCCGCCTGTCATAAGAATTCCCTTATCACTGATATCAGAAGATAACTCCGGTGGTGTTTTTTCTAACACAACATGAACTGCATCTGCAATTTGTGTAACACTTTCTTTCAATGCTTCCAATGCTTCTGAAGATGAAATTGTTCTAACTTCCGGTAATCCGGATACCAAATTTCTTCCTCTGACATCCAGTGTAATTTCTTCTTGTCTCGGGAATGCAGTACCGATTGCCATTTTCATTGCTTCTGCTGTCCTCTCTCCGATTAACATAGAGTGTTGTTTTCTCATATATTTAATCAATGCATCATCAAATTGATCACCCGCAACCTTAATGGAAGAGCTTACAACAATACCTCCTAGCGAAATAACAGCAATATCTGTGGTTCCTCCACCGATATCCACCACCATACAGCCATTTGGTTTGGAAATGTCAATCCCTGAACCAATTGCAGCCGCAATCGGCTCTTCAATCAAAAATACCTCTCTTGCCCCTGCGTCCATTGTTGCATCAATAACCGCCTTTTTCTCCACTTCCGTTACTCCTGAAGGCACACATACCATAATTTTCGGTTTGAAAATCTTAAATACACTGACGCCTCCTGTCACTTTTTCAATAAAGTATTTCAACATTTTTTCTGTCACTTCATAATCGGAAATAACTCCTTCTTTTAAAGGTCTTGTTGCTACAATACTTCCAGGAGTTCTTCCAAGCATCAATCTTGCCTCTTCTCCGACAGCCAAAATTGTGTCTGTTGAAGTATCAATTGCAACAACAGAAGGTTCATTCAAAACAATTCCTTTTCCTTTTACATAAATCAACACAGATGCTGTTCCCAAATCAATTCCGATATCCGGTGTAAATTTCATAATATTCCCCTCTTCTCTTACTTAATCCTCTACTCGACTGATATTCGCTCCCAATTTTGACAATTTCCCAACGATATCTACATACCCTCTGTCAATATGATAAATATTTCTGATTTTTGTAGCTCCTTCTGCTACCAGACCACTGATAATCAAAGCAGCTCCCGCTCTTAAGTCTGTCGCAACAACTTCACTACCATACAACTTGGAAACACCGTTTACAATCGCTGTTTCTCCGTTAATCTCAATATCCGCTCCCATTCGAATCAATTCGGGAACATTCATAAAACGGTTTTCGAACACTGTCTCTGTCACAGTAGATTCTCCTTCTGCTATGCAGAGCAAAGCCATAAATAAAGACTGTAAATCTGTCGGAAATCCGGGATGAGGCATCGTTTTAATCGTTGCACTTTTTATAACCTCAGGTCCAATCACCCGAACCGCATTATCATACTCTTCTATTGTACATCCAATCTCAGTCAATTTTGCAATAACAGGCTTAATATGGTCAGTGATAACATTTTCAACCAACACATCTCCTTTTGTCATCGCTGCCGCAACCATGAATGTACCCGCTTCAATTCTGTCTGGAATTACTGTATACTCAATCGGATGAAGTTTTTCTACACCTATGATACGAATGGTATTTGTTCCTGCACCTCTGACCCTTGCTCCCATATTATTTAAATAATTTGCCAAATCAACAATTTCAGGTTCTTCAGCAGCATTTTCAATGACTGTTACTCCTGGAGTCAAAGAAGCCGCCATCAAAATATTTTCAGTTGCTCCTACAGAAGGAAAATCCAAATACACCTTTCCACCCTGTAAATATTCCTTAGCATGCGCTTCGATATATCCTGACTGAAGCCCTTCGTCTATGATATTAACCGTTGCTCCCAGCGCCTCAAATCCTTTTAAGTGCAAATCTATCGGTCTGCTTCCAATCGCACATCCACCGGGCAAAGAAATTTTTGCTCTTTGAAATCTGGATAACAGTGCTCCCATCACCAAAAAAGAAGCTCTCATCTTATTAACAAGTTCATGCGGAGCTTCCACAGAAGTAATATGAGAAGCATCTACAAAAAGCGAATCCCCTTTTAATTCCGCTTTTGCTCCCAAGCAAGCCAATAACTCCACCATAACTTGCACATCCTTCAAATTAGGAACTCCTTTAATAACAGAAATGCCCTCTGCCAATAATGTTGCCGCAATAATCGGCAATACAGCATTTTTTGCACCACTTATTTGAACAGTCCCTCTTAAACTAGGACTTTCTTTTACTGTAATATACGCCAACGAATCCATTCCCTTCATGATTTATAATTGCTTTTCTATATCACTTTTTGCCTTATCTCTGAAAGTAAAATCTATCAAAAAATTTTTTCTATACCTAAAAAGCCCATTAATCAATTACTAAGTATACCATACTATATGTTTTTATCATAGAGTCGCACTAATAAATTTACATCTTTCTTCTATTCACAATTTTCTAAATCACCTTTACTACCTACAAATTGATCTATTATGATACTAAGCAATTTAAATATTGGAACTCCTACCAACATTCCAAGTATCCCAAACAATCCGCCGCCGATAAAGATAGCTAACATAACCGATATCGGTTTAATACCCATTCGATTTCCCAATATTTTCGGTCCCAATACATTTCCGTCAAATTGTTGTAAAATCAATATAAAAATCGCAGCCCATAGAGCAGTGATCGGTTTCACAAAAAATGAAAGAAACACAACAGGTATCGCACCAATAAACGGTCCTACATAAGGAATCATATTAAAAATCCCCACAATAATCGCTAACAAAAACGGATAGGGAGCGTTCAAAAACAACAAACCTGCCCAACACAAAAGTCCTATAATAAATGAATCCAGCGATTTTCCGATAAAAAACTCTTGAAATACAGTGTTGGTAACATTACCCCAATGAATAATAAAATCTCCTTTTTGAGCCCCGAATAATCGATATACTATTTTTTTACTTGAAAGCTTAAAGTATTCTTTATCGTATAGCATATAGATTGATACAATCAACCCCACAATAAATTGTAAAAATCCAGATGTCAAACCAATAAGTCTGGAAAAAATATCACTCAATGAATCGTTAAAATAATCAAATGTACTCTTAGCCAATGTATCAACAGAATCCTTTACCATTGTATTCAGTTCCGGATTTTCAAAAAATTTGGAATCTAACAAAACAGAAATTTTATTTTCCACAATATCATAATAGTCAGGCATGTTTTTGATAATATCTGTAATACTTTTCACAAGCTGAGGTGTTACAATCACAACCAACAAAGTAAGTACCCCTATCAAAAATGTGTAAATAAAAAGCAAGGTCACTATTCGATTAAATTTTCTCTTTTTTTCGATATATACCATCAACGGATTTAATAGAAAAGCGATGCCAAATGCCCAAAAAAACGGAACCAAAATGCCTAGAACTCGATATGCAAATGAAAAAAACCATTCATAGTTTTGAATAATTTGATATATCACTAAAAGAACAGTAGCAATAAAAATAATATCTTTGTTTTTTTCCAATCTTTTAAGCATTCAAAACACCCTCCTCACAAGAACTATTATTATCTAAAATCGTGATAACCCAGTTGTCTAATTACCTCATATATGCCGATTGCAACCGAATTTGATAAATTCAAGCAACGCATTCTTTCTTCATTCAACATCGGAATCCTAACCATACAGTCTGCATATCTATCCAAAATCGAATCGGAAATACCCTTTGTTTCTTTTCCGAATACGAGAAAACACTCATCCTCATACCTTACATCAGTATGGTTCCTATTTGATTTTGTAGAATACATAAAAAACTCCGCATTCGGATACTTTTCTTCCAATTCTTCAAAACTATCATAATAACAGATTTCAACCAAATCCAAATAATCTAATCCCGCTCTTCTTAATTTCTTTTCTTCCATAGAAAATCCCAACGGTCGTATCAAATGTAATCTTGATCCCGTACACGCACAAGTTCGTATAATATTTCCTGTATTGCTTGGTATTTCAGGTTCAATTAACACAATATTTATTGCCATCTACTTTTCTCCTCGTTCCAATCACCTTTATATGAATATGAGCAACTCCTAAAACTACACTCTTCAAAGTTCAGCATTATTTGTTTATTTCAACTGATTCCAAAAACATCCCCCGTTTTTTATTCTCATCCTACAATACTGCTCTGACCATTTCCCTCATTTGTAGGTGAAGGTAACATGCCCGGTGTAGCATCCGGATTATCCGTTGAATCCACCGGTTTCGTTCCACGTCTTATTACTTCCGTTTTTCCCGGATATCGGTCCCGGTTAATAATTTTACTTTCACCATTCACATTCATATATGTGACGGAGCGAATATCAGGTCTTCCGGGCTCTTCTACCACCTCTTGTCCCATTGGCAAAGTAGGATCGTTTCGGTATATGACTTTTTTCGGAATACTGCTGACCACCTTAGAAGACAACACGACTTTCGGAGCCTGAGAAACATCTCCGTATACTTGAAAAGTTACATAGTTTCCGGAAACAAAACCTTTTAAAAGAACCGGATAATCATAAGGATTTTTGAATTTCAAGTCAAAATCTCCCGAAACAACGGCAGCGTCTCTTCCGATATCAACATAAGATGCCGGTATAGAGTGATTTTGACGGTGTGTAATCTCCAATCCGGAATATAGTGCCGCATTGTATAGAGTAGTGGATACCTGACACACTCCCCCCGCAACACCTTTTTCATATTTTCCGTTCAAAATAATTGACGCTTCCCTATATCCATCAGAAAGTCCTCTGTTTCCTGTTTTTTTATTAAAAGAAAATTCTTCTCCGGGCATTAAAATAGTTGAGTTAATAGTGCTTGTAGCCATACGAATATTTTCTGTTCTTCCCGTTAAAGAGCTATTAAATCGAGTGGAGAATTGACCTAATTTGCCATTGATATGCTCCAAATCCTCTTTTTTTACTTTAGGGATTACTTCTTTTACCGGTAAAGAAATCACAATATCTTCATTCGATTTCAAATTTTGTTTCACAAGACCTTCTATTTTATCCAACTCCACTTTTCTTCCAACAACTTCCGGTGTGATTTCAAAATTAGTTTCCACCGAAATCGTCGCATCTTGTGCTTGTTGATAAATTTTCCCATTTATTTCTGATGCTTTTTCTTCTAATTTGGAACTGTCTTCCCTATATTGTAATGTAATATTTTGCTTCTGTTGTAATACTTTCAATGAAAAAATACTTTTTATGCGATCAAAAAAAGTTCCTTCTTTTCCTATAGAATATGCTTGCTCTACTGCATCTTCATAATTGAATGAAAATCCCAACTCTTCTACAGGATATCTAAATTCCCTATCTTGGAATTGAAACACAGCTGATTGAAATCTCTCCTTTTGAGATACAGTGTTTAACGCTTCCTGCTTTGTCATATTTTCAACAGGAACTTCATTGATAAATACATTTGAATAAATGATGTCTTTTTGCATGTAGTGATTCAAGTAAACCACTCCGGCAATTCCAATTACAATGACTCCTACTGCTATACCCACCATTTTTTTCATAACAACACTTCCTTCTTATCATCTTTCTTGTTTATTTTGTTTGTAATAGGTACAGTTTACTGTCAACGGACAGCTATCACAAAGTGGCCGAATCGCTTTACAACACTTTCTTCCATGAAAAATAAATAAATGATGTGCTTGTGTGTATAGCTTTTTTGGTAACTGTGATGTTACATCAATCTCAATCTGATTTGGATTTTTGGATTTTGTCAACCCTAACCTATTTGTAACTCTTCCGACATGTGTATCTACAGCAAAAGCAGGAATTCCAAAAGCATTGCTGATAACAACATTTGCAGTTTTTCTGCCGACTCCCGGTAATTTTACCAATTCTTCTCTTGTTTTCGGAACCTCTCCACCATATTTTTCTAACAAAATATGAGAAGTCATCAAGATATTTTTCGCTTTATTATTGTAAAAGCCGATTGTACGAATAAGCTCAATCAACTCTCCTTCTGAGAGAGACACCATCTTGTCCGGTGTATTGTAGCTCGCAAATAAATCTTTTGTAATAATATTAACACGCTTGTCTGTTGACTGTGCACTCAACATCGTTGCGATAAGCAACTCATATGGTGTCCGATAATTCAACTCACACTTTGCTTCCGGATACAACTCTTGAAGAACAGAAACTATTTTTCTTGCTTTGTTCACAATATAACCTCTCTTTTTACATCAATCATTTCCATTCTACCATCTGTATCAATAAAATCAAGAATATGGTCTAATGTGGAATCTAAATGAGATTTACTGTTTGAAACAGCTGCTATCCCTATCTTTGCATTTTTCCAAACATCATTGTAAGATATCTCAGAAATAGAAATATTATATCTGTTTTTTAACTTTTGAATCAAACTCTTCAAAATAATTCTCTTTTCTTTCAAAGAATTTACTTCATACAACAATAATGTAATTTCTAAGATTCCTATTTTCATATCAAATATCCACCATATTTTTTATATACACTTACTCTATCTTCTATGTTAATACCCATTTCTTTAACGAAAAATTTCATTTAATGCGATTAAAGAATTTTTGTTGACCATTCTTCTGCATTCAAAATAGAATCCACTACTCCATCATAAAATTCAGGATCATGGGAAACCAAAAGAACTGTTCCCCTAAACTCTTTTAATGCCCTCTTAAGCTCATCCTTTGCTTCTACATCCAAGTGATTTGTCGGTTCGTCCAACACCAACAGATTAATTTCTTCCAACATGACCTTACACAATCGCACTTTTGCATTCTCTCCGCCTGACAACACCATCATCTGAGAGGTTATATGCTCATTGGTAAGTCCACAGCGTGCCAACTCCAATCTGATTTCATGATTTGTCATAGATGGAAACGCGTTCCACACTTCTTCTACTGCTGTATTTGTGTTCTTCTTATTGTCTTCTTGCTCAAAATATCCGACTTCAACATGTTGTCCTAAATGAATTTCGCCTGCCAGAGGTTTTTGTTTTCCAAGCAAAGTGCGTAACAATGTAGATTTTCCAATCCCATTAACACCCTTAATTGCAATTTTTTTATTACGTTCAATTTCAAGATCAAATGCCTTAGTCAAGGGTTCATCGTACCCAAGAACCAAACCTTTCGCTTCAATTACCACTTTTGACGGTGTTCTTGACTCTCTGAACGAAAAAGTAGGCTTTATCTTCTCTTTCGGTTTTTCTATCATATCCATACGATCTAATTGTTTCATCCTACTTTTGGCACGACCGGTAGTGGAAATCCTCGCTTTATTTCTGGCAATAAAGTCCTCTAATCTCTCAACCTCTTTCTGCTGCTTTTCGTAGGCTTTTTCATGTTGCAATTTCTTCAACTCGTACAATCTTTGAAACTCATCGTAATTTCCTACATAACGACTTAAATATCCATTTTCCACATGATAAATAATATTTGTTACTGCATTGATAAACGGGATGTCGTGAGAAATCAAAATAAAAGCATTTTCGTATTCACTCAAAAATCTCTTTAACCACTCGATATGTTCAAAATCCAAATAGTTGGTCGGCTCATCCAACAACAAAATAGTCGGATTTTGCAATAATAATTTAGTCAACAATACCTTGGAACGCTGACCTCCGCTCAAATCGTTAACCATCTTATCCAAACCGATATCTCTTAATCCCAATCCACCTGCTACCTCTTCGATTTTAGCATCCAAAACATAGAATCCGCTATCTTCTAAAATGGTCTGAATCTCCGCAGACTCATCCATCAATCGATTTAATTCTTCTTCATTAGCTGAACCCATCTTATCATAAATTACATTCAACTCTTCTTCCAACTCATACATATGTGAAAAAGCCAATCTCAAATTTTCTCGAATGGTTGTTCCATATTCCAACACGCTATGTTGATCTAAATAACCAACCTCAACGCGATTTGACCAGTCTACCGTGCCCTCATCCGGCATCAAATGTCCTGTAATAATGTTCATAAAAGTAGATTTGCCCTCTCCGTTCGCTCCAATCAAGGCAACATGTTCACCTTTCAACAATCGAAAAGATACATCCTCCAAAATAGATCTTCCACCAAATCCATGACTTACATTTTTTACTGTCAACAAACTCATACTTGACTCCTTATCATTTTATGATTTTACATTTATCTTCTCTATATGCAACATGATGCTATTCTCCCTTAATAAAATATTCCTCCGTTACGACAGGCATTTGCTTACTTCTCAATCGTTGTTCCACTTGTTCTTTTACCAAAGTATACACTACTGCCATAACAGGAACCGAAACAACCATAGCCGGCAAACCTCCGATGACTCCGCCCAAAAAGATGGCAAGAAATACCCAAAATCCCGACAATCCCGTCGAATCACCGACAATCCTCGGCAAAAGAATATTTCCATCAACCTGTTGCAACACAAGAATTAAAATTGCAAAAACAATTGCTTGAGACGGACTGATGACAAGAATCAGAAAAATACCTATGATTCCACTCAAAATAGATCCAATCATCGGTATTACATTACAAACCATCACCAAAAAACTAATCATAAACGCCATAGGCAACCGAAGTATCAACATACAAATAAAAGTGATAATTCCCAGTACAACCGCATCCGTAATCTGACCACCAATATAATTTTGAAAAGTTTCATTTGTCAAGGCAATAATTTGTAGTATGTTATTCACCACTTTGTTTGGAAAGATTCCGTACAATACTTTTTTGCTCTGCGCTTCAAAAACTTCTTTTCCGCTCAACAAGTAGATGGATACAATAATTCCCATAAGAATATTTACTATTTTCCCGGTGAAACTTCCCGAAATAGAAATAACACTTGGAATCAAAAATTGGAAAAATTTAATTGTTTTCTGATTCAGATTTTCCCAAAAATCAACCTTATACTGAGAGATGTTAGTAAAACCAAAAGACTTCAGTTGATGTAAAATTTTTTGATTTTGAACAACATTTTTCCAAAAAGTTTCAAATTGCTTAATATACTCCGGTATTTTTTCAGTCAAAACAGTCAGACTTTCCACTAACTGTGGAATAAATACATTCCCAATAAAAATCAAAAATCCGAAAGTCATCAAAAATACAAAAAAAATAGATAAATTCCGACAAAGTTGACGATACTTTTCATTCCTCTTAAACAATCGAAACAACTGTCGCTCAATAAAACATACGGGCCGAAACATCAAGTATGCAATCACCATTCCATAAATAAAAGGATTCATTGTATTCAAAAAAAGTCTAATTTTTTCAAGTGCAAAAGGTATATTTTTTATAAAAAAGTAAAATAATATGGCAAACGAAATCAAAATTCCTTTTAAAACAAGTTCTTTTTTGAAATCTTTTCCCTTCAAATTTTCTATCATAACAACTCCTGATTCTATTTACTGTAAATTCTATTTCCAGCACATTATTATATCATAAATAAAATGTCTATACCTATTATTTTACCGATTTTTAACATTAGTTTTTTCAATCTTTATTCACTCTATTATCCGACCTGCAAAAAGACAATATTTTATAAACTAAAATTTTCGGACAAAAAATTCTTCCTTCAACAAACCTCCCTTTTTCAGACAAATGAAGATAGATACAAAAAAGAGTTTTCCTGGATACTCAAAGAAAACTCTCTTACTTTCTATCACTTTATTAATTTAGAAAAGTGTTTGAAATAAGGTGACGTCGCCGTTTCTAAAAATTCAAACACCAACATTTCTGTACTTACAATAGTTGCACCTAACTTTTCCATTTGCTGTAGGGCAATCTCTTTATTCTCCAATGTTCGAGAAGACACCGCATCTGATACAATCATTACAGAATATCCATGTTTCAACAAATCTTTCACAGTTTGATAAACACAAATATGGGTTTCTGAACCTGATAAAATAATTGTTCTTCGATGAAGTTCCTCCACTCTCTCTTGAATGTCAGAATAAGCTGAAAAAACTACTTTCGAAAAAGTATTTTCTTCCGTTTGATATTGTCTCAGCACTTCTACAGTAGAACCCAAACCTTTTGGATATTGCTCTGTAAACATTATGGGAACATCATAATATTTTGCCAATTCACGCAAAATCATTTCATTCTTAATTATTTTCTCTGATTCATAAACCGCCTGCATCAATCTCTCTTGAAAATCAATCCCCAAAAATATTGCATCTTGAATCCTGTTTTTCATACTAACTCCTCTAATTCTATTTCTCCATCGGTTTTGCAAAAATCATTCTTCCGGCTGCTGTTTGAAGAACCGATGTCACAATCACTGTCTTTTGCATTCCAACCATTTTTTTTGCACCTTCTACAACAATCATCGTTCCATCTTCCAAATAAGCAACACCTTGATTCATTTCTTTTCCTTCTTTGATAACAGTAACATCCAAGACTTCGCCCGGCAAAAAAATCGGCTTTACTGCATTGGATAATTCATTGATATTTAAAACTTTTACTCCCTGAAATTTTGCTACTTTATTCAAATTAAAATCATTTGTTAATACAATTCCACCCAATTCTTCAGCAAGTTTCAATAGTTTCATATCCACTTCTTTTACTGTGTCAAAATCTTTTTCTGTAATTTCAAACTGCAATTTCAACTCTGCTTGCATAGAATTAAGAATATCCAAGCCTCTTCTTCCTTTTGTTCTTTTTAAATCATCCGAGGAATCCGCAATATGTCTCAATTCCTCCAAAACAAAGCTTGGAACAATTAATTTCCCTTCGATAAATCCCGTCTTGGCAATATCTGCTATTCTTCCATCGATAATGACACTTGTATCCAAAATTTTGGGTCTAACTGTTTCAGCAATCATACTTTGATCCTTATTTTTTGTCGTAGACCAATTAGATGGTACAAACAGAGATAAGATATCTTCTTTTCTCTTCAAAGAAATTTTTATCCCTAAATACAACATGAAGATGTAGAAAAATGCTGAAATCGGAACCCCTACCACGGGAATTTTTTGGACAATAGTGCCGATAAAATATGCAATAATCAACCCGATAATTCCGCCTAATGAACTGGTTAGAATATCTACAGTTTTGAATTGAGAAAATTCTTTTTCTATCTTTGTTGTGATGGACAAACTGAGATTAATAAAAATAGGTGCTAATAAAGAAAAAATAATTCCAAAAACAATAATCGTAC